>CAVTNZ010000089.1:0-330780 GCA_963736185.1 uncultured Gammaproteobacteria bacterium | reverse complement strand
CACGAACGCGGAGGGTGTCGACACCGCGATTGCGTTCGCGGCCGCCGGCCTGGTTCTTTTCATCATCGCCAACCTATACCCGCTGGTGGCCTTCAAGGTGAACGGCACCACGCGAATGACGACTCTGACGGGCGCCGCGCTCGGCCTGTACGATCAGGGTTACGCCACGCTGGGGGTGCTGGTGATCTTCACCGCCGTGCTGGTGCCGCTGACCCAGATCTTAGCTTTTTTGTACGTGCTCGTCCCGGTGCGGCTGGGATTGCGCGCTCCCGCCCAGGAATTCGTGTTCCGATTGCTGGCGGCGCTGCGGCCCTGGGGAATGACCGAGGTGTTCGTGCTGGGGGCGATCGTCGCGCTGGTCAAGCTATCCTCCGAGGCGGAGGTCGCCCCGCGGGTCGCGCTCATCGCCTACGGATTTCTCATGTTCATGCTCGCTGCGATGGCAAGCGTCACACCCACGGAGCAAATCTGGCAGTGGATCGGTAGGGGCCGCCGATGAGCGCGGTGGTGACCGGCCGAAGCCTCGGCCTTCTGGTTTGCACCCGCTGCCGGGCCACCCTGCGCGCCATTGCAGCGGCCGAGCAGCGCTGTCCCCGCTGCCATGCCCCGGTGCACGTGCGCCGGCCGCACAGTCTGGCCACCACGGCCTCCTTGGTGATCACCGCGGCGCTGCTGTACATTCCGGCCAATGTACTGCCCGTCATGCGCACGCACACGTTCTTCAGCGACGAGGACGACACCATCATGAGCGGTGTCATTTCGCTGGCGCACTCGGGCTCCTGGCCGGTCGCGGTGCTGGTGTTTTTCGCGAGCATCGTGGTACCGCTCTTGAAGCTGATCGCGCTCGGTGAGATTCTGATCGCCGTGTCGCGCAAATCCGTGCGCCAGCCGCAGCAGCGCAGCCGCCTGTTCCGCATCGTGGAGTACGTAGGGCGCTGGTCGATGCTCGACGTGTTCGCCATGTCGCTGCTCGTGGCGCTGGTGCAGGTCCAGTCGTTGGCCACCGTGCAAGTCCGGCCGGCCGCACTCGCGTTCGCCGGCGTCGTGGTGCTCACCATGCTCGCCGCCCAGTCATTCGACGAGCGCCTGTTGTGGGATGGCGAATCCCGTGGCTGATCGCGCGCCGCCGCCCGAGGACGAGCTGCCATCGGCGGTGCCGGATCCGCACCGGCGGGTGCGCCTCCCTTATGTGTGGATCCTGCCGATCATCGTGGTCATCGCGGGCGCCTTCGTGGCCGTCCGCGAAAAGCTTGCCGAAGGCACCAGCATCGAGATCACGTTTCATACGGCGGACGACCTGGAGCCGAACAAGACCAAGATCAGCTACAAGGCGGTGGAGATCGGCGAGGTCAAGGAGATCCACGTCTCCAAGGACCGCAAGGAGGTCGTCGTCGAGGCGAGAATCCACCGCAACGCCACCGACTATCTGGTCCAGGACACACGCTTCTGGGTGGTTCGCCCCAGAGTGACCGGCGCGAACATCTCGGGCCTCGGGACACTGGTTTCCGGCGCATACATCGGCGTCGACGTGGGGCATTCGACCGTGCCCGAACGCCATTTCACGGGTCTCGAGGTCCCGCCGATCGTGACCTCCGGTCTGCCGGGGCGCGAGTACATCCTGCACGCGGGGGACATCGGATCGCTCAACATCGGCTCGACGGTGTTCTACCGGCACATGCCGGCCGGACAGGTCGTCGCCTACGCACTAGACCCCGGGGGCGCGAGCGTCACCGTCAAGGTGTTCATCAACTCGCCCTACGACAAGTTCGTCACCCAGGACACGAAGTTCTGGCAGGCGAGCGGCGTCGACATGTCGATCGACTCGGAGGGCGTGAAACTGCACACCGAATCGATCGCCTCCATCCTCGAGGGCGGCGTCGCCTTCCAATCCCCGAAGGACTCCACCTCCACCACGGAGGCGCCCGAGGATTCGAGTTACAAGCTGTACTCCGACCGGGAGCGGGCGATGAGGGAGACCGACACCGTGGCGGAGACGTTCATCATGTACTTTCAAGGATCGCTGCGCGGATTGTCGGTGGGCGCTCCGGTCGATCTGCGCGGCATCAACATCGGCGAGGTCAAGCGGCTTTCCGTCGAGTACGATCGCGTGGCCGGCGAGCTGCGCTTCCCGGTGGAGGTCGACATATTCCCGCAGCGAATCCGCGCCCGCGCGCGCACGGCGACTGCGAAAAACTCCGACCTGTCAGACGTAGGGGGACACACCATGATCGACAGCATGGTGGCGCACGGCATGCGGGCCGAGCTCAAGGATGGCAACCTGCTCACCGGGCAGAAATATGTGGCCGTCGACGTGGTGAAGGGAACCGCTACGGCGACCGTGGCTTGGGATGCGCATCCGCCGATCTTCCCGACCGCCTCCGGCGGTCTCGATGAGATCACCGACTCGATCGGAAGCGTCGCCAAAAAGCTCGACAAGGTGCCCTTCGACCAGATCTCCAACCATCTGATCGCGACCATGGCAACGCTCGATCAGACGCTGAAGACCACGGACAGCCTGATGCACAACGTCGATGCGAGCATCGCTCCGCAGGTCACCGCCACGCTGAAGGAGGCCGAAGGGGCCATGAAGAACGCCAAGGACGCGCTGGCCGAGGGTGGTCCGCTCAATGACAACCTGGGAGACACGCTGCTGCAGCTGTCGCGTGCCGCCAAATCGGTTTCCGCGCTGGCCGATTATCTGGAACGCCACCCCGAGTCGCTGATCCGGGGCAAGCCCGCGGATCCGAAATGAACGCCGCGCCTCTCATCCGCCGGGCGATTGCGCTCGCCGCCTGCTCGATCCTCTCGGCTTCCTGCGCAACGCACCCCGACCGGTTCTACAGGTTGAGCGCGGTGCCCGACACCGCGCGTCCGCCGGCTGCCGGATACGCCACCCGTGTCCTGCTCAGCGTTTCGATTCCCTCCCTCGTCGATCGACGGGAGCTGATCGTCGATGCGCCGGACGATCGGATCCTGGTATTGGAGCACGAGCGCTGGGCGGCGCCGCTCTCCGATCTCGTCAGTCAGACGCTCGCCTTGGACATCGAGCAGCGCCGCCCCGATGTGCTGGTCGCGGATCGCGGTTTCGATCGGGCGGATGTCAAGCCGGTGCGCATCAAGGTCGAGATCGTGCGGATGGCCGCGCACCGCGGCGGCCAGGCGATCCTGGAGGCGCACTGGAGAATCGAGGACGACGTGGCTCGCGTCGATGAGCTCGGCGGCGGCAGCTTTACGGAGCCGATCGAGGGCGACGATTACGCGTCGATCGCCCGCGCCTTCAGCCTTTGCGTGGCCTCGCTCGCCGATCGGCTGGTCGGGAAATTGCCGTCACAGTGAGCCGGTCCAGGACAACCCGGGCTCGAGCATCGCGCCGAACACCGGCCGAGGCTCGGTCGCGACGTGCTCGAGGCCGAAATCCCGGGCCAGCGCCGACCGCAGCCGCACACCGGCCTGCAGGTCGACGCAGTTGACGATGGCCAGCCGAAACCCTCCCGGCGGCATGATGTGCGCAGCCGGGGCGCGCTCCTCGATGAACGTGATCTGAACGCTCGTGATGCCCGGCGCGGTCCGATAGGCCGCCAGGTTCTCGGCTTTCGGATGGCGGTAGGCCCTGCCATGCGGACCGAACAGCACGACGCTGTAGCCGTCTGCGCGCCGGCCCTCCCGATAGCTCCAGCTTCCCCGCTGATAGAGGTGCACCACCGCCTCGAGCCATCCGCGGCCGTAAAGATCCGGCCACTGATCGGAAAAGCGCAGATGCGCCTCGATGATGCGCCCGCCGATGGTCTCGATGTTAACCATCCCCGTGTATGAGGACAGGCAGCGGCCAATCCACTCACGACAGTAGCGCTCCAGTCGCCGCCGCGATCGGGCTTCGATGGTCCAATAATCGAAGGTACCTGCGAACCCGGGCACGCCGCGCGTGTGCCGGCACCACAGCGCCTCGCCCCGGACCACCGCCCAATCGGTGCTTACGTGTTCGCCGGTCAGCCATTTACTCCAGAAATCGCCCGGCTTGCAGCTCCTGCGGAACTCTTCCGCCGAGCGCACGAGGCGCGCCCCCGCACCCATGCCCTTCAAGTTGGTGACCGGTTTGCAGAACACGGGATACGCCGGCGGCGGCGCATGCTGCAGCCCGCATGGGAGTCCCTGGGACTGCGCAACCCGCAGCTTGTCGTAGATCCAGCGATGGGTAGGATTGAACTTGTACGCATACACGTCGTCGGTAGGGATATGCACGTCGGTCGGGCAGATCACGTCGGCAAAGTATTGCAAACGCCACGGATCGCACTCGTAGACTGGCATCGCGCGAGCTTATGATGAGGGTCGTGAACAAGTCCCCGGGCAGCCGGCTAAGCCGCATGCAGGATTTCGCTGACGCGATTCTGGTACCGGCATGGCGAACCCGGGATGGAACGTCACGAGCGCATCACCCCTCGAGAGGCCGGCCATGCAACAAGATGAAGTAACTGCTCAGGGCGGGGGCGACGTTTCGCCCGACCGCGAGGAGAGAATTCAGGAGTTTTTGGCGCGTCACGGGGGAGCGGGCGCTACCCCGCAGCGCCAGGGCGGGAGCGACCTGGGGGACCGTGGCTGGTGCGACGTATATGCCGCGGATGGCTACCGGCTGCACTGCGAATGGTCCCGCGTCGGCAGCCGCGAGGAGCTCAAGTTCTCCGAAGTCGCACCCGCCGCGCGCGCGGGCGGATCGAGCTGACGTGTTGCGCCCGATTGCCGCCCCCTGCCGGGTTGCCGCTGCGAACCTCAGCGCGAAGCAGTGAGCTTGCCATGCACTTTCCATCGCGGGTGGCTGCTGGCCGCCTGTCTAGGCGTAGCTGTCCATGCCTCCTCCCTGGTTCCCGAAGGCCCGCCTGCGGCGCCGGCCGGGTCGTCGGCCGCGCCCAGTTCCCCGGCCCCGGGCGCGTCCACCGAATTCATGGCAGCCATGCAGCGGGCTCGGATGCCCCTCGTCGCGCCCGAACCGCCTGATTCGCCCGCGCTGAAGGCGTATCCGATCTACGACTACCTGATCGCCGCCCGGCTGCGCCGCGACCTGACCTTCACGCCGAACGAGGACCTCGACACCCTGATCGATGCCTTCCTGCGGGCTCACGAGGGCCAGCCCGTTGCGCGGTCCCTGCGCCGGCAATGGCTGGCGAGCCTCGCCGAGCGTCGGCGCTGGGACTGGTATCTGCCCCGCTCCGCGGATGTGACCGACCCCGCGCTCATCTGCGATCGGCTCCAGGGGCGCCTGACGACAGGAGATACCGACAAGCTCGGCCCGGACGCGTTGGCGCGCTGGAACCTGATTCAGCGTCCGCCGCCGGAGTGCGCCACGGTGTTCGTGTGGCTGCATGCCCAGGGATTCGTGACCCCCGCTTTGCAGGAATCGCGGGCCCGCGCCGCGCTCGCCGCCGATAGTCCCTCGCTCGCGCGTGAATTCGTTGCCGAGGTGCCCGCGGAGCGGTCCGCGCCCCTGCGCCAATGGCTGCAACTGCTGGAATCGCCGCGCGCGACCCTCATCGCCCTGGCGCAGACGCCGACGGCCAGCGTGGAGCCGGAGGCGCTGCTGGCCGGATTTGCGCGACTGTGCAACACCGACGCCGCCTCCGCGACGGCGGTGCTCCCCGAATTGCTGTCGCGGCCGGACATGACACCGGAGCTGCGCGACAAACTGCGGCGCTCGTATGCGCTCGGCGAGGCGTACGCGCGTCAGCCCGGCGCGGTGGCGGCATTCGATCGGCTGCCGACCTCCGCCACCGATCCCCAGGTGGCGGAATGGAGAGTGCGCGCCGCGCTATGGGCCGGGGATTACCCCAAGGCGCTCGACTGGCTGAGCGGCATGCCCGAGAGCCTTGCCAGCCAGCCGCGCTGGCGTTACTGGCGGGCGCGCGCGACCGCGGAAGTCAAAGGCGCCGACAGCGCTGCGCCCTTGTTCGCCGAGATCGCCGGAATGCGCGATTACTATGGCTACCTGGCCGCCGACCGCCTTCACCGGAGCTACAACCTCAACGTGCACCCCTCGCCGGATGACGCGGGCGTTCAAGCGACGCTGGCGGCAGAGCCCGCACTCATCCGGGCGCATGCGCTGTTCGACTGCGACATGGCGGACGAGGCCGGCACGGAGTGGGGCTCCGTTCTGGCCAATGCGGCCAAAGCCGTCAAGGTGCAGGCCGCGCACCTTGCCTCGCGCTGGGGGTGGTACGCCGAGACCATCGCGATGCTGGCGCAGGCGGACGACTGGGACGACGTGGCATTGCGCTACCCCCGTCCCTATGCGTCGATCGTCGCGGCTGCGAGCAAACTGACCGAGGTTCCGCCGGATTGGATCCTGGCGATCATTCGCCAGGAAAGCCTGTTCCGAAAGGACGCGGTCTCGCGCGCAGATGCGCGCGGGCTCATGCAGATGCAGCCGGCCACCGCCGTTGCCGTGGCCAGGCGCTGGCACTTCGCCTCACCGAGCCGGGAGTCCTTGTTCGACCCGGGGATCGCCGTACCGCTCGGGGCCGCGTATGTGCGCGAACTGCTCGATCGCTACGGCAACCAGCTCGATCTCAGCCTCGCGGCCTACAATGCGGGTCCCGTCTCGGTCGCGCGCTGGCTGCCGGCGCAACCGGTGGACGCCGATGTGTGGATCGAGAACATCCCCTACACGGAGACCCGCGGCTACGTGCAGCACATCTTTGAGCACATCGTCGCCTTCGCCTCGGTCCGCAACGCCGAGCCGCCCCGGCTGTCCACGCTGATGGCCCCGGTCAGCGCCCTGGCGGCGGAGCGCCATTCCGATGCTGATCAGTAGAGCACGCAGCTTCTACGAGCGCACCGCGCCGTTGCGCGACAACCTGGCCGCGGGCGGTGCGTTCGCCATGGCAACCGTTGCGCTCGCGCTGCTCGCCCGGCTGCTGTTCCCGGGGGCGATCGGCGGTTTCCCCTTCCTCGCGTTCATCCCCGCCATCCTGGTGACGAGCTTCGTCTGCGGCTGGCGCGCCGGGTTGATCGCGGCCGTGCTCGGAGCGCTCGCCCGATGGTATTTCTATGTGCCGGTTCCGGGTGGGGGACTCGCGGTCCCGGGCAATCCGTCGCTGTTCAACCTGTGGTTGTACAGCTTCGCGGTCATCGTCATCCTGACGCTGGTCGGTGTCATGCATCTGGCCTTTCGCGATTTCGCGGTGAGCGAGCGGGCCCGCGAGATCCTGAATGCCAAACTCGAGATCCGGGTGCGCGAACGCACCGAGGCGCTCGAGGCGGCCAATCAGCGATTGCGCGACGAGGCGGCATCACGGGCCGCCGCGGAGGCGCAGATCCGCCAGATGCAGAAAATGGAGGCGGTCGGTCTGCTGACCGGCGGGATCGCGCACGACTTCAACAACATGCTGGCGATCGTCGTCGGCTCGCTCGACATCGCCAAACGCCACCTCGGGGGCGATCGGGAGAAGGCCGAGAAATTCATCGCCAATGCCATGGAGGGCGCGCAACGCGGCGCGCAGCTGACCGCCCGCCTGCTGGCATTCTCCCGGCAGCAGCCTCTCGACCCCCGTCCGCTCGACACCAACGCGCTGGTTCGGGACATGTCGGATCTCCTGACCCGTTCGATCGGCGAAAGCATCCGCCTGCAAACCGTGCTCGCTGCGGATCTGTGGCACACGTTCACGGATGCCTCCCAGCTGGAGAATGCGGTCGTCAACCTGTGCGTCAACAGCCGCGATGCCATGCCCGAGGGCGGGCGGCTCACGCTCGAGACCGCCAACGTCACGCTCGACGAGGCCTACGCGGCGGCGAACATGGACGCGAAGCCGGGCGATTACGTCATGATCGCGGTGGCGGACTCGGGCACAGGCATGGCGCCGGAGGTCATTGCGCGCGCCTTCGATCCGTTCTTCACCACCAAGGGCACCGGCAAGGGAACGGGCCTGGGCCTTTCCCAGGTGTACGGCTTCGTCAGGCAGTCCGAAGGTCATGTGAGCATCGAATCCCGCCTCGGCTCCGGGACCACGATACGGATCTTCCTGCCGCGCTACCGGGGCACGCTGCCCCCCGCCGCGGCGGCCGCGCGCGATGTGCCGTCCTCGCGCAACAACCGGGAACTGATCCTGGTCGTCGAGGACGAGGAGCGCGTACGCAGCATGAGCGTCGAGGCGCTGCGCAATCTCGGCTATACCGTGGTCGCGGCCGACGGGCCGGAGCACGCACTCGGGCTCGTCGAGAGCGGTATCGGGCCGCACCTGCTGTTCACGGACGTGGTGATGCCCGGGATGAGCGGGCGCGTGCTCGCCGAGCGCGTCAAGGCGAAGCAGCCCGGCATCAAGGTGTTGTTCACCACCGGCTATTCGCGCGAATCCGAGCTCGAGGACGCCGGGTTGGACCGCCGCATGCCGTTGCTGTCCAAACCCTTCACCATCGAACAGCTGGCCAGCAAGATTCGAAGTGCCCTCGATACGCCGGCTTGAGAGCTACATCGCACATTAAACTGTTTTAACAATTCGACCATGCGCGGTTAACCGCCCCGGGCTCAGGGTGGCGGCCATGCAATGGCAATCGGGCTCCCGCGCTTGGTGCTGGCTCATCTGTGCAACTCTCGCCGCCTGCAGCGTGGGCACTCCCTATCGAAGACCGCAAATCCCGCTCCCGGCGCAATGGGATGCGCCGGACACGCATGCCGCGGTCTGGCCGGAGTCCGACTGGTGGCACGGGTTCGGCTCCGCCCGCCTCGATGAGTTGATCGCGCAGGCGCAGCGGAGCAACGACGATCTCGCCGCCGCGATCGCACGCGTGCAGGAGGCGGACGCGCAGTTGCGGATCGCCGGCGCACCGCTCCTGCCCACGGTCGACCTGGGCGCGACCGCGACCCGCGAGCGCGCGAGCGTCCCGCTCGGCGGCCTTGGCGTCTACAACGTCTTCAACCCCGTGCTCACCGCGAGCTACGAACTGGACTTTTGGGGCAAGAACCGCGCGGCGCGCGATGCGGCCCGGGCTGCCGCCGTCGCCAGCCGCTATGACCGGCAGACCGTCGCCCTCACCGTGGTCTCGAGCGTGGCAAGCACCTATTTTCAGGCATTGGAGCTGCGCGACCGGCTGCAGGTCGCCCGGCAAAACCTCGAGAACGGCCAGAAGATCCTGCGCGGGCTGACCTTCGAGCAGGAGGTGGGCACGGCAACCGGCCTCGATGTGGCGCAGCAGGCAACGGTGGTCGCGCTGCTCTACGCGGCAATCCCCCCACTCGAGGAGCAGCTCAAGCAAACGGTATATGCGCTCGCCGTGCTGATCGGCCGCACCCCGGAGTCCGTCGACGTGACCGACGGCACCTTGACCGCGCTCAAGCCCCCGCCGGTGGTGTCGGGAATGCCGTCCAGGCTGCTTTCGCGACGCCCCGACATCGCCGAGGCCGAACAGAATCTGATCGCAGCGAACGCGGATATCACCGTGGCCCGCGCGCAGCTCTTTCCCACGATCGAGCTCACCGCGAGCGGCGGCTACGAGAGCAGCGTCCTGTCCTCGCTCGTCAGCCCGGCGAACCGGGCTTACGCGTTGTCGGGCGGGCTGACGCAGCCCATCTTTCACGGCGGCGCGCTGCGCGGCGAGCTCGCCTACACGAAGGCCCGTTACGCGGAGCTCACGAGCACCTATCACAAGACGGTGCTCACGGCGTTCAGCAATGTGGAAGGCGCTCTCGTGGCGGCCCGTCAGACGGCCGATCAGCAAGAACGCCAGGCGGCCGCGGTGGCGAAAGCCATGCGCGCCTATGAGTTCGCCCAGATCCAGATGTCCGCCGGCACGGTCAACATCCTGACGGTGCTCAATACCGAAAATGCCCTGTTCAGCGCGCAGGACACCTTGGTGCAGGTGCAGTACTCGCGTCTGCAGGCGTTGGTGGATTTGTTCACCGCGCTCGGCGGCGGTTGGGAACAGGGGTAGGCCATGACCATGCTTTCTCGATACGGCAAACGCCGCACCTGGGGGGCGATTGCGGTCGTCGCGGTCATCCTCGTCGTCATCGGTCGCGCGATGCTGCACAAGCCCGCTTCGGCCGCCGCTCGCGAGGCGCCGCCGGCGGTCGCCGTCGACATCGCGCCCGCCTCGCGCACCGACGTACCGATCTATCTGCAGGGGTTGGGCACCGTGCAGGCCTTCTACACCGTGACCGTGACCGCCCGCGTGGACGGTGAGCTGCAGCGGGTGGCCTTCACCGAGGGGCAGTCGGTGCGCAAGGGCGATCTTCTGGCGCAAATCGATCCGCGGCCGAATCGGGCCGCCTTCGACCAGGCGGTCGCGACCAAGATCAAGGACGAGGCTCAGCTCGCCAACGCGAGGCGCGACTTCGAGCGCTACACGAAGCTTCAGCCGCAGGATCTCGCGAGCAAGCAGACGGTCGACACCCAGCGCGCCCTCGTCGACCAGCTGGCCGCACAGCTCAGGGTCGATCAGGCCGTGATCGACAATGCGCGCACGCAGCTCGAATACACGCGGATCACCTCCCCCATCACCGGCCGCACCGGCATCCGGCTGGTCGACCCGGGCAACATCGTGCACGGGGCGAACTCCACCGGGATCGTCGTGGTGACCCAGGTGCAACCCATCTCGGTGGTGTTCACGCTGCCCGAGGAGGAGCTCGGCGCCGTCGCCGAGGCGCTGGCCGCCGGGACCGTCCCTGTCACGACCGTCTCGCGCGACGGCGGAGCAAAGCTCGATGAGGGCACGCTCACGCTGATCGACAATCAGATCGATCAGTCGACGGGCTCGGTGCGATTGAAGGCCACCTTCGACAACGCCCACAACACGCTCTGGCCGGGACAATACGTCGACGCCCGCGTTCTGATCCGAACGGAACGCAATGCCCTGACCATTCCGAACGCGGCCGTGCAGCTCGGTCCGAACGGCCCGTTCACCTACGTGGTCAGGCCCGATTCGAGCGTGGAAGTGCGCCCGCTGCGCGTCTCCGAGGGCGGCGGCGGCTTGACCATCGTGAGGGAGGGGCTTGCGCCCGGCGAACGCGTCGTCACCAGCAATCAATACCGCCTGCAGGCGGGCGTTCGCGTGCGCACCGGTATCGCATCGTGAACATATCCGAGCCGTTCGTCCGCCGGCCCATCGCCACCTCGCTCCTGATGGGGGGCATCTTCCTCATCGGCCTGGTGGTATATCCGCTGCTTCCCGTCGCACCGCTGCCGCAGGTGGACTTTCCCACCATCCAGGTCTCGGCCCAGTTGCCGGGGGCGAGTCCCGAAACCATGGCGGCCACGGTCGCAACGCCCCTCGAGTACCAGTTCGCCGAGATCTCCGGGCTCACCCAGATGACCTCGACCAATCTTCTCGGTCAGAGCCTCATCACCCTGCAGTTCGACTTGAACCGCAACATCGACGCCGCCGCCCAGGACGTGCAGACCGGCATCGACGCCGCCGGCGGCCAGCTCCCGAAAAACCTTCCCACGCCGCCCACCTATCGCAAGGTGAATCCTGCGGACTCGCCCATTCTCATCCTCGCGGTGCACTCCGACGTGCTGCCGGTCACGACCGTCGATGATTACGCGGAGAACATCCTCGCGCAGCAGATATCCCAGATTCCGGGCATCGCGCAGGTATCGATCGGCGGCCAGCAAAAGCCCGCGGTGCGGGTGCAGATCGACCCCGTCAAGCTCGCGGCGCTCGGGCTGCAGATGGAGGATGTGGCGAACGTGATCAGCGCCGCCACGGTGGACGCCCCCAAGGGCTCCATCAACGGCCCGACGCGCGCGCTCACCATCTACGACAACGACCAGCTCCTGAAAGCCGCGCCATGGAACGACGTGGTGGTCGCCTATAAGAACGGCGCGCCGGTGCGCATCCGCGACATCGGCATCGCCGTGGACGGTCCGGAGAACACCCTGCTCACCGCGTGGCAGAACGGCCGCAGCGGCATCCTGCTGCTGATCTACAAACAGCCCGGCGCCAACGTGATCGATGCGGAGCAGCGCGTGGAGCGGCTGCTGCCGCACGCGCTCGCCTCGGTTCCGCCCTCGATCAAGGTCGACACGGTCGCAAACCGCACCACCACCATCAAAGCCGCGGTGCAGGACGTGGAGTTCACGCTCGTTCTCACCATTGCGCTGGTCGTCATGGTGATCTTCCTGTTCCTGCGCACCGCCTGGGCCACCATCATCCCCGGGGTCACCGTGCCGCTCGCGCTCCTCGGCACGGCCGCCATGATGTACGTGCTCAACTACAGTCTGGACAATCTCTCCCTCATGGCGCTCACGATCGCGGTGGGCTTCGTGGTCGACGATGCCATCGTGATGCTGGAGAACGTCTACCGCCACATCGAGGCCGGTCTGTCGCCCCTCGAGGCGACGCTCAAGGGCGCGGGCGAGATCGGATTCACCATCATGTCCATCAGCGTATCGCTGGTCGCCGTATTCATTCCGTTGCTGCTGATGGGCGGCATCATCGGGCGGCTGTTCCGCGAGTTCGCGATCACCATGACCATGACCATCGCGGTCTCGGCGTTCGTGGCGTTGACGCTCTCCCCGACCATGTGCGCGCTGTTCCTCAAGGACGAGAAGCATGCGAAACACGGCCGCTTCTACATGACGGTGGAACGCGCCTTCGATGCCATGCTGGCCGGTTATACGCGCGGACTGGACTTCGTGCTCGCGCGCCGGCGGGCGACGCTGGCCGTGTTCCTGCTCACGGTGGCGACCACCGTGGTGCTCTACATCGTGATCCCGAAGGGCTTCTTCCCCCAGCAGGACACCGGCATCATCGTCGGCATCTCCGATGCGCCGCAGGACATCTCGTTCGCAGAGATGGTGCGCCGCCAGCATGCGCTGCTCGAGGTCGTGGCGCGCGATCCGGACGTGGAGAGCTACGGAACGGGACTTGGCGGCAGCCGCCCCATCAACAACGGTTTCGTCATCATCGGACTCAAGCCGCGGAACGAGCGCCGATCCAACGCGGACCAGATCATCAACAGGTTGCGGCCGCAGCTCGCGAAGGTCTCCGGGGCGACCCTGTTCATGCAGGCCGCACAGGATCTCAATATCGGCGGCCGCACCAGCCGCACCCAGTATCAATATACGCTCACCGACTCGAACATCGACGAGCTGAACGACTGGGCGCCGCGGCTCCTCGAGAAGCTCAAATCCCTGCCGGTGCTGCGCGATGTGGCCTCCGACCAACAGACCACCAGCGGCATGGTCGCGCTCACCATCGACCGGGATCAGGCCGCGCGCTTCGGCATCCAGCCCGCCGCGATCGACCAGGCCCTGTACGATGCCTTCGGCCAGCGGCAGGCCGCGCAGTTCTTCACGCAGGCGAACAGCTACCACGTGATCCTCGAGATCACCCCTTCATTGCAAACCGACCCTGCGTCGCTTCACAAGTTGTATCTCAAGTCGCCGCTGACCAATCAGATGGTCCCGCTCTCGGCGATGACCCGCTACGACACCCAGCACGTGACCTACCTGTCCATCAACCATCAGGGCCAGTTCCCGGCGGTGACGCTGTCGTTCAACCTCGCGCCCGGCGCCGCGCTCGGGGACGCGGTGGACGCGATCACCAGGGTGTCCGCGCAGATGCGTCTCCCCGCCACCATCGCCGGGACGTTCCAGGGCACGGCCCAGGCCTTCCAGAGCTCGCTGAAGACCGAGCCCTATCTCATTTTGGCGGCGCTGGTGGCGGTCTATATCATTCTCGGAATGCTGTACGAGAGCTACATCCACCCGCTGACCATTCTGTCGACGCTGCCCTCGGCCGGCGTGGGCGCGCTGCTCGTGCTGCTGCTCCTGCACATCGATCTGTCGGTGATGGGCCTGATCGGCATCATCCTTCTCATCGGCATCGTCAAGAAGAACGGGATCATGATGGTGGATTTCGCGATCCAGGCCGAGCGCGAGCAGCACCTGTCACCGCACGACGCGATCCGGCAGGCGTGCCTGCTGCGATTCCGGCCCATCATGATGACCACCATGGCGGCGCTGCTCGGCGCACTGCCACTCGCGCTCGGCCGGGGGACCGGATCGGAACTGCGCCAGCCGCTCGGATACACCATGGTCGGCGGCCTCATCGTCAGCCAGGCGCTGACGCTGTTCACCACACCGGTGGTGTACCTCTATCTGGATGGATTCAGCCTGTGGTTGAAGGGCCGGCGCCGCAAGGCATCCGCCCCGTCCACGCATGCGGCCCCCGTTGGAGAATCGACGTGAAGATATTGCTGGTCGAGGATAACGAGCGGGTGAGCCAGTTCGTGGTCAAGGGACTGCAAGAGGCCGGACACACCACCGATCATGCCGCCAACGGCCGCGACGGCATGTTCCTCGCCGCAAGCGAGCCGTACGACGTGATCATCATGGATCGCATGTTGCCCGGGGAGATCGACGGGCTCGCCATCATCGAAGTGCTGCGCAAGGCGGGCAAACGGACACCGATCCTCATCCTGAGCGCCCTGGCCGAGGTCGACGACCGCATCCGGGGCCTGCGCAGCGGCGGCGACGATTACCTCACCAAGCCCTTTGCGTTCGGCGAGCTGCTCGCCCGCCTCGACGCCCTGCATCGCCGCTCCCAGGGGATCAACCGGGAAATCCCGCTGTCTGTGGGCGACTTGCATATGGATCCGATGACGCGCAAGGTGACACGCGGGGATCGTCCGATTACGCTTCAGCCGCGCGAGTTCAAGCTGCTCGAGTATCTGATGCGGCATGCCGATCAGGTCGTCACTCGAACCATGCTGCTCGAAAACGTATGGGACTATCATTTCGACCCGCAGACCAACGTGGTCGACGTGCACATCAGCAAGCTGCGCCAGAAGATCGACGCGGAATTCGAGCGGCCGCTGCTGCGCACCGTGCGCAACGCGGGCTACATGGTGACGGCGGCCGAGTAGGCGCACGCGCATGATGCGCTCCTCCGCTCTGTCGCTCGCGCTCGGCTACGTCGCCCTCGGCATCATCTCGCTGGTTCTGTTCGCGGCGCCGCTGTGGTATGCCTGGCAGGTCACGATCCAGGACGGCCGCAGCGAGATCCTGCAATCGGACGCCCAGCGCCTGACCGACGTGTTTCACCGTGACGGCGGCGAGGCCTTGAAGAACTTCATCGATGCGCGCGTCAACATGCAGATCGCGGGCGACCGGATACTCCTGCTCACCGACTCCTCCCTCAAGCCGCTGTCGGGCAATCTGCGGGCGTGGCCCGCCAATGTGCCCGCCGCGACCGGGAACTACCGGATCAACATCGACTTCGGCGACCGCGCGCGACAGGACACGTTGGTGCACGTCGCGCATCTCGGCGACTTCTACCTGCTCATCGGCCGGGATAACAAGCTGTTTGCGCCCCTCGAACGGCGGTTCTGGTATGGGCTGACCGCGGCCATCGCCGTGCTGACCCTCGCGGGTCTGATGATCGGACTGATCACGCGCCGCGCACTGATGTCGCGGGTCTACAGCATCGGCCAGACCGTGACGGCGATCATCCACGGCGACCTGAAGCACCGGTTGCCCACGAACTTGAGCGATGACGAGCTCAACACCCTTGCGCGCACCATCAACGGCATGCTCGAACAGATCGAGCAGCTCGTGCACGGCGTGCGCAACGTCTCGAACTCGATCGCCCATGATCTGCGCACCCCGCTCGCCGAACTCAGGTCCCGCCTGGAAGAGCTCATGCTGATGCGTCCGCCGCCCGAGGAGACGTTTGCGGAGCTCGACGGTGCGGTGGCGGACGTCGACCGCGTCATCCGCATCTTCGACGCGCTCCTGAGACTCGCGCAGATCGATGCGGGGCTGCGCCGCTCCGGATTCGTGAACATGGACCTCGCGGACCTCGCGGCGGCGGCGGTCGAGTTCTACGCTCCTGCGGCGGAGCTCAAGAACATCCGCCTCACCCTGCACACGCCCGGCCCGCTCGCCGTATTCGGGGATCCGGTGCTGATCGCTCAAGCGCTCGGCAACCTGATCGACAACGCGCTCAAATACGCGCCGGACCATGGCCTGATCGATGTCACGATCCGCCGGCGCGCCGACGGTCTGGCCGAGATCGCGGTGGCGGACAACGGTCCCGGCATTCTCGATTCGGAAAAGGCGAAGGTGGTGGAACGTTTCTATCGGGGCGACGCCAGCCGTGGCACGCCCGGTGTGGGATTGGGCCTGAGCCTGGTACAGGCGGTCGCAAAGCTCCACGGCAGCGCGCTGGAGCTCTCGGATCGCCGCCCTGGATTGTGCGCGGTGATCGCCGTTCCGTGTCCCGAGGCGCCCTCCGCGGCCGGGGGCGTGTCGGGGATCGGCGAAGCATTTCTCGGCGACGGCACATCGGATGCCCCCGCCCGGGCCCCCACGACCGCGTCGTGACCCGGAGCCGCCGCCAATCAGACATATTCGGCCTTTTGTGCCCCGGTTTGCGAGCCAGTACCGGGCGCGCTTCGATGCGGCCACTAAAATCGGCACATGGACGCCCTTTCGACCTTCCTCCGGCGGCTGCTTTTCATCCTCGCCTGCGTGCTGGGCTGGGTGGTGTTTCCGATGCTTCTGCTTGGGGGCGGCCTGGCGCTCCTGGTCTACGCCTCCATCGCGGAGGTCATCTCCAGCCTCGTGGACGCCGCGAAGCCCCTCTTCCGCAATAGGATCGGCAACGGGCTTACCCGAGGGTTCGCCGACCGACTCGATGCCCGCAAAACAGCCGATCGGCTCTGCGGGCCCCTGCGCTGGTAAGCGGCCCCTCCGCGTCAGACGATCCCTACGCCGCGACACCGCGGTCGCCGCCTCCACTA
The DNA here is from genome assembly GCA_963736185.1 of uncultured Gammaproteobacteria bacterium. Taxonomy (GTDB): domain Bacteria; phylum Pseudomonadota; class Gammaproteobacteria; order Steroidobacterales; family Steroidobacteraceae; genus Bog-1198. The sequence goes on along the minus strand of CAVTNZ010000089.1, from coordinate 314,051 downwards.
CCCCGCGAAAGGTAATACTCTGCAACGTGCGAGATGTCGTTCGACATCTTTACGTCGTACGAGGAGCAAGCCATGGGTGATGCGAACGATGACAAAGCGCCGGCGACGGCGTCCGAACGGAAGCTTCGCGGCCGTGCCCTGAGGGGCTCCGAGCAAAAATCCGCGGCCGATCACACCACGTACGAGGAGGGGCGGAACCCGGACACGGAGCTGCACCTCGACGAGGAGAAGGACACTCTGTACAACGACGGCTTGGACCTCGAGGACGACTCCGGCGATACGTTGGCGGGCACGCGCGGCGACTCCGCCGGCATCAAGCCCTAGCGCCGGCATCGCTCCCGGCCACGGGGCGCGAGATCAGGTAGCCCTGGAGGTACAGCAGGGTTCACCGAAGCGGCCGCGACGCGCTAGTATTCCCGCCATGAATCATCATTCGCGGCTGGTGGCGGCGGCTCTCGCCGCCTTTTCCCTGGGCTTCCTGGCGTCGAACGCCCTCTGCCAGACCCCCGAGCAGGAGAAAACCTGGGCGGAGGACCGCGCACGCGCCGAGGCGCAGGCCAAGGCCGCCCAGGAGCGACTGGCGCAGCAGCGGGCCGCCCGCAAGGCCGATCCCATGGCCTGGGTGCGCACGCTCGATCCGATGACCAGCGGAGGCTGGGAGTTTCGCAGCGTCGCGACGGACGGTTCCTGGGCCGTCTACAGCAGCACGCATCAATTCAAGCGTTCCGGACAAATCGTGACCGTGTGGATGAGGCACGAATATGCGGAGCCCCAGACCTCGGACAGCGGCCCGTATCTCAGTGCGGTCGAGAAGACGCAATTCGACTGCAAGAAGCAGCAGTCCCGCAAGCTCCTGGTGGTCTACTACTCCGCCAACAACATCCAGGGCAGCGACCAGACCGACGAGGCCGACGCCAAGAACACCCCGTGGGACGCCATCGTCCCGGGGACCCGGGACGAGGCGAACTTTCTATGGGCCTGCGCTCAGGAGCGGGCCGGCGCCAGGTGAAGAGTCGCCGACAGCAGCCTTGAACGGTCCGCGCACGGGCCCACCAGGATTTCCACCTCCCCCGGCTCGAACACCGGCTCGAGATCCAGGCCGAGAAAGCGCAGGTCCTTCGCGGCGAGCGAGAGCGTGACGGCGCCCGCCTGGCCGGGCTCCAGACGGATTTTGCCGAACCCCTTGAGCTCCAGGACAGGACGCGCAACGCTCGCGAGCTTGTCGTGCGTGAACAGGAACACGGTCTCCTCGGCCGCTCGCGCCCCCTCGTTGGTCACGTCGACACGCACCGTCACGCTCTCGCTCTCCGTCACCCTGTCGCGGCTCACCTGCAGATTCGACAGGCGAAAACGTCCATAAGTGAGTCCGAAGCCGAACGGGAACAGCGGATCGTTGGGCACATCGAGATACTTGCTGGTGTAGACATCCCGGGGGTTCGCCGGGCGGCCGCCCGGCCGCGCGGCGTAGAAGATCGGGACCTGCCCGACGCTGCGCGCCCAGCTCACGGGCGTCCGTCCGCCCGGGCTCATCCGGCCGATCATCACGTCGGCGAGCGCATTGCCGGCCTCGCTCCCGAGGAACCACGCGGCGAGAACCGCATCGGCGCGCTCGATCAGCCATGGCACGATCAACGGACGTCCGGAGAACAACACGACCGTGACCGGTTTGCGCAGCACCCGCGCGCGCTCGAACACGGCCTCCGCGAATTGACGCTGGCGCCCCGGAAGGTGCGGATGCGCGCGGCTCGCGGCTTCGCCGCTCATCGTCGCCGTCTCACCGAGACAAAGGACCACCGCGTCGGCCTGAGCGCACAAGTCCAGCGCCCGGGCCGTGCCGCCCGCGATGTCCGCCCCCTCGATGTCCACAGCGGGCTCGTGCAGAACGCGTGCCTCGGAGAGCGCGGCCTTCAGCCCGCCGACCACGGTGACGTGACCCTCCGCGGTGGCCGCGCCCCACCAGGGCCCGCGCATATCCGCCGCCGCATCGGCCAATGGGCCCACCACGGCAACGCGGATGGCGCCCGGAAACGGCAGCACATCGCGATCGTTCTTCAGCATCACCAACGAGCGGGCGGCCACGGCGCGCGCGAAGCGGCGCCGCGTCTGCACCGCCTCGGCGCTTTCCGCGACCGAGCCGCGGCGATAGGGATCGTCGAACAGACCCAGCTTCCATTTGAGCGTCAGCACGCGACGCACCGACTCGTCGATGTCGGCGGAGCTCACCCAGCCCCGATCGAGGGCGATCGGCAGCCCATGCCGGTAGGCGTTCGCCATCATGTCGATGTCGACGCCCGCCTTCAGTGCAAGCGCCGCGGCCTGCGCGAGATCGGCTGCGATGCCGTGGTTGATGAGCTCGGCGACCGCATTGTAGTCGCTCACGATGACCCCGCCGAATCCCAGCCGGCGGCGCAGCCAGCCCTTCAACAGCGCGGCATTCGCCGTCATCGGGATACCGGCCAGATCGGTGAACGCGGGCATGACGGAGGCCACCCCCGCCGCCACCGCCGCGGTGAACGGCGGCAGGTACACTTCGCGCAGCGTGCGCTCGGAGATGTCCACCGAGGCATAGTCGCGCCCTGCCGTGACGGCGCCATACGCACAGTAGTGCTTCGCGCAGGCCGCGAGCACACCGCCGTCCGACAGATCGCCGCCCTGAAACCCGCGCACCTTCGCTTCGGCCAGTCGAATGCCCACGTAGGGGTCTTCGCCGGGTCCTTCGGCGCTGCGGCCCCAGCGTGGATCGCGCGCCACGTCCAGCATCGGCGCGAAGGTCATCGCAACGCCGTCCGCGGCCGCCTCCTTGGCCGCCTCGCGGGCCGTCAATGCCCAGAGGTCCGGATCGAAGGCCGACGCCTCACCGAGGGGGATGGGAAAGAGCGTGCGATATCCATGGATGACATCGAATCCGAACAGCAACGGGATCCCGAGGCGCGACTCCTCCACCGCCAGCCGCTGCATCTCGCGAACCGCGGCCGCGCCGGTCAGATTGAGCAGATTGCCGATGACGCCCGCTCGGATGGCGTCCGTGGAGTCGCCGGCGATGGTCGGACCGGTCACCGTCGAGCCGGCAGCCGTCATGGTGAGCTGGCCCAGCTTTTCGGCGAGCGACATCTCGCGAATCAGCCGCTCGACGTGGTTCGCTGCGGCCTGCGTCATTCGCTGCCGCCCGATGCCGGCGCGTGGCCGGCGCTTTGCCGAGGTTTTCGCGAAGGCCTTCGCACATTCGAGGCAGCACGCCGCAGCGTCGTGATCGATAATACCGGTTGAATTTTCCCGCTCCCCGAGTGGTAAACACATGATCATAAATCGGACCAAGGCTCCAAGCACTCCCTCCCCCAATCTGGAGGAGATCGCCCAAGCCGGCTTGTGGCCCCAGCTCGACATGATGCGCCGTGCGCTTTGGGCCTCACCCGTGCGCAATGCGCTCGTCATGCTGGCGGCCTGCATATTCTGCATCGTCGCGGCCACCGCTTACGGCCAGATCCGGTTGAATGGCTGGAACCAGCCCTTCTACGATGCCCTCTCCCACCGCAATATGCACGAGTTCCTGGTCCAGCTCGGGGTGTTCGGGGTCATCGCGGGGGCGCTCCTGGCGCTGAACGTCGCGCAGCGCTGGTTCGGAGAAACCCTGAAATTGAAGCTGCGGGAGGGCCTCGTCCAGGACCTGGTGGCCAATTGGATGGCGCCGGGCCGGGCGTTTCGCCTGGCGAGCGCCGGTGAGATCGGCGTCAATCCGGATCAGCGCATGCACGAGGATGCGCGCCACCTCACCGAGCTTTCGGCGGATCTGGGAATCGGCCTGCTGCAGGATTCGCTGCTGCTCGCGACCTTCATCAACGTGCTGTGGTCGCTGTCGAGCTCCTTCGTGTTACACCTCGCCGGCCGGGCGATCTCGATACCGGGATACATGGTCTGGGCGGCGATCGTGTATTCCGGGTCGGCCTCGCTCCTGAGCTACTGGGTTGGGAAAAGCCTGATCGGCCGCAACGCCGACCGCTACGCCCGGGAGGCCGATTTGCGCTTCTCCCTGGTGCGGGTGAACGAGCACATCGACTCGATCACGCTCGCCGGCGGCGAGCCGGACGAGGCGCGCCGCATCGAGCTGGACCTGAAGGGCGTCCTGCAGGCGATGCGGCTTCTGGTCACCGGGACGACCAATCTCACCTGGGTGACCGCCGGCTACGGCTGGTTTACGCTGGTCGCGCCGATCCTGGTCGCCGCCCCGCTCTACTTCGCCGGCGAGCTGTCCTTCGGCGGCCTGATGATGGCCTCGGGCGCCTTCATGCAGGTTCAATCCTCGTTGCGCTGGTTCGTCGACAACTTTTCGACGCTTGCCGACTGGCGCGCCACGCTGTTGCGGGTGGCGAGCTTCCGACGCGCGCTTCTCGCCTGCGACGAAATGCACGAGGTGAAGAGCCGGATCGAGTACGCCGAGGGCGAGAAGGGGAAGCTCGTCATCGATCGGCTCGAGATTGCCGCGCCGTCGGGCAGAGCCGTCAGGCTCGCCGAATCGCACGTCGAGGTGAAACCCGGCGAGCGCGTGCTGATCGTGGGCGAGAGCGGCGCTCAGCGAACCCTGCTGTTCAGGGCACTCGCGGGCCTTTGGCCCTCGGGCGCGGGACGGATTTCCCGGCACGCCGGCGAGACCGCGCTCTTTCTGCCGCGGATGTCATACCTCCCGCCCGGCACCCTGCGCGAGGTTCTCGCGTATCCCTCGGCGGTCGCCGCCTTCGATACGGACACCTGCACACGGGCGCTCGAGCGGCTGGGTCTCGAACGGCTCTCGCCGATGCTGGACCAATCGCGTCATTGGGAGGCGGTGCTGGACGACGGGGACCGGCAGACCTTGGCGTTTGCCCGTGCGTCGCTGCACGCACCGGCCTGGTTGATCATCATCGAGGCCATCGATGCGCTCGAGAAGGACGCGCTTTCGAGGGTGGCCGACCTTTTCGCCAAGGAGCTCGCACACACGGGGGTGCTTTACATCGGGCACGCCGGCGCGCACGATAGTTACTTCGGGCGCACGCTGCATCTCATCGACGATGCTCAGGCGAAGGGGCGCGACTCCGCGCAACTCCCCACCAAGGCCATCGCTTCCGTCACCTGAGATGCACGCTTCGCGTGCCTCCGCATTCTCGCCGCGCACCGATTCGGCGCCGCGGAACGTTGTTGCTTTGCGATTCGCGCGACTCGACGCGTCGTTTCCCGATGAGCGCGCCCAGGTCGTGCGCCGGTCGCAGCGAAGCGTCTCAATGAAACAACTTGAAGCTGTGACCGATCTAACATAAAACATTCACATAGAGTTGAACGCGATCACGTCCCACATGGACGAGTTGTCCTTTACTTAAGTCGAGCGTCGATGCCGGCTAGTGCCCAGTCCAATTCCCGAGCGGAGGTTGACGATGGGAGTATCACAGCTAAAAGATGAGGCCAGTCCTACGGATTTCCTGGACTCTCTGAACAAATTCAGCAAGGAACATCGCGCGCAGCGCTGGGAGGGAACTCTCGCCGACTTCCTCACCCAGATACTGCCGACGCGCCCGGCGGCCTTCACGCGCACGAGCCACGAATACATCTGGGACATGCTTCTCTGGCACGGCCGCGAGGCGGAGGGCGACGATGTGCAGAAGGCCCGGGAGCTGTTCAAGCGGGAGCTCTTTGGCGTGGATGAGCCGCTGCGGCGCGTGGTGGATTACTTCAAGGCCGCGGCCGCGGGATCCGATGTGGGCAGACGGCTCCTGCTGCTGCTGGGACCGCCGTCCGGCGGCAAATCGACCCTCGCAATACTGCTCAAGCGGGGCCTGGAGGAGTACAGCCGCACCGACGAGGGGGCGCTCTACGCCATCAAGGGATCGCCGCTGCGCGAATCCCCCTTGAACGTCATCCCCACCAGCCTGCGCTCGGAGTTCCGCGACGCCTACGGCGTCAGCATCTCGGGGGAGATCTCGCCCTGGGCGCGCGACTACATCGACCGCGAGTGCGAGGGCGATTATCTGCGCATGCCGGTGGAGAGAATCTTCCTGTCCGAGGCGGCGCGTTGCGGAATAGGCACTTACGCTCCGCACGATCCCTCGACGGCGGATATCGCCGACCTGGTCGGATCGGTCGATCTGTCCAAGGTTGCCCACGTGGGGGACGAGGGAGACCCGCGAGCCTGGTCCTGGTCCGGGGCGGTCTATGCCGCCAGCCGCGGCGTTCTGGAGATGATCGAGATCTTGAAGGTCAAGCGCGAGTTCCTCTACCTGCTCCTGACCATGACGCAGGAGAAGAACGTCAAGGTGGCGAGATTCCCGCTCATCTACCTCGACGAAACCATCCTCGCGCACACCAACCTCGCGGAGTTCAACCGCTTCCTTCAGGAGAAGGAAAACGAGGCCCTGCTCGATCGCATGGTCATCATCAAGGTTCCCTATGCGCTCTCCTACAAGGACGAGGCGCGCATCTACAAGAAATTGGTGTACGGCGCGCCGGCCTTCCGCAATACCCACCTCGACCCCCACGTGCTGCATCTCGCCGCCGTGTTCGCCATTCTCACCCGGCAGACCAAACCGGAGCGCGAGGGGCTCGATCTGCCAAAGAAGGTACGGCTGTTCGCGGGCGAGGCGGTGGAGGGATTCTCCGATACCGAGGCGGCCCGGCTGCGCAACGAATCGCCGGACGAGGGGCTGGGGGGCATCAGCCCTCGCTTCGTCATCAACGCCCTGTCGACCGCGATCACCCGGGGCAACTCGCACAGCTTGACCAGCATGGAGCTCCTGCTCGCGCTCAAGGACGCGATCGAGAGCGACGCACGCATCGACGCCAAGCAGAAAAAGCTCTGGTTCGATCACCTGGTGACGGCGCGCAAGGAGTTCTACAACCGCTGGGTCAAGGAGGACGTGCATCGCGCGCTGTTCGCCTCCTTCCAGGACGAGGCGCAGCAGCTCCTCGAGAAATATCTGGACGAGATCGAGGCCTCCCTTGATCAGCGCAAGGTCACCGATCCGATGACCGGCGAGAATCGCGCCCCGGACGAGCGATTCATGCGCTCGGTCGAGGAGAAGATCAAGGTCTCGGAATCCGGCAAGCAATCCTTCCGGCAGGAGGTGATCCGCAAGGCGATGGTCGCCTTCAAGGCGGGGGAGAAGTTCCGCCTGGCGAGCCACGCGCGCGTGCGCGAGGCCATCGAACAATATCTTTTCGAGGAGCGGCGCGACGTGCTGCGCCTGGTGACCTCGACGACGCGGCCTGACGAGGAGGCGCGCAAAAAGATATCCGTGGTGCAGGAGCGCCTGGTCAGTGAGTATGGGTACGACGAGCACAGCGCGCAAGAGGCCTTGAACTACGTGACCACGCTCTTGTCTCAGGAATAGGTGGTGGCTGCATGACCGGAATGTTGCATACGGGGTCCCGATGAGCGCCGACTCGACAGGAAGCGGGTCACAGACACTCAATGGCTGGTATGAACTGTTTTCGCGCGGTGCGCGGGACTGGTTGAGACACAACGAAAAGATCCGCGAAGCGGTGCGTGCGCATCTGCCGCAGATCGTGGCGGGCGCGGATGTGATCAATGACGGCGCCCGCACGGTGCGGGTGCCGGTCCGGATGCTCGAGCATTACCGCTTCCGGCTTCTGTCGAGCGGCGACGCGCAGGGAGTCGGTCAGGGCAGTGCCAAACCCGGCGACGTGCTCGGCCAGTCCAACCCGAGCGGCGGGCCCGGCCAGAAGGGCGCGGGAGGCAAGGATCGAGGCGGAATCGAGCTCATGCTCGAATTCAAGGTCGACGACATCGTCGATTGGCTGTGGGACGATCTGAAGCTGCCGAATCTGAAGCCGCGCGCCGGCGCGACGGAGGAATCCGAGTGGCGGCGGGAGGGCTGGGATCGGCGCGGCGCCCGCTCGCGGCTCGACCGGCGCCGCTCGCTCAAGGAATCCGTCAAGCGCCGCGCCCACGATGCCACCTCCCCGGCCTTCACCGACGAGGATCTGCGGTACCGGCAGCTGGCCCGCCGCCGCCAGCCAGCCTTGCGTGCGGCGGTTTTCTTCCTGCTCGATGTCTCGGGCAGCATGTCCGACCGCGACCGCCAGCTCGCGAAGACATTCTTTTTCTGGGTGGCCGCGGGCCTCAAGCGCGAATACAAGGCGCTCGACATCGTGTTCGTCGCGCACACGACCGAAGCCTGGGAATTCAACGAGCCGGATTTCTTCAAGGTCACCGGCACGGGCGGCACGGTCGCCTCCGTGGGGCTGGTCAAGGTTCACGAGATCATGCAGGAGCGCTTCGATCCGTCGACCTGCAACGTGTATCTTTTCTACGCCTCCGATGGCGACAACGCCTCGGACGACCGGACCGCGGCCGACACCGCACTCGATGCGATCGCGCAGGTCGCCAGATACGCCGGCTACGTGGAGATTTCGACCGGCATCCGCGGTTCGCTGAGCGAGATCAGCTCCATGTTTCAATCGGCGATCGACGAGGGGCTCCCATGCAGCCGCTGCTCCATCGCCGGGCCGGACGATGTCGCTCCGGCGGTGCGGCATTTCTTCAGCGCCGAAGCGCAGGCGGAGGCGGCGGATGAGGGAGTCGGGGGGGCACCATGACCGATTGGAGGGGGCACGTCCCGAAGATCGAGGATCTCGCCCGCCGGCTGGGGCTCGATTGGTCGCCGGTCATCTTCGAGGCGGTCCCCGACAGCTTCATGACCGAGATCGCGGTCTACGGCCTGCCGGTCCGGATGCCGCACTGGTCGTTCGGGGCGCGCTACATCTATCAGCTGCTGCAGCGGCACATGGGCTATTCGCGCCTGTTCGAGGTGGTGTTTCCCGGCGATCCCGGTCACGCCTACCTCGCCGCCAGCAACGGCCTTGCCGACAATGTGCTGGTGACCGCGCACGTCCTCGGACACGCCGATTTCTCCAAGAACAACATGCAATTCAGGCGCTGCCAGGATCAGGGCAACGCGCAGATCATCGAGCATGCCGCGGCGCATGCCCGCCAGATCGAGCGCGACATCGAGACCCACGGCTTCAATGCCGTGGAACAGGTGCTCGACGCCGCCCTCTCGCTCGAACAATACGTCGACCTCGATCAGCCGCTGCGCCGCGAGCGCTACCCCGAATACGGTCCTCCGGCGACCGAGCGCCGCGACGACGCGTTTCGTTCCCGCTACGAGAACTTGGACGACGCCGTCGCGGCATCGTCCTCCACGAGAAAGCCCCGCGCCCCTCTTCCCCCGCATCCCGAGCGCGACCTGCTGTGGTTCATCGCCACTTACGCCCCCGACATGGAGAGCTGGGAGCGCGATATCTTTCTCGCCGTGCGCGAGGAATCGTTCTATTTCTATCCGGTGTTCGCCACCCAGATCATGAACGAAGGCTGGGCCTCCTACTGGCACGCACGGCTGCTGCGTGAGGCCGATTTCATCCCCGAGGACATCTATCTCGACGCCATCAAGTGCCATTCCGACGTGGTGCGCCCCGTCGCGACGGGGGAGCAGGTATCGCTGTCCATCAACCCGTATCACCTCGGTTTCACGCTGTGGGAGGAGATCATCGAGAAATCCGGCGTCGAGGCGGCGCGGCGCATCATGCGCGAGGACGATGATTTCAGCTTTCTTCGCAATCACCTGACCCGCGAGGTCGCGACGGACATGGGATTGTTCCGTTACCAGCGCCGTCAGAACGGCCCCATCAAGGTGGTCGCCGCGGACATCGACGAACTGCACGAGAGCCTGCTGCTCGACAAGTACAACTTCGGCGCACCCCGGGTGGCGGTGACGGAAATCCGCAACGACGGCACCCTGGTCCTGCAGCACGACGCCCAGCTCGATGGACGCGGCCTCGATGCGGAGCGCTCGCTCAAGGTGCTCGAGTACATCAAGCGGGTGTGGCGCAGGCCGGTGCTGCTCAACACCATCGATGCCGCGGCGAAGACGGTGGAGTTCTCGTCGGAGTCGGCGGCGGCCTGAGCCGCCGGCGGCCCGAGCGGGCCCCGTCAATCCGGCGGGTTGTTCTTCTTCAGGAAGGCGACCGTCGCCTCGAGCATCTGCAGCCGAGTTGCGCTGCGCGACAGCCAGTGATCCTCATGTTTCAGGGTCACGAACTCCACCGCTTTGCCGGCCCGTTTCAAGGCATTTTCCATGAGCTCGCTTTGTTCGTAGGGAACGACGGTGTCGTCGCGGCCGTGAATCAGCAGGATGGGCGCTCTGACGGCGGAGAGATGCTCGATCGGCGAGATGGATTGGAGCGCCGGATCCGCGGGTCCGGTGACGCCCATGAAACGGTCCCAGTAGCGCTGGGCCAGATTATCGGACCGCCCCATTGTCTCGTTTTTCCATTTGAGCATCCGCTTCAGGTCCGCCGGTCCGGCGACGGACACGGCGCAGCGGTACACGTCCGCATCGAGCGTGGCCCCGGCCAGAGCCGCATAGCCGCCGTAGCTCGCGCCCACGATGCAAACCCGCTTGGGGTCGATCGTCCCCTCCCGGGCGAGATAACGCACGCCGTCCGAGAGGTCCGTCTGCATCTTGCGGCCCCACTCGCCGAACCCGGCTGCGAGGTGCTTCCGGTTCAAATCCGACCCCCGGTAGTTCGGCTGCAGCACCGCGTACCCCTGCTCGGCCAGCGCCTGGGCCCACCAATCAAAATCGTCGGTATCGATGACGGCCGGGCCACCGTGCGGCAACACGATCAGCGGCAGATGGGTCGGCGCGCGGCCACGCGGCAACGTGAGAAACCCGGGGATCTCGAGGCCGTCCGCGGCACGGTATCGGATGGGCTTCACGTCCGATACGCCCGACAGGCCCTCGTACACCGGCCCCAATACCTTGCTTTGATGGCCGTACCAATCGAACACCGCGTACACGTATCCGTCCCTCGAGCCGAACACGCGCACCAGAATGCGCGAAAAGTCGTCGGAGTGTGAAAGCATCTCCACCCGCTCGTCGGGAAACGCCCTCAACACCGCGTTCCAATGCGCCTGCAGCTCGTTATCGAAGAAGACGTAATGCACATCGTCGACGCCGCCGACGATTCTGCCGTTCTTGCGGTCCAGAATGGGTTCGCTGAAGGTTTCGCCTTGTGCCAGCGGTTCGCCCATCGAGCCGTCCTTTAAGAGGAGCGGACGCCACACCCAGTGCCCCTGCTCCAGGAAGGACATGAGAATGGAGCTTCCGCTGGCGCCGAATCCCACCACGGACGGCAGATCGATCGATTCCCTGCCGCTCGCCACGATGCGTTTTTTTCGGTCGTCCGTGTAGAGCGACACCTTCCATGCTTTCTCGTCGTCGCTGTACGCCTCCTCCCCGGCGACGCGGCCCGATTCGTCGACCAGCCATTCGGTGCGCGGCTCCCCACCCTTCTTGATCAAGCGCATGCGCTCCGTGTTCACATCGTACGTGAACAGCCCGGGCAGGGTCCGATCGGTCACATACAGGCCCGGCACGAACAACAGGGTCTTCCCCTGCACCTCGCGCACCATCGGGGCGCCGGCAACCACGTTGAAGGTTTGCTCATCGTGAACCGCAAAGCTCACGGGCAGCAGCTTGTGACGCGACAGGCTGAAAATGACCAGCTCAAACCACTCCTGTTCGGAGCCCGAGAAGCCGATCGGCGGCAGGCTCGTGGTGGAAAGCTCGCAGAGCAGATTGTCATTATCGATCCATTCGATGTGGCGCAGCTTGATGGCGCCGACCCGGGCGGCACCGAGCGAGTGTCCGTCGCTCATCCGCATCAAAAAGAGATTCCTCGAGTCCTCGTTCGTCCTGACGAAAGCGAGCACGCTCCCGTCCGGGGAGAGCGAGAGATCCTCGAGCGACGGAAGCCGACCGTAGACGTCGAGGGGGGTAGGCACCTGCTCGGGGGTGGCCGCCTGCGCCACCCGTGGAGGCAGCGTCGCGAGAAGGAACAAACCGAACGCCAGGGCGCCGGTCAGACGGTGCGCAATGCTCCGGCCGCTGCGAGCTTCCGAGTCTTCCATAACTTTCCGTTCACCTTAGGAATCCTTCGCCCCTGAGCTCGCCCGTCACTTCACCGATCGCCTCGCCCAGGGTGTCCACCAAAATATCGCACTCCCGCCGCGTCCAGATGAGCGGCGGCGACATGATGTCCAGATGGCCGAGCGGACGGACCAGGAGACCTTTCGACTCGCAGCGCTGCGCGATGCGGCGGGAGATGTTCGCGGCCTCGGGGAAAGGCTCCCGCGTCGCCTTGTCCGCCACGTATTCGACGCACATCATCAGCCGCCGTCCGCGCACGTCGCCCACGATGGGAAGGGCCAGCAGCTCCTTCAGCCGCGACTCGAAGTAGTCGCCGGTGGCGCGGGCGTGAGCGAGCAGCCCTTCGTCCTCGATGATGCGGATGTTCTCCAGGGCGGCGGCGCAGCACACCGGATGCCCCGAGTAGGTGAATCCATGCGTGAACCAGGCATCGTTATCGGCTGCGGAGATCGCCTCGTGGATGCCGTCCGAGTACAGCGTCGCGCCGAGCGGCAGGTAACCGGAGGTGAGGCCCTTGGCGCACACCAGGATATCCGGCTCGATACCGTATTCATCCTGGGACGCAAACCAGTGCCCGATCCTCCCGAATCCGGTGACCACCTCGTCCGCGATGAAAAGAATGCCGTGCTTCGCCACGACCTCGCGCATGCGCGGCAGATATCCGGGCGGCGGCGGTACCACGCCTCCCGCGCCCTGGATGGGCTCCGCGATGAAGGCGGCAATGGTGTCGGCGCCGAGCCGTTCGATGGTCTCCTCGAGCTCCGCCACGAGCCCGTCGGTGAAGGCCGCCTCGCTCATGCCGGCCGGACGGCGATATGCATAGGGGGCGGCGAGATGATGAACCAGCTCGTCGATATACCTGAAATGCGGCGAACGGTCGCCCTCGCGGTTGCCGAGGGTCATGCCGAGATAGGTCGACCCGTGATAGGAGTTGAAGCGCGAAAGGATGGTGCGGCGTCCGCTCTCCCCCCGGCGCGAGTGGTAGAAATGAGCGAGGCGCACGGCCGTATCGTTCGCGCAGGATCCGGACACCGAGTAGGCGACGTGGTTGAGGGCGCCCGGGGCGAGGCGCGCGAGCTTGGCGGCAAGCTCGGCGGCGGGCTCGTTGGTGCAATCGACGAACGTGTTCGAGTAGCTCAGCCTGCGCATCTGATCGGCAACGACCCGCGCCATGGAGTCGCGGCCGTAGCCGATGTTCACGCACCAGAGGCCGCCAATGCCGTCGAGGTAGCGTCGCCCCGATGCATCCGTGATGTATGCGCCGTCGGCCTCCCGGATGACCAGCGAGCCTTCCCTCTTGAAGGTGTCGAAATGGGTCCAGGGATGCAGAAAGTGATCCTTATCCTTCTGCCAGAGTGCCTTCGCGTCGTCAGCCGTCCCCATGACCCATGATAACCCCACTCGCCGCCCTACTCCAGGCAGACCACCAGCTTGGCCGAGTGGGCGCGCCAGTTGATCGGAATCACGTAGGATCGAGAATGCGGGGCGGCAACCTTTTCCGGATCGCGCGCGATCACGGTCGGCACTGAAATCACGAAGCTCTTGCCGAAATCGCGCCGCGCGTTGCCCGAAATCGTGTTGGCAACCTCGCCGACCAGATCGAGGATCGTCTCCTCGCTGCAGTCGGTCTCCTGCATGCGCATCAGGAGCACGGTGAGCATGCCGCGCGGGGCGGTGAAGTAGACGATGCCCCTGCGCGCACCGGAGATTCCGATGACCCCGGTGTATTCGTAAGTGCCCGGACGTCCGTCCGTGACCAGATAGGGCGACCCCACGGTGGCCGGCTGCTGGCCCGATGTTTCGAAGTAATGCGTCGTTCCTTCGACAAAAGTGCGAATTTCCGCTTCCTTGAGCATCAGGCCTCCCGCAACAGCTCTTCCAGCGCATCGTTGAGCTGCCGATCGGTGAACGGCTTGCACAAAAATCCATTTGCGCCCTTCTCGATGGCTTCGACCGCGGTGGCCTTGTCCGCGAGCGCGGAGACAACCAGGATCAACACCCGGGGGTTGATCGCCACCAGCTTCTCCACGCATTCGATGCCGTCCATCAGCGGCATGGTCAGATCCATGGTCACCACATCGGGCCGCGTGCGGCGAAACAGGTCGACCGCGTCCCGGCCGTTGCCCGCGGAACCGACGACTTCGAGCCGGTCGATCTGCTGGGAGCGTTCGATGCGCCGGCGAATGATGTTGGAATCGTCGACGATCATGAGCTTGAGCGACCCGTTTGCCGTGCCCGCGTCCATGTCAGGCGGCCACCGTATCGTCTTGCGGCTTGCCCGGCGGCGGCAGTGTCATGGTGACCCGGGTGAACTTTCCGGAGGCGGTCGCGACGCCCACGCGGCCGCCGATCTGGCGCATATGATCGGCCATGAGGTTCATGCCGACGCCGCGGCCGGCATCCTTCGTCGCGTTCTCCAAGGTCGAGAATCCGGGTTGGAACAGCAGTGCGAGCGTTCCCTTGGCGTCGAGGCTCTCCACCTGATCCGCCGTGATGAATCCCTTCTGCACGGCCGCCTCCTTGATGCGCTCGGTGGCGAGCCCCTGACCGTCGTCCTCCACGCTCAACTTGTAGCTGCCGTCGCCGGTCCGCTTGAAGTCCACGCGCACCAGGCCCTGCGCGGCCTTCCCGGCCGCCGCCCGCGTGGCTCCCTCCTCGATGCCGTGGACGACCGCATTGCGCACCGCCTGTATCGCGATGTCCTTGACGATGCGACGGTATTCCTCGGGTACCTGGTCCAGCCCGCGGCACTGCACCCTCGCCTCCTTGCCGCTGTCGGCGGCCACCCGCTCGCAAAGCTGCTGCAACGCCGATGCCAGCCCGCCGTCCGAGCCGAGCGGCCCGGTCGCTTCGAAGTCGGCCGCCGCGGCGCCTGCCGCGGCCGGCTCCTCGCGCCGCGCTCTCGGACCCTCGCCCTGGGAAGCCGGCGCCTCGGCGCGCGGTATCTGGAATTTCGACAGCCGCGACACCAGATCGCTCACCGATTGCAGATGGGTCAGCAGGTCGTCGAGCTTGATGACCAGCGGCAGGAAATCGTTCCCGGACAAATCGCTCTTCTCGCGCAGGCGCTTCAAGTCATCCTCGAAGGAATGCGCGCGGCTCTCGATCGACGACAGCCCCAGTGCCGCCGCCTCTCCCTTGACCGAATGCGCCTGCCGGAAGAGCGTATCGAGCTTTTTGCGGAATGCGCTTTCTTCGCGCGCAGGCTCCTTGAGCACGGCATTGATCATCTTCATCGCCGCATTCGAGTCGCTCAGGAAGGAGGCGAGATTCGTGGGATCGATCTGCAGGATGCCGAGGAGCGTATCGACCTGGGCCTGCGCCTGCTGCTGGGAGCTCTGCAGCTCCCGGGCCAGCTCGACGCGGGAGCTCACATCGGACACGGACACCAGAACGTGCGTGATCCTGCCGTCGACGCGCACGCGATGAAATTCGAAGTCGAGGTAGCGGGTATCGAGCTTGCCCTGGCCGCTCGTCAGATGCACCTCGACCTCGCCGAGGGGATTGATGGATTTCACCAGCTTCTCGTTGGTGCGCTCGGCCCAGAGCACCTTCACGAACTTCAGCGCCGTGGCCAGGGTCTTTTCCGAGACGATGCCCTCGAGCAGCGCATCGAAGCCGAGCCCCGCGATGTCCTTTCGTTGGAACAAGGTCTCCAGCGCGCTCGAATAGGCGCTCCCGATGACCAGATTCTCGTCGAGCAGAAACAGGCCTTCCTTCACCGTGCGCAGGATGTCGGCGGTCTGCTGTCGCGCCTCGCGCAGCTTCGCCTCCTGTTTCCTGCGCGCGTTGAGCAGCAGCATGATCAGCGCGACCAGCCCGATGCCGATGAGCAAACCCAGGAGCATCACGAGCTGCAGCTGCTTCGCCGCCCGCCCGTTGCCCGCCTGCAGCTCGCTCCCCACCGCGCCGAGCTGCGCGTCGAGCTCCGGCAACGAGTGCCGGCTGATGCGGATCGCGGCCGTGAGGTTGCGCTCCAGTTCCCGCCCCTGGGAATTGAGCACGCTGCCGGACGATTCGCTGTCCGCGTACGGAAGGCCGGCGAATCGAGTCACCGGATCGAGCGCCGCCTTCTCCCTGGCCCAGGCCTGTGCCAGGGCCTGGGCATGACGTCCGGCGGTCGACTGGCCCGCGCCTCCCAGAAATCCCGGCGCGGAGATCCAACCGGCGGCGCGCGGAGCGGTCATCGAAGTCACCGCCTCGTCGAGCCGGCGGCTCGAGTCCTTGAGCTGATCCAGCGACTCCTGAATGTAGCCGCGATCGGTCAACCGATCCCGCATCGTCTCCAGGGAGGCGCGAATGACGGTCGTATACCGCTGCTGCTCACCCACCCATTTCAACGACGCCGAGGTGTCGACCAGCTCGCTCGCGAGCTTGAGGCCCGGCACCAGCACCACCGCTCCGAAACTCAGGCCGAGCGCGATCACCAGCACGAACAGCCGCTCGGGAGACAGTTTCGGCACCAGCGGTGTCGGCAAACGCAGATTCATCGCACTACTCCAATCATTTGGCGACCCGGAACTTGACGAGGATTTTTGTCGACACGGCGATCGGCTTGCCGGCGTCGATGACCGGCTTGTAGCGCAGTCTCGACACGGCTACCGTCGCGGCTTTCTCGAATACCCCCGGCGGCGTGGCGCCGATCACCTGAAGATCGGCGACCGCACCCTTGGGTGTGACGGTGTACTTCACTTCGACCTCGCCTTCGATCTGCTTGGCCAGCGCATAGGTGGGGTATTCGATATCCAATGTCCGCGTGCGCGCGAGCGAGGCCTCCGCGACCTCCCGGAGTCCTGTGCTCGCGGCGGATCGCGGAGCGCTCAACCGGTTGCGCAGCGCGTCCGCCTCGGGCGAAGGCCCGAGGGATTCGGCGATCTGCAGCAGCGCCTCCGTCTGGCCGGGCAGTGCCGCATCGAGCGCCGCGCTCGCCTGGGACAATATCCGTGTCTGGACGGCCTTCGACAACGGCCCGATCGCCGCGTTATGGGGATCGGCGGCCTCGAGCTGATTCAGGTAGTGCAGCGCGCTGTCGCCCTGGGGTTCGGTCACGCTGCCCTGCGCGAGCCGCGTGCGCACGAGATCGGCCAACGGCGGCGGCTGGGGCGCCGCGGCCGGCGCAAGCTGTGCGCGCGCCATGCCGATATCGTGCTGCAGGCCCGCCACCTGCGAGAGCGGCACCCCGATGCTGCGCAAATCGGTCGCCAGACGATCGGCGTCATCGAGCTGCCGCTGCGCGATCGCATTGCGCGCGGCCAGCATCAGCCGCCGCTCGAGTTCGCGGAATCGCGACTGCAGGGCCGGCGACGTGGCGCCCGCCTTGCGCGCCTGGCTGAGGTAGTAGACGGCGCTGTCGTTCGGCGGATCGGTCAATTGATCCTGCTGCATGCGCGCATCGATCAGCGCCACGATCCGCGAATTGTCGGAATCGGCGCGGTGCCGGCGAAGATCCTCGCGCAGCTGATTCAGTTTCGCGTCGGCGACCGAGCGGGTTCGGGCCGCCTGATCGATGAGCTGGGCCGCGCGGTCGAAGTTCTGCGCGTTGATCGCCGCCAGGATTTCTGCCGGGCCGAGTTCTGCCCGCATCTTCACGATGCGCTCGTCGAACGCCGCCAGCCGCTTGTCGGAAGGGTCGATGCTGCGCGCACTCTCGAGCGCCTGGAGCGCCGCATCGAACTGATGCTCGTCGAGCGCGGATTGCACGCGGGCGAGCAGCACCTCCGCCAGGCGTTGCAGCCCCTGCTGTGCCTCCCCGCTCGAGGGATCGATCGCCAGCGCGGCTCTATACAGCGCCAGGGCACTGCCTTCCGCCGGATCGATGAAATGCCGGTCGCGCATCGCCCGCTGCGCCCGGCCGATGAGCACGTCGATCGCCTCCTCGGCGGGGGAAGACGGGGATGCGGCGGAAGAGGGTCCGGCCGCCGTCGATTCCGGGCGGTCGGACTGCGGCGCTCCGGGGGCCGTCGAGGGGGAACGCCCGTCCGCGGGTCCGGATTTCACGGAGTTCGCGTCTCTGCTGCCGTGAGCGGCCAGCATGATGGCGGCCGCAATGGCAGCGGCAATTCCCACCGACGCCGCCGCGATCAGCTTCCCCGAAACGCGCCTGCCGCCGCCTGCGCGATCCGCCGCCGCCGGCTGGCCGCCCAGCAGCGCCACGCGCGCATTGACCTCCTCGTAAGCGCCGCCCAACGCCCCGATCAGGCGGCTCTGGTCGATGGGCAAGGCGACGAATGCGACGATCTGTCCATGTTGGATCGCCGACGACCAGGCCGAATCGTCATCGTCCAGCACCAGCATGGCGAAGCGTGTGGAATGAGCCTGGATCCTCGACAATTCGGCGCTTTTGTCCGCGCTGCCGCGCGCGTCCCAGAGCACCACGGCCGGCGTGTCCGCGGGCACCGTGTCGATCAATTCGCCGACCGAGTCTATCTGCCGGAAGCTGAGCTTGGTCGGCAAATGCGCGCCGACCTGGGGCCACAGCTCCACGTCGGCGGTGACCAGCAAGGCGGCGATCTTCGATTTCTTGAGCGCGCCCGGCCCCGCCGGTCTTGCGTGGCCGGCTTCCGTATCATGCCTGGCGGCCGCCTTGCTCATTCAGCGCTCCTACGCCGGTCTCGCGGGCGCGATCGCCTCGAGCGCCTCGAGAAAGCCTTGCGCGGTCGCAAACCGCTGCTGCGCGCTCTTGGCGAGCAGCCGCTCGATCAGCGGTTCGAAGCGCGCCCGCGCCGGCGGCAGCGGCGGCACGACCCCTTCGCGATGGCCGTCGAAGATGTCGGACAGGGTATTGCCGGTAAACGGCAGTCTGCCCGCGAGCATCTCGTAGAAAATGACCCCGAGGCTGTACAGATCGCCCCGCTGATCCGGATCCTGGCCGCTGATCTGCTCCGGACATACGTAATAGGGCGTGCCGGTCATCAGGTCGGAACGCGACAAATCCTGGCTGACGAGCTGCGCCCGCGCCGACCCGAAGTCGATGAGCACCACGCGATTATCGGTCGTGAGCATGATGTTCGAGGGCTTCAGATCGCGGTGGATGATGCCGGCGGCGTGCACCACCTGAAGGGCGCCGCCGATCTGCCTCGCGTAATCGAGCGCATCGGACTCGCTCACCGGATTCTTCAGCCGCTCGCGCATGCTGCCGCAGGGGAAATACTCCAGCGCGAGGTACAGATAATCCGGCGTGATGCCGAAATCGATCACGTCGGCGATGGAGCGATGGTTCAAGCTGGAGAGGATCTCGCATTCGCGCGCGAATCGCTGCTGGTCCTCGTCGGATACGCTCGGCATGCCGCGGATGGTCTGGACCTTGAGCGCGACCATTTGCGCAAGGTCGCTGTTGCGCGCCAGATAGACCGTCGCGGACGAGGAGTGCGCGATCTTCTTGAGCAGCCGGTACCCGGGAACGTCGGGAAGACCCGCGGCTTCGGATGCCGAGATGCTCGCGGTAGGCTTCATCGAACCCTGCGGCTCGGAGGGTCCTGTGGTACCGAGCACCATCTGCAGCGAGGTCGACAGCTCCGCCACGTCGACCGAATGGATGGGCCAGTAGTCGACCGCGCCCGACCTCATGGAGCGCGCCGCGGACCGCTCGTCGCCATGCCGCGCGAACACCAGGATCGGAACGAGCGGGGCGCGGGCGTGGAGCCTGGACACCACGGCCAAAGGATCCGATCCGCCCTGCTTCATGAATTCGACGATCACGAGCACCGCGCGGTAGGAGCGCAGCTGCTCGACGGAGAGATTCTCCAGGCCGGCGACCGACAGCGAATCGGCCTCGAGCGTGGAGACGGCGCGCCGCACGAGGCTGGCCAGCCTGAGCCGCAATTCGAGATCGTCGTGAACCACCAGGCAAAGCTGGGTCGCGCGGGTCGGCGCCGATTTCAGGCCCGAGTCTTGTTTGGCCGCAACGTTCGCGACCGCGATATTTGCCGCCGGGGTCATGGATCTCGCCCTTGAAAATCTGCCGTGCGGAGGCCCGCAGGACGGGATCTCCTGCGGCTTGCCGCGACCTGCCTAAGGGTCGGGGATCAGCACCAAAACTGGGCGGTGATGAATCACAGTTCTTGGATTGCGCCGCCGCAAACGGACGCCGCAACGCGCCGCTTGGTCGGGATTTGTGAGCCAATTCGCAGGGCCGGCGGGTGGGCCGCCCGGCCGCCCGTTCAGCCCCGCGGGACCCCGAGATATCGGTCGAACCAGTCGAGGTAGCGCCGGATGCGATCCTTGATGTAGCTGGGCCGGGTGAGTAGATGATATTGGCCGGGATAGACGATGAGCTCGGTGGGCACACCCAGCGTCCGGAGAGCCTCGTACATCTGTTCGCCGCCCGCCACCGGCACATTGAAGTCCTTGTCGCCCCCCAGGAACAGCGTCGGCGTCCTGATGCGCGCGGCACGAAAGAACGGATAGGAAACCTTCAGCCATCGATCCGTCGTCGCCCAGGGCGGCCCGAGCTCGGCGTTGTACTGCATGACATATTCGTCGCTGCCGTACATCGACAGCTGGTTGCCGCTGCCCGCGCCGGCTATCGCGGCCTTGAAGCGCGTGTCCGAGGCAATGAGGTAATCCGTGAGAATGCCTCCATAGCTCCATCCGCCCACCCCCAGCCGCTGCGGGTCGGCAATCCTCTCGCGCACCGCGTAGTCGACGGCGCCGAGCAGATCCGCCACCTCCCGGTGCCCCCAGTCCCCGGCGATGGCGCTCGCGAACGCGCCGCCCCGCCCGCTGCTGCCTCGATAATTGACCGCGAGCACCACGTACCCGTGCGCCGCAAACCACTGACGCTCGAGCTCGAGCGGATAGGTGTCGACCGGCAATCCATGGGAGTCCTGGCCGTTGGGTCCGCCGTGAATCCAAAGGATGGTGGGATATGGCCGCCCGGCGCGATAGTCGGCCGGCTTCACCATCATGCCGTGGATGACGGTGCCGTCGCGGCTCGGAAAGGAAATATCCTCCACCGCTCCGAGCGAGAGCTGCGCAAGGAGCGCGTCGTTGTGCGCGGTCAGCTTGCGCAGCCCGCCGTTCTCCACGGCCTGCACCTCCGGGACCGTGCTGTCGGTGGAAGCGACCACCGCGACATGGCCTCCCCCGGCGCAGAGACTCGTCGCCGAGAGCTTGCCGTCGACCCGCCGTTGCAGCTCTCCCGTATCGAGCCGTACCGTCACCGGAATCTCCGAGCCGTCGTCCTCCAGGATGAGATTGACGGCGTCACCCCCGGCCGACATCGCCGGATTGGATACCGCGCGATCCAACCGCTCGGTGAGCGATCGCGTACGGCCGTCGGCCACCGTGACCACGTTCAACCGATCCTGGATGTAGGCATTGAGCCGCGGCTCGAGCCCGGAGGTATAGACGATCCGCGCTCCATCCGGCGTCCATGCGAGCGCCGGCCTGTTCGGTGCGAAAAACTCCGTGAGTTTGCGCACCGTCCCCGGTGAGTCCACATCGAGCAGATACAGGGCGAGTTTTCCGGTGCGGTCCGGGTCCAGATCGCGGGTGCTGAAGAACGCCACGCTCTTGCCGTCCGGCGAGTAGGCAGGCAGCGTGTCGTCGACCCCGCGGTCCGTCGTGAGCGGCGTGAGCCGTTTGGTCGCCACGTCCACGAGGTAGAGCCGTTTGCGCTCCGTGGCGGTCAGGTAGCCGGTCCGGTCCTCCTTGAAGCGCAGCCGGTCGATCACGATCGGTGGCGGCGTCTTGGTGATCTCCGCCTGTCCCGACCTGGAGACGACCAGCGTCCGGCCATCCGGCGACCAGTCATAGTCGGCGATTTCCCCGCCCTCGGCGGTGACGGCCTCGGGTTCCCCTCCGCGCAGATCGAGCAGATAGATCCGCGGCTTGGTGTCGCCCGCGCGCGCCGCGAGGAACGACAGCCATCGGCCGTCCGGACTGAATTTCGGATTCGAAGCAGATTCCGCGGGCTCGGTCAGCCGTCGGTCGTGCCGGCCGTCGTAGTCGACCATCCAAACGGCGGTCTTGCGCTCGTCGGAATCCAGATCGGACTGCTCGACCGTGTAGGCGATCTCGCGCCCGTCGTGCGAGCACACCACGCCATCGACCGCCGCCAGGCGGTCGAAGTCCTCGACCTCGAGCGGCCGTTTGGGGGCAGCCGCGGCGGCCAGGGCGCATAGCGCAAGCGCGGCGCCGACCGCGATGAGGCGATTCAGCACGCCCAAAGGGCGGCGATGGGGTTTCATCGGGAGTACTCGCTCGTTATTGATACCTCCCAGGATATCACCGGCTCCCGAGGGTGCGCGATCCGGGACGCACCCTTGGACAAACGGCAGTGTGTGCCGGAAACTGCGGCCTCGGACGCAACATCCACTACCGCGGGGGAAATGGCGATGTTCCATCAATTGCTGACGCCGGTTGGCGGCGGTTTGATCCCGTCCTTCCTGGTGGCCGCGCTGCCCATCGCGACCGTGCTGATCGCGCTCGGCGTGTTGCGGCGGCCCGCCTGGCAGGCCTCGCTGGCGGGCCTCGCGGTGGGACTGCTCGTCGCGATCGTATTTTGGAAATTCCCGGTGGGCCTCGCCCTCGACAGCATCGCGGCGGGCGTCGTGTTCGCGCTATGGCCGGTGATGTGGATCGTCTTCGCCGCGCTGCTGCTCTATAACATTGCGGTGATCTCGGGCCGGTTCGATGCGTTTCGCGACTGGCTGCTGCTGCATCTACCGAACGACCGGCGCGTCGTGCTCGTGGTGATCGGCTTTTGCTTCGGCTGCCTGCTCGAGGGGATCTCCGGATTCGGCACGCCGGTGGCCATCACCAGCGCCCTGTTGATTCTCATCGGCATGCCGGCGCTCGAGGCGCTCACCTTCACGCTCATCTTCAACACCGCCCCGGTCGCGTTCGGCGCGCTGGGCACGCCAATCACCGTGCTCGGACAGGTGACGGATCTGCCCGCGGTCAAGCTCGGCGCGATGGTCGGGCGGCAGCTTCCCTTCATCGCCGCCATCCTGCCGTTCTACGTGATGGGCCTGTATGGGGGCTTTCGCTCGGTGCGCGCGGTATGGCCGCTGCTGCTGGTGGCCGGCATGAGTTTTGCCCTCGCGCAATTCGTCTCGTCGAATTATCTCGACTATTCCCTCACCGACGTGCTCGCGGCGCTCGTGTCGCTGATCGTGACGCTCGGCTTCCTGAAGGTGTGGACGCCGGCCGTCGATCCCGCGTTCGCCGTGCATCGGCCGGCAACGAGCGGCGCCTCGAAATCGATCCCGGGGTGGCAGGGTTGGATTCCCTGGGTGGTCGTCTCGGTGGTGGTGATCTTGTGGACGCATCTCAAGGTCGCGGCCGCGGGCCAACAGACCATCCACTGGCCCGGCCTGCACAATGCGGTGTTCATCACGCTCTATCAAAAGCCCTACCCGGCCAATTGGGCGTTCCAGCCGCTCGGCACCGGAACGGCCATCCTCGTCGCGTGCATCCTCACGGCCGCGTGGGTGGGGGTCGGCCCGCGCCGCTTTTTCGGCGCGGTCGCGGCCACCTGGCGCCAGAGCCGGTTCGCGATCCTCACCGTGGCGTTGATCGTCGGCCTGGCCTATCTCATGAACTACTCGGGCATGAATTACACGCTTGGCCTCGGTGTCGCCTCGGCCGGCATCTTCTTTCCGATGCTGTCCGCGTTTCTCGGATGGGTCGCCGTGTTCCTCTCCGGCAGCGATACGTCGGGCAACGCGCTGTTCGGCAAACTGCAGGTGGTCGCGGCCGGGCAGCTGGGCCTGAATCCGGTGCTCATCGCGGCGACCAATTCCTCGGGCGGCGTGATGGGGAAAATGATCTCCCCGCAAAACATCGCCACCGGCATCACGGTCACGGGGCTGCACGGACAGGAAGGCCGCGTGCTCGCACGCACCTTCCTGCACAGCATCGTGCTCACGCTGCTGCTCGGCTTGCTCGTCCTGGTTCAGCAATACGTGGCGCAGTGGATGATCCCGTGACCCGGAAGGTTTCGGCGGCGGGCGGCCTCGAGCCGCTGCCGCCGGATATCGTTGCGGCCCTGGAGCGTCGCCTGCGGCGCGAGACCCGCGGGGAGACGCTGTTCGATCCGGCCGCGCGAGGGCGCTACGCGACGGATGCGTCGATCTACCAGGTCATGCCGTCGGGGGTGTTCATTCCGGCCGACGATGACGATGTCGGCCTGGCACTCGACATCGCGCGCGATTTGCGCGTACCCGTGGTGCCGCGCGGCGCCGGCACGAGCCAGTGCGGCCAGACCATCGGCGCCGGACTGGTCATCGACGGCAGCAAGCACGTCCGGCGCGTGCTCGACATCGACGTGGCCAGGCGCACGGCGGTGGTGGAGCCCGGATTGGTTCTGGACCACCTGAATGCGCGCCTGGCGGCGCACGGTCTGTGGTTCCCGGTGGACGTGTCGACCGGCGCGCAGGCCACCCTGGGTGGCATGGCGGGAAACAACTCCTGCGGCTCACGCTCCATCGCCTACGGCAACATGGTGCACAACGTGCTCGGCGTCGCAGCCTGGCTCGCGGACGGCAGCCGCGCCGATTTCGGTCCGCTCGGCACGATCAGCGGCCGCGCGGCGGCGCTTGCCGATTTCGTGCGCCGGCTGGCAGAGCGTCATCGGCGCGAGATGGTCGAACACTGGCCCAAGGTGATGCGCCGCGTCGGAGGCTACAACCTCGACATCTTCGACAATCAGAGCGAGCGGCCGTACACCCCCGATGGCCGGGTCAACCTGGCCCACCTGTTGATCGGCTCCGAGGGAAGCCTGGCCTACACCCGCACGCTCACCCTGCAGCTCGCGCCGCGGCCGGCGCACCGGGTCCTCGGCGTGGTCAATTTCCCGAGCTTTCGCGCCTCCATGGAGGCGGCCCAGCACTTGGTCAAACTCGGCCCCTCCGCCGTCGAGCTGGTGGATCGTATCATGATCGACCTCGGCCTCGAGAATCCGGGCTATCGGCCGAAGCTGGAGGCAGCCCTGATCGGGCGGCCGGCGGCGATTTTGCTGGTCGAATTCAGCGGCGAAGATTCTGCCGCGCTGGGTTCGAAACTCGGCTTGCTGCACTCACTCATGGCGGACCTCGGACTCCCGGGCAGCGTGGTGAGCCTCACCGACCCGGCCGCGCAGAGCAACCTCTGGGAGGTGCGCAAAGCCGGTCTCAACATCATGATGAGCCTGCGGGGCGACGGCAAGCCGGTGAGCTTCATCGAGGATTGCGCGGTGCCGCTCGAGCATCTGGCCGACTACACCGATGCGCTCACCGAGATCTTCGCCCGGCACGGCACCCATGGAACCTGGTATGCGCACGCCTCGGTGGGAACTCTGCACGTGCGGCCGATTCTGGACATGCGCCGCGACGGCCCTGAAGGGGGCGCACGACGGATGCGCGCCATCGCCGAGGAAGCGGCGGCGCTGGTGCGTCGATTCCGAGGCGCCTACAGCGGCGAGCACGGCGACGGCATCTGCCGGGGCGAATGGATCCGCTGGCAGTTCGGCGCGTCGCTGGACGGGGCGTTTCGCGAAATCAAGCGCGAGCTCGATCCGCGCGGACTTTTCAACCCGGGAAAGATCGTGGATCCGCCGCGCATGGACGATGCGACGCTGTTCCGCTTCGCGCCGCCCTCGGCCGCCAACCCCTACCGCACCGTCACCCTCGAGACCGTGCTCGACTGGTCGGCATGGGACGTGCAGAACGACGCTCTCACCGGGTCGATCACCGCGCCCGGAACGGGCGGCGACACCACGCGGGGCTTCGCGAAGGCCGTCGAGATGTGCAACAACAACGGGCATTGCCGTCAATTCGATGCCGGCACCATGTGCCCGAGCTTCCGGGTGACGCGCGACGAACAGCATCTCACGCGCGGTCGCGCCAATACGCTGCGGCTGGCGCTGTCCGGCCAGCTCGGCGCGGATGCGTTCACCGGTGACGCCGTGCACGCGGCCATGGCGCTTTGCGTGGGCTGCAAGGGATGCAAGCGCGAATGTCCCACCGGCATCGACATGGCGCGGATGAAAATCGAATTCCTGGCCCATTACAAGGCGCGCCATGGCTACTCGCTGAAGGACCGGCTGATCGGCCGGCTGCCCGATTATTCGGCCGTGGCGAGCCGCTGGCCGTGGATCGCGAATCTGCGCGAGACGCTCCCCGGCGCGCACCGGCTCGGCGAGCGTCTGCTCGGCATCTCGGCCGCACGATCTTTGCCGCGCTGGCGCAGGGATACCTTCTGGCACGATCCCGGCGGGGGCGATTGGGCGAGCCGCGAGGCCGTGCTCGAGGCGGCCTCCGCGGGAGCCAAGGCGGTGGTGCTGTTCGTGGACACGTTCAACGGCACCTTCGAGCGCGAGAACGCCGTTGCCGCCGCACGGGTGCTGCGCTCCTCGGGCTATCGGGTGCACACGCTGAACAAACGGGGCGATGCCGGCGCCGCCGGCCACTATTGCTGCGGACGGACCCTCCTCGCCGTGGGCATGGTCGAGCGCGCCCGCGACAAGGCTCGCGAGTTGATCGGGGCGCTCGAGGAGTTCGCCCGGCTCGGCATCGCCATCGTCGGCCTGGAGCCGTCGTGCCTGCTGACCCTGCGCGACGAGACCCTGGTGATGGGCCTTGGCCCGAACGCGCGGCTGATCGCCTCCCAGTCGATGCTGTTCGAAGAGTTCATTGCACGCGAGGTGCGCGCGGGACGATTCTCGGCGCGCTTCAAAGCGGCCGGACGGCCGATACTCGTGCACGGCCACTGCCACCAGAAGGCGTTCGCCGCGGTCACCCCGGTGCTGGAGGTGCTCGCGCTCATTCCCGGTTCCAGTCCCCGGCTGATCGACAGCTCCTGCTGCGGCATGGCGGGGAGCTTCGGCTTGGAGGCGGCACATCAGGACGTATCGATGCGCATGGCGGAGCTCACGCTGTTGCCCGCGCTGCGCGCCGCGCCCGAGGCGATCGTGGTCGCCGACGGCACCAGCTGCCGACATCAAATCGCGGATGGCGCCCGGCGCACGGCGATCCACGCGGCCCGGCTGCTGGACCAAATGCTTGAGTAGAAATTATTTTAAATTCATACTGTTACAAAATATATGAAATGTAATATATCGCTTCCAGGCGCCGCGCGGGCCGGGCCAGCGCTCATCTCGATTTTCGAAAGGCTTCCATGACGGGTGCAATCGCCCGTTCATTGAGCGGCGCCATCAGGTGCGCTCCGCTCACTCCCGGAATCTCCGCATACTCCTTGAGCAGATCCACGCAGAGCGCGCGACCCTCCGCCTGTGGATCGGAACTCTTGTCGAGCCGCTCGATCATCCATTCAGGAATGATCGAGCCGAACAAATGCTGCTTGATCCAGCGCGCCGATTTCGCCGAGGCCAGCGGTGCGACGCCGATCAGCAGGCAGATGCGATCGGCGACGCCGCTCTCGCGCAAGCGCGCCACGTAGCGCCTCAGGATCTGCGCGTCCATGCAGAACTGCGACTGGGCAAATTCCGCCCCCGCCTCGATTTTCCGGGTGAGGCTGACTGGCATCCAGCCGGGGGCCGGATCCACGGGAGCGTCCGCGACCCCGATGAAGAAAGCGGCGGATCCGCCCACCTTGCGGCCGTAAGGGAGCTGCCCGCGGTCCCGGATACCGACGGCCGTCGCGGCCAGAGCCGCCGTATCGAGGTCGAAGACCGGCTTGGCATCCGGCTGATCTCCCGCGCCCGGATCGTCCCCCTTGAGCAGCAGCAGATTGGTGATGCCGAGCGCGGCCGCGCCGAGGAGCTGGCTCTGCAGGGCAATGCGATTTCTGTCCCGGCAGGTCACCTGCAGGATGGGTTCCACCCCTGCTTTCACCAGCGCCAGTGCGGCCACCATCGCGTCCAGATGCGGCCGCGCGCCCGCCCCGTCGGTGACGTTGACCGCATCGGCCAGTCCTTCGAGGGGCGCGGCTTTCGCCAGCAATTCGGCAAGATCGCTCGACACCGGCGGAGTGATCTCCGCGGTGAGTGCAAATTCCTTGGCCGCCAACAGCGCCCGCAGACGGCTCCGGGCGGGCGCAGGGTGCTCGATGGCAGGTGGCTCGGCAGGCGGACCGGGTCGGTTCATGCGGGCGTCCTTCGAATCCGTGCAGTCAGGGATTCCGTTTGTTAATGTCTGACCGGCTCCCAGTGCGGAGCGGATCGCTCAATCAAGGGACCATCATGGGGCTCGACACGTTCTTTGGAAACCCATGCGCGGCCGCCCTGCTCGCCCTGTACGCGCTGTCTGCGAACACCACCCTGGCGCAAAACGCGGCGACCGATGCCGGCTGCGACACGAATCCCCCGGCTCCCTTTTGCAGCGCCGTCCGGGGCGTGCGCGCCGAGGGCTGGCCCGCGCAGAGCCGCTCCGAAGTCATGGCCTCTCACGGCATGGTGGTGACCAGCCAACCGCTCGCGGCGCAGGCGGGCCTGCGGGTGCTCATGCAGGGCGGCAACGCGGTCGATGCCGCCGTGGCGACCGCCGCCACGTTGAGCGTGGTGGAACCGATGATGGTCGGCGTCGCCTCGGATCTGTTCGCCATGGTCTACGTGGCCAGGGAGCACAGGGTCTATGTGCTGAACGCCAGCGGCACCGCCCCGAGCGGCGCAACCGTCGAGCACTTCAACCGGCTCGGCTATCGCTGGGATCCCCGCAACTGGGGGCCGAGCTCCGGAATGCCGATCAACGGCATCCTGGCGGTGACGGTTCCGGGAAGCCTCTGGGGATGGGACGCGCTCGAGCGTCGCTTCGGCAAGCTCTCCTTCAAGCAGGTGCTCGAGCCCGCCGCGCAATACGCCGAGAGCGGATTTCCGATATCGGAGCGCATCGCGAGCGACTGGGTGCTGCCCGACGCGCTGCCGCTCAAGGGATGCTGCACCCAGCCGGATCCCGATTCGATCAAGACATGGTATCCGCAGGGCCGGCCGCCGAAGCCGGGCGAATGGTTCAGAAACCCTGATCTCGCCCACACGCTGCGGCTGCTCCAGGCACATGGAACGGATGAGTTCTACCGGGGGGAGATCGCCAAGGCGATCGTCGCCAAGTCCACGCAGCTCGGCGGCAGCATGACGCTCGAGGATCTCGCCGGCTATCGCGGCGAATGGGTGGAGCCCGCCCGATCGCACTACCACGGCCACGAGATTCTCGAACTGCCGCCGCCCTCGCAGGCCTGGGCAGCGGAGGAGATCCTGAACATCCTCGCGGCCTGCGTGCCGCGCTGGGCCCCGGGGCAGACTCTGGCCTCCCTGGGCCCTGCAAATCCCCAATACTGGCACCTGTTCGTCGAAGCCAAGAAGCTCGCCTTCGCCGATCTGTTGCGTTACGACGGCGACCCGGATTTCGTCGCGGTGCCGCTCGAGATGCTCCTCTCCGAGTCGCATGCGGCCTCTCTCTGCGGCCGGGTCGATCCGCATCATGCGTCCACGCCGGGTCCCCCGAGCAACGTCAAGATGCCGGGCGACACCGTGGTTTTGTCGACCGCCGACGGCGATGGCAACATGGTGTCCTGGGTGAACAGCAATTTCTACGAGTTCGGCTCGGGCATCACCGTCCCGGGCTATGGGTTCGTGCTGCATAACCGCGGCGCCCTGTTCACGCTCGATCCGCACAGCCCGAACGTCATCGCCCCGCACAAGCGGCCGTTCAACACGCTGTCGGCGGGGTTCGTGCTGCGCGAGGACGGGACGCCGAAGATGACGGTTACGCTGATGGGCGGCGACATGCAGGCACAGGGACACGCGCAATTGCTGGTCGACGTGCTCGACCTGCGCGCCAACGTGCAGGCGGCGGCGGATCTCGCGCGCTTCTGGCACAGTCAGATTTCCAACGAGCTCGATCTCGAGACGCCGCTGTACGATCTCGTGGGCGCGCAGCTCGCGGCCATGGGGCACCACGTCAAGGCCGTGAACGGCGCGAACATGGGCGGCGTGCAGGTGATCGAATCCATGGACGGCTACTATCGCAGCGGATCGGACCTGCGCAAGGATGGCGAGGCCGTCGGGTGGTGAGCGCGCGGGTCGCCGGCATCCTGGCGAGCCTCGCCGCCCGGCTCGGGCTGGCCGCCTAAAGGCTCGTCGAAAGACTCGCCTGCACCTGGCGTCGAAATTCGAGAGGATCGGAGATCGTGCGAAACGATTCCTTGGTGCCGCCGACACCGGACACGGTGATCGTTCCATAGCCGAGGATGCGTCCGAGCACCGTCTGATCCACGCCGATTCCCTCCACCTTCTGCAGCAGCAGCTCGAGCGAGTGCCGGCGCACGAGCCCGACCTTGATCAGCACGCGCTTGTCCGTGATCGCGAACTCCGAGCTCGCCGAGCGGACCCACGGCGGGATGAACAGCACCACCCCGATGGCCGCGACGACGCCCGCCGCGATCCAGCCGCCACCGCCGAGACCCACCAGGATGGCGACCACGAAAATGCAATCCGGAAGAAAATAGATGATGCGGTGAAGCCTTGCCCGATAGGTGATTTTCTCGTTCGGCAG
This sequence comes from uncultured Gammaproteobacteria bacterium, assembly GCA_963736185.1. Classification (GTDB taxonomy): domain Bacteria; phylum Pseudomonadota; class Gammaproteobacteria; order Steroidobacterales; family Steroidobacteraceae; genus Bog-1198. Next base: position 283,645 of record CAVTNZ010000089.1, on the reverse strand, counting down.
CAGATTGCGTTCCACGTAACTCATCGGTGCTCCGGTACCAGCGGTTTCGATCCGCGACTGTTATATTAAGCTCCTTAGATTACCGCGAACCCGGGGGTTCGCGTGAGGAGCGATGGCATGGGCAAGCGAATCGATCTCGAGCAGGTGCCCGTGGTACGGGGGTCGCGATACCCCGCGCCATTCGACCGTCCCTGTGCGGACCGCAAACGCCAGCGACTCGGCGATGCCGCCGGGTTGTCCGACTTCGGCGTGAACCTGATGCGGCTTGCGCCCGGCGCCTGGTCCAGCCAGCGGCATTGGCACTCGGCGGAGGACGAGTTCGTGTACGTTCTGGAGGGCGAGGTCGTGCTGATCACCGACGCGGGAGAAGAGCTACTTCGGCCCGGCGACTGCGCCGGCTTCAAGGCGGGCGACCGGGACGGCCATCATCTGCAGAATCGGACCGACCGGGACGCCGTGGTTTTGGAGATCGGCTCGCGCAAGATCGAAGAGGACGAAGGCGACTATCCGGACATCGATATGCGCTTCCTCAAGGGCGGAGGCGGCTTCGTGCGCAAGGACGGCACGCCTTACCCGCGCCGGTAGCCCTCGCGCCGTTCTTCAAGCACCATCGACCGGCTTGCGCCGGCTGAGAAACGCGTCGATGGCGGTGCAAGCGTCCGCTTCCATCAAATTACGAGCCATGACCTCCCCGGCCAACGCGTAAGCGTCCGCCAACGGCAGGGGCTGCTGACGGTAGAACAGCGCCTTCCCGTAGCGAATTGCAGCCGCACTCTTGGCCGCGATCTCGCCCGCCTTGCGCGCGGCCGCCGCCTCCAGCGAAGCCGCGGGAACCACTTCGTTGATAAGACCCCAGTCGAGCGCGGTCGCCGCGTCGATGAATCTTCCGGTGACCAGCAGATCGAAGGCCCGCTTCGTGGAGACATTGCGCGATAGCGCAACGGCCGGCGTCGAACAGAACAGCCCCACGTTGATGCCCGATACCGCGAAGCGTGCCTCGTCCGAGGCGATGGCCAGATCGCAGCTCCCCACCAGCTGACAGCCCGCCGCGGTCGCAAGGCCCTGCACCCGCGCGATGACCGGTACCGGGAGCGATCGGATGCTTTGCATCACCCGGCTGCAGCGGGCAAATAAGGACTGGTAATACTCGAGCGTCGGGGTCCGGCGCATCTCCTCGAGATCGTGGCCGGCGCAGAACGCCCGGCCGGTGGCCGCCAGGATCACGCAGCGCAGATCCGCCTCGCCCGACAGTTCGTCCAATTGTCGTTGCAACGCCTCGAGCACGGACTCGGACAGCGCGTTGAGCTGTTGCGGCCTGTTGAGCTGAAGGGTGGCTATCCCGTCCCGCACTCCGGTAACCAACGGGGATGCAGAGTCGCACGTCATGGACGGGAAGTTACTCCAGAATGCCCTTACCGCGCATCAAGAATTACGGCCGGAGCACTCCTCGAGCGACGACCAGGCAGCCCAGGATCGCCACGCCGATGCCGTCCAGCGATCCCCCTCCGCCCTTGGGCGCGGCCGGCGTCGCGTCCGCCTGCGCCGAGGAGGGGGAAATTCCGCCGGCATTGACCGCCGCCACGGTGAAGTAATAGGTCGTGCCGTTGCGCAGTCCCGTCGCGCTGGCGCTCGTCCCGGTGATTCCCGTCAGCACCGGCTGCGCTCCCAGCGCACTTGCCGACGTTCCCTCATACACATTGTAGGTCGCCGCGCCGGCGCCGGCCGTCCAGCTGAGCGACACCGAGCCATTGCCGCCGGTCGCGTGGAGTCCGCTCGGCGCCGTCGGCAGCACCGTCCCGCTCGCCTGCGCCGAAGGAGCCGAGACGCCTCCCGCATCGATGCCCTCGACGGTGAAAAAGTATTGCTTGCCGGGGGTGAGGGAGCTGAGCGTGAGCGTCGTGCCGGAAAATCCCGAAAGAAAGGGCGTCGTGCCTTCCCCACCCGACGAGGCCCCCTCGAAAATATCGTAGGTGCCCGATCCGCTCGCGCCCCAGGCGAGGGTGAGCGAGCCCGCCGCCGAAGCAGCGACCGCGAGGCCCGCGGGCGGCGCGGGAACGATGGTCGCCTGCACCTGGCTCGACACGGGCGAAATCGCGGACGCCGACACGGCGGCGATCGCAAATACGTAGCTTTGCGAGAACTGCAGGCCCGTGATCGTGGCCGTCGTGCCCGTGACGTTGCGCTGGACCGGGGTCGAGGACACCGCCCCCGGCGCCGGTCCCTCGTAAATATCGTAGCCCTCGGCCGCGCTTGGATCGGCGCTCCAGGTCAATGTCACCGTCTGGCCGGATGCGCTCGCCGCGAGTCCGGTGGGCGCCGAGATCGCCTGGAAGGCGGCGATGAGCGCGGAGGCGTTGACGCTGCCGAGCCCGGTGGCCAGATCGTAGCCCGCGCCCGCCGCATAATCCTGAGTGCCGTCGATTCCCATGATGCCGGTCGATTCGCCGGAATCGTGGACGCAGCTGCTCGCGGGCAGGCTGCCCGAGGCATTCGTCGCATAGTTTGCGACGCTGCAAGGCTGCGCATTGGAGCCCGCGGTCACGTCGTAAAAAATGCAGGCGCCGTTGCTGATCTGGCCCTGGCCGGCATTGCAGGCCGTGACGGTCGTCGGGGAGGAATACTCGCCCGCCGCCAGGCTGTAGAGCGTGGTGTTGACGAGGCCCTGGCGTCCATCGGCCTGCATCGATGAGATTTGTGTCTGATCGATCAGCGCGACGATGGCGGCCATGGAGGGCGCGGCGGCCGAGGTGCCGTCGAGGACGTCGATGGTGCCGGTCCCCGAAGCGAAGGTCGGCGCCTGAGTCGGGTCGCAGGGATTGGTGTCGTAGGAACACACCAGCCACCGGGTGGAGATCATCGAGAACGTCCGGCAGCGCGCGGCCGCCGAAGTTGGCGATGCCGAGCACGCCCTGCTGCCATCCCGGCTGCGGATAGCCGCCGGCGCAGTTGCCGCCGTTATCGAGCGTCGTGCAGCTGCTCACGCCTCCGCCGCCGCCGAGAATGTCGATGTACGGATTGGCCGTGGCCGAATTCCCGGTACCGAGCTCGGGGGTATTGCAGAATACGAGCGGGCTCGAATTGAAATACGCCGCGATGACGGGATTTGCGCAGGAGTCGTTCCACGCCATTTCGGGGATATGGGAGATGGCGCTCAGCAGCGTTCCCGCTTGATTACTGGTGCTCCAGTAATTAGCTTCCAGCGCGGGATTGAAGTCGGTCCCGCCCACGGCGAGATCGTACGGCGTCGAGGCCAGTGCGTTCACGGCGAAGCTGCCGGTATTCACATCGCCGGTCATGCCGATGTCCGATTCGGCGGTGCACGCGGCGACACCCGCATCCGAGGAGGAGACGGTGATGGTGATGCCTTCGCTCACCCCCTGCTCCCAGAGCGCATCGATGGCCGCGTTGGCGGCCGTCTCGTTGCTTTCGCATGCGCCAAAGGAGACATTGAGGATTGCGGCGAGATTCTGATCGATGACGTATTGGGCCGCATTCATGACGTTGGCATCACGGACCAGCACGAGGGTGGCGCCCGGCGCGAGCGCGCCCACGATCTCGGTGTCGAGGTATGCCTCGTCCTCGTCGCCGTTCCGCGTCCGACCGGGGTCGGTGCCTCCCGGCACCGGCAGGGAAGTGAACTGCTGGGCCGGCAAGCCGAAATTGGAACCGGCCACATGGAACGCCGACCAGAACGCGCTCAGCACACTGGGATCGATATCGCTCTGCCCCGCGATGGCGACGGTCACCCCGGCCCCCGTGATGCCCTGCTGATAAGCCGGGCGCAGGTTGTACAGGGTCGCAAAGTCGCCCGGTCCCACGTAGCCGGGATACTGGTCCGAACCGGGGTAATAAGTCTGCGGAGCCGCGGCAGCGCGTGTGCTCCTGCCGGCGAGCGGCGGCGGCAGGGCGCGGGAGAAGCCCCCCGCCCGCCTGACCCCCGGCTTCGGATAGAAATCATTCAGTCCACGAATCGCCAGGATGGCCGGCGCGAGGGCAGCGGGAATCATCGGGTCGGAGACATTGGCGAAATGCGTCTCGCCGTTCACATCGAACCGATGGATGCGGGTGTGAAAGATGGATTCGACCTGCGCCTTGCTGCCGGCAAAGGTCAGATGGCCCCGCCCGGGCGGCAGCTCGCCCACTGCGAATCCGCTCGACGCGAGCCACTTCACCACCGCCGCAACGGTCGAATCGGCGGCGCCGAAGCGTTGGCCATATTGCGCGGGGGTCAGCCAGCGATGGTATTGGCTCGACTTCGAATTTTGCTGGTCGAGCAGAAGCTCATCGAGCGCCCGCTGCTGCGCCGGTGTCTTGGCGAAGACGATCTCGAGGCCGCTCATGCGAAGCGAGCTCGGCGCCTCGCCCGCATCGAAGCGGGGCAGCGCAAGGCGGTGCACGTGCCCGCGGAGCGACGCGAGCTCCTGACTGGCGGCGGGCGACGCGGACTGCGCCGCCGCGCCGACGACCGCCGGAGGACTCTGCCCGAGCGCCGCTGGCACGGCGACGATCGCCGCAACCGTGCATGCCACGCCCGCCCGGCCGAGTCGGCTCCACAATTTCCCGCGCATCCCTGAACTCCCATGTAAAGCGGCCTGAGTGTCGGTTTCGCGGGCAGTCTAGCGTTCCGTCCCGCTGCCAAATGGCGATCGGGCCACATTCCGCCGACTCCCCCATGTGTTATGTAACGAGCGCGTGCGTCGACGTCGCAGCCTGCAGACTCCCGTGACGTGCATATCACTCCACGGTCGCCGCCACGGACACTCCTCGCATTTCCACCAAGCTTTCGGCAATCACTTATTGGTGGCCAGCGGCTCGACGTTTATCGTCGATCGCATATCGGCTTGTCACAGATGGAAACAGCGATGGCGACTGAAGACGATCAGCGGCTGCGAATCGGCGACCAGGTGGGATTCACGGGATCCACCGTACACGCCACCGGCGTCGTCATCGAGGAACTGCAGGACGACTACGTCCGAGTGCGTTGGACCGACTTCCCGGCGCCCACCACGCATCGGATGGATGCGCTCGAGCTGCACGGTGTCCTCGGAGCTATGGTCGGGATGGTCCCGGCTGCATAGCCCCGGGCCGCGGAGGCGTGCAACGCACTAGGAGGGCGGCCTCCGCACGGGTCAGTTGCCCCAGCAGGTGGCCGGGGTGGCAGTGCCGGTGGAACTCTGAGTTCCCAGCTGGTCCAGGGTGAGCTTCACGCATTGCGTATCGTTCGCCTGCAATCCGATCGCGGTGGCCGTGATCGTGTAGGTCGACGCGCCAGCGGGCGCGACGACGGAGACATTGTAGTAGCCGCTTCCTATGGTGACCGGCCACGGCACGCCGGCCGCCGCATAGCCCAGGTCCGACGCGACCGCGCTGTAGGCATTGGAAACGCTGTAGAGCTTCTCCTCGCGGCCCGCCAAATCCAACAGCGCGGTCCGCGCGTCCGTGCGCCTCGATTTCTGCACTTCGCTCGTGTAGACGGCCGCCGCAATCGTTGCAAGAATCGCGGCGATCCCGACCGTGATCATGAGCTCGATCAGCGAAAAGCCTCCGTGCCTCGCCGAGCCGCGCATTTTGGGCGCCGCGCCTTGTGTCCGCATCATATATAGCTCCGAAAATTCATCGCCTTTCGATCCAGGTCAGCCGCTTCGCCTTGGTGATGGACGGAGGGTTGATCCGGTTGGGAACGGGGACCCCGTTGATGCCTTGGGACACCAGGTAGGTGGTTCCCTGCGAGGTGGTGACGATGCCGTTGCTGCCGCTGGCATTCGTCATCACGCCGGCCTCGGGCGCGTCGGTGACCACCGTTCCGTTCTTGGTGTAGGTCGGAAACACATTGGTGAACACACCGCCGTTCTGTATGTTGATCGCATAGGTGTAGCCGGTGTCGAGATTGCTCGAGCACGAGGTCGCGACATTGTTGGCTGGTATCGTCGAATTGACGATGAACGCGCCCAGGTAATACACGGGGCTGTAAATGATCTGCTCCTGGGTGAACGGCAGATTCGCGTACCAGCCGAATTGGCCGGTTCCGCAGGGCGTGAGGCTGCCCTGCCAGCAGACCGAGAGATTCGTGCCGTCGACCGTCACCTGGTTCGCGTTCGGCGTGAGGGTTTGCTCCTGCAGGTTCGACGGGGTCAGCGTGTAGGGCGTGGCCAGGCCCGTCGCTGCCGCGGCCAGGCTCGCATAGCCGGTGCCGGGCGCCAGCGCGTTCCATGCTGACATGTTCCAGTCCCACACGCCGTAGAGCGATTGCGTGCCGCTCACGAACTGTTCCGGTCCCAGGTTGTTCAGCTGCGTGCGCTCGCCAGTCCCGAATTCGATGAGGACCTGCGGGGCGCCACCCGCCACGTTGCTGGAAATCGCCAATACGGCAGTCGTGATCGGCTGGCCGGATTGCGTGGTGAACAGCGGCGCGGCCCCCGCCGCCCAATTCGACTCCGAATTGCTGGTCACGTCGAAGCGCCACACATTGCCGTTGAGATCGCCCGCATACAGATAGTCGGTGACGTGGTCGCCATCGAGGTCGGCCGAAGTCACATACGCGATCCCATTATTGGTGCCCGGGGTATTGGTGCTCAGATAGTACGTGGTCTGGCCGCCGGTGGCGGCATTGATGGTGATGATATAGACCCCCGCATCGCCGGACGCGCTGCCGAAGCCATTGCCGAAAATGATCGCCCAGTTGCCGTCGTGCAGGCGGCGGATCAGCGGCGTGCCGTAGGTGTTGCCGAGATTGGCGCCGCAGCCCGCAACGTTCGAGCACGCGATCGAGCTCGGATTCCACTCGCCCATGACCAGGTTGGAGGCGCTGGTTTCGCTGAAATTGGACGCATCCGTGACATCGAGCGCGAAAATGGCGGCCCCACCCGCACCGAGGCCGTCGACCAGCCAGGTGTGCCATTGGCCCTCGTAGAAAAGGTCGCCCGAACCGGCGGTCGCGTCCACGAAGAAATTATGGCCGTATTGCGAATTCGAGTAATCGAGCTGCGTCCCCACGCATTCCGGCGTCGCCCCGACGGCCGGCGTCACGCCGTGGATGTTCTGGACCACGGTCGATGTCGTCGTATCGTTGACGCATCCGCCGGTGGCGGATGCCACGGTCGCACTCGCGAGTGTCGATCCCGGCATGTACGCCAGCACTTCCTTGCCGTCGTTGGCGGTCGAGACGAAGGCGCCGTTCACATCGAAGCTGCCGGCCTCGAATCCGTGCAGGAAGCCGTCGTTGGAGCCCACATACACGACGTTGAGGCGCGTCTGTTCGGCCGCATTGAACTGCACGTACGACTGGGACCCGCTGTTCTCGGCCATGGCCGCGGTTGGATACAGATGGTCCGTCCACGTCGAGGTATAAGGCGAGGAAGGCGGACCCACCCACGCCGGGCTCGAATCGACCACGTCACCGAGAACCCCGTCCCGCGCGCGATACAGACCGACTCCGGCCGAGTTGATTTCGTTGCTGCGATCGCCGCGCAGATAACTGAGGCGCGCGGCGGAGGGCGACGCATCCCCGAACGTGAGCGCCGCCTGCTGTGCCGCATTGAGACTCGCCCACTCGAACGGGATGCCCGTGTTGGCAACCGTATCCCAGGTGAGCATGATGCGGGCCGCCGGCGCCGGAGCGGCGCTGGTCGGGCCGCCGGCGCCCGTATTGGCGCAGCCGCTCGCGCCGGTGCCGGTCAGCACACACGAGGCATCCCAGTTCGCGACGCTGGCCACGGAGACCACGCCCGCCGTATCGATCAAGGTGTTCGCCGTGACCGTGCCGGTCCAATCGTTCGGATCGTAGTAGGCGAAGTAGGCCTGAGTCCCCGCCTCCACCTTGGAAGCCTGCTTTTGGTTGACGCTGGCGGAGCTGCCCGACTGGTTGGCCGAGGCCGCCTTGAAGCACATGATTTCGTGAACGTTGCTCGCGCCGCCGTCCGAGGCCGCGAACCCGACCCTGAAACTCGCGGGCAGCGGACCGTTGGACGCCGTGATCGACTGGTCCTTGATGAGGTAGGAATACGCGCCCCCGCTCACGCTGTAGGCGAAACTCAGCAGACCGTCCTGGGTGATCTTCAGGGAATAGAAAATCGGCGTGGCCGCACCGCGGGTCATGGCGCTCTCGTTCGCGATCTGGAAGCTCGTGAGCTCGGTGTAGGCGTTGGGAATCGGCGCGTAATCGAGAATGCCCGCGGTATTCGCCGCATTCGCGAGAGTGGCGGTTCCCGCGGTGGTCGGCGCGTTGGCGGTGCTGTAGTTGTACAGGTTGCCTTGAGAGCAGGTCTTCTGCACCGCGTACTGCGAGTCGACATTGCCCGTCGTGGGCGCGAGCGTCGACGGCGGTGTTTGCGTCGAGGCGTTATTGGCTGCCGCCACCGTCTGCGGGGTGCCGGCCGCGGTGGCGGCGGTGGCCGCGGTGGCCCCACCCATCGCGGTGGCCGCGCTCATGGCGGTGGCGGTGCTCATGGCGGTGGCCGCGGTTGCGGCGGTGGCATTGGTTGCCGCTTCGTTCGCGCTGCCGCTCTTCGTGCAGGCGAGCGCCGTGGTGCTATAGGTGTATCCGCTCAAGCAGCACTTTCCCGCGCTGGTGGGCGCGGTATCGCCGTTGGGGCACCAGAATCCCGAGCCGTAGACATTGGCGGGACTCGCGGTCGGATAGCAGTACGTACCGGTACTGCTGATGGTCTGCCCGGACGGACAGTAGTCGTTGGTCGTCGAGCTGTTGGAGTCGCCGGTTGGATAGCAGAGCGTACCGGCGCTATTGATCGTTTGTCCGGACGGACAGTACTTGTTGGTCGTCGAGCTGGTGGACAGGGCCGGTGAAGCGGTCGGATAGCAGAACGTACCGGCGCTGTTGATGGTTTGTCCGGAGGGACAGTAGTTGTGTGTCGTCGTGTTCTTGGAATCCCCGGTCGGATAGCAGTACGTACCGGTGATGGTAAATCCGGTACTGCAGTAATATCCGGCGGAGTACGAAAGAGCCGGGCTCGCCGTGGGATAGCACACGTAGACGCCACTGTTGTTCGCAATCGTGGATGTGCTGGGACAGTAATATCCCGAACTGTAGGATCCAGAACCGTCGGCTGTCGGATAACAATAAGAGCTTACGGACGAGAATCCGGTGGGACAGCTATTCGTGCACTGGCCCGCATTATTGTAGCTGCCGCCCGAGTACCCCGGGGCCGGACAAACGGCATTCATGCACTGCGTGGTCGTGGCGTTGTAGGTACTGCCGGTCGGGCAGCTGTTGCAGGTGTCGGTGCCGCTGTTGTAGACCGCGCTGCCGGTGCATGCCTTGTTGCAGACGCCCGTCGTGGCGTCATAGGTGGACCCCGCCGAACAGATGTCGATGCAGTTGCCGCCGGCCGCACTGTAGACGCCGCCGGCGTTCAGACAGGAGGTCGTGAGGGAGAGCGGGTAGTACGGCAGGCTCGTGCTCCCGGGATTCGCCCCGTAGGCCGCGGTCAGCGATGCAAACGTTACATTACCCGCGCCCCGCAATCCGATCCGACCCGCCTTGTAGCCGTAGCCGTAGGCCGAGTTGTCCCCCGTAGCCACATTCGTCCCGGTATAGCCGGCGACGAGGTTGGTGCCGTTGAGAAAATTGCCGTACTCGTCGATGCCCAGACCGATGTAGCCGCCGTTCAAACCGTCGTGCGGCGTGTTGGAATTGGAACAGGAGTACGCAAGGCTTCCGCCGAACGCCCCAAGCCCCGCCGTTTGGGCACCGTCCTGCAGGAAAAAACTGATTCCGTCCGCACCGTCCGCGCCACCGCCGGGTGCGGGTCCACCGCGCGAATCGCCATGGTAGGTGACGGTCTTGAAGGTGACCTGGATGCCCGCTCCGGTGGGGAAGTTGCTCGTGGAGAGAATGGCTCCGCGCTCGTTGTGCCCGTAGACGGTGCCCGCCGAGCCGTTGGTGAAGCGCAGCGCGCCGCTTCCCACGGGGTCGGGCTGCTGTGCGGCAATGCTCGACGGAGCGGTGCTCGATCCCAGATAGCCGCTGTTGCCGCCGACCAGGTAGGGATCATGGTCGGATTGCTGCGAGTAATAGGTGGATAGCAGGGACGTACACGAAGGCACCAGACCCGGGTTACCGGCGGCCGCGGCCGTTCCGGCCGTGAGGCATGCGCCGCCGAAAAAATACCAATTGTTGATGGTGGTGGAGCCCGTGAAATCCTCGCTGAAAGTCGCGGTCTGCGCGCCACTGGGGGCAGCGCCGAACGCGCCGAACAGGGCGATCAGCGCGACCCAACGATGCAGTAGGTTCTTCATAGGAATGCTCATCAGAGTAGATGGGAGGTCGTGTAGACGACGTAGGTGCTCTCCACCTCCGCCACGGTATTGGCATTGCCCCCGTATCCGACCGCGTCGATCTGGTAGACCTCGCCGCCGAGGTAATTCGGATCGCCGGAGGGGCCCATGTCGGAGATGTAAAAAGCCGGCGATGCGCTGTACGTCCCGTAGTACGAGGCGCTGTCGACGCTTGCGGCGTTCACGCTCGCCGTTTGCACCGCCATGTTGGTCATCGGCTTGTAATTCGTCTGGCCCACCGGCCACGGGACGACGGTCACATCGGCCACACTGGACGGCAGCGTGTTGGAGCAAATCTGCACCAGTCCGGCATTGGCATTGAGCGTTCCAGAACAGGGCGCCGACACCGTGCCCGCGCTGTTGTTCTGGAGCCAGTTTTCCGCAAAGGTCTGCGCGGATACCGCCGCCTGCAGCGCACGCTGCTTCTCGCGCGTGTTGCCCGCGATCTTCTCCTGGATGCCGAAGCTGCGGAACATGCTGAGGGCGATGATGGTCACGACGATCAGCAGCAGCAAGCTGGAGACCAGGACCATGCCCTGTTGCGGGCGAACTCTGCCGGAGGATGCCATTGTCATTCCATGGGACCCGATTGGTCCATGACACTGAAGACGCGCTGAACGAGGATGTTCTGCGGCTGAGGCCCGCCGGCGACGTACATCGGATTGTTGAACGTCAACTGGACCATCACCGAAATGATGCTGCTCCACAGATTGAGATTGTTGACCTGGGTGGCGTTCATGTAGGTATCGGCGCTGTTTCCGGTGCTGCCGGTGTTCACCCCGTAGAGCACGCTCAGATTGGTCACGCCGCTCACCAGGTAATAGGTGCTTCCGCCCACGCTGCAGGTCAGATGCGGATTGCCCGAGGCGTCGTTCTGCACCTGGAAGGTGTTGACGTAGAGCACGTTGGCCCCGCTTTGATTCGGCAGCCCGCTGCAATTCAGGATGTTGTCGCCGCTCGCGGTCATGTACCGCACGGAAATCGAGTCGCCCGGCGGTGCCGCGGAATAGACCCCGTAGAAGGCCTGGCCTGCCGCGAATGGCGGGACGGGGGTGAGCGAGCCGGTGAGGGTATTGTTGAACGGCGGGTACGGCTGCGGAAAATAGCCGGCCGATTGGATCACGTCCGACATCATGGTCATCGCCATCCGCTCGCCGTCCTGCAGCTGCGCCATCTTGTTCTGATCGCCGAAGACCGTGCGATTGGTCTGCACGATGGTGAGCAGGGCACCGAGCAGGAACACGCCGATCAACAGGGCGATCATCAACTCGATGAGCGTGAAGCCTCGGTCGCTCTTCGATGCACCACGATGGGCGACGCGCATGATCTAGGGCTCCACGTACAGGGTGTAGGTGGGGGTGAACGTGGATCCTGTCGTCGCACTAACACTCTGCGAGTTGACCGACACCGCCTTTTCGTTCCAGGTCACCTGAATGGTGCAGCTGACCGGCTGCAGGTTCGCGACGGCCGGACAGTTGATCGTGGTCACCGGGCTCGAATTGCTGAGCAGGTTGTTGATTGCCGTCGCATAAGTCTGCAGGTCGGACGCGGCCATCAGCTCCGGGCTGCAGGGAGTGTTGCCGGAACCTGATTCGCAATAGCCCAGCCCCAGGCCCGGCGCGGCAAAATAGCCAAGCCCGCTTGGCAGGCCTTCGGTGCCGAGCGAGCCCCCGGCAATGGTTGTCCCGCTGATCGTGATCGGGATGGGGGCAAAGCCGCCCGCCCAGTAGCTTCGATTGGCGTGCATGCTCGCGGCCAGACCGGCCGCTTCGAGCGCAACGACCGACCGCACGCTGGCGGTGCCGGTACTGGCGTAGGCCAGTGCCTGAATCTTGGCAATGCCGAGCAGCCCGACGGCCGTGACGAGGAGCGCCACCATCACCTCGACCAGGGTGAAGCCGCGCTCCGGGCCCCGAGAGGGGCGCAAGGAACTCTTTGAGCTCACGTGCAATTTGCTCCGTTGTTGGTGCCGCCGGATTGCTCGGTCATGATCTCGCCGCTCGGCGCGATGGTCGCGCAGCGCGTCCAGGCGCTGTTGTTGGGGGTCGTGTGCAGGGTGAGGATCGTGCTGGCCGCCATGCCGCCGGCGTAGCCGTCCCGGTTGAAGGTGACGATGGAAATCCCGTCTGAAACGAACGTATCGGTGCCGGAAAAGGCGGCCTGCAGCCGCAGCAGCGGCAGCACCGACACTCCGGGGGTGACCGTCGGGCTGTTGCCAGGATTTACGAACACGATCCAGCCGTTCTGCCAGTCCGGCGAACTCGAGCAGGTCTGCTGGTCCGACGAGGCGCATACGCTCACGTACTGCCCCTCCTTGATCGCCTCCGAGCGCGCGAATTGAAGGTCGCCCACGAACCCATTGACCTCACCGGCAACCCGATTGGAATTCGTCACGTATTGGAACGACGGGATGGCGATCGTCAGCAGGATCGTCGCGACGGCCATCGTGATCAGCAATTCGAGGAGGGTGAAGCCCGCTGCCCGTCCGGTCCGAGCCTGAGCGGCGGCCCACAACGGCCGCGCCACACTCCCTGTCATTGTGGTTTCCATGAGACGACGTTAGGCAGCAAAGCTTGCGCGAACCTTGCGGACCCGGGGGAAGTCCCATTGAATGTATAAATCTTGAAGCTGTTCGCGATTATGGCGCGAGAAATGCGATCTGCGGCTCACACCGCCTGTGAAGCAGTCGACGGGAGACGGCCCCCAAAACAGGACTTATCCTGCCCTTCGACACGCAAATCGAATAGTTCGCCCGGTTGCCAGCCGCTATGCGCGTCGCACATTGCAGACGAATGTACTTGTTTCGAGCTTGTTGCGAATCTGATGGCACAGTACGCTTTGGGCCTCAATCATGACCAATCGTCACGGGTGGCTGCTCGCCGGCTTTCTGATCTCCCCCTGGCTGGCGGGATGCGGGAGTTCCGACAACTCCGGCGCCTCGCCGCCGGCGGTTTCCGCGACCGCGCCCAAGATCTCGACGCAGCCCGCGAATCAAACCGTCAGCGTCGGACAGACCGCCGTCTTCGACGTCACCGTGTCGGGCAGCGCTCCATTGACCTATCAGTGGCGCAAGAATGGCAGCGCCATTACGGGAGCGACCGGCTCGAGCTACTCCGTCGCCGATGCTCCGCTCGCGGACAATGGCGCGAGCTTCACCGTGACCGCCACCAATGCGGCAGGCAGCGTGACGAGCACCGCCGCGACGCTTACGGTGACGGCCGCCGCCGCCGGAACCGATGTGGTGACCTACAAGTACGACGCCATGCGCACCGGCCAGAATCTCACCGAATCCACCCTGTCGCCGTCCAACGTGACCTCCGCCACGTTCGGAAAGCGCTTGAATCTCATGGTAGACGGACTGGTGGATGCCCAACCGCTGTACCTTTCGCAGCTATCGCTGACGGGCGGCACGCATAACGTGGTATTCGTCGCCACCGAGCATGATTCGGTCTACGCGTTCGACGCGGACAGCGGGACGATGCTCTGGCAGGTATCGCTGCTCGGCGCCGGCGAAACGACCAGCGACGATCGGGGTTGCTCCCAGGTGACGCCGGAAATCGGCATCACCTCCACACCCGTGATCGACCGCTCCGCAGGGGCTCACGGCACGATGTTCGTCATCGCAATGAGCAAGGATGCCGCTTCCGGCTACCATCAGCGACTGCACGCGCTGGACGTCGCCACGGGAGAGGAACTTGCGGGCGGCCCGACCGAGATCGTGGCGACCTTCGGCACGACGATTTTTGCGCCCGGGCAATACAAGGAACGGGCCGCGCTGCTGTTGAACAACGGCACCGTCTATACGAGCTGGGCGTCGCATTGCGACGATGGTCCCTATGGGGGCTGGATCATTGCGCTGAACGAGACGACCCTCCAGATCACGGGCACTTTGAACGTCGCGGCGGATGCGAGCGGCAGCGGCTTTGCCAGCCAGGGTCCCTCCATCTGGATGAGCGGCGGCGGCCCCGCCGCCGATTCGGCGGGCAACGTGTACGTCCTGACCGCGAACGGCCGCTTCGAGACCACGCTGACCGGCGCGGGATTTCCGTCCGGCGGGGATTACGGCAACTCCTTCGTGAAGATCTCCTCCTCGGGCGGGACGTTGGCGGTGGCCGACTACTTCACGATGTCGGGCGAGGTTGCCGAGTCCAGCAACGACGTGGATCTCGGCTCCGGCGGCATCATGCTGTTGCCCGACCTCACCGACAGCAATGGCACGGTGCGTCAGCTGGCCGTCGGCGCGGGCAAGGACGGCAATCTGTACGTCGTCGATCGAAACGACATGGGAAAATTCACCTCCGTGGGAAACAACATCTGGCAACAACTCACGGGCGTCCTGGGCAATGGGGTTTGGGCGACCCCTGCCTATTTCGGCTCCGCCATCTACTACGGCCCTCAAGGAGGTCCGTTGATGGCGTTTTCGTTGACGAACGCGCTGCTCTCGGGCGCGCCCACGTCGCAGAGCTCCACGCATTTCACGTATCCGGGAACCTTCCCCGTCGTCTCCGCCAATGGCACGGACAATGCGATCGTCTGGGCGTACGAAAACACCTCGCCTGCCGTGCTTCACGCCTATCCGGCGGCGAATCTTGCGACCGAGCTGTATAACAGCAACCAGGCGTCGAATGGGCGCGACCAATTCGGCGCCGGCAACAAGAACATCGTGCCGGTGATCGCCGACGGAAAGGTATTCGTCGCAACCACCAACAGCGTGGCGGTCTTTGGACTCTTGAACTAAATCGGCCCGGAGCTGGCGGATCGTCGCGCCCGAGTAGCTAGAGGTTCTCGCTCGCCACCTGCCCCGCGTGATAGGTCGAGTACACGAAGACCGGAATCGAAAGACTGCCGAGGTGTTTTTCGATCACGGGCTTCACGTCCTGCCAGTTCAAGCCGCCCGCACCGGTGGCGAGCTTCGGGAGTGCGACGCTCGGGATGTTCTCCCGATCGATGAATTGGCGCAGTTCCCGCAACGCGTGATTGACGTTCGCCACCGTCGCCTTGCCCGGCCGTTCGCCCGGATGATACGCCGGCTCCTGGGTGAAGCAGGCCACGATACGCCGCCCATCGGCGCCCGCCCACGTCCAGATCGAGCCGGACTTCGGATGCTGAGTCTTGCAATAGTGGCGAAAATCCTTGTACATGGCGGGCGCGCGATCGCGCAGCGCATGCGCGAGACCGGTCGCATGATCGTCATTGGGCGCAACGCCGTGGGCTATGAGCCCGGCCTTGCTGTTCAGAATATCGCCACTCACTTCTTGAAGCATGATTTTTTTCGACTCGTACTGGTTCAAGGACGAGATCGATTTTCGGGCTTATGCTTATCTATCCATATAGGGACTTCCGCTTAGCGATTCACGTTTGCTCGATGGCGAGCAGCGTGCCGAGCTTCAATAGCCGATCCCGGCAGCAGCCGGTTGCGGAGCGGTTTTGGCCGCATACGGCTTGAAGGTCGTAGCAATCAAGAACGCGCAGATACCGAGAGCCCAGGCACCGACATAGAGCCATCGATAGCTGGCGAACCAGTCATAGATCAGACCTCCCGCCAGCGGACCGGTTGCCATGCCGAGGCTGCCCGCCATGGTCGTTCCTCCGATGATGGTTCCCATCATGCGAAGCGGGAAATTTTCCCGCACCAGCACGGCATAAAGGGGCATGACCCCGGCGTAGACGAACCCAAACAATACCGCCACGGCATAAAACGCGCTCAGCTCGCGCGCGAAGGCATAAGCCAGTGCGCCGAACGCCTGGACCAGCAAGCCCGACACCAGAACCCGCTTCGCTCCAAACCGGTCGCCCAGGAAGCCGAAGGCGACGCGGCCGCCCAAGCCTGCCAGCCCTTCGACGCTGTAGATCGACACCGCGGCAATCAACGGAATCCCGCAGGTCATTGCGTAGCTCACCGTGTGGAAAATGGGCCCGGAGTGAGTGGCACAGCAAAAGAAATTGGTCAAAAGAAGGGTGATGAATTGCGGCGATCCGATCGCCTGCGCCAGGGTGATGCCCGATTGCGGCTCGCGAGGTGTGTCGAGCGCGACCTGTGCGGGGTTCAACCCCGGCGGCCGGCGAACCAGCAGGGCTGCGGGGATCATGACGACGGCGGCGAGCGCGGCGAGGATTTGCAGGGATGTCCTCCAATCGTGCTGCGAGATGAGGCGCGCCGCCAATGGCGCCATGGTCATCGGCGCCATGCCCATTCCTGCCGACACGAGAGAAACCGCGAGACTTCGCTGTGTGTCGAACCACCCGGTCACGCAAGCCATCATGGGAGCGAAAATGGCCGCCGTTGCACCGCCGACCGCCAGGCCGAATATCAGCTGGAATTCGATGAGCGACGAGGCGCGGCTTGCCCCCGCCAGAGCCGCGGCCAGAACGGCGGACCCCGTGAGCACGACCAGGCGCGGACCGAAGCGGTCCGACAGGCTTCCCCAGACGATACTTCCGAGCGCCATGGCTAGAAATCCGAAGGTCATGGCGCTCGATATGCCGGTGATGGACCATCCGGTGTCCCGCGAGATGGGTCGGATGAAGACCGGCAGTGAGAACATCGCGCCTATCGCGACGCAGCCGAGGAGGCCGCCGGCGGCGACGATCACCCATCGATAGTGTCTGCGCATTTGGCCTCCCTTACGGTCATTCCCGCCCGGTAACGATGAGCCGGGCCCCTATTCGACCGCGCGAAGGTATTTTATGTCCTCAAGACGCAAAAAATCGACCGGCATCATCTCCCCGCGCCTTTCCTGGAGAGGAGCGCCTGAATCAATCGGCCCGGAGTTAAGCGACATCATGGTGATCCATTTCCTGAGATTCGTTAGGATCATCCGAGTCTGCAATATCCCCAGTCAGGAGGCGAGCATGACCAGCGACCAGCCGATCAATTTGACCGCGAAGCTCGCCCTGTTTTCAGACCACTGGGCTCCGAAAGTGATCGCCGAAATGAACGACTACCAGTTCAAGGTGGTCAAGTTCAGGGGAGATTTTGTCTGGCATGACCACAAGGACACCGATGAGGCATTCCTCGTCCTGTTCGGAAACATGGAAATCGAGTTTCGAGATCGCGTCGTGAAACTCGCTGCCGGCGAGATGTTCGTGATCGGAAAAGGCTTGGAACACCGCACGCGCGCAGACTCCGAGTGCCACGCATTGCTCGTCGAGCCTCGCGGGGTCGTCAATACCGGCGAGTCCGGCGGTGACCTTACGGCCGCCGGCGACGTGTGGGTCTAGAAGCCCCGGTGCCGGGGGCGGCCCTCGATCCGAGGGCCGCTCCTGACCGGCCGTTTCCCTCATCAGAAGCTCGAGCTGTATCCCTTGGGCGCCCGCAGATGGGCGCTGGACGCCGCGATATTCGCGGAAAGCACGTAAATTGGCATCTCGGTGAGCGTGACCCGGAGAAGCCCGTTGGAGTACCAACGGGCTTCCGGGTTGCCCATCGCGTGGAACAGCACGACCTCGCCGGAAGTGCCGGGAGAGTCCACCTGCAGCTCGTACGGCACGCTGGCGTCGAAGGAGTCGTTGTGCGCCCACAGAGCCGTCATGGCATGCGAGGTGTCCGCCAGCCGAAACGCATAAC
The DNA here is from genome assembly GCA_963736185.1 of uncultured Gammaproteobacteria bacterium. Lineage (GTDB taxonomy): Bacteria > Pseudomonadota > Gammaproteobacteria > Steroidobacterales > Steroidobacteraceae > Bog-1198. The sequence goes on along the minus strand of CAVTNZ010000089.1, from coordinate 265,785 downwards.
CGTATCCGCCCGCGGGCAGATTGGTCAGCGCCCCCAAACTTCGGGAGCCATCCACCAACCGCGTCGCAGCGGCCATCGCCATGGCCGCCGGCTTGGGCTCGACCTGTGTCGAGTCGAAATTGCGGGTTGACATGCTCAGGTTGAAATACATTCCGAACCCGACGTTTTCCGTGAAATCCGCCGAGTAGAACAGGAATGAGGTGTCCACACCCTCTCCGAGCATGATGAGATGCGTGCGTACAACGGCCTCGGCATGCTCCTTGAGCACTTCAGCCGTCGGATAGTTCGCCGAATACTGGGAGCCCATCGGATACGATATCCCCGTCTCGGTGACGAATAGCTTCGTACCGGCCGGCAGCAGGGTTGCCATGGTGGTCCGAAGTCCCTGAATCTGGCCCTGCAAATCGGCCGACTCCGGCGGCTTGGAGGAGCTCGCTCCTATCGTGTAGTAGCCGTGGCAGGCCACGGCGTCGAGATACTTGGTGAAGCCGAGCGGCGCCATGCGGCTGATCCATTCGGCGCACACGGGAATGCTCTGTGTGGCGGGACCCATGACCGCCGCATCGGGATCGGTGGAATGCACGCCCTCCCACACCGATTGGTACATTTCGACGAACTCCGCATCGCTGCCCTTCCATGCGGTCGAGGTACCCGGATCCGGCTCCCAACTCGCTTGATAGTAGTTCTTGTGCTGATTGGGAATGTACTGACTGTGGATCCTCGCGCTTTCATCCCCCAGAAGTGCCGCGTAACTTTGCAGATAGCTGAATGATTTGGGCGGGTAGGAGCCGGCCTCGGCCGCCGACGTGGCGGTGCTTGCCCAGAGAGGCAGGCTGTACAAGGTGACGATGCGTCCCAGGGTGCCCTGCTTGATGCTGGGGTCGATCTGCTCGGTCGTTGGATTGTACTGGCCCGCGTAATCGGGCTCGGTTATGGATATCGACCGGGCCGACAACACCCAGGTCGAGCCCAGGTTCTCGTTCAATGGCTGAAGCCCGGTGCCCGGTTCCTCGAAACTGTCGCCCTGCAATCCGAACCGCCGATCGTCGAGCGGCGCGGCCAATGGCGGCAGGTAGTCCGCGACGTTCGGCAATACACCAAACGACGAAAAACCGGCGGGCCGGCTCCCTTGTTGCGGCTGGGTTGCCCCGGAGCCGAGCAGCTCAGCGGAGACTGCGAAGTATCCGAACATCGTCGACGAGCAGGCAAGACTCGCAGCGGTTTCGCCAGGCGGTACATCGATCGATCCGGAAGCGTGGATGGTGCCCGAGTAATCCGCGACCTTCCACGCGATGACATCGGCAATCGCCGACTCGGCCTCGAAGTGAATGATAAACTTAGACCCCGAAGTGAAGGTTTGGGTCGGATCGTTGCCATCGACCGCTATACCCAGCGATGGGACGCTCGGTGCCGCGGCTTGCGTATTCTTTTGCACTGCATCGCAGCTAAACGTCCCGGTCGCGACGTTCACCGCCGGCGATCCCGCCGAGGATTCATCGACGCTTGCCAAAATCGTGATCAACGTACAGAGGACGGCTCCTGCCGCTGAATGGATGTTCATGACCGGCACTCGCCAAAATGGATCTGCATAAAGAAACTCCTCCCGCGCAGTGGCTGATAGCAAGACTGATGTGTGCTAACGGCATGCGCGTGGCGGAGTTGAGTGCAGGGCGCGCAGTGAGGGGAAAGTCGCCGCGGTGATGCAGGATTCTACCTACAGGGGTGGCGCGGGCGCGCGCGCGGCGCGTACAGGTTCTTCCCGCAGGTAAACCGCACCACCCGCGCGTAGCCCGATAGTTTCGTCAGTCATCATGGCTTGGCCCGCAAGAGGAGGTCTGCCTCCCATACCGTGGATTGCGCGGGTAACCGTTGACCGATTTACTCGCTGGGATCGAGTCCTCGGTGAGCTGCCTTTGGTCAACTCGACCGACACTCGCACAGCAGTAGGTCAGTGACAAACTTCCCGGCACTAGTCCCGGGATTTCATGGACCAGAGCGACGCTATGCGAAGAGTTAATCCTTGGCTTGCAGCTTGAGCAGCGCCGCCCTCATTGAGTCGTTCATCTGCTTTAATTCGGCAAGCTGCTCTTGCATTGCGCGGAACTCTACGGCCTGTGCGTCTGCCTTATCTGCTTGCGCCTTGATAGTCGCTTGCTGCTTCTGCAATTCATTGAGGAGCATTGGGGCGAGTTCGTCATAGCGCACGCCCTGTATGTTGCCAGCGTCATCGCGGATCACCAGTTCGGGGTAGACCTTATTTACTTCCTCAGCGATCAGGCCGTATTGCCGGGTCTCACTAGGATCGCTCTTCAGGTGAAAGGTCACCGGCCGCAACTGCCGCAGCTTCTCCGTGTTTGCACCTATCGCAGCGACATCGGTCTTATAACGCTCCGAAGAGGCCAGCACGCCGAGCTGTCCCGAGGAAGTGACATACACGACAGCCCCGGTCACCTGTGCATTTTCGATGCCCGCAATATAAGTCGCGTTTTGCTTTCCTTGCGTGCCGATGCGAATCGTGCCGTTGTCGGTCGCCGCACCATCATTGGCGATTTCGATGTTGTTGTTCCCGGTGGTCACTTGGTATCCCGCGTCATCTCCCAAGCCGACGTTCCCGCTACCAAGTGTGTTGGAGAAAAGTGCCGCGTGTCCGACCGCGGTGTTCCTGATGCCTTGCGTGTTCGAATAGAGGGCAGCGATCCCGGTGGCGGTGTTCAGGTAGCCTGTGGTATTGCCGCTGAGTGAGTCGGTGCCCGAAGCGGTGTTGTCGTAACCGCTCGTGTTTGCATAGAGCGCAAAAGCCCCAGAGGCGGTGTTGTTGCTGCCGTAGCTCGCGGTAAGGGCGAGGTACCCGTTGGCAGTGTTGTAGTTGCCTTCTGCATTGTAAGCAAGCGCGCTGTCCCCGGTGGCAGTGTTGTAGCTGCCGGTGGTGTTAAAAACAAGCGCTCCCTGCCCGGAGGCCACATTTTCGTTTCCCGTCGAATTCGAATAGAGGGCATAGACACCGGTGGCGGTGTTGTTATTCCCAGTTGTGTTCAGGAAAAGCGCGGCCTCGCCAAAGGCAGTGTTATAGCGGGCTGTCGTGTTGTAGTTAAGCGAGGCGTAACCTATCGCCGTGTTCCCGTAGCCGATTGTGTTGTTGACAAGCGCGTCGTACCCGACGGCCGTGTTGCCGGCGGCCCCAGTCGTCATCGATAGCAAGGCACCTGTCCCCATTGCCGTGTCCTGGTGAGTGTCGCTTTGCACAACGTCGGGCGGTTGCTGGGCAAAAGATGTGCCCGCAGCGGCAAGTGAGGCAGCAAACGCGAGCGCAGTCAGATTGAGTGATCGCGTCATGGCGTGTCCCCCCTAGTGATATGTTTGCGTCACATCGTTTTGGTAAAACTTAGAATCGACGCTATCACCCTCTTTATTTTTTCCTAGATCGGAAACCTACCTATAAAGTGGCAGATAGCCGAACCAGTCCCGACAGTCTGTTGATTTGTAAAATCGTCCAGGGGGTATGTTTAAGGGACCGCTGTCGACTCGAACGGCCCGGTTGAAGCGGACCTGATCGACGCCGTCTGCGATCCGAAGCCGCCCAACAGCCGGCGCGCGATCCGACTGTGGCATCCTTGTGTGGATGTTTACGTTTCGAACCTGGAGGCGACGGTGGTGGCTCGGAGTAATCGCCACGGCGCTGGTCGTAAGCCTGGCCGCGCTGTTGCTGAGACCCATGATCGAGCAGGGGGTGCGAGCGCGGATCGAGTCCGCGGCCGTGCGCCATGGCGCGGTTGCGCGAATCGGTGTGGTGCACGTCGGCGTCTGGCCGTTGCTGCGGTTGGGGGGATTCGATCTTGACCTCGGTCATGGAGTGCGACTGCATGCCGACATGATCGCGGCCACGTGGCCCGGGCGGCTGCGACTCGCAGTTCGCGACGCCACTCTCGCGGGGCCAGCAGGGATCAGGGTCAGCTCGCCGGCCACTGCCTGGGACATCGCGGGCATTTTCGGCGGGGACCTCCGGCTCACGCTGGCGGAGCCACAGGCCGGCCTGTCGATCCGCAAGCTGGCGTATCCAGGGGGCAGCGCGTGGAGTATCGAGGCACGGGGGCTCGACGTCGGGCGTCTGTTCGACGTGCGGCGCGACGCGCACCCGCTGCTCGATGGTGGTATCGCGGACGGCCGCGTGGACCTTCAGGCCAGCACCGATGCGCTCCGTTTCCACGTGAGCATGGGCGCGCGCGGCGCGCGCTTGGGAGCGCTGGCGGATAACGCCGCCGACGAGCCGCAGCTCGGCGATCCGACGGACGTGACCATACGATTCGATGGCGCCTGGCGCCGGATCGGGGGCACGATCGAGATCCCCGAGGTCCACGCGACGGTGGCCGGTGCCGCCCTGTCGGGCTCGATCACACTGCGCGATCTCGACGCCGATCCGGTTGTCGATCTCGCACTCGGCATGCAGCATCTGGACTTCGCGCAACTGCTGGGTGCATCCGGGCTCGCGGTGCCCGAAAGCTTGGGAATGGCGCCCGGCGCCGGCCGTGACCTGGGCTCGGCCACGATCGACGTGCGTGTACGCGGACGCCTGGCGGACCCTGCCTCGCTCTCGGTGAGCCAGAAGATCGAGTTCAAGCCGCCACGTCAGATGCCCCCAGCGATCGCGCGCCTGCGGGGCGATTTCATCTTCAGATCTGAAGACGGCCCCGGCCCGCACCGCCCCATCGACGTCTCGCTCGCGTCCCCCGACTTCATCGCCCTGCGCGACGTTCCGCCGCTGTTCGTGCGCACTCTGCTGCTTTCCGAAGATGCAGGCTTTTACGGGCATCGCGGCATCGACCTGCGCGAACTACCCGCCGCGCTGCTCACCAACTGGATGCGCGGCGGCGCCGCGCGCGGAGCATCGACAATCACCCAGCAGCTGGCCAAGAACCTGTTCCTGTCGCGCGACAAGCAGCTCGGACGCAAGCTGCAGGAACTGGCGATCACGTTTCTGCTCGAGTCGGCGCTCGGCAAGGATCGTATCCTCGAGATCTACCTGAACATCATCGAATGGGGACCGGACCTGCGTGGCCTGCGACCCGCTGGCCGCCGCTATTTCGGTCGCGAACCCCGGGAGCTGACGCCGGCCGAGATGGCCTTCCTGGTCGCGATCATCCCCGGGCCGATCAAGTACCAGACTTCATTCGCGCACGGCACGCCGGGGCCTGGGCTGCGTTCGCTGATCGACGAGCTGCTGGCGAAGCTGCGGTCGGTGGATGCGATCGGCGAGGAGGAATATCGGCAAGCGCTCGGCCAACCCATCGTCATTGCGGGCGGCAGACCGCCCGGATGATCGGTGGCGAATGGACGACGTACTGGGCACTACTTCTAACGCCTATCTCGATCTTCCCTGGCCGCCTAGGATGTCCGCTAAGACGTTGCCGCCATGGCCCTACCCTCACAGCGTTTGCTCGCAGGATTGTGCTACATGTAGCACAGTCCGCAAATGAAGGAAGCTGGCATACGAGAAGCGAGACAGAACCTGACTGCCCTCATTGAAGAGGTACGCAACGGACACGAGGTGACTATTACCGATCGTGGCAGGCCTGTTGCGCGGCTCGTCCCGCCACGGCCCGAGCGAGCCAAGCCCTTTGCCGGCCGAGCCGACTTTCGCCGCAGGATGCCGGTGCTGTCCGCTCCACTTGCCGACTCCATAATCGGCGAGCGAGACGAGCGCGATTGAGAGCGGGATTGTTGAGGAAACAGGCGGCGCCGACTCGGGTATCTATCTCGATTCCAGCGCACTGGCAAAGCTGTATGTGCCGGAACCAGAAAGCGAAGCTCTCGATGCCCTTCTTCGAGGCCGTCGAGATCTATTGATATCGGAACTCGCCATTACCGAAGCCCTGTCCGCGGTAGCCCGCAAACGCCGCGAAGGCATGCTCACTGCGGCTCAAGCGTTCGAGATCCGCGATGCGCTGTGGGCCGACGCCGATTCAGGTTCGTTCCACCGTCTCGACTTGAACCCCTCGGTTCACCGTCAGGCTGAACGCCTGCTGCTCAATGTCGAGTCGGTCGCGTTGCGGACGCTTGATGCACTGCATGTTGCACTGGCGCTCCAGGGCTCCGCCACATACGTCGTGACATTCGACGCACGCATGCGCGCTGTCGCTCTGCACGCGGGTCTCAGGGCAGTTGACGTATAGTTACGAGTCCGTGGCACACTGCGATGGCAGGGCAAAATTTGCGCACACCCAATCTGACCTAGACACAATCTGGGCACACTGGCGAGAGGAGGCCTCTCTAGGCTGCCGCAGCCTCTCTCTCCGCTTCCCAACCCTTGCATGCCAAGAGCACGGTCCGTGGAACGGGTCGCTCACCACTCGCGTAATAGGCCACTTGGCGCCTCGACAGGCCGAGTGCCTCGGCTGCATCGCTGAGACTCAGTCCATGGCGCCACCGCCATCGGATGAATTCCAAGGCGTCCAAATGCCCATTCTGTTCGAGTGTCATCTCCCACAGTCGATCCGCCCCCATGTCAATTTCACCGGGCCATACGACGCTGTGCCCGCCTTCTCCCTTCGTGGCAAGCGCGAAAATCTCCTGATCCCTTAGCGGGCGCATACCCTTCAATCGATGCACCGGCTCACGGAGATCCACGGACACCGTCTTCCCATTCACCCAGCGCAGACGTAAGGTATATTCGCCTGCGTATTTCACGTATGCGACGCGGACAGCTTTGGTTTCGCTCATGGTTGCTCCTTTGGAGCTTTCTGCGTCGGTGGCATTGCCTTCGGAGGTTCCTCCTCAGAATACTCTTGCCAGCGCGAGCGCAGCTCCGCGCCGTTCTCGCGCGCCGAGGAAAACGCTTCGGCTGTATCACGCGAATCAGCGTCGCCCGCTTGAATGGCCAGTGTGTCGATTAATACGGATACGCGCTCGTTCTTTCGGGTGATCCCGTGAAAATGTGGCGGCGGATGATCATCAAAATACATCTCGATACGGCAACGGTTGAAGCGTTTCAACGTAAGCACAGGCTATGCTAGTGCATGTCGTGCACTAGCGCAAATCCGAGAAAACCCGCGCAGGCGACTCTAAAATTCCATCCAGGTATTGGCATCGTTTGATCGCACCCTTATCGTCCGATCCTCGCAGGCAGCGCGATCCAATGCGGAATTTGGTGAAATCCACTCAGGCGGCATTGACCAAAATCCTTCCAGGTGACGAAGATCGTTTGGGCAAATGAACGCGGATTTCGACATCACTGCCGAGGGCTGTTAGAAAAGTCATCAGCCGTTCGACTGAAAACCCCTCAAGCTTGTAGTGCTTCAGCGCAGAAATTTTGGGCTGATTGATGGATAGCGCGGTGGCTGCGGCCGCCTGCGTTAGCCGGCGAGCTTCCAGCAGGCGATTGACCGCAACGGCGAGCCGTACCTTCGTATCGACCTCCGCGGCATCTGGAAGGCCGAGATCGGCAAAGACATTGCCGGAACCCGCCACGACTTTATTTGCGCTTTTGGCTTGCTTGATCATCTCGCCTCGTAATCTGCTTGCGCCGCCTTTAGGCGTCGCTCAATCATTTCAACATCCGTCTTCGCCGTCCGCGTTCCACTTGGCGACTTCTTCTGCACACTACATCTTGGACCGACCCAAAAAAGCGGTCTCTCACCAGGACCTAACCTTCGGCGCATGGATCGAATATCCTCTTTTTAGGATGATATCCTAATTTCAGGATAAATACGAGCCGGACCTAGCGAACTGGGCCACGGCTGGCCACGCCACCCAGCCGTTACCCCCACCTGGTCGGGCGCACCCCCCTGGCCCGCCGCCACATCATTGCCGGTGGCCCACCTTGTTATATTCGCTTCACTGTACAAAATCACAGGTATCAGCGCAGCATTGTTCTTGCAACGCAGCACGTTGCAAGTACATCAATATAAAGGAGTTTTCAAATCTACCAAGAAACAAGCGCCCACGCCCGCCACCAAAACCGCCGCCGTGTACAAGGCGCGCAAGCAGTTCGAATCCGGCGTGCGGCAGCAATGCACGTCGGTCGTACCGCCGAAGGGGGCCACCGTTGAGCAGATCGCCGCCCTCATGAAGAAGAAATACGGCACCGATCCGAAGAAAGTAAAGGGATACGTCGCGTGGCTCGCCGCCAAGAAGAACGGCTACCTGGTCAAGGAGTAACGCGCATGGACACACCTAAGACCCCGCCCTGCCACGACGATATAAAGCGGCGCATTGGCCGCGCGTATCTTGCTGCGGATCTAGCGCGTGATCTGATCACCGGCGCGCAACGTCAGATCGACACCGCAAACGCTGCAATCGCTACGGCTGCCGAGGTACTGCGCGAGCTCTCCATGCGCTAGCCCAACTCCCAGCGCAGACGACAAAGAGCCCGGTGCCCATGGCCGGGCTTTTTCGTGCCTGCGAACCGCGCAGCGACCACATAGAAGCGTCTCAATGAAAGAACTTGAAGCTGTGACCGATCTAACATAAAACATTCGTATAGAGTTGAACGCAGTCACACTTCACTCGGTTGCTAATTGGCAGCATTATGAAGTGTGACTTGAGTCGGAGACAGCGGGCCGCCCATTTGCGTGCGCCGCGCAGCGATAGGCTAGACCTCTCATTAGAGGTCGCCGTAAAGCCGGTCGGTGAGAGACGGATGATTTTCTGAGTGGGGCGGGCTGTTGACGCAGCACCGCCCAGAGGCCCTCAGAATTGCTACCCAGCCCCGCCGCAAGGCGGGGTCTTTTAACTCCAGCAGTTAAGCATGCTATACCGGCAGAGCCGACTTTCACAAACCGATGGCTGTGCCTCAAGCCTTCTCCCCTAGAGCCCCGACAGGGAGACCTTCCTTTGACCCTCCTAAGCGAATTTGTGACGCAGTTCACACTTTCCTTACCTTTGGGACGCAGTTCACATTTTCCCTTCCCTTCCCTTCCCTTTCCTTTAAGGGTTAGCTTATATTGGAGGTACTAAACGAGCAGTTTCTCCAAAGGTAGGTCTTTTTATGAGCCAACTCGCTGATTCCCTTCAGAAAAAGCTTGCCGAACTACAAGCGGAGCACAACCAACTGACCAAGTCCATTACGGACGCTCAGACCCGGTTGAATGCAGTTTCGGGGGCGATAGCCGGGATTCACGCTCTTCTGCACGTTGACGGCATCATGCCGAATGACACTTCCATGACCAACGGAGTGGCCCAGCCCAGCAACGGCTATCAGCCTGGCGATAGGACTCCACCTGCGCTGTATGACCTGATCACTGCGATTCTCGCAGACCGAAAGCAGCACACCGTCGAGGAGGTTGTCTCCGTGGCGAAAAATCGCGGCGTGCCATTCGGTGATAAAGACCCGCAAAAGGCGGTCGCCATGACGCTGCTCGGGATCTCGCGGAGTAAGAAGTTTAAGCACCATCCCAACGGAACCTATCAGCGGGTCGCCGATTAGGTGAATACGCAACACACGCGGAGTTTGGAGGTGCTAGTTTTTAGAAGGCGAGCCCCGAAGGTGTTGGGACACCAACGGGGCTCTTGTTTCCACACGGTGCTGCTAGGCGCCAACCACGCACGGGTTTTGTCGTGCAAGGAGGATATTCGTATGGAACACCACCATATCATCTTGTTAGTCCGATGATCCGGTAGTGGCCGGCGGTATTGGGCCGCCGGTCGCTACTTTCCTATATGGTGACTGGGTTTGTAAAGTGCAACTTGTCTTTGGCAAGGCCGGGGTCATTGCATTGTGCGTGTACTGTGATGGAGTCAGCCGCGCGCGGATACGCATATTACTAGTGTTGCTGGGTGTTTTATCGCCGCTGGAAGCCGCTAATTACTCAAGGAGGAACCATGAATCCAGTCACTCTTACCATTGGTATTCGAGGTTTCTGCGCAATTGCCCTAATTGCGGGCGGATTATCTGCGCTCTGGTGGGGCTTCCTTCTGTTTCGTCACGGCGCAGCGGGCGAGGCGAAGGCAAAATTCAAGATGGTTGGCCTCGATGCTTCTGCCCAAGGGGTCGGTGCCGTAGTAATGGTGACCGCCGTCGCATGGGCGTATGGGGGTATCGGTATGGCTCCCAAATTAAAGACTAGTGCTAGCAGCGCAGAGGTTGCAGAAATTTATTCGCTGAAAACAGATCAAGGACTGGTGACCGCCCCCGCAATAGTCGGCGTTGCCTCGAAAGACCAAAAGGCCGATTCGCAATTTGTCTGGCCATCACAAGGCGTTGATATCATGCGGTACCCGGTTACACCGGAGGCATTTCGCTCCAATTTCAAATATTCACTCAAACATGCGCTAGCTTCGACTGATAAGAAAGAGACCGTTACAGTGCACGGTCAGCCAGCAACATTCGATCTTTCCTCCGTTGCATTTGAAAACGATCCTGAAGGACAACCAGTGGCGTTCGCTGACTTACGATCGGGGGAAAAAATGGTAAAAATCGCCTACACGCTCCAAGATCGCGGTTACGAAATGGTCTTTGTGCCTACGACTACTAACGACGCCAAGTCCGCCTGCACTTGCGCAGAGCCTGCCAAACTCAAAGACGCTCGGACACCTGCCCAAACTAAATAGCAGGTTGCCCTGCCGACCCGGGGCATCGGGGCATCCCCCGGGTTGTCGCCGACTATCGAACCTTCCATCGACGCACTTGTGCCCCGGTAACTGAGATTCGCTTTTTGTATGGTTTGCCCAACGCCGTCATGACGTCGTAAGCAACGAGGTCACCGGCGCTCAACGCCCTCTGAAAGATATCGTCGTCCACATTACTCGGCTTCTTGCCTGCCAATCGGTCGATCACCATCTGCTGAACTGCTGCAAAGTGCTCCGCACACCGGGCCTCATATGCTCGCGCATCATCCAGGGCACTTGGGAAGTAGAGCGTGACTAACGCCGTAACTTGTTCAGGGTCATCGGGAACTATAGCTGTGTGAGTAGGCGAAAGGAGGATGGCCTGCGTCACCGCAGCGTTGGTCGGCGCTGTTTTCTCTATAAGCATGATTATTCGTTCAGCCTTGTCTATTCTTAACTGTGCGTCGGCGCGCACATCTCTTTCGTGTTGCTGCTGATCGGCATGTACATTCCGCTGCTGGTCTAGTTTGATCTGAACATCTCCTGCGGTCTTGGCGCCGTGGTCTGCGCCGTAAATACCGATGCCTCCGCCTACCAAAGCGATTAAAACGCCTTGAATCAGACTCTGTGTAATCTCCCGCAGCCAGCCGCGGTCTTTTGGCCTATTCGCGCGGATCACCTCAATCAAAGCTGCCATTTCTGGCGATATCCGCTTTCTCCAACGCATAAACCACCCTTTCACAGAAGCAATGACAAGACCCTCACATTCTATGGCGCATGCGGTATTTAGTCGCCGGGCTTGTCGAGCAGGGACCATTGGCCCCATGGCCCATGCCTCTTAGCCGGTGGCGTGTTCCACGACTACCCTCCCATCCGCTTCGCACTGCGTGCCATGTCTTGCTTGATCGCATCCACGGCAGCGTCCAGGTTGCTCTTGCTCGGCGTTCCGTTTACTTTAAACGGCAGCCGTGTCGGCTTCGTCTTCGGCGTGATCTGATCATGCCAGTCGTTCGACGCGCCAGTGTCCGCATGCACGTCATCCCATTGCGCATTTGAACTGTTTGGCCGACGCGGCTCGTTGTCGTGCACCTCGATGTCATTGGCGCGGGGCTTGGCGGTGCCCTTACGTAATTCCTCATGATAAATCCGCGATACGACCTCGATGCTCTGACCGGTGCTACGTTTACGCCGCAACAACTCGCCATAGGAAAATTCCGGCGTTGCGTGTTTACGCAGTCCGCGTTCAATTGCGTCCAAGTTGACTTCCATGTGTGCCAGCGGGCCGATGCCGTGCGGATGCCGAAGCGCCTTGCGAACAGCATCGATTGATCGGCTTCTACGAGGTCCGTCGCGACCCTTGATCAAGGCGTCGGGTCGTTGCGGTCCTTGCCGGTGCATTTTTCGAATGGGAGCCGCTGATTCGCTGCGCCCATCGTCTGTATTGCGCGCCACCGGCAACGACTTTAGAAACTGCCCCCGATGGGCTTTGTGAATAAGTTCCATAAGCTAAGCTCCTAACGTTGAGTGAAAGAAAAGATGCGCGCCGCGATAGTGTTTGAGGAAATAACCATCCGCGCGCTCTCGGGAGTGACATTCCGAGCGCCATGGCGTAACGAACTGCGAAACGCCTTGCATCTGCCTGTCGCGGCCGCCCGAAGGAGTACGATGAGTACATGCATGCCCACAAGCTGACGGGGTTTTGGTAAGTCGCGGCACTGTCCGTCTAATCCGCGTCCGCGCTTTCGCGGCCAGAATGATCATTGCGCACCTCCGCCCAGCGGCGTGATTGATGCGCCAGTTAAATTCGCCCTCTTGTCCTTTTCTGGTGACTTTTGCCCTGTAATCCATTGCAGGAATGCACTCGCGCCGCCGGTCTTTATCAGCGGCGCAATTGCATATCGGATTGAATCAATGCAATGGTTGTTCTTATCGACAATGTCCGGCTGCACATCGCCGGTTAGCCGGTCGGTCTTGTAGCTGTACAGCCGAAACTCTTCTATCGTGTGCGTGCAACTCGGATGTATGACGATCTGCTCGAACGCGCGCATTCTGGAGATGCCGTCGGCCACTGAATCGGGCCACTTGTCTACCGACACCGTGTTGGGGAACCCATGCTGTTGCACGCCATACAAACCGCCACCAATCCACGGCGGGAGGCAGTGAAGCGCGGAGTAATCGCCGGTCGCAACGGCACGGTCAAGCGCATTGGCGGTCGTGATTCTCGGTATTGGCTCGGCACTTTGTTGGTCTGCGAGTGCGGTGCGAACTACATCGGCAACGGAACAAAGGATTTCGTTTGCCCAGCGCATATCTCAAACAATTGCTCGAATGACATGCGGTTTCGGCGCGACGATGCGAACACGGCCCTGTTCGACTTGTTTCAGACGGAGCTACTGAGCAAGGAGCAGATCGCCATTGGCCGCGCTCGTATCGAGCAGGAATTAAAACAACGGGCCAAGGACGAGGAACGCGCCCAACGTGACGCCGCAGACAGCGCTGATGTGCGGAAGTTGGATCAAGAACTTAAGGCTTTGCAGAAAATGGCACTGCGCCCCGCTGCCATGGCGGCGGCGGTAGCCGAAATCGAGAAGGAACGGGCGGAGTTGATGGCCAGGGCGGCAGGCAAGCAGGACAAACGGGAAAGCCGAGCACGGCAGTTACTAGCCCGCATGCCGGAGATTGTGGACCGCTACCGGGCGCTGATCGGGCAAGCTGTAAGGGTGCTTGCGGATGAACGTGCGGTGCACGATGCTAGAGAGGCAACGCGGCGGCTATTGGTGGGCGGGCACATTTTGCTGGCCCCCAACCCGGCCCATACGGCGGTGGCTGGCCCTGCCCACCTGGTGGGCCTGGGGGATCACGTATTGCAGCTTTCGGGCTGGCAGCGCCAAGCACGCGGCCCGTACCCCAAAGCTGAATGGTAGCGGGGGCAGGATTTGAACCTGCGACCTTCGGGTTATGAGCCCGACGAGCTGCCAGACTGCTCCACCCCGCACCAGAATCACCCGGCTGATCTCCATTCAATTGAACATCAGCCTCGACAATCAGGGCCGCCCTCATAACCTGGCACCCATCGCTCATCGCCTGTCGAGCCCGGTAGTATACGCGTTTTCCGAAAAAACAGCATCGCCTTCGTCAGCCTACCCCGCCCGCCCCCCTCTTCAGGGAAGCGCGTGCTGGCAAATCGCGATCAGGCTCCCCGGCACCACTCCCAACGCGAAAGCCGCCAGCGCATTCAGGCTGAGCACGGTGCGCATCAGGGGCGAGCCGCCGATCTGCGTACTGTCGGTCGGATCGTCGAAATACATGAGCTTGACGACCCGAAGATAGAAGAATGCGGCCACCACCGAGAACAGCACCGCCACTACGGCGAGCCATGTGTAGCTCACGCCAAGGACTGCCTGGATCACGCCCAGCTTCGCCCAGAAACCGATGAAAGGCGGAACGCCGGCCAGGCTGAACATCAGGATGGCCATCATGCCGGCGAACCAGGGACTGCGGGCATTCAATCCCTTGAAGTCCACCAGCTTGTCGGCCTCGAAGCCCTGGCGCGCCAGCAGCAGGATCATGCCGAAGGCCCCGCTCGCCACGAGCACATAGCTGATCATGTAGAACATCGCCGCCTGATAGCCCTGCGGCGTGCCTGCGAGGATGCCGAGCAGGATGTAGCCGATGTGCGAGATCGTGGAATACGCCAGCATGCGCTTGAGATTGGTCTGCGCGATGGCGACCACCGTGCCGATGCCCATCGACAGCACCGCGAGCACCACCAGCATCTGGCTCCAATCCGGCTGCGACGCGCCGAGCGCCTCGGGCAGGAGCCGCATGGCGAGCGCGAAAGCCGCCAGCTTGGACGCGGTGCCGATGAATACCGTCACGCAGGTGGGGGAGCCTTCGTACACGTCCGGGATCCACATGTGAAACGGCACGGCACCCAGCTTGAAGCCGATGCCGACGATGATGAACGCGATGCCGAACAGGAGCCCGATGTTCGCTCCGTAACCCGCGCGCGCAACGAGCGAGATGCTGGATAGCTCGAGGTGGCCGGTCACGCCGTACACGATGGACATGCCATAGAGCAGCGTCCCGGAAGCCATGGAACCCAGCACAAAATACTTGACGGCCGATTCCGCCGCGATCCCGGAGTCGCGGTCGAACGCGACCATGGCGTACAGGCATAGCGACATGAGCTCGAGGCCCAGATACAGGGTGATCAGGCTGCCCGCCGAAATCAGCGCCAGGGCGCCCAGCGTGGCGAACAGGCCGAGCACGTAGTACTCGCCCTTCAAGATCGCGCGGCGCCTCAGATAGTCGGTGGAATACACGAACACCACCGCGACCGAGAGCAGCGTGACCACCTTCAGCACCTGCGCCATCCGATCGAGCTCGTACAGGCCCCCGAGCGCGACGATGCGCTGCCCCACCGGCTCGATCGCCGCCAGCACGGCGGTCGCGAGCAGCGCGATGACCGACAACACGCCCGTCCAGGAGCGGCGCGCGTCCGAGAGCAGCAGATCGAGCAGCAGGATGGCGCACGCCGCCAGCGCCAGGAATATCTCCGGTGCGGCGTAGTGCAAGCCTGCATTGAATTCCGCGACGTTGAAACCGTTCATAGCTGACTCGACAGGCTTAAGGGACGATCTTGGAGACCAGGATCTGCTGCGCAAGATGCTGCGTCGTAACGCGCATGGCATCGAGCAAGGGGGCCGGCCAGAGGCCGACCAGAAGCACCGCGACGGCGAGCAGGCCCAGGACCAGGAACTCGCGCCCGTTCAGATCGGTGAGCTCGCGCACGTGGTCGTTGGCGATGTCGCCGAAAATGACCCGCTTAACCAGCCACAACGTGTAGGCCGCGCCGAGGACGAGGGTGGTGCCCGCGAGGAACGCATACCAGACATTGGCCTTGAAGGAGGCCAGGATGACCAGGAACTCGCCGACGAAACCGGAGGTGCCCGGCACGCCGGAATTGGCGAGCGCGAACAGTACCATGAAGGCGGCGAATTTCGGCATGGTGTTCACCACGCCGCCGTAGGCGCTGATCTCGCGGCTGTGCACGCGGTCGTACATGACCCCCACGCAGAGGAACATCGCGCCCGAGACCAGGCCGTGCGACAGCATCTGCACCACCGCTCCGTCCAGTCCGAACTCGATGCCGCTGGTCTTGCCGGTGTGCGCGACGATCTGGAATCCGATGAACGCGCCCAGGGTGACGAAGCCCATGTGCGCGATCGAGGAATACGCGATCAGCTTCTTCATGTCGCGCTGCGCGAGCGCCACGAATCCGATGTACACCACCGCGATCAACGAGAGCGCGATGATCAGCCAGTCGAGCTCACGGCTCGCGTCGGGCGCGATCGGCAGCGAGAAACGCAGGAAGCCGTAGCCGCCCATTTTCAGCATGATGGCGGCCAGCACCACCGAGCCGCCGGTGGGCGCCTCGACGTGCGCATCCGGCAACCAGGTGTGCACCGGCCACATCGGCACCTTGACCGCGAACGCCGTGAAGAACGCGAGGAATATGAAGGTCTGCTCCCTGAGCGTGAGCGGCATGCCCTGCAACAGCGCGATCTCGTAGGTCCCGGACTTCAGATACAGGTAGATCAGCGCGACCAGCATGAGGAGCGAGCCGATGAAGGTATACAGGAAGAACTTGATGGTGGCGTAGACCCGCCGCGGACCGCCCCAGATGCCGATGATGATGAACATCGGCAGCAGCATGGCCTCCCAGAACACGTAGAAGAGCGCCGCATCGAGCGCCGCGAACACGCCGATCATCAACCCTTCGAGGATCAGGAAGGCCGCAAAATATTGGCTGACGCGCTTGGTGACGCTCTGCCAGCCGGCGATGACGATCAGAACGGTGGTGAAAGTCGTCAGAAGGATCAGCGGCATCGATATCCCGTCGACGCCGATGTTGTAGTCGGCATGGATGGACGGAATCCACGCGGTGTGCTCGACGAACTGCATTTCAGCCGTTCGCGTGCTGAACCAGGCGAACAGCGGAATGCTGAAGACGAGCGCCGCGAGCGACACCGCCAGCGACACCCACCTCGCCGCGGACGCGCGCTCGTTGCCGAGCCCGAGCACCACGAAGCCGCCGACGATGGGCAGCCAGATCAGAATCGAGAGCAGATGATCGTTCATGTCAGGGCCGCCAGATGAGCCACAGGAGCAGCGAGGCCAGGCCGAGAATCATGGCGAACGCATAGTGATAGAGATATCCCGATTGCGCGTAGCGCATCACCGAGCTGAACCAGCCGACCAGGCGCGCGCTGCCGTTGACCGCCGCCCCGTCGATCAAGATCTCATCCCCGCCCTTCCACAATCCCGCGCCGAGCGTGCGCGCGAAGGCGGCGATGACATGCTCGTTGAACCAGTCGAACCCGTACTTGTTGACGAGGATGGTGTGCAGCCACTTGAAGGAGCGCTCGGCCGAATCGGCGAGCGCGGGCTTCTTGAGGAAGAACAGCCACGCCACGAAGATTCCGGACAACGCGAGCCAGAGCGGGATCGAGGTGATCGCCGACAGGGCGAATGCGCCGGATCCATGGAACTCCTCGCCGAGCTTCGCCAGCACGTCGTTCGCCGGCAGCACGTGAATCGCGCTGCCGAAATACCCCCCGAACAGCATGGGCTGAACCGTGAACCAGCCGATCAGCGCCGACGGAATCGCCAGCAGCACGAGCGGCACCCACACCACCGCAGGACTCTCCCGTGGCGGGCCGTGGTCATGGTCGCCATGGGCATCCTTCTCCTCGTGCGCGGGCGCGTGGTGGTCGGCCGCGGTCTTGCCGCCGAGCTCGTGCCCTCCCGCCTCGTGTCCGTGCGCGTCATGCGCCTCGTGCCCCGAGCGCAGCTCGCCGTGAAACGTCATGAAGAACGCCCGGAAGGTGTACAGCGCCGTGATGAACACGCCCGACAGCACGCAGAAGTACGCGTATCCGGACCCGAAGCGATGCGACTCGTGCACCGCATCGATCAAAAGGTCCTTCGAGAAAAACCCGGAGGTGCCCGGGAATCCGATCAGCGCGAGCGAGCCGATCAGAAACGTCCAGTACGTGATCGGCATGTACTTTCGAAGGCCGCCCATCTTGCGCATGTCCTGCTCGTGATGCATCCCGATGATCACCGAGCCCGCCGCCAGGAACAAAAGCGCCTTGAAGAATGCATGCGTCATCAAGTGGAAGATGCCGGCGCTGTAGGCGGAGGCGCCCAGGGCGGCGGTCATGTAGCCGAGCTGGGACAGCGTGGAATACGCGATCACGCGCTTGATGTCGTTGTTCACCACGCCGAGGAGGCCCATGAAGAACGCCGTGGTCGAGCCGATGATCAGCACGAACGAGAGTGCCGAGTCGGACAGCTCGAACAGCGGCGACATGCGCGCCACCATGAAGATGCCCGCGGTGACCATGGTGGCGGCGTGGATCAGCGCCGAGATGGGCGTCGGACCTTCCATCGAATCGGGCAGCCACACGTGCAGGGGCACCTGGGCCGACTTGCCCATGGCGCCCACGAACAGGCAGATGCAGGTGAAGGTGATGGCCGGCCAGGCCACCGTGCTCGAGATGTGGATCTGGGCGGCGGCGATCTGTCCGGCATGCGCGAATACGGTCCCGTAGTCGAGGGAACCCGTGTACCGCAGGACCGCCGCGATGCCGAGGATGAAGCCGAAGTCGCCGATGCGGTTGACCAGAAACGCCTTCAGGGCCGCGAAGGTCGCGGTGGGCCGTGTGTACCAGAAGCCGATCAGGAGATAGGAAACGACGCCCACGCCTTCCCACCCGAAGAACAGCTGCATGAAGTTGTTCGACATCACCAGCATCAGCATCGCGAAGGTAAAGAGCGCGATGTAGCTGAAGAAGCGCTGATAGCCCGCATCGTCCCTCATGTAGCCGATGGTGTAGACGTGCACCATGAGCGACACGAAGGTGACCACGGTCATCATCATCGCGGACAGCCGGTCGATCAGGAATCCGACCTCGATCCTCACCCCGTCGCTGACCAGCCAGGTGTACACGGCGCCGTCGTACGGCGCCATGCCCTCGAACACCAGCCTGTACAGGACATAGGTCGAGAGGCCGAAGGAAAGCGCCACGCCCGCAATCGTGACGGTGTGCGCCCCCACCCGCCCGATGGCACGCCCGAACAGGCCGGCGGCCAGCGCACCGACCAGGGGCGCGAGGGCGATCGTCAGATAAATCGACTGCATGTGTCCCTTCTTACCCTTTTCTTGGACTCAGCCCTGAAGCGAATCGAGATCCTCGACGTCGATGCTGCGCCGCTCGCGGAACACGACGACCAGGATCGCGAGGCCGATCGCCGCTTCCGCCGCGGCGACCGTCAGGATGAAAAACACGAAAATCTGGCCGCCGATGTCGCCGTTGAAGCGCGAGAACGCGACGAAATTGAAATTCACCGCCAGCAGCATGAGCTCGATGCACATCAGCAGGACGATGATGTTCTTGCGGTTCAGAAAGACGCCGGCGACCGCGATGGCGAACAGGATGCCGGACAGCGCGAGCACATGGGCGAGCGTGATCATGGAGCTTTCTCGGAGGCCATCTTGACCAGCCGGACGCGGTCTTTCGCACGGACAGCGACCTGTGCGGCGATGTCCTGCGGCTTTTGCCCGGTGCGGTGGCGCAGAGTCAGGATGATGGCGGCGACGCTCGCCACCAGCAGGATGACGGCCGCGAGCTGGGCGGGATAGGCGTACTTCGTGAACAGCAGCTCGCCCAGCGCGCGGGTGTTCGAATAATGCGGCGGCAGCGCGGGGGCGAGCTTCAAGTCCGCGCCGCCGAGGTTGCGGACGACGACGACGTTGATGATGGCGAACACCACGAACCCCGCGACCGCGACGGCGAGCGGCCAATAGCCCGCCAGTTCCTTGCGGAAGCGCTCGGTGTCGATGTCGAGCATCATGACCACGAACAGGAACAGCACCATGACGGCGCCGACATACACGAGCACCAGCACGATGCCAAGGAATTCCGCATCGAGCATCAGCCAGATCACGGCGCTGTTGAAGAAACACAGCACCAGGAGCAGCGCGCAGTGCACCGGGTTCCTCGCCAGGATGACCCCGAGCGCCGCGCCGATCAGCACGACCGAAAAGATGACGAACAGGATGGAGGCGAACATCAACGGTACCGCGCGTCGGCGGCGCGATCGGCCGCGATCATGGCTTCATAACGCTCGCCGATCCCGAGCAGCTTGTCCTTGCTCATGATGTTCTCGCCTCGATTCTCCATGTGGTATTCGTGCAGGCGCGTCTCGACGATGGCGTCCACCGGACAGGCCTCCTCGCAGAAGCCGCAGTAGATGCACTTGAAGAGATCGATGTCGTAGCGGGTCGTGCGGCGCGTGCCGTCGTTGCTGACCCCGGACTCGATGGTGATCGCGAGCGCCGGACAGACGGCCTCGCAGAGCTTGCAGGCGATGCAGCGCTCCTCGCCGTTCGGATAGCGGCGCAGCGCGTGCAGGCCGCGAAAACGGGTGCTCTGCGGCGTCTTCTCCTCCGGATAGTTGACCGTGACCTTTTTCTGCCACAGGCCCTTCCAGGTCACCCACATCCCCTGCAGCAGTTCCCCGAGCAGGTAGGTCTTGATCAAGCTGCGAGCGTCAGCCATTGCCCCTCCACGGACCCACGTGGGCATAGACCATGATCCCCTCGACCGCGAGCCAGATGAGGGTCACCGGAATCAGCGCCTTCCAACCCAGCCGCATGATCTGATCGTAGCGGTAGCGCGGGAATGTCGCGCGCAGCCACAGGAACGTGAACATCGGCACCAGGGTCTTCAGTCCGAACCAGAAGAACCCCGGCTGCGCGAGAATCGAGGTCTCGGGCACTCCCCAGGCGCCGCCGTCGAAGGGCGACAGCCATCCGCCGAAGAAGAAGATCACCGTCAGCGCGGAGATCAGGATCATGTTCACGTATTCGGCGATGAAGAAGAGCGCAAACGCCATGCCCGAGTAATCGACGTGGAAGCCGGCGACGATCTCCGACTCGCCTTCCGCGACGTCGAACGGGGCGCGGTTGGTCTCCGCCACGCCGGAAATGTAGTAGACCAACATCAGCGGGAACAGCCAGCTCCAGTTCCAGGTGAACCATCCCCCGTGCTGCGCCTGGACGATGTCGCCCATGTTGAGGCTGCCGGAGGCCATGAGCACGCCCACCATCGCGAAACCCATGGCGATTTCATAGGCGACGATCTGCGCCGCCGACCGCATGGCGCCCAGGAACGCATATTTGGAGTTGGCCGCCCAGCCGGCGAGGATGATGCCGTACACGCCCATCGAGGTGAGCGCCAGGATGTAGAGCAGCCCCGCGTCGATGTTCGCGAAGGTGCGCTCGGGAGCGAACGGAATCACGGCCCAGATGGCGAGCGAGGGGATCAGCGCGAGAAACGGAGCGAGCCGGAACAGAAATCCGTTCGCGTCCGCGGGGATCACGATCTCCTTGAACATCAGCTTGAAAACGTCGGCGAACGGTTGTGCAAGGCCCGGAATCCAGAGCAGATTCACCCGGTTCGGCCCCTTGCGCGCCTGTATCCAGCCGATGACCTTGCGTTCCGCGAGGGTGTAGAAGGCCATCACCAGGATCAGCGACACCATCACGATCCCGATCTGCACCGCGGTGAGGAGCGGAGTCGCCCAGTATTCCGTGATTTGCGCGATCAGCCAGTCGCGAATGGGAGCCCATTGCCACACGGTCAGTACACCGCCCGGGCCGCTTGCCCGTCCTTGGTCTTGGCGAGCGATTCGGAGCCGCGCACCAGCACGTCGATCTGATAGGGAGGAATGTCCACCCACGGACCCGAGGGCGCTGCGCCGTCGGCCGCCGCGGTCGTTCCGGCTCCGTCGATCCCCGCCGCGTTGCCGGCGGACGGCGCCAACCGCGCGCCACAGAGGCCCTTGAGCGCCTCGCGCACCTCCTCCGAGCTCGTGTAGTCCACGCCGCGGATGTTCAGAAGGTTCGCAAGCACCCGCAACACCTTCCAGCCCGGCCGGCTCTCGCCCACCGGGCTCGCCGCACCGGTCCAGCTCTGCCACCGGCCCTCGATGTTCACGAAGGTGCCGGCGCTCTCCGCGAAGGTCCCGACCGGCAGCACCACGTGCGCCACCTCGCGAAGCTTCTCGGTCAGGTGCGTGGTCGCGGCGATGACGCAGTCGGCGCCCGCCAACGCATCGGCGGCTGCCGCCAGATCGTTCGGCGGATCGATGCCGCCGAACAGCACATAGGCCTTGAGCCGGCTCTCGAGCATGCCACGCGCCGCGAGACCGGGCGTCGCGACCGGCGTGCCGCCCGCCTCACGGTGCGGCACGGCGCCGGCGAGGTAACCGCCGGCTGAATTGGCGCCGTCGGTGATGAGC
Source organism: uncultured Gammaproteobacteria bacterium (assembly GCA_963736185.1). GTDB lineage: Bacteria > Pseudomonadota > Gammaproteobacteria > Steroidobacterales > Steroidobacteraceae > Bog-1198. The sequence goes on along the minus strand of CAVTNZ010000089.1, from coordinate 243,873 downwards.
CCCAGACTCGCTCCCGAGAGCTGCGCGAGCTCTGCGGCGAGCGAGCGGATCTCGGCATAGGCGGGATGGCGCTGCGCGAGCGTTCCCAGAAATATCGCATGGCGCTGACCGTGGCCGAGCGCGCCCGCGAGGGAACGATGCGCATCGCCCACCGCCGCTTCGCGCACGCCCGCCGGGACGGCCTTGCCCGCCGCCGCGGCTGCCGCGCGCACCACGGCCGCCAGGCCGCCGACCAGGTCCTGATCCGCAAGGTAGCCGGCGACCGGGAACAGATAGTCGAACTCGCGCGGATTGAGGAACGCCACCCGGGCGCCCCGGCCCACCGCGGCCTTGCGGATGCGGTGTGCGAGCAGCGGCATTTCATGGCGCAGATTCGAGCCGACGACGAGCACCCCCTCGAGCGCCTCGATGTCGGCGATGGCTAGGCCGAGGCTCGGAAAGACGGCATCGTTCCCGTCCGCGCGGGAATCGAGCTGGCGCAGCCGATGATCGACATTGTGGCTGCCGAGGCCGCGGGCTATCTGCGAGATCAGAAACATTTCCTCGACGGTGGCGCTCGGCGAGCTCAGGAACCCGAGGCTCGAGGCGCCGTGGGCGGCAGCCGCCTTTTGCAGCCCTTCCGCCGCCGCGGTCAGCGCGACCTCCCAATCCACGGGTTGCAGCACGCCGCCCACGCGCACCATCGGCTGGGTGGCACGGTCGGCGGAATACATGCCCTCGAACCCGAAGCGGTCACGGTCCGCGATCCAGGTCTCGTTGATCTCTTCGTTCTCGCGCGGCACGACCCGCATCATCCTGCCCCGCAGCACGTGACCGTAGAGGTTCGTCCCGAAGGCGTCATGCGGGGACACCAGCGCACGCTGCGTCATCTCCCAGGCGCGCGCGCGGTAGCGAAACGGCTTGTTGTTGAGCGCGCCCACCGGACACAGATCGATGATGTTGGCGGATAGCTCGTGATCGAGGCTCTGCTCGATGTAGGTGTCGATCTGCATGTGCTCGCCGCGCCCCGTGGTGCCGAGCTGCGGAAAGCCCTGAACCTCCAACCCGAAGCGCACACAGCGCGTGCACTGGATGCAGCGGGTCATGTCGGTCGAGACCAATGGGCCGATGTTCTTGTCCTTGACCACGCGCTTGCGTTCGGCGAAGCGCGAGATGTCGCGCCCGTAGCCCATCGCGAGATCCTGCAGCTCGCACTCCCCGCCCTGGTCGCAGATCGGGCAGTCGAGCGGATGATTGATGAGCAGGAACTCCATGGTGGCGCGCTGCGCGGCGACCGCCTTGGGGGAACGCGTGAACACCTTCATGCCTTCCATGACCGGGGTCGCGCAGGCGGGCATCGGCTTCGGCGCCTTCTCGACCTCGACCAGGCACATGCGGCAGTTGGCGGCGACGGTGAGCTTCGCGTGGTAGCAGAACCGCGGGATGTACAGGTCGGCAGCGTCGGTGACCTGCATGATCATCGCGCCCTTGCGGGCTTTCAACGGGATGCCGTTGACTTCGATATTGACCAGATCGTCGCTCATCGTGCGCCCTTGTTCAGGCCGCCACCGGCGCTGACGCCGCCGGCTGGCCTTCGACGATCGAGCGGCCCTTGTGCTCGATCATGTACTGGAACTCATGCCTGAAATGCTTCAGGAAGCTCTGCACCGGCCACGCCGCCGCATCGCCGAGGGCGCAGATCGTATGGCCCTCGATGCGGTTGGCTACGTCGAGCAGCAGGCCCAAATCCTCGCTTCGCCCCTGGCCCGCGATGATCCGCTTGAGCATCCGATCGAGCCAGCCCGTGCCCTCGCGGCAGGGCGTGCACTGGCCGCAGGATTCGGAGTAATAGAAGCGGGCCAGGCGCTCGAGCGCCCGCACCATGCAGGTGCTCTCGTCCATCACGATCACGGCGCCGGTGCCGATGGCGGAACCCGCCTTCTTGACCGAGTCGTAGTCCATGTTGGTCGCCAACATCACCTCGCCCGGCACCACCGGACAGGACGATCCGCCGGGTATGACGGCCTTCAGCTTGCGGCCCTTCCACACTCCCCCGGCGAGCGCGAGCAGATCCTTGAACGGGATGCCGAGCGGCAGCTCGATGTTCAACGGCTTGGCGACGTGTCCCGAGACGGAAAAAATGAGCGTGCCGCCCGAGTTCGCAGGCCCGAGACCCGCGAACCAGGCCGCGCCCCTGCGCATGATCGTCGGCACGGAGGCGAAGCTCTGGGTGTTGTTGATGGTGGTCGGCTTGCCGAACAGGCCGAAATTCGCAGGAAACGGCGGCTTGAAGCGCGGCTTGCCGGGCTTGCCCTCGAGCGACTCGAGCAGCGCCGTCTCCTCGCCGCAGATGTAGGCGCCGGCGCCCACGAACATGTGCAGGTCGAAATCGACGCCGGATCCCTTGATGTCCCTGCCCAGAAGACCCGCCTCGTAGGCCTCCTTGAGGGCCGCCTCGAAGCGCGGAATGGGTTCGGCCATGAACTCGCCGCGGATGTAGTTGTAGCCGACGGTGGCCGTCATCGCGTAGCCGCCGATGGCCATTCCCTCGATCACCGAGTGCGGGTTGTAGCGCAGGATGTCCCGGTCGTGGCACGTGCCGGGCTCGGATTCGTCCGAATTGCACACCGCGTATTTCTGCACCGGCGAGCTCCTCGGCATGAAGCTCCATTTCACCCCGGTGGGGAATGCCGCGCCGCCCCGGCCGCGAAGGCCCGAGGCCTTGACCTCGTCGATGATCTTCTCGCGCGGGGTCTTGTCGCGCAGGATCGCCTCCCACGCCTCATAGCCGCCGAACTTGCGATAACCCTCGAGCGTCCAGGAACGCTCGTGCTTGAGCGCCTCGAACAATACGAAATTCTGCTCGTAACTCATGTGAGGTCGTCCAGGATCTTGTCGATGCTCTCCGGCGTCAGATTCTCGTGATACACGTGATCCACCATCATCATCGGCGCGCCGGTGCATGCGGCGAGGCACTCCTCCTCGCGCTTGAGGTAGATCCGGCCGTCGGGCGTGCTCTCGCCCGTCTTGATGCCGAGCTTCTTCTCGACCCGCTCGACCACGTCGAACGCGCCGCGCAGCATGCAGGAGATGTTGGTGCAAATCGAGACGTGATGGCGCCCCACCGGCCTGGTCTCGAACATGGAGTAGAACGTCGCGACCTCGTAGACCTGGATCGGCGGCAGTCCGATGTAGTCGGCCACCGCATCCATCAGCGCGGGGGTCAGGTGACCGTTGTTCTCGTGCTGCACGGCGTGCAGCGCGGAGATCACGGCCGAGCGGCGGCGGTCCGGCGGGAACTTCGCCAGCCAGTGATCGATCTCCCGGCGCACGTGATCGGACAATTGCACAGTAGTCATCGGTCTATCTCGCCGAATACGATGTCCTGGGTTCCGATCACCGCCACCACGTCGGCGAGCATGTGTCCGCGCACCATTTCGTCGAGCGCCGCGAGATGGGCGAATCCCGGCGCCCGCACCTTCATCCGATAGGGCTTGTTCGCCCCGTCCGATACCAGATAGACGCCGAGCTCCCCCTTGGGCGCCTCCACCGCGGCATATACCTCGCCCTCGGGGACGCAATAGCCCTCGGTGAACAATTTGAAGTGGTGAATCAGCGACTCCATGTCGCCCTTCATTTCCTCGCGGCGCGGCGGGCGCACCTTGCGGTCGTCGAGCATCACGGGCCCCGGATTCGCCTTCAGCCACTTGACGCACTGATCGATGATGCGCGTCGACTGGCGCAGCTCCTCTACGCGCACCAGATAGCGGTCGTAGCAATCGCCGTTGAGGCCGACCGGAATGTCGAAGTCCATCCGATCGTACGCCTCGTACGGCTGCTTCTTGCGAAGGTCCCACTCGACCCCCGAGCCGCGCAGCATGGGGCCCGAAAAGCCGAGCTGCATGGCGCGCTCCGGGCTCACCACCGCGATGTTCACGGTGCGCTGCTTCCAGATGCGGTTGTCGGTGAGGAGCGTCTCGTAGTCGTCGATGCAGGCGGGGAAGCGGGCCACGAAATCCGCGATGAAATCTATCAGCCCCCCGGAGCGGCGCTCGTTCAGGCGATCCACATCCTTGTTGCTGCGCCACTGCGAGTATTGATACTTCGGCATGATGTCGGGCAGATCGCGGTACACGCCGCCCGGCCGGTAGTAGGTCGCGTGCATGCGCGTGCCGGACACCGCCTCGTAGCAGTCCATCAGGTCTTCACGCTCGCGGAAGCAGTAGAGGAACACCGTCATCGCTCCGATGTCGAGCGCGTGGGCGCCGAGCCACATCAGATGGTTCAGAATCCGGGTGATCTCGTCGAACATCACGCGGATGTACTGCGCGCGCAGCGGCGGCTCGATCTTGAGCAGTTTCTCGATCGCCATGACGTAGGCATGCTCGTTGCACATCATGGAGACGTAATCGAGCCGGTCCATGTAGCCGATCGATTGATTGAACGGCTTGCTTTCGGCGAGCTTCTCCGTCGCGCGATGCAAAAGGCCGATATGCGGGTCCGCCTTCTGGATGACCTCGCCGTCCATCTCGAGCACCAGGCGCAGCACGCCGTGCGCCGCCGGGTGCTGCGGCCCGAAATTCATGGTGAAATTGCGTATCTCGGGCACTTTATCGCTCAGCCTTTCGCGGCGCTCGGATCGACGGGCGCGTTGGTGAGCTGCGGATCGTAGCGGTTGTCATGGCGGATCACCTTGGGCACCAGAACACGCGGCTCGATGGTCACCGGTTGATAGACGACGCGGCGCTTCTCCGGGTCGTAGCGCACCTCGACGTTTCCCGACAAGGGGAAATCCTTGCGGAACGGATGGCCGATGAAGCCGTAGTCGGTGAGCAGACGCCGCAGGTCCGGATGACCCTTGAACATGATCCCGAACAGATCGAAGGCCTCGCGCTCGAACCAATCGGCGCCGGCCCAGATCGGCGCGACGGAATCCACCGCGGGCTGCGCGTCATCCTCGCAGAACGCCTTCAGGCGCAGACGCTGATTCCGCGAGATCGACAGCAGGTGATACACCACGGCGAAGCGCCGGCCGGGCTTCTCGTCGCCGCCGCTCGACATGCCGCGCACCACGCCGCGGCTGAAGCCGGAAACGGTGGCGTGCTCGGTCTTCCATTCCGCGCGGCCATGCTCCAGATAGTCGACCCCGCAGACATCCATGCACATCTGGAACTCGAGGCCGGGCCGATCGCGCAGCGCCGTCGCGCTCTCCAGAAGATCGCTCGGCCGGACCTCGTAGGTGAGCTCGCCGGCATGATTGGCGGTGCGGACGAGTCTGCCCGGCAGCGCGGTCTCGATGAGCGCCGCCAGGCGCTCGAGCCGCGTCGGAACCGACGGGGCCGCGGAACCGGCGTCGTCGCTCATCGGATGATGGCCTTGTTGCGCCGGATCTTGTTCTGCAGCTGGATGATGCCGTACAGCAGCGCCTCCGCCGTGGGAGGACAGCCGGGCACGTAGACATCCACGGGCACGATGCGGTCGCATCCGCGCACCACGGCATAGGAGTAGTGGTAGTAGCCGCCGCCGTTGGCGCAGGAGCCCATGGAAATAACCCAGCGCGGCTCGGCCATCTGGTCGTAGACCTTGCGCAGGGCGGGCGCCATCTTGTTGACCAGGGTGCCGGCGACGATCATTACGTCGGATTGGCGCGGACTCGGACGGAACACCACCCCGAAGCGGTCGAGGTCGTAGCGGGCGGCGCCCGCATGCATCATCTCGACCGCGCAGCAGGCCAGACCGAAGGTCATCGGCCAGAGCGAACCGGTTCGCGCCCAGTTGATCAGCTGGTCGACCGTGGTGACCTCGAAGCCGCGCGCGGGCCCGGCATCGGCAGCCGCCGCTTCTAATCCCATTCGAGCGCTCCCCGGCGGTAGTCGTACACCAGCGCCACCACCAGCACCAACGCGAAGATCAGCATGGTGACGAGGCCGAAGGTGCCGGTGGCCTTGAGCGACACGGCCCACGGGAAGAAGAACGCGATCTCCAGATCGAACACGATGAAGATGATCGCCACCAGGTAATAACGCACGTCGAAGCGCATGCGCGAATCTTCGAAGGCCTCGAAGCCGCACTCGTAGGGCGACAACTTCTCGGGATCGGGGCGGCGCGGGCCGGCGATCCAACCGAGCGTGAACAGCACCAAGCCCAGGCCTCCGGCCAAACCCATGAAGATCAATATCGGTAAATACTGTCGTAACATCGTCGGTATCGGTGGCTTGGGCGTTAGCCAACAAGTATATCAGGCACGAGCGCCCGCGTTCACCTGAAAGAGATGTCCGTCCTCATCAAAATGGTGCCGACGGCCGGACTCGAACCGGCACAGGTTGCCCCACTAGCCCCTCAAACTAGCGCGTCTACCAATTCCGCCACGTCGGCTTCTGTCACTCACTGTAACTTCAAATCGCTACTTCTGGTCGCTCGGCGGCGCGGGCGCCGCGGGCGGTGTCGATGCTCCCGGTGCGGCGCTCGCCGGCGCGCCCACCGCAGGCGCCCCCGCTCCGGCGGGCGTGCTGGTCGCAGCCGGCGCGCTCGTCGCGCCCGGCGCGGCGCTGCTGCGCGCGGCCGCCGCGGCCTGCGCCGCCCGTTCGAGCACCGACGTTGCCTCGGCCGGCGAGCGCGTGCCCATGTACGCAAGCGTCAAGCTCGTGATGAAAAAAAGCCCCGCGAACACCGCGGTCAGCTTCGAGAACAAGGTGGCCGTGCCGCGCGCCCCGAACACGGTGCCCGATGCGCCGGATCCAAATCCCGCACCCGCCTCCGCGCCCTTGCCTCGCTGCATGAGCACGAGACCGATGATCATCAGCGCAAGCAGTATGTGCACCGACAAGATGAAACCACGCAGCATTTCGCTCTCTCAATGTCGCGCGGCAGCGGCCGCGCATATCTGAAGAAACTCATCGGCGCTCAACGAGGCGCCCCCCACCAAACCGCCGTCCACGTCGGACATCGAGAGCAGCTCCGCCGCGTTCGAGGCCTTGACGCTTCCGCCGTACAGAATGCGGACACGACTTCCTAGTTTAGCATCTTGCGCGACAATTCGGCTGCGCAGGTAATGGTGGACCGCCTGCGCCTGCTGCGGCGAGGCATTCCGTCCGGTGCCGATGGCCCAGACCGGCTCGTAGGCGAGGATGGCCTCGGCGAGACTCGACACCCCATTCATGGCGATGACGGCATCGAGCTGGCGCGCAACCACCGCCTCCGTGCTGTTCGCCTCCCGCTCCTCCAGGGTCTCCCCGACGCACAGCACGGGCGTGAGGCCCGCCTTGAGCGCCGCCCCGAACTTGCGCGCCACCAGCACGTCATCTTCGTGAAAGAGCCGCCGGCGCTCGGAGTGTCCCACGATCGCATATCTGCAGCCGACATCCTTGAGCATGGCGGCGGCAACCTCGCCGGTGAAGGCGCCCGTCGGCTCGGCGCACACGTTCTGCGCGCCGACCCCGACATCCGTCCCCTCGAGCGTACGGACCGCATCGGCGAGATAGACGTACGGGGGGAACACCACGACATCCGTCTGCCAGTCCGGATTCAGGCGCTCCGCGAGATCGGCGAGCAGCGTCTCGTTGGCGGCCCGCGATCCGTGCATTTTCCAATTACCAGCGACCACCGGACGACGCATAGCCAACCCCATGGGGCCTAAAGGCCCTGCCGGAAAGGCGGCGAAGAGTAGCCGCGTGGACCGCTAACTGCAAGCCCTCGCCGGAAGCTCACGCCGCGGGCTTGGCGGCCACCGCCTCCACCGCGGCGGCGATCTCGCCCGCTCCCCGCTTGACCAATTTGGCATCGTAGCCCTCGACCATGACGCGAATCACGGGCTCCGTGCCCGAAGCCCGCAGCACGATGCGCCCCCGCCCCTTGAAGGATCGCTCCACGGCAGCGACGGTGTCCGCGACGCTCGGATTCTCCATGGGATCGAAACGGCGGGCCACCCGCACGTTCAACAGTACCTGGGGGTATTTGGGCATCGGCGCGCAAAGCTCGGCGAGGGCGGCGCCGCTGCTCTTCATCACCGCCAGGACCTGCAGCGCGCTGATCATGCCGTCGCCCGTCGTCGTCTTGTCCAGACAGAGGATATGGCCCGATGTTTCGCCGCCGAGGGTCCCGCCCACCTCCTGCAGCAGGGCGAGCACATGGCGATCGCCGACCTGCGCGCGGTGAAACGCGATGCCGAGCTCGCCGAGCGACTGCTCCAGACCGAGGTTGCTCATCACCGTGCCGACCACCGGACCCGCGAGGATTCCGGCATCGCGGCGCGCGCGCGCGAGCACGTACAGGAGTTGATCGCCGTCCACGCAGCGCCCCAGTGCATCCACCATCATGACCCGGTCGCCGTCGCCGTCGAGCGCAACGCCGACGTGCGCGCGCACACCTGGGACGGTGAGCTGCAGGAGCTCCGTATGCGTGGATCCGCACCCATCGTTGATGTTGCGGCCGTTCGGGGAGCAGCCGATCGGAACGATTTCGGCGCCGAGATCTGCGAACACCCGCGGCGCGACCTTGTAGCCCGCTCCATTCGCGCAATCGACCACGATCTTGAAGCCCTCGAGCGTCATCCCGGCGGGGATCGTCGAGGCGCAGAACTCCTGATACTGCGTCCGGCTCCTGTCGGTGCGCACCGCCTTGCCGAGACGCTGCGATTCGCGGGTCACCACGGGGCTGTCGAGCAGGCGCTCGATCTGTCTTTCCAGATGGTCCGACAGCTTGCTGCCGTTGCCGTCGAAGAACTTGATGCCGTTGTCCTCGTAGCCGTTGTGCGAGGCCGAGATGACGACGCCGAAATTGCAACCGAGTCGCTGCGTCATGTAGGCGATGCCGGGCGTCGGCAGCGGACCGATCAGCAGCACGTCGACACCGGCGGCGACGAAGCCCGCCTCGAGCGCGGATTCGAACATGTATCCGGAAACGCGCGTGTCCTTGCCGATCAGCACGCGCCCGCCCTTCGGGGCCAGGATGCGCGCGGCGGCGCTCGCCAGCTTGAGCGCGAAATCCACCGTCATCGGCGGCTCGCCCACCCGGCCGCGGACCCCGTCAGTGCCGAAATAATCGCTCAATGGCCTCTCCCCTGAATGACTGCGTCCACCATGAGTATGGCATCGCGCGTCGCCGCCACATCGTGCGTTCGCACGATGCGCGCGCCGGCGCCCACGGCCCACGCGGCGAGCGCGAGCCCCCCCGCCAGCCGTTCGGCCGGAGGACGCCCCAACACGCGGCCGATCGTGCTCTTGCGCGAAACCCCGACCAGGAGCGGCGGCCCCAACGCGGCAAGATGCGACAAATTTTTCAGCAGCGCCAAATTGTCCTCGTGCCGCTTGCCGAATCCAAGCCCCGGATCGAACGCCACGGCCTCGGCGGCGATTCCCGCGGCGAGGCAGGCCGCCCGCTGTTCGATCAGGAACGCGATGACCTCGCCGACCGCGTCGCGATAGTCCGGGTTGTCCTGCATGGTGAGCGGCTCACCCTGCATGTGCATGAGGCACACGCCCACCTGCGCGGCGGCGGCCCACTCGCGCGCGCCGGGGGCGCGCAGCGCTCGGATGTCGTTCACGATGCAGGCGCCCGCCTCGACGGCCGCGGCCATGACCTCGAGCTTGCTGGTATCGATGGATACGGCGACATCGAGCTCGGCGGTGATGCGGGCGATGATGGGGACCACCCGGGCAAGCTCGGTCGCGGCATCGACGCCCGTCGAGCGCGGACGCGTCGATTCTCCGCCCACATCGATGATGGACACCCCCTCCGCCACCATGCAGCGCGCGCGCTCCATCGCCGCCTCGATATCCGTGTAGCGGCCGCCGTCGGAGAAGGAATCAGGGGTGACATTGAGCACGCCCATGACCGCTGGGCGCGTCAAGTCGAGGATTCTCTGTCGGCATTGCCAGCGCATCGGACACTTGCGGTCTGTGCGCCCGGCTCGAGGCGCGGCGACTCCCGCCCGCTGCCCCGCGCTCTAGTGCTGGCCCGCGGGACTGACGAGAGGCGTGGTGGGCTTCTCCGCCGCCGGACCCTGGCCGCGCGCGGACGGCGTCGCCGTGTCGTCCCAATCGCGGGGCGGGCGCGGAACGCGGCCCTCCATGATGTCCTTGATCTGTTCCTCGTCGATGGTCTCGTACTTGATCAGCGCCTCGGACATGATCTGAAGCTTGTCCATGTTCGTCTGGATGATCTTGTAGGCACGCTGATAATTGCTGTCGATGACCCGCCGGACCTCTTCGTCGATCACGTGCGCGGTGACATCGGACACCTGCTTGTGCTGCGTGACGCTGCGCCCGAGGAAGACCTCGCCGGACTCCTCGCTGTAGGTCTGCGGACCCAGACGGTCCGAGAGGCCCCAGCGCGTGACCATGTTGCGGGCGAGCTCGGTGGCCCGCTCGATGTCGTTGGAAGCGCCCGTGGTGACCGCGTCGGGACCGAACACCAGTTCTTCGGCCACGCGGCCGCCGAAAAGCGTTGCGATGCGGCTCTCCAGCTGGCGTTTGCTGGTGCTGTAGCGGTCCTGTTCCGGCAGGAACATGGTCACGCCGAGCGCCCGGCCGCGCGGAATGATGGTCACCTTGTAAACCGGATCGTGCTCGGGCACCGAGAGACCGACGATGGCATGGCCCGACTCGTGATAGGCGGTGTTGCGCTTCTCCTCCTCGGTCATGACCATGGAGCGCCGTTCCGCGCCCATCATGATCTTGTCCTTGGCGCGCTCGAACTCCTCCATGGTCACCGAGCGCTTGTTGCCGCGCGCCGCGAACAGGGCGGCCTCGTTCACGAGATTCGCCAGATCCGCCCCCGAGAAGCCGGGGGTACCGCGCGCGATCACCGACGGCTTGACGTTGTCGCCGAGCGGGACCTTGCGCATATGGACCTTGAGGATCTGTTCGCGCCCGCGCACGTCCGGCAGCGGCACCACGACCTGGCGGTCGAAGCGGCCCGGCCGCAGCAGCGCCGGGTCGAGCACATCGGGACGATTGGTCGCGGCGATGACGATGATGCCCTCGTTGCCCTCGAAGCCGTCCATCTCGACCAGCAACTGGTTCAGGGTCTGTTCACGCTCGTCGTGGCCGCCGCCCAGGCCTGCGCCGCGGTGACGGCCGACGGCGTCGATCTCGTCGATGAAAATGATGCACGGGGCGTGCTTCTTGGCCTGCTCGAACATGTCGCGGACGCGGGAGGCACCCACGCCCACGAACATTTCCACGAAATCCGAGCCCGAAATGGTGAAGAACGGAACCTTGGCCTCGCCGGCGATGGCCCGGGCCAGCAACGTCTTGCCCGTGCCGGGGGACCCGACCATGAGCACACCCTTCGGGATCTTGCCGCCAAGTTTCTGGAACTTGCCGGGATCTTTCAGGAAGTCGACGATTTCGACCACTTCCTGCTTGGCCTCTTCGACCCCCGCCACGTCGGCGAAGGTGATGTTGACCTGATCCTCGCCCAACAGCCTCGCCCGGCTCTTGCCGAAGGACATGGCCCCCCGTCCGCCGGAGGCGCCCTGCATCTGACGCATGAAGTACGCCCAGAAGCCGATCAGGATCAGGATCGGGAAGGCGGATATCAGCAGCTGCAGCAGGACCGATTGCTGCTTCGGCGGCTCGCCGCGGAATTTGACGCCCTGGCCGCTCAGAAGCCCGATCAGTGCGCTATTGCTGGTCTCCGGGTTGTAGACGACGAACTGGCTGCCGTCGCGCTTTTTGCCCTCGATGATCTCGCCCTTGAACGTCACGGAATCGACGTTATTGCTCTTGACGTCCGTCAGGAACTGGGAGTAATCAATGGTTTGGGGCTGACCCGTGCGCATCCCGAACTGGCTGAATATCGCGAGCAGGATGACGGCCAATGCGACCCACAAGAGAATCTGTTTGGTCAAATCGTTCAAGTTTCACCTACGGCCGCAAGCATAATACGACAAAATAAACCGTCCCGCGTTCCATTCCTCGAGCCCTGGAATGGCTCATCGAACTTACACCATCCCAAACTGCCGCGCCAACAGGTAGATCTCGGAGCTTCGGGTTCGTGACGCTTTCGGCTTTTTCGTCACCACCCGCCCGTACCGCCGACGGGTCTCACGCACGATCTCATCGAAACCCGCCCCCTGGAACAGTTTGATGAGAGCATCGCCCCCGGGGGCCAGCACACGATCGGCGAATTCCAGTGCCAGCTCCGCGAGGTACATGGATCTAGGCTGATCGACCGCGTCTATGCCTGCCATATTGGGGGCCATGTCGGACAATACAAGATCGACCTTTTCCGACCCCACCGCCTCCAACACCTGCCCGAGGACGCTCTCCTCGCGAAAGTCCCCCTGCACGAAGCGCACGCCCGCAATCTCGTCCATCGCGAGGATGTCGGTGGCCACGATGCGGCTCGTGCCCCCGACGATGCGCGCGGCATACTGGCTCCAGCCCCCCGGCGCCGCGCCGAGGTCGACGCAGCGGATTCCCGGCCTCAGCAGCCGCTCCCGCTCCTGGATCTCCGCCAGTTTGAACACCGCGCGCGAGCGCCAGCCCTCCGCCTTCGCCCGCTTGACGAATTCATCGCTCGCATGCTCGGCGAGCCAGCGTGCACTACTCTTGGTTCGTTTGGGCATGTCGGTGATCGGGACCCCTATAATGACGGGCATGACACTGTCCGAAAAGCAGAAGAAGCACCTGCGGCGGCTCGCCCACCCGCTGCATCCCCTCGTCATGCTCGGCAACGCCGGTCTCACCGACGGCGTCGTGAACGAGCTCGACCGGGCGCTCAAGGACCACGAGCTGGTCAAGGTGAGCGCGCGGGTCGGCGAGCGCGGCCAGCGCGATGCCGCCCTGGACGAATTGGCGCGGCGCACAGCGGCCGTCATCGTGCAGCGCGTCGGACATGTCGGCGTGTTCTACCGGCGCGGCGAGGGCCTAGCGAAAGTGCTGCTTCCAGATCACTAGCAAAACGCCCAGGCACGCGGCGACATACAGGATCGCGGACACGCCGTGCCACGCGCCGAAGCTCAATCCGCCGGCCGTCCCATGGGCGCGCGCCGCCTCCATGAACCGCTTCAGCACCCATTCGTTCACCGCCAGCAGCACCGCGCCGGCGTACACCCCGCCCATGCGCCCGCGCCCCGGCAGGATGAGCGCCAGCGCGGCCACGGCGACCCCCAGATAGGTCTCGATGCTGAACAGGCGCGAGGCCAGAAAGCCCGCCAGATGGCGGTCGCTTTGCGCATAGAACAAGGTTGGCGCCACCCATGCGGCGAGCGACCAGAGACTCCCCGCCCACAGGACCAGAAGCACGCGAAATACGTTGCGTACCACTCGCGGGCGTCAGACGTAGCGGACCGAGACGATCTCGTAGCTCTTGGTGCCGCCGGGAGCGTTCACGTCGACGACATCGCCCTCGGACTTGCCGATCAGCGCCCGCGCGATCGGCGAGGAGACCGAGAGCAGCCCATTCTTGATGTCCGCCTCGTCGTCGCCGACCAGCTGGTAGACGAGCTTGCCGCCGCCCTCCTGCTCCTCGACCTCGACGGTCGAGCCGAACACCACGCGGCCGCTCGCATTCAACTTGGTCACGTCGATGACCTCCGCGTTCGACAGCCGGGACTCGATCTCGTTGATGCGCCCCTCGATGAAGCTCTGCTGCTCCCGGGCCGCGTGATATTCGGCGTTCTCGGACAAATCGCCGTGCGAGCGCGCCTCGGCGATCGCCTTGATGACGTTCGGGCGCGCCTCGCTCTTCAATTGCCTGAGCTCCTGCCGCAGGCGCTCGGCGCCGCGCAGGGTCATCGGAGTTCGTTTCAAGCCAATTCCTTGTGCAGATCCTGCAGTCGATTGACCTCGATGTCGCCCAGATGATCGAGCGCATCGCAGGTGGCGCGGGCGCCGGCCACGGTGGTGTAGTAAGTCACCCTGCGGGCGACCGCCTCGCGGCGAATGGAGCGCGACTCGCGCACCGCCTGTTTGCCCTCCGTCGTGTTGACGATCAGGGCTACCTCGTCGTTTTTTATCATATCGACGACGTGAGGGCGACCCTCCCGCACCTTGTTCACCCGCCGGCAGACGATTCCCGCCTCCTCGAGGACCGTGGCGGTCCCGCCGGTGGCGGCGATTTCGAAGCCGCGCGCGATCAGCATCTGCGCCAGCTGCACCGCGCCCGGTTTGTCGCGATCCCGGACGCTCACGAAGCAAAGCCCGCGGGTCGGCAGGATCACCCCGGAGGCTGCCTGCGCCTTCGCGTAGGCCTCGCCGAAGGTTGAGCCCGTGCCCATGACCTCGCCGGTGGACTTCATCTCGGGTCCCAGGATCGGGTCGGCCTCCGGGAACTTGATGAACGGAAACACCGCCTCCTTGACCGAAAAATAGGACGGCACCCGCCCGACCGTGCGCCCCTGCGCGGCGAGCGACTTGCCGGTCATGACGCGCGCCGCGACCTTGGCGAGCGGGATGCCCGTCGCCTTGGAGACGAACGGCACGGTCCGCGAGGCGCGAGGGTTGACCTCCAGGATGTAGATCACGCCGCTCTGGATCGCGAACTGGATGTTCATCAAGCCCACCACGTTGAGCGCCTTGGCGAGCTTGCGCGTCTGCGCCTTGAGCTCCTCCTGCGTTTCCAGCGACAGCCCGTTCGGCGGCAGCGAACAGCCCGAATCCCCCGAATGCACCCCGGCCTGCTCGATATGCTCCATGATCCCGCCGATCAGCACGTTCTCGCCGTCGCTCACCGCGTCCACGTCCACCTCGATGGCGAGGTCGAGGAATCGATCGAGCAGCACGGGGCTGTCGTTCGAGACCTTGACGGCATCGGTCATGTACTGGCGCAGGTCGTCCTCGTTGAACACGACTTCCATGGCGCGGCCGCCGAGCACGTAGCTCGGACGCACCACCAGCGGGAACCCCACCTCGCGCGCCATGATCACCGCCTGCTCCTCGGTGCGCGCGGAGGCGTTTGCCGGCTGCTTCAGCTTGAGACTCGCGACCAGCTTCTGGAAACGCTCGCGATCCTCCGCGATGTCGATGCTGTCGGGCGTCGTTCCGACGATCGGCGCGCCGGCCGCCGCGAGCGCACGCGACAGCTTCAGCGGGGTCTGACCGCCGAACTGCACGATGACCCCCTCGGGCTTTTCCTTCTCGATGATCTCCATGACATCCTCGAACGTCAGCGGCTCGAAGTAGAGCCGGTCCGAGGTGTCGTAGTCGGTCGACACCGTCTCGGGATTGCAGTTCACCATGATGGTCTCGAAGCCGTCCTCCGAGAGCGCCATCGCCGCGTGCACGCAGCAATAATCGAACTCGATCCCCTGACCGATGCGGTTGGGGCCGCCGCCCAGAATCATGATCTTGCGCCGGGTGGTGGGATTCGCCTCGCACTCTTCCTCGTAGGTCGAGTACAGATAGGCCGTCGAGGTCGAGAACTCCGCGGCGCAGGTGTCCACCCGCTTGTAGACCGGGTGCAGGCCGAGCTTGCGCCGCCGGCCGCGCACGTCGTGCTCCTGGCGCGCCACCAGATGCCCGATCCGGGCATCTGAAAAGCCCTTGCGCTTCAACGCTCGAAGCCGCGGAAGCTCGAGACTGTCGAAGCCTTCCTCGCGCAGCCGCGCCTCCTCCCGCACCAGGTCCTCGATCTGCGACAGGAACCAGGGATCGATCTTGGTCGCATCGAACACCTGCTCGAGCGTCCAGCCGGCCCGGAACGCGTCCGCGACGTACAGGATGCGCGCGGGACCGGGCCACCGCAGCTCGTAGGAGAGCTTGTCCGTGCCCTCCTCGTTCAGGGGCAGCGAAAGCTGCTCGTCGAATCCGTCGTACCCGAGCTCGAGGCTGCGGAGCGCCTTTTGAAAGGATTCCTGGAAACTGCGGCCGATGGCCATGGCCTCGCCCACCGACTTCATCTGGGTGGTGAGGCGGGTGTTGGCGCCCGGGAACTTCTCGAAGGTGAAGCGCGGGATCTTGGTGACCACGTAGTCGATGGTCGGCTCGAACGACGCCGGCGTGCCGCCGCCCGTGATCTCGTTCTTGAGCTCATCGAGCGTGTAGCCCACCGCGAGCTTCGCGGCGATCTTCGCGATCGGGAACCCGGTCGCCTTCGAGGCCAGCGCCGAGGAGCGCGACACGCGCGGATTCATCTCGATCACCAGCACCCGGCCGTCGTCCGGATTGACCGCGAACTGCACATTGGAGCCGCCCGTGTCGACGCCGATCTTGCGCAGCACGGCGATCGAGGCGTCGCGCAGCCGTTGGTATTCGCGGTCGGTGAGCGTCTGGGCGGGGGCCACGGTGATCGAATCCCCGGTGTGAACCCCCATCGGATCCACGTTCTCGATGGAGCAGACGATGATGCAGTTGTCGTTTCGGTCCCGAACCACCTCCATCTCGTATTCTTTCCAGCCGATCACCGACTCCTCGAGCAGCACCTCGTTGGTCGGCGAGGCGTCCAGCCCGCGCGCGACGATGGCCTCGAACTCCTCGCGGTTGTAGGCGATGCCCCCGCCGCTGCCGCCCAGGGTGAAGGAGGGCCGGATGACCGTGGGGAAGCCGATCTCGGCCTGGACGGCAAGCGCCTCTTCCATGCTATGGGCGATGCGCGCCCGCGCCGTCTCCAGACCGATGTCCGACATGGCGCGGCGGAACAGTTCCCGGTCCTCCGCCATGTCGATGGCGCGCTGCGAGGCGCCGATCATCTCCACGTTGAACTTCTCGAGCACCCCCTCGCGCACCAGATCGAGCGCGGTGTTGAGCGCGGTCTGACCGCCCATGGTGGGCAGGAGAGCGCTCGGGCGCTCCTTGTCGATGATGCGTTCGATGGTGCGCCAGTTGATGGGCTCGATGTAGATCGAGTCGGCGCTTTCCGGATCGGTCATGATGGTGGCCGGGTTCGAGTTCACCAGGATGACCCGATAGCCCTCTTGTTTCAGGGCCTTACACGCTTGTGCTCCAGAATAATCGAACTCGCACGCCTGGCCGATGATGATCGGCCCGGCGCCGATGATGAGGATGCTCTCGAGGTCGGTACGCTTGCCCACGGTCAGCCCGCCCCTTCCGCGGCCTTGGGTCCACCGTCGGCGACCTTGAGGTCGCCGGAGCGGCGATCCGCAGGCTTGGCATCCGCGGATGGGGCTTCCGCGGCGGCACCGGGTGCGTCCGCGATCCTCCCCTCAGCCGACTTGCTCTCGGCGGCTTTGGGGTCGGCGGCCTTGGTAGTCTCCGCCCCCTTGCCGTCCCGCGAGACCTTCGCCCGCACCGCCGTGCGCCCGCGCGAATTCGACTGGATGCGCTTCACCATCAAATACATGAAGTGTTCGAACAGCAGTTTCAGGTCGTGCGGGCCCGGGCTCGCCTCGGGGTGCCCTTGAAAGCTGAAGGCCGGGCGGTCGGTGCGCGCGACTCCCTGCAGCGAACCGTCGAACAGCGAGCGATGCGTGGGGCGCAGAGTCTCCGGCAGCGTGGACTCGTCCACCGCGAAGCCATGGTTCTGGCTGGAAATCAGCACGCGGCCCGAATCGAGCTCCGAGACCGGGTGGTTCGCGCCGTGATGCCCGAATTTCATCTTCACGGTCTTCGCCCCGCTCGCGAGGCCGAGGAGTTGATGGCCGAGGCAGATGCCGAACACCGGGATGTCCGTGGTGAGAAACCGGCTGATGGCGGAGATGGCGTAGTCGCAGGGCTCCGGATCTCCCGGCCCGTTACTTAAGAAAATACCATCAGGATTCATCGCAAGCACTTGATCGGCAGGCGTTTGTGCGGGCACCACTGTCATGCGGCAACCGTGTTCGGAGAGGATTCTCAGAATGTTCCGCTTGATGCCGAAGTCATAGGCGACGACGTGCAGGCGGCTCTGCGGACGCGGCGGCTTGGCGGTGGATTTCCAGATCACGCCGTCATTCCACTGATAGACCTTCTTGGTCGAGACGGCCTTGGCGAGATCCATGCCCTTGAGCCCGGGAAATTTCTTGGCGGCCCGCACGGCGGCGTTCTCATCGATGTTGTCGCCCGTCATGATGCAACCCGATTGGGCGCCTTTCTCGCGCAACTGGCGCGTGAGCTTGCGGGTGTCGATGTCCGCGATCGCCACCACCTTACAGCGCAGCAAGAAGCTGCCGAGTGATTCGGTGGAGCGCCAGTTCGAATGCAGAAACGGCAGATCCCGGATCACCAGCCCCGCCGCAAACACCGCACCGGACTCGAGGTCCTCGGGGGTGGTGCCGGTGTTGCCGATGTGGGGATACGTGAGAGTGACGATCTGGCGGCAGTAGGAGGGATCCGTGAGGATCTCCTGATACCCCGTCATGGCGGTATTGAAAACTACTTCACCCGTCGTGTTTCCTTTTGCGCCGACAGAGACGCCACGGAACACGGTGCCATCCTCGAGAGCTAGCACTGCAGGTGTCGACACTCCGGTTTCTCTCCTCGCGCAAATTCGCGCGGCCGTCGCAGATGTGCAAAGCGGGAGGCGCTCTCATGAACGACCTCCCGCTTCGTTGATCAAATCGCGGTCTGTTTCCGGGCGCGAATATTAGCGGTGGCGGCCCCGCCTGTCCATGCTATTCACAAACCGAGCACATGCCGCATGTCGTAAACACCGGCTGGACGGCCGATCAGCCATCCGGCCGCCCGCAGCGCGCCCCGCGCGAACACCATCCGGTCCGTGGCGCGATGCGTGAGCTCGATGCGCTCGCCCTCGGCGGCGAACGTCACGGTGTGCTCGCCGACGATGTCCCCGGCGCGAATCACCGAAAATCCGACGCTCCCGGCCCTGCGCGGTTCGGACAGGCCGTGCCGGTCGTAGACCGCAACGTCCGCGAGAGCGGCGCCGCGGGCCCCGGCCACCGCCTCTCCCAGGGCGAGCGCCGTCCCCGACGGGGCGTCGCGCTTCATCCGGTGATGCGCCTCGCTGATCTCCACATCGAAGCCTTCGCCGAGCGCCGCCGCCGCCACGCCCGCCAGTTGCCGCAGCAACGCGATCCCAATGCTCGTGTTCGGCGCGATCAGCACGGGAATGACGCGAGCCGCCGATGCGAGCATCGCCCGGGCGTCCGGGTCGAAGCCGGTGGTGCCGACCAGCAGCGGCACTCCTCGAGTGGCACAGGCGCCAGCGCGGACGGCGAGCCCCTGCGGGGTGCTGAAATCCAGGGCAACGGCCGCGCCGCCCAGCGCCGCCCCGGGATCGGCCGTGACCCGCACGCCGCAGGGGGGGCCTTCCGCGGCCGCGTCCAGCCCGAGCCGGACGCTCGAGGGCGAGGCGAGCGCACCCGAAAGATGCAGGGGAGAGTCGCGCAGGGCCCGCACCAGCGATTGCCCCATGCGTCCGGTGATGCCGAAGACGGCGACGCCCGGCATTCAGCCACCCCTGCGGATGCGGCGCGCGCCGGGCACCCTAATCGACCGCGCCCGTGAAGAACTTCTTGACGCCCTCGAAGAACGATTGCTCGCGCGGCTTGTGGCTGCCCTGCTGCAGGGAGGATTCGAACTTGCGCAGAAGATCCTTCTGCTCCGAGCTCAAGCTCACCGGCGTCTCGATCACCACCCGGCAGAACAGGTCCCCGGCGCTGCCGCCGCGAACCGGCTTCACGCCTTTTTCGCGCACCCGAAAGACGCGGCCGGACTGGGTCTCGCTCGGTATCTTGATCACCACCTCGCCGTCCAGCGTCGGAACCTCGATCGAGCCGCCGAGCGCCGCCGTGGTGAAGCTGATCGGCACTTCGCAGGACAGATGGCTGCCTTCGCGCTCGAAAATCGCGTGCTCCCGGACCCGGATCTCCACGTACAGATCTCCGGCCGGGCCGCCGTTGCGGCCGGCTTCGCCCTCCCCGTTCAGGCGGATTCGATCGCCGGTGTCGACCCCTGCGGGGACGGAGACCGCCAGGGTCTTCTCCTGACGAACCCGACCCTGGCCATAGCAGGTATCGCAGGGATTGCTGATGATCTTGCCGCGGCCCTTGCAGCGCGGACATGGCTGCTGGATGGTGAAAATGGATTGCTGCACACGCACCTGGCCCTGCCCGTGGCAGGTATCGCAGGTCTTGGGCGTGGAGCCCTTGGCGGCTCCCGTGCCCTTGCAGGTCGCGCACTCGGCCAGCGACGGAATCTTGATCTCGGTTTCGGTGCCGAACACAGCCTGCTCGAGATCGAGCTCGAGCTCGTAGCGCAGGTCCGCGCCGCGGAACACCTGGGAGCGGCTGCGCTGTCCGCCGGAAAAGATGTCCCCGAACATCTCCCCGAAGATGTCCCCGAAGGCCTCTCCCGCGCTGAATCCGCCCGCCCTGCCGCCTTCCAGGCCGGCGTGGCCGAATTGGTCGTACACCGCCCGCTTGCGTGCGTCGGCGAGGACCTCGTAGGCCTCCTTGGCCTCCTTGAATTTGTGTTCCGCGTCCGGATCGTCCGGATTGCGATCCGGGTGATGCTTCATGGCCAGACGCCGGTAGGCCTTCTTGATGTCGGCCTCGGAGGCGTCTCTCGATACTTCGAGGAGCTTGTAGTAATCCTGCTTCGCCATTAATCCACCCTAAATCGAGGCCATCTCAACGTCCGTCGGGCTCCTGCGCATAAAAACGAACCGCCGGCACATGCATACCGGCGGTTCGTTGATCTCATCATCGCGCGATCCGCGCCGGCCTCTCAAGCCTTCTTGCGGTCGCTTTCCTTGACCTCTTCGAACTCGGCGTCGAGCACGTCTTCCTGCTTGCCGCCCTTGTCGCCGCCCGCGCTTCCCGAAGAACCGCCCGAGCCCTGGCCGCCCGCGGCCTGCTGGTGCTCGTACATCTTCTGCATGAGCGCCGTCGAGGCCTGCTCCAGAGCCTGGGTCTTGCGTTCGAGATCGTCGCGATCGTCGCCCGCCATCGCCGACTTCACGGCCGCGATCGCCTCGTTGGCCGACTTCTTCTCGTCCTCCGAGATCTTGTCGCCCGCATCGACCAGAGCTTTCTCGACCGCATGCACCGTGGCGTCCGCCTTGTTGCGCGCGCCGACCAGCTCGCGGAATTTCTTGTCCTCCTCCGCATGCGCCTCGGCATCGGACACCATGCGCTTGATCTCCGCCTCGGACAATCCGCTCGAGGCTTTGATGACGATGCGCTGTTCCTTGCCGGTCTTCACGTCCTTTGCCGACACGTTCAGGATGCCGTTCGCGTCGATGTCGAAAGTCACCTCGATCTGCGGCATGCCGCGCGGCGCCGGCGGGATGTCGGTCAGGTCGAAGCGGCCGAGCGACTTGTTGTCGCTGGAACGGTCGCGCTCGCCCTGCAGCACGTGAATGGTCACGCCGGTCTGGTTGTCGTCCGCGGTGGAGAACGTCTGCGCCGCCTTGGTCGGAATGGTGGTGTTCTTCTCGATCACCTTGGTCATGATGCCGCCCAGCGTTTCGATGCCGAGCGACAGCGGGGTCACGTCGAGCAGCAGCACGTCCTTCACGTCGCCCGACAGCACGCCGCCCTGGATGGCCGCACCGACCGCCACCGCCTCATCGGGGTTCACGTCCTTGCGCGGCTCGCGGCCGAACAAGTCCTTGACCGCCCGCTGCACCATCGGCATGCGGGTCTGACCGCCGACCAGGATGACCTCGCCCACGTCCTTCATGGAGAGCCCGGCATCCTTCAGCGCGATGCGGCAGGGCTCGATGGTCTTCTGCACCAGATCTTCCACCAGCGACTCGAGCTTGGCCCGGGTCAGCTTCATGTTCAGATGCTTCGGTCCCGCGGCGTCCGCCGTGATGTACGGCAGGTTGATTTCGGTCTGCTCGCTGAAGGACAGCTCGATCTTCGCCTTCTCGGAAGCCTCCTTCAGGCGCTGCATCGCGAGCGGGTCCTTGCGCACGTCGATGCCGCTTTCCTTCTTGAACTCGTCCGCGAGGTAATTGATCACCCGCAGGTCGAAGTCCTCGCCGCCGAGGAACGTGTCGCCGTTGGTCGAGAGCACCTCGAACTGACGCTCGCCGTCCACCTCGGCGATCTCGATCACGGAAATGTCGAAAGTGCCGCCGCCCAGGTCGTATACGGCGATCTTGCGGTCGCCGCCGTCCTTGTCGAGGCCGTAGGCCAGCGCCGCCGCGGTGGGCTCATTGATGATGCGCTTGACGTTCAAGCCCGCGATGCGGCCGGCGTCCTTGGTCGCCTGGCGCTGCGAATCGTTGAAATAGGCCGGGACGGTGATCACCGCCTCGGTGACCGGCTCGCCCAGGTAATCCTCGGCGGTCTTCTTCATCTTCATGAGCACGCGGGCCGACACCTCGGGGGGCGCCATCTTCTTGCCCTGCACCTCGACCCAGGCGTCGCCGTTGTCGGCCTTGACGATCTTGTAGGACACCATGCTCATGTCGCGCTTCACGACTTCGTCGGTGAACTTCCGTCCGATCAGGCGCTTGACCGCCGCGACGGTGTTCTGGGGGTTGGTGACGGCCTGACGCTTGGCGGACTGCCCGACCAGCACCTCGCCGTCCTTGGTGAAGGCAACGATCGACGGCGTCGTGCGGTCACCTTCGCTGTTCTCGATAACCTTGGGCTTGCCGCCTTCCATGATCGCGACACAGGAGTTGGTCGTGCCCAGATCGATGCCAATCAATTTTGCCATTTTATATACCCTCTAAGAATTCGAATGTTGCCCGTTAAGTTGGGGGGTTCTCGAATAATTTCAATTGGAATCGGCGGAGGTTCTGCTGACGATGACGCGCGCCGGGCGCAGCAGCCTGCCGTTCAGCGAATATCCCTTCTGGATCACCGAAAGCACCGTATTGGGGGGCACGTCGCGGCTCTCCTGAGCCACCATGGCCTCGTGCCAGTTCGGGTCGAACGGCTGACCCGTGGGGTCGATAACCTTGATGCCTCCCTTGTCGAAGGCGCGGTTCAGCTCCTTGAGCGTCGCCTGGGCGCCCTCCAGCACGGGCCCCGGGCTCGAGGCCCCCGCCCGGATGCCGGCTTCCAGCGCATCCCCGACCGTCAGCAGCTCCTGCGCAAAACGTTCGATGGCGAACTTTCGGGCGTTGTCGATCTCGCGTTCGGTGCGCTTGCGGTAGTTGTCGAGCTCGGCGACCGCCCGCATGTAGCTGTTCCAGTTTTCCTGGGCCTTGGTCTCGGCCGCGGCCAAGGCGTCGGCGACAGCCGCTTCACGGGCTGCCGTCTCGGGGTGTACGGTCTCTTCCCCCGCCTGCTGGTTGGTCTCGTTCACTGGCAATGCCCTCGAAGATGGCGGGTTATCCCGCTCGAAGCGCCCAAACTGGGGGCTATTTCCGCGCGTTCAAGGCCGAACCGAGGAGTTTAGCGGTCACGTCGACGATCGGGATCACCCGCTCGTAGGCCATCCGCGTCGGACCGATGATGCCGAGGACCCCCACCACCTGATTGTTCAGGGTGTAGGGCGCCGTGACCACGCTGATGTCGTCCAGGATCCGGTAGCCCGACTCCTGTCCGATGAAGATCTGGATCCCTTCCGCCCGCAGGCAGTTGTCGAGGAGCCTCAATATGTCGTGCTTCTCGTTGAAGGCCTCGAACAGCCGCCGCAGCCGGTCGACATTCGACAGCTCGGCGAAACCCATGAGGTTGGTCTCCCCGGCGATGACGTATTCGACCTGCCCCTCGCTCTTGGTCTCGAAGACCTTCTGCGCGACCTGGATGGCGTCCTGCATGAGCTGGTCCATGCTCTGGCGGGTCTCCTGAAGCTGCTTGAGCAGGAGCGAGCGGACTTCGGGCAACGAATGGCCGGAAAAGGCCTCGTTCAGGTAGTTGGCCGCGCGCCGCAGCTCCTCCGAGGAGTAATGGCGGTCGAGCTGCACCACCCGGTTCTCGACCTCGCGGTTGTTCATGACCATGATGGCGAGCGCCCGATTCTCGGAGAGCCCGATGAACTCGATTTGCGAGAGCGCCACGTAGTTGGGATTGGGGAGCGTCACCAGGCCCGCCATGTGGGTCACGCTCGACAGCATTTGCGAGACGGTCTGCACCAGCGCACGCCCGTTCGAGGCGTCGCTTCTCAGCCGCCGCTCGATGTCCTCGATCTCCTCGCTCTGCAGCGGCTTCAACTTGAGGAGGCTGTCCACGAACAGCCGGTATCCCTTGTCGGTGGGTATGCGCCCGGCCGAGGTGTGCGGGGAGACGACGAATCCGAGATCCTCCAGATCCGCCATGACGTTGCGGATGGTGGCCGATGAGAGGCTCAAGCCGGAGTCGCGCGACAAGGTCCGGGAGCCGACCGGCTGGCCGTCTCGGATATAGTTCTCGATGAGCGCCTTGAGCAGCAGCTGCGCCCGTTCACTGAGCGATTCGTCGGCACCCTCGTTCATCGTATGATTGATATAACATGTTTGGGGCATCGGGGAATACTCCGAGGCCACCATCCGGCCCTGCGCCCGGGTCGAGCGTCGAGAATCGGTCAAATCGCACGCCTCGCGCGAGTGACCGCGTTGCGGCGAACATGCTACAAGGGCGATGTGCCGCAATCATTCAAATCGATCGCCCTGGTCGGCAACGCCAAGGATCTGCGCGTGGCCGAGTGCATGCTCGGCCTTGCCGGATATTTCGCGCGCCGCGGCCAGCGGGCGCTGGTCGACCCCGGCGTCGGCATCGAGTTCCCGCCCGATACGGTGGTGCATTGCCCGCAGGATTCCTTCGCGGACAAGGCGGACCTGATCGTCGCGATCGGCGGCGACGGAACACTGTTGTACGCGGCCCGGCTGCTCGCGGGGCGCCCGGTGCCGCTCCTGGGCGTCAATCGGGGCCGCCTCGGATTCCTCACCGACGTGAGCCCCAACTCGATGCTCGAGGACATCGAAACGGTACTCGCCGGCCGCTACAGCGAGGATCGGCGCTCGATGCTGTCGGCGCGCCTCGAACGGCGCGGCGCGGCCCCGGTGCACGCACTCGGCCTGAACGACGTGGTGCTCAACAAATTCGAGACGGGACGCACCCTGGATTTCGAAACCTCGATCAACGGCCGCTTCGTGAACTCCCACGGGGGCGACGGCATCGTCATCGCGACCGCGACGGGCTCGACCGCCTACGCGCTCTCGTGCGGCGGGCCGATCGTCGAGCCCGACCTCGATGTCTGGGTGCTGGCACCCATCTGCCCCCACACCTTGAGCGACCGGCCCATCGTGGTGCGCGCCGGCAGCACCATCAGGCTGCGGCTTTCGGACCGCCCGGACGCTCGAGCCCAGGTCACCTGCGACGGAATCGCTCTCGGGGACCTGGAGCGGGGCGATGAGTTGATCGTCGAGGGGGCGCAGGCTCAGGTCACGCTGATCCATCCGCCCGCCTACGATTTCTATCGGCTGCTTCGCTCGAAGCTGCATTGGGGCAGGGGCATCCATAACGGCAACGGCGACTGAAGGGCCGATTTCATGCTGACCCACCTGAAATTGCGCGATCTGGTGATCGTCGACGAGGCGGAGCTCGAGCTCGGCCCGGGACTTCTCGCACTGACCGGCGAGACCGGCGCCGGCAAATCCATCGTGGTGGATGCCTTGATGCTCATCGCCGGCGGTCGCGGCGCCGGGGACATCGTGCGCCACGGCGCCGAACGCGCGGAGGTCGCGGCGAGCTTCTCGCGCCTGCCCGCCGGCGCGCGCGCGTGGCTGGATGCGCAATCGGTGGAGCACGAGGGCGAGGTCATCGTTCGGCGCGTGGTCGGCGCCGACGGACGCTCGCGAGCCTACGTGAACGGTCAGCTGGTGCCGCTGCAGTCGTTGCGCGAGCTGGCGGAATTTCTGATCGAGATCCACGGCCAGCAGGAGTACCAGCATCTCATCAAGCGCGGCGCGCAGCGCGAGCTGCTCGATGAGCGTCTCCCCGACCCGTCCCTCGTCGCGGCGGTCGCGGAAATCCACGAGCGCTATCGCGCCTGCAGCGCCGAACACGAGGCGCTGGCGGCGGCGGTCGAGAACCGCGATGCGCGGCTCGATCTGCTGCGCTACCAGCTGACCGAGCTCAGGGGCGAGGTCACCACGGTGGGCGCGATCGAGGAGCTGTTCGCGGAACGAAAGCGCATCGCCGGACGGGGCCGCCTGGCCGCCGCGGCGGGCGCGGCGCTCGGCGCCGTGTACGAAAACGAAGATGCGAGCGCGCATGACCTGCTGGCCAGGGCGTCCACGGCGCTGCGCGGCGCGGCCGACACCGATCCGGGCCTCAAGCAGCCCGCGGACCTGATCGGCGAAGCCGCCATCCTGGCGCGCGAGGCCGCCGAATCGCTGCGGCATTACCTGCAGGCTCTCGAGGCCGATCCCGCGCGCCAGGAGGACATCGAGCGCAGGGCCGCCTCGCTCGAGGCGCTCGCCCGCAAGCATCGGCTGAGCGTGACGGAGCTGCCGGCGCAGCTCGCGCGGACCGAGGATGAGATCGAAAAGCTCGCGCAAGCGCAGGGCAGCCTGACGGCGATGGAGGAGCAGGTCGCGGCGCTGCGCCGCGAATTCGATGCGGCCGCGGAGCGCCTGACACGGGCGCGCAAGCTCGCGGCGGAGGCGCTCGGAGAGGAAATCACCGCACTCATGCAGGAGCTCGGGATGGCGGGCGGCCGTTTCGCGGTCAGGGTCGACACGGCAGGCGACGGCATCGGCGCCCATGGACGGGACGACATCGAGTTTTTGGTGAGCGCCAATCCGGGCCAGCCGCTCAAGAGCCTCGCCAAAGTGGCCTCGGGCGGCGAGCTGTCGCGCATCAGTCTCGCCGTGCAGGTGGCCGCCGCCGCGCTCGGCGCAACGTCACTGTGCATGGTGTTCGACGAGGTCGATTCGGGCATCGGCGGCGCGGTCGCCGAGATCGTCGGCCGCCAGCTGCGCTCGCTCGGCGAGCGCGGTCAGGTGCTGTGCGTGACGCACCTCGCGCAGGTCGCGGCGCAGGCGCACGGACAGTTCCGGGTCACCAAGCTGACCGACGGCAAGACCACCCGCACGGCCGTCAAGCCGCTCGGCACCGAGGAGCGCGTGGACGAGATCGCGCGCATGTCCGGAGGGATCGACATCACCGAGCAGGCCCGGGCGCATGCGCGCGACATGCTCGCGCGGGCGGGCCGGGATTCCCAGCCGAAGAGAAGGCGCGCGCCCGCCGGACGCGGATAGGGCGGCTACTTGGGCCGTTTCTGATTCGGACAGTTGAGTTTGCGGCAGTGTCCGTACAGGATGAGCGAGTGATCGCTGATCTCGAAGCCGAGGCGTTTGGCGACCGCCTGCTGCCGCTCCTCGATGCCGCCGTCCATGAACTCCTCCACCTTTCCGCAATCCACACACACGATGTGGTCGTGGTGGGAGCCGTGGTTCAGCTCGAACACCGCCATCCCACCCTCGAAGTGATGGCGGGTCACGAGGCCCGCCGCCTCGAACTGGGTCAGCACGCGGTACACCGTGGCGAGACCGATGTCCTCGTTCGAGACCAGGAGTTTCTTGTAGATATCCTCGGCGCTCATGTGGCGGGCGTTCGAGTCGGCGAGGATGTCGAGGATCTTGAGCCGCGGCAGCGTGACCTTGAGGCCGGCATTGCGCAGGTCGTTACCTTCGGTGGTGGGCGGGGGTTTTAGGCGCTGCGGCATGAGGCGGCATCCAGTATGATAGGAGCGGATTATCGATCATTTGGGAGCGGTGCACCACCTTGATGAAGATTTTTCGACCATTATTCCTCACGGTGGGGCTGGCGCTCGCGGCGACGGGCTGTGTCTACCGCATCAACATCCAGCAGGGCAACTTCCTGGATCAAGCCGCCGTCGACCAGGTGAAGGCCGGTATGACCCGAAGCCAGGTGCGCTATCTGCTCGGCACCCCCATGGTGGCGGATCCTTTCAACAAGGAACGGTGGGACTACATCTACTACCTCAAAAAGGGCCGCACCCGTCACATCGACTCGCGCCGCGTCACCGTGTACTTCGATGGCGAGAAGGTCGCCCGGCTCGACAAGCCGAGCGATGCGGTTGCCGCCGAGCAGGCCGCCTCGGCCGCCAAGATCAAGAACGGTCGAACCTATTAGCCCGCTCGCCTGACGCGTCGTCCGCCCGCCGGCCCGGCTACCGCGGACGGCGCGGCGCGACCGGACCCGGCGTGGATCGCTGGGCGCGGGCCCGCTGCACCCGTGTGCGGCGGGCGTCCTTCGGATCGGCCGGCAGCGCACGGTACAGCTCGAGCCGGTCGCCCGGCTGCAACACCCGCCCCGGCGGCACCGTCCTTCCGAATATGCCCACCGCGGATCCGGCGACGTCGATGGCCGCGAAATCCGGATCCGCGGCCGCCAGCGCCAGCGCATCGGCAACGGTCGCGGGCGCCCACAGTCGATAGGCCTTGACGAGCGCCCGGTCGGGCAGCGCGTAGATGACCTCGACGATGAAGGGGTCGGCGGTGCCCACGGGGATCCCAACCGGGCTCAGCGATAGATGCCGTGGGCGCGTTGCACGAAGGCATCCACGATGGAATCGCAGACCGACCTGAACATGGGATTGAATGCGGCGGCCATCATGCGGCTCTTGAATTCGAAATCGATCCGGAAGCTGACGCGCGACCCCCGCTCCCCCACCGCCTCGAAGTTCCAACGCCCCACAAGGTGGCTGAAAGGGCCCTCGGCGAGCTGCATGAGAATCTCGGCGTCCGGGCGCAGGCTGTTGCGGGTGGTGAATTGCATGTGCACCGGCCCCTTGGCCGCTTTCACGGCCGCCAGAGCTTCGGTCGGCGAGATCCGCTCGACCCGGGCGCTCACGCACCACGGTAGAAACTCGGGATAGCGCGCGACATCGTTCACCAGCGCGTACATCTGCGCGGGGCTGTAGGTCACCAGGGCGCTGCGTTCGACGATCGGCAATCGGGGACTCCTCGACGGCTCGGCGAGGTGCCGGCCGGCGGCCGGGATTCTCGCACAGGCCGGCGGCTTCGCCCACGAATCGAGAGGCGCGGACCGTGGTGAGCTTGTAGACTTCGACGCCCAGCAAGGGACCCACGGTACATGGCGAAAGATCCGGACAAACTGCCCCCGATCGCGGTAAATCGCAAAGCGCGTTTCGATTACTTCATCGAGGAGAGCTACGAGGCGGGCATCTCCCTCCTGGGATGGGAGGTCAAGAGCATGCGCGCCGGCAAGGCGCAGGTCGCCGAGGCCTATGTCTATCTCAAGAACGGCGAGGCGTTTCTGTATGGCGCACATATCAGCCCATTGAATTCCGCCTCGACGCACGTCGATACGGATCCGACGCGCACCCGCAAGCTCCTGCTGAGCCGCCGGCAGCTCGACCATCTCGTGGGTGCGGTGGAGCGGCGCGGCTACACGCTGGTGCCGCTGCAGCTTTATTGGAAGGACGGCCGCGCAAAGCTCGAGGTCGGACTCGCCAAGGGCAAGAAGCAGCACGACAAGCGGGCCACGGACAAGGACCGCGACTGGCAGCGGGACAAGAGCCGTATAATGAAGGCCAGCCGGCGCTGAAAATGGCGGGCAGGACCGGCACACAGGGAGGGTACGATGCAAGGCAAATCGAACAGTTGGGGACGACGCGGCCCGTGCATTCTACTGGCCGTGCTGGCGAGCGCGCTGGCGGTGGCGGAATTTGCGACGGCGCAGGTCGTCACCACGATCTACACAAGCCCGAGCGCCAATGCCTTCGTCGGCAAGCCGGTGCAAGGCCCCGACGGGGCTCTCTACGGCACCGATGGCGCGACGATCTTTCGCATCACCACGTCGGGCGAATACACGGCGCTTCATGCCGTCACCCCGGTCCAGGGGCTCGAAGCGCAGATGCTCGTGCTCGGCTCGGACGGCAACCTTTACGGCACTGTCGGCAAGGATTGCTCGGCGGCGACGCCCGTGGCTTCCGCGCCCGGAAGCATCTTCAAGATCACCCCGAGCGGTGATTTCACCACGATCTACTCGTTCGCCGCCGAGGCGCCCGGCGTGCTCACCGCGGGATTCGATGGGAACCTGTATGGCGTCGCGGGGGGATCGACCGCCGACAGCTTGATGACGAGCAGCGTGTTCAAGCTGACCTTGGACGGAACGCTCACGCCGCTCGCGACTCTCGGGCCGACCGACGGATACAACCTGTGTCACCTGTTCGAGGCGCACACGGGAAATCTGTACGGCACGGCCGCCGCGGGCGGCGCCTATTACGCGCCGCCCCCGCCCGACGACCCGCTGTATTACGCCGGCGCGGGGAGTGTTTTCCAGGTCACCCAATCAGGCGGCCTGACGGTGCTAGCGTCCTTCCTCACGCCCCCGTCGGCGGACAGCCCGTTCCCCTGCTCTAACGCGGCCTATGGCGGCCAACCGGTGGGAGGCCTCGGCGCGGGCCCGGGCGGCGCGGCGTACGGCTTGCTGTTTTGCGGACCGAATTTCAACCAGGGGGGTGCATTTCTGGTGTCGAGCGGGGGAGGCTATCAACTGCTGACCCCCACCACCGGGCTGTTTCTGACGGCCTATTTTCCGACTCCCGTGGGAGACCTGACCCTGGGGTCGGACGGACTTCTCTACGGGGCGTTTGCCCAGGTCGTGCTGCCCCAAGTTGCCATGATCTTCTCCATGACACCCGATGGGACGGCAACGCTTCTCCATGAGTTCAGCGGCGATGAGCCGCATCCGGTGGGCGGCTTGATCGAGGCGAATGACGGCCGCTTCTACGGGTTCACCCAGAGCACGCTCTACAAGCTGACGCTCCTCCCGCCGGCGCCCACGGGACTCGCCGCAGCCAGCGACCAAACCACGGCGACCTTGACCTGGAACGGGGTGGCGACGGCGAACACCTACAGCATTTTCCAAGGCACCGCGGCGGGAACCGTCACGGGCACTCCGGTGGCCACCGGCATCACGGGCACAACCGTGTCGATCAAGAATCTGACGCCCGGCTGGCGGTACTATTTCCAGGTCGCGGCAGTCAATGAAGCGGGCACGGGAGCGAAGTCGACCGAGGCGAGCGCCACGATCGCCGCATCCACGCCGACCCCCGGCAGCGGAGGCGGCGGGGCGATCGACGCGATCGCTCTCGCCCTCCTCGCGGGGGTCGTCGGAAGAAAATGGTGGAGCCGGGGGGAATCGAACCCCCGTCCATGAGTCCTACGCCTCAAGACCTACGTACGTAGCCACAGTCTATTGGTCTCGCCGCTCACTACCCGACGGGCAGGGAAAGCGAACAGCCAGCCCGGTAACGATTCGCAAAATACACCCCAGACACGTGTATCCCGCTAGCTGATGAGCGCTACCCCTGAGCCGTTCGCACCAGCACAAGCCGGTCAGGGTTCAGCCGCGATTAGGCGGCTAGAGCGTAGTTGTCTTCGTTGGCAACTATAAGTTTGCAAGTAGTTTTACGAGGTAACTCGCACCTCGGTACGCACCTGAAGTTTCGCAACCCATGTCGAAACCGGTCGGCCCCAGAAACATCGAATCGAGCCGCTAGTGTACTCCCCCTTGCCCCGTGCTCCAACCCGGGGCCGCCGTGCCATCGGGGGCGGTGTCGGGCTCTCGCCGCGGGTTATCGGCGCCTGATGGCGCCGCGCCGGCCTGCGGACTACCATGTGTCCCGATCGCAACGAAAACGAAGGCTTGGTGCCATGACACGGCCCGCATATGACTGAGATTCGCATCGACGCCCCATCGCGAAGGCGCGGCGGCCGCGGCATCCTGTACCTGTTGATCCTGCTGCTCGTGATCCTGGCCGGAGGCTCGCTGTGGACCTGGCTCACGCTGTCCTGGGCGTATGCCGACGGCACCCGCGCCGGGGTGCTGCAGAAATTCACGCGTCGCGGCTGGCTCTGCAAGACCGTCGAAGGCGACCTGGCTCAGTACATCGTGCCGGGCATTTCGCCGCAGGTCTGGAAGTTCAGCGTACGCGATCCGGCGGTGGCCGCGCAGCTCGAAAAGATCGTGGGCCATCAGGTGCAGCTGCACTACACCGAGCACCCCGGCGTGCCGAGCGCATGCTTCGCCGACACCCGCTTCTTCGTGGACAACGTCACCGTGACCGATGCCCCGAATGCGCCGGGTTCCGCGGTGGCGCCCCCCGCGAGGGCTGCGAGTTCCGCCGCCGCGGGCACCACTCCCTAGGCATCCCGCGGCCGGGGCCGCGCAGTTAGGCGAACCGCGACATCGAAGCGGCCACCTGTTCGCTGATGGCGAGAGCCACCTTGAGCGCCTTCAGGCCATCCTCGCCCGTCACCGGCGGCTCGCGTCCGGCCGCGGCGGCGTCGAGGAAAGCTTCTATCTCCGCCTTCAGGGCATCGCCCTGATCGTACGTGGTCTCCTGGATGTCGACGAGCGGCATCCCATCCGCACCGTTTCCCCCCGTCTTTCGGATCACCGTCAGAACCTTCTGCTGCAGATCGACCGACACATAGGCGTCGTCCTGGAACAGCCGGAGCCTGCGCTCGGTCTTCAAACTGACGCGGCTCGCAGTCGCGTTGGCCACGCATCCGTTGGCAAAGCGCAGCCGCGCATTGGCGATGTCGATCTCCTTGGAGAACACGCTGCTGCCGATCGCATCGACCGACACCACCGGCGAACCGACGATGCTCAGGATCAGATCGATGTCATGGATCATCAGATCCAGCACGACGTTCACGTCCGTGCCGCGCTGCTTGAAGGGGGCGAGCCGCGCCGATTCGATGAATCTCGGCACCGAGACGATGGGTTTGAGCGCCTGCACGGCGGCGTTGAACCGCTCCAGGTGCCCGACCTGCAGAATGCGATGCGCGCCGCGCGCCGCAGCGATGAGGCTCTCGCCCTCCGCCAGGGTCGCGGTCATCGGCTTCTCCACCAGCACATGCGCGCCGGCTTCGAGGAATTCCCGTGCGATGGGGTAATGCAGCGGCGTCGGCGTCACGATGCTGACCGCATCGACGGCGCCTAGCAGCTCGCGATAATCGGCGATCTCGCGCACTCCGAGCTCGGCCGCCACCGCCGCCCTCGCCTCGCGCGAAGGGTCGGCCACCGCGATCAGCTCCGACCCGGCGAGGCTGCGGTACTTCTGCGCATGAAATCGGCCGAGGTAGCCGACGCCGATGACGGCGGTGCGCATCAGGGCGGGGACTCGCGCCGCCATTTGCTCGCGGCGCGGTAGTCCTGCCGCATCTGCAGCGTCGCCCCGCCGACGATTCCGATCGCGGCCCCGGCGAACACCGACAGACCCCGCCACCAGGTCCAGTAGCC
The DNA here is from genome assembly GCA_963736185.1 of uncultured Gammaproteobacteria bacterium. Taxonomy (GTDB): domain Bacteria; phylum Pseudomonadota; class Gammaproteobacteria; order Steroidobacterales; family Steroidobacteraceae; genus Bog-1198. The sequence goes on along the minus strand of CAVTNZ010000089.1, from coordinate 210,863 downwards.
CACCGCGAGCGACCAGCCGCTCATGCCGAGCACGAGCAAAGCCCCGACGCCGATGAGCACCCAGGGCTTGGCGTCGTACAAAGTGTCCGGCATCCAGGAACGCATGCCCGCTAGTTTACAGCCAGGGGCGGCGGAGCACGCATTTCGTTACAATGACGCGGTATGCGTTTTTCGCAAATATTCCGCCGGCTGAAGGCCTTACAGGGCTGGTCCCGGGAGTTGCTGCTGAGCGTGCTCGCCTTGGGCATCGGTTTCGCGCTGATGCCCGTGCTCATATTCTATGCCGGCGCCACGCTCCTCGGACGCTACGAGGGGGCGAGCGTCGGGCACCTGTTCCGCAGCCTCTACGCCGGGCTGCAGGCCGGCTCCGCGGCCTCCTGGATCGTGCTATTGGGGCCCTATGGGCTGTATCTGCTCTTCAGGGCGCTGGGGCTGTGGTGGCGGGCGAGCGCCCGGCTCGCCTGACCCCGCCGACCCGCCTGCCGTCGCTCCAAACCCTTAAGTAATGTAGAACGCGGACGCTAACCTCATTGGGCCCAATGGCCTGTGATGGAGTCCCGCGCGTGAATCCCGAGATCGAAGCCCACCTTCGCTCGCTGGTCAATTTCCCGTCCCCGCCGGGCGTTGCGACGCACATCATCGAGCTTGCCCGCGATCCCGAGATCGAAATGGGCAAGGTGGCGAAGGCCTTGAGCATGGATTCGGCGTTGTCGAGCAAGGTGCTGCGCATCGCCAACTCGGCGCTTTACGCCCAGCGCCGCAAGAGCGAGAACTTGCGCCAAGCCCTGGTCGTGCTCGGCCTGAATGCCACGTTGACGCTCGCGCTGAGCTTCTCGCTGGTCAAATCGCTGCGCAAGGGCAAGGCGAACGGCATCGATTATCCCATGTACTGGCGGCGCGCACTGGTGGCCGCCACGGCCGCGCGTGCGCTGGCCGATGCCATGCGCCAGCCGATGGCCGAGGAGATCTTTCTGGCGGCGCTCCTGCAGGATGTCGGCATGCTCGCGCTCGACCAGGCGGTGCCCGATTTGTACCGCGGCCACGAGTCCTTGCAGCGCGATCACGCCGCGCTTGCGGCGCATGAGCGCAAGCGCCTGCAGGCCGATCACGCGGAGGTGGGCGGCTGGCTCATGCAAACCTGGAATCTGCCTCCCCGGCTGCACCGGGCGATCGAGCACAGCCATCGCATGGATCTGCATGCAACCACCGATCCGCTGCAGATCTTCGAGCGCTGCGTCGCGCTGTCGGGGCCGGTCTCGGATCTGTTCCTGCGCGATCCCGCCGAACGGCAGTTCGCCGAGACCGCCCTGTCCGCCGAGCGCGGCCTGGGGATGGACAAAATGGCCTTCGGCCAGGTGCTCGGAACGATCGGTTCCATGCTTCCCGAAACCGAGGCGATATTCGAGACGGATCTGCTGGCCAATCAGCATCCGGAGCTGATACTCGAACAGGCGCGCGAAGCGCTGATGCTGCGCAATCTGGTCGCGCTGCGCGAGATCAACACCCTGCGCGCGGTCGCCGAGATCTCCAGCACCCGCACGCAGGAGCTCGAGGAGGAGACGCGCCGCGATGCCATGACAGGCGTTTACAACCGCGCCTATCTCGACCAGATCCTCGCGCGCGAGTTCGAGCACTCCACCCGGCACAAATGGCCGTTGAGCGTGGCGTTCGCGGATCTCGACAATTTCAAGGGCATCAACGACAAGTACGGCCACCAGGCCGGCGACCGGATCCTTCAGGCCACCGCACGCATCCTGCGCGGCAATACACGCGAGACCGACCTCATCGCCCGCTACGGCGGCGAGGAGTTCGTCGTGATCCTGCCGGCGACCGACGCCGAGACGGCGCAGGGCGTGTGCGAGCGCATCGTCGCCGCGTTTCAAAACACCGGGCATGTGATCGGCGCCGATCACGCCCGCGTGACGATCTCGATCGGCTGCGCGACCCATGGCGCCGAGACGACCTTCGCCAACGTCGCCGAGTTCGTCAAGGCGGCGGATCAGGCGCTTTACACCGCGAAGCTGCGCGGCCGCAACCGCATCGTGCCGTTCGACCGCCAGCTGCCGAATGTGCTCGCGGGCAGCCCACCCAAAGCGGCTTCCTGGCGAGGCTGAGGCGGCCGCGGTCCCGCCTCGCGGCGGATTAAGTTGCATGCGTACGGCGTTAAGTCGCCTTCGATTTGAGGCACGTCACAATTCCCCAATTTTTCCCGCGCGCGGCTGTCGCAATTTGGGAACATGCATTCGAAGGCCGCACCAACATACGACGGCCTCATCGATGGCGGTTTTTTTTCGAGGGAAAGCACGATGGCGAACGGCAACGAGCACGATGATCGAGATCCGAAATTCAGTTTCGGGACCCGCGAGCTGCGCGAGGCGCGCCGCGCCCAGCCTCTGACGCTCGCCGAGCCGCCTCCCAAATCCTCGGCGGCCCCCGCGGCGGGTGCGGGCTTCGACCCCTACAACACCTCCGGCAGCTTCGACCGCCGCAAGCACTGGGAGCGCGTCGGCAAGCGCTAGGCTGGCGCGTCTAATCGGGCGGCAGCGGATGCGCTCTGTTGCCGCTGAATTCGCTGTTCGGAAACCAGCGCGGATAACGCCGCGAGTTCGCGAGCCGCTCGCCCACCGAGCGATATAGTTCGAGATCCTCCACCGCACCGCGCAGGTCCCAGTCCTCCGTGTAGCGGTCGCCCGCCTGCCGGTAGCGATGCGCGCGATAATCCTCGAATTGCGACTCGCCCCACTGCGGCCCACGCCCCTCATCGTCCACGCCCGATTTCACGTACAGGGTTGGAATGCCGTGCAGGGCGAAGCTCAACTGGTCCGAGTCATAGTACCTGCCGAGTTCGGGCCGGTTGTCCGGACGCACCTCGCGCCCCTGCAGGAGGGCGATCCCCCGGAGGGATTCCTCGAGCTCGGAATTGCCCGCGCCGAACACCATCACGTCGCGCGTCCGTCCGCCGATGTGCAGCCGGTCCAGATTGATCGCCCCGCTCGTCTGCTCGAGCGGGAACACGGGATGCTCGACGTAGTAGCGAGACCCGAGCAGCCCGTACTCCTCGCCGGTGAATGCGATGAACACGATCGAGCGCTCCGGCGCGGGCTTGGTGCGGCTGAACGATTGCGCGAGCGCCACGAGCCCCGCGACGCCGCTCGCGTTGTCGCGCGCCCCGCCGATCACGGCGCCTCCCGCATCCCGGCCCAGTCCATCCCAGTGTGCGCAGTACAGGACGTATTCGTGCTTGCGAGCGCCTCCCGGCAACAGCGCGATCACGTTGCGCGAATCGAAACGCCGGATCGCATTCTCGATCGCCGCGTCGACTTTCAGGCCCGTCCGCACCGGCTTGAAACCCGCATGCGCGGCGGCATGGATCGCGCTGTCGTAATCGAGGCCTGCCGAGGTGAACAGGCTGCGCGCCGCCTCGCCCGTCAGCCAGCCTTCGAGCATCGCGCGGTCCGCGTGCGCGTCCGCGGCGGCAAGCTCGAGCTGGGGTCCGGTCCAGGTATTGACTACCGCCGCCCAGCCGTATCCCAGGACCGTGGCATCGTGGATCAGCAGCACGGCGGCCGCGCCATGACGCGCGGCCTCGGCGACCTTGTATGCCCAACGCCCGTAATAGCCCAGTCCGTTCACCTTGGAAGCCGCCGGATCGATCGCGGCTGAGCCCGGATCGCCCACCAGGACGAGGACCGTCTTGCCGCGCACGTCGATCGCGGCATAGTCGTTCCAGTTGAATTCCGGCGCGTCGATCCCATAGCCGGCGAACACCAGTTCGCTTTGCGAGAGCGAGACGGCGGGCACCTCGCGCTCGGTCCACACCACCATGTCCTTGCCGTAGTGGAGCGTGACGGCGCCGGCGCCCCCCCCGACCGAGAGCCTCGCGTCCTTGCCGGGCGTGATCTCCACCAGCGGCACCTGCTGCACCCAGCTGTCGCCGTTGCCGGGCTTCAGTCCGAGCTTTTTGAACTGCTCGGTCAGCAGCGAAACGGTCTTCTCCTCGCCGGCGGTTCCGGGCCTGCGCCCCTGATAGTCATCGGATGCCAGCGTGCGGATGTCGTTTCTCACCAGCGCCTCGTCGATGTCCGTCGGGGGGGGCGGGGCGCGGTGAGCGCTGCACGCGGCCAGAACCGCGGCCAGGCACGCTCCGGCAAGGGTGCGCAGGCCCCGTGTTGGCGTTGGAATCGGGCTTCTCCTTAGGATGGGCAACTGTCCTTCCTGCGCCCGAGGAAACTACCGGCGGGCGCCGCGGTCAAAATGGCGGACCCCGGCAGACTCGGCGGCACAGGGGCAAATCACCCGACAGATCCGGATGTCGGCCGGCCGAAACCCCGAACACGATCAAAACCGTGAACGGACGCATATCTTCAGGCTCGTATACACTTGGCTTGGGGCATCTGCTGGTCTAGCCTTGGAGTGGTTGCGCGGCTCATTTTACAGGAGAACGGGAACGGTGATGACGGTCGTGACGAAACGGGGACCCCCGGGCAAGCGCCCTCGCTGGGTCACCGCGATTGCGGTGTGCTTGAGCGCTGTCGGACTCGCCGCGCTGCTGGGCGCCGCGATGACGCCGCCGGCCCCTCCGCCGGCTGCTGCAACCGCGCAGATCCTGCAGCCGACGGAGCAGGAAAACTACGTGGCGCGTCGCGTCAGCGACATCATCGCGCGCGAGCATTACCGGCGGGCCCCGCTCGACGATCATCTCTCGAGCCTGATCCTCGACCGCTACCTCGATGCCATCGACAGCCAGCGAAGCTACTTCTACGCGAGCGACATCGCGGAGTTCGAAAAATACCGCTACGAGCTGGACGACGCCATCAAATCGGGCGACGTTGAGCCTGCGTTCGTCATTTTCAGGCGTTTCCAGCAGCGCAGCCGCGAGCGCATGGATTACGCGGTGCAGCTGCTGCAGAAGAAACCCGACTTCGATCTCGACGAGTCGTTCACCTTCGACCGTGACAAGGAGCCCTGGCCGGCGAACGCCGCCGAGATGAACGAGCTGTGGCGCAAACGCGTCAAGAACGACGCGCTGTCGCTGATCACCGCGGGCAAGCAATGGCCGGAGGCGGCGGACATTTTGCGAAAGCGCTACGAGCACGTCGAGAAGCGCATGGATCAGAGCAAGCCGGAGGACGTGTTCGAGGCGTTCATGAACGCCTTCGTGCTGTCGCTCGATCCGCATTCGAATTATTTCTCCCCGCGCAATTCGGAGGAATACAACATCCAGATGAGCCTGTCCTACGAGGGCATCGGCGCCTCGCTGCAGCTCACCGACGACTACGTCACCGTGATCGATGTGATCGCGGGCGGCCCCGCCGCGGTCTCCGGCAAGCTCGCCGCGAACGACCGCATCACCGCGGTGGGCGAAGGCAAGACCGGCGATCTGGTCGACGTGATCGGCTGGCGGCTCGATGACGTGGTTCAGAAAATCCGCGGTCCGGGCGGCACGATCGTACGGCTGCAGCTGCTGCCGGCCGGCGCGGCGCCGGGATCCCCGCAGAAAGTGGTCGAGTTCACCCGCAACCGCGTTTCCTTGGAGGCCCAGGCATCGCACAAGGCGATGAAGACCGTCGTGCGCAACGGCCGCGAGGTCAAGGTCGGCATCATCACCGTCCCGAGCTTCTATCAGGACTACGATGCGAGCCGCGCCGGTGCCAAGGACTTCCGCAGCACCACACGCGACGTCCAGCGGCTCATCGGCGAGCTGCGCAAGGAAGGCGCCGAGGTGCTCATCATGGACCTGCGCGCGAACGGCGGGGGTTATCTGCCCGAGGCCGAGTCGCTGGTGGGCCTGTTCATCGACCGCGGTCCGGTGGTCCAATTGCGCGACACCACCGGCCGCATCGAGGTCGATGACGATCCCGATCCGTCCGTTTTCTACAGCGGCCCGCTGGTGGTTCTGGTCGACCGCTTCAGCGCGTCGGCCTCGGAGATCTTCGCGGGGGCCATCCAGGACTACGGCCGCGGATTGATCATCGGTCAGCAGACCTACGGCAAGGGCACGGTGCAGAACGCGCACCCGCTCAACTACACCATCTTCGGCCGCAAGCCCGAGCTCGGACAGCTCAACGTGACCATCGGCAAGTACTATCGCATCACCGGCGAGAGCACCCAGGACCGGGGCGTGACGCCGGACATCACCATTCCCTCGCTCATCGACGCGAGCGAGGTCGGCGAGAGCACCCGTGATCGCGCCCTGCCCTGGGATCACATCGAACCCGCGGCCTTCAAGCCCGAGGGCGATCTCAAACCGCTGGTCTCGACGCTCGCCAAATTGCACGAGGAGCGCACGGCCGGGAGCGCGGATTTCCGTTATCTACGCGCGGACATCAGCGCGCTCGATGCGATGCGCAGCCAGAAAACCGTCTCGCTCAACCTCAAGACCCGGGAGGAGGAGCGCAAGCGCCAGGACGACGATCGGCTCGCGCGCGAGAACGCCCTGCGCGCGGCCCACAACGAGCCCGCGGTGAAATCCCTCGAGGACATCAAGGACGACGCGTCCGCGGGGATCATCCTCGACGAGGCCGCCCAGATCGCGGGCGACATGGCGGTGGCGACGATTCACAAGAGCGGGCCGACGCAGGCACGCCGGATCGACAACCATTAGGGCGGCGTCAGGCCGCTAGCGCAGCAGCAAATTGTAGAGGTCCCAGTAATCCTCGGCGAGGACGTTCCACTGGGACGCCGACGCGGCGCTCGCGGCCGCCAGCGAGTCCGCCGTGGGCACCGTGTCGGCCGCATTGCGGTATTCCGAGAGGCCGCGCAGGCGTTCGAGTTTCGCCCGTACGCCCGCCGTGATCTGCTTCTGATTGGCGATGGCGGCCTGCGCTTTCTGCACCCTCTGCATGTAGCCCTCGCAGTCCGCGCGCGTGCCGAAGCTCATCTCGTGGACCCGGCGCGCGACGGCTTCCTTGGCGCGCGCCGCCAGCCCGAACGCGTCCACGTGCTCACAAAGCGATTCGGCGTAGCTGATGATGGCGAGATTGATGTTGCGCCGCGCTGCGAGCGAAATGCCCGGAAACTCCGGCAACGCCTCGTTGCCGATGGCGCTGCGCTCTGCATGCAGGTCGCCGACCGCGGCGTCGGCGAGAACGACGCCCTGCTTCAGCACCTCGAGCGATTTCTGCAGGCGGCGGCGGCGGAAGTAATGCCAGAACGCCGTCAGCCGCGTGAGCTCGTTTTGCGCCGCGGCCAGCTGCTCGCGCTTCAGATCGGCGTCCGCGGCCGCCTCCTGCAGCCGCCGGTCCACGTCGCTGATCCTCAGATTCCTCTCGGTCTCGCATTCGGACTTGTGCCGGGCGGTCTCCTTCGCCTCCTGCTGGCGGGTCAGATCCGCCGCGAACTGCGACAGCTGCTGGTGACAGGTCTTCCAGAGACCGCGCAGCTGATAGAACACGAGGGCGGCGAAGCCGGTGCGCACGTCGGCGAGCAGATCGCCAAGGGCATCGAGCTGCTCCTGGACACGGATGGTCGCGCCCTCCTGCTGTTTCAGGCGGTCGCGCAGCAGATGGAATTCGTCCTTGAGATCGGCATAGGCCTTTTTCAGGCCCGCGCGATTCTGGAAGAGCTGCATGAGCCGCTCCTCGTCCGCGCTCACACCACTCCCCTCGGATCCTCCCTTGAGAAAGCTCAGCTTGTCGATCAATGTCCCGCCTCGAACCTGCCGCTAGCCCGCGGGACCTAAGGGGCTCTGCCCGTCAAAACCGATGGCCCCGCTCGGCGCAATATTCCAGCCATTTGTTTAACATCATGTTTCGGGTCCAGCGCTGATCCAGTTCACGCTTGAGTCCCGATTCGACCCTGGCGAGATCGGAATGACGCCGGAAGCCGCGAAAGCTGCGCACTTCGGCCAGGCGCGCGTCGTGGTACACGCACACTTCGAGATCGGGGTCACGAATGCACCCGCCCGGAAGCGGGAATTCGTATGTGAGGCGGAACACACTCGTGTAGCGCGACAGCTCGAGCGGGGTGAGAAAGAGATCACAGTCCGCATCGACGCGCGAAACGGAGCGCTCGCAAATCGAGCGCAAATCCCGGGTAAGCCAGCCCAGCCGCACGAAATTGCTCTCGTACAGCGTCATGAGGCTGACGAAGCTGCCGGGACGCGCCCGCCATGTGGTTTCACACCATTGGTCCGCGATCATGGCCCGACTATACCATGTGCCTGCGTTCCGCCAGCGACGCAGTCTTGCATCAGGGACGCAGTCGGCGCTCGATGCCGGTGCGGTCCAGGATGCGGCTGGAGATCTCTTCGATGGAACATTCGGTCGCGTCGATGAACGGAATTCCGTGCCGCTCGAACAGCGACTCGGCGGCGCGCACCTCGAAGGCCACCTGCCGCGGCGAGGCGTAGCGGCTGTCGGGGCGGCGTTCGTTGCGGATCTGCTGCAGGCGGTCGGGCTTGATGGTGAGGCCGAACAGCTTGCGCGAATGCGCCTCGAGCCCGCGCGGCAATTTGCGCGATTCGAGATCATCCTCCGTAAGGGGGTAATTCGCCGCGAATATCCCATATTGCATGGCCAGGTACAGGCAGGTGGGCGTCTTTCCCGAACGCGAAACCCCGATGAGTATCACGTCGGCGCGTTCGTAGTCGCGGATCACCGACCCGTCGTCGTTTGCGAGCGCAAAATTGGTCGCGTCGATTCGCGTAGCGTACGAATGCGTGTCAGCCATGCGATGAGTCCGACTCATGGCATGGGAGGATTGCGTCTTGAGTTCGTTCTCCAGCGGTGATAGGAACGCATCGAAAAAATCCAGAAACAAGCCTGTGCTCCCGCGCACCACGTTGCGCACGTCCTCCTGCACCAGCGTCGAAAAAACGATCGGGCGAACGCCCTCTTGTTTGCCCACCAGATCGATCTTTCGCACCGCCTCTATCGCCTTGTCAACCGTGGAGATAAATGGCACAGTCACTTGTCTGAATTCTATGCCGTCGAACTGTGTCATGAGACTGTGGCCCATCGTCTCGGCGGTGATGCCGGTCTGGTCCGATACAAAAAACACTGTTCGTTTGTTCACGGTCGTTCCATTGGCCTCAATGGCCGGAAGTGTTTCACTTAACCCATGCGCGGACAAGCGGCGATTTACAACGAGACACGAACCATGCCAGCGCCGGAGAAGCGATGAATCCCTACGTCATTCCGTTCGAGAAATTGAAGAGCAAGGATATCGAGGTCGTCGGCGGCAAGAATGCCTCGATCGGCGAGATGATCTCGCGGCTCGCGGGCCTCGGCGTGTCGGTTCCCGGCGGGTTCGCCACCACCTCGCATGCCTACCGGGACTTTCTCGCACAGGGCGGCCTGGATGGGCGCATCCGCGAGGTGCTCGCGACGCTGGACGTGGATGACGTGGACCGCCTCGCCGCCGTCGGCAAGCAGATCCGCGGCTGGATGCTCGACACGCCGTTTCCGGCGCGATTGCAGAACGAGGTGGTCGAGGCGTGGCGCAAGATGGGCCAGGGCGATGAGTTCGCCGTCGCGGTGCGCTCCTCGGCCACCGCCGAGGATCTGCCCGAGGCCTCGTTTGCCGGCCAGCAGGAGACCTTCTTGAACGTGCGCGGCGAGCAGCACCTCCTGAGCTCCATGCACGAGGTCTACGCCTCCCTGTTCAACGACCGCGCGATCGCCTATCGCGTGCACAACAACTTCGATCACAACGCCGTCGCCCTGTCCGTCGGCGTGCAGCACATGGTGCGCAGCGACCTGGGCGCCGCGGGCGTCATGTTCACGCTCGACACCGACTCGGGGTTCCGGGACGTGGTGTTCATCACCTCCTCCTACGGACTCGGCGAGACGGTGGTTCAGGGCGCGGTGAATCCGGATGAATTCTATGTCTACAAGCCGGGTCTGCGCGCACAGCGGCGCAGCATCCTGCGCAAGAACATCGGGCAGAAGGCGATCAAGATGATCTACGCCGACCCGGGAAGCCGCGAGCGCGTGCGCACGGTCGACGTTGACCCCGCCGACCGGCATCGATTTTCCATCGACGAGCCCGACATCGTCGAGCTCGCCAAGCAGGCGCTCGTCATCGAGGAGCATTACGGCACCCCGATGGACATCGAGTGGGGCAAGGACGGCTCGACCGGAAAGATCTACATTCTGCAGGCGCGTCCCGAGACCGTTCAGAGCCGGGCAGGCCGCACCATCCAGCGCTTCACGCTCAAGGCCCGTTCGACCGTGCTCTCGACGGGCCGCAGCATCGGGCAGCGCATCGGCGCGGGCCATGCGCGGGTGATCCGCGACGTGAAGGAGATGTCGCGGGTGCGCGCGGGCGACGTGCTGGTCGCGGACATGACGGACCCCGACTGGGAACCGGTGATGAAGCGCGCCGCGGCCATCGTCACCAACCGCGGCGGCCGGACCTGCCATGCCGCGATCATCGCGCGCGAGCTCGGCATTCCGGCGGTGGTCGGCTGCGTGAACGCGACGCACTCGATCCGCGAAAATCAGGCGGTCACCGTGTCCTGCGCCGAGGGCGACACGGGCTACGTGTACGACGGCATGCTCGAATACGACCAGCGCAACATAGAGCTCGACTCGCTGCCCGAGATCCCGGTGAAGATCTCGATGAACATCGGCAACCCCGACCGCGCATTCGAGTTCGCGGGTTTGCCGAACAAGGGAGTGGGCCTCGCGCGCCTGGAGTTCATCATCAACCGCATGATCGGCGTGCACCCGCGGGCGCTGCTCGAGTTCGACAGGCAGAGCCCCGAGCTCAAGGAGGCCATTTCGCAGCAGATCGCCGGATATCCCGACCCGGTGAGTTTCTACGTGGACAAGCTGTCCGAGGGAATTGCGCAGATCGCCGCGGCGTTCGCGCCCGAGCCGGTGATCGTGCGGCTCTCGGATTTCAAGTCCAACGAGTACGCCAACCTGATCGGCGGCAAGGCCTACGAGCCGCACGAGGAAAATCCGATGCTCGGATTTCGCGGCGCCTCGCGCTACATCGACAAGGCCTTCAGGCCCTGCTTCGAGCTCGAATGCCGCGCGCTCAAGCGCGTGCGCGACGAGATGGGCCTCACCAACGTTCAGGTGATGGTGCCGTTCGTGCGCACGCTCCTCGAGGCGAGGACCGTCACGCAGCTGCTCGCGGACAACGGCCTGAAGCGCGGCGACAACGGCCTGAAGCACATCATGATGTGCGAGCTGCCGACCAACGCCGTGCTGGCGGAGCGCTATTTGGAGTATTTCGACGGATTCTCGATCGGCTCGAACGACATGACGCAGCTCGCGCTCGGGCTCGACCGCGATTCGGGCGTGGTCGCGAAGCTGTTCGACGAGCGCGACGACGCCGTCAAGGCCTTGATGGCCATGGCGATCAAGGCCTGCACTTCGCAGGGCAAGTACGTCGGGATCTGCGGCCAGGGCCCGTCCGACCATCCCGAGCTCGCCCGCTGGCTGGTGACGCAGGGCATCGACAGCCTGTCGCTCAATCCGGATACCGTGGTGGAAACCTGGATGTTCCTGGCGGCGGACAACGCTGCGGCCTAGAGAGGCCGCAGCAGCCGTTCGCGATAGAACTCGAGCTCGCGTATCGACTCGCGCACGTCGTCCATCGCCAGGTGCGTGGCCTGCTTCTGGAACGCCTGCGCGATATGCGGTGCCCACCGCTGCGCGAGCTCCTTGAGCGTGCTCACATCGAGATTGCGGTAATGAAAGAATCGCTCGAGCGTGGGCATCTGACGGGCGAGGAATCGCCGGTCCTGGCAGATGCTGTTGCCGCACATCGGCGAGCGGCCCTTTTCGGCCCAGGTCTCCAGAAATGCCAGCGTCTCGCGCTCGGCGGCCGCGGTGTCGACGCGGCTGGCGAGCACCCTTGCGCTCAACCCGGAGCCCCCGTGCTGCCGCCGATTCCAGTCGTCCATGGCGTCGAGCACCTCGGCGCTCTGATGCACCGCGATGACCGGACCTTCGGCAAGCACGGTCAGGTGCTTGTCGGTTACGATCGTGGCGATCTCGATGATGAGGTCGGTGTCGGGTTTGAGCCCGGTCATTTCCAGATCGATCCAAATGAGATTATCGGGGGATTTCATGGGCCCGCATGCTAACAGAGCGCCGCCAGGCGCGCGCGGCGACGGCACCGTGCTCGCGAGCTACGGGCGCGGCGTGCTCGTCGAATCCGGCCCCCTGCTCCTCAAGTGTTCGCTGAAGGGCCGAAAGCTTCGTATCGTGTGCGGCGATCGGGTGGTCTGGGCCCGCGCGCCGGAGGACGGGGGCCCGTCGATCGAGTCGGTCGAGCCCCGGCGTAATCTGGTCGAGCGGATCGATGCACGCGGCCGCCCGGAACCCGTGGCCGCCAATGTCGATCGGCTGGCCATCGTGCTCGCGCCCGAGCCCGAGCCGGACTGGTTCCTTGCGGATCGCTATTGGGCGGGCGCACGGCTCAAGGACCTGGACACGCTCCTCATCGTCAACAAATCCGATCTGGGCGCCCAATCGCTGCGCGGCGAATTGGACGCCTACCGAAACCTCGGGCTGCCCTGTTGCGAGATTTCCGCCCTGGCCGGTTCGGGCGTCGAAGAGCTCCGGGCCGCCTTCGTGGGCGGCACGACGCTCCTGGTCGGACAGTCCGGTGTGGGAAAATCCTCGTTGATCAACCTGCTCGCCCCTGAGGCGGCGGCGCAGACCCGCGAGCTCACGCGCGATGTGGAGGGGCGGCACACCACCACCACCGCGCGCCGCTACCGGTTGGGGCCCGACTGCGCGGTGATGGACGCGCCCGGCGTTCGCGACTTCGCGCCTCCCGCAAGCCTCGCGCGGGCCGCGGAGCGCGGCTTCGTCGAGGTTCACCGCTTCGCCGCCGACTGCCGCTTCAACGATTGCCGTCACATGCAGGAGCCCGGCTGCGCGGTGCGCAGCGCCGTGCTCGCGGGGCAGATCACCACGCGCCGCTACGAGAGCTACCGCCGATTGTTCCGGCTGTACGAGAAGCTCGCAAGCTGAGGCTCAGGAGACCCTGGTGCGGCCCGCCAGCGCGTGCGCCAGGGTACCGCCGTCGACATACTCGAGCTCGCCGCCGACCGGCACTCCGTGGGCGATGCGCGAAGCCTTGGCGCCCGCGCGCAGCGCGATCTCGCCGAGATAATGAGCCGTGGCCTCGCCCTCGACCGTGGGATTGGTGGCGAGTATCACTTCGCGCACTTCCCCTTCCGCCAGCAACCGTTCGAACTCCTCCAGCCCCAGCTCCGCGGGGCCGATGCCGTCGAGCGGGGACAGATGCCCCATCAATACGAAATAGCGGCCCTTGAATCCGCCGGATTGCTCGATGGCAACGACGTCGGCCGGAGATTCCACCACGCACAGCTGCGAGGTGTCGCGCTGCGGGGAGGAACAGATCGAGCAGAGCTCGCTCTCGGTCAACATGCGGCAGCGCTTGCAGTGTCCGACCGAGGCGAGCGCTTCGGCGAGCGACTGCGCGAGCGCGCTGCCGCCTTCGCGGTTGCGCTCGAGCAGATGGAATGCCATGCGCTGCGCGGATTTCGGACCGACGCCCGGCAGGCAGCGCAACGAATCGATCAATCGGGCGAGAGCCGGGCTGTACTTCATCGGTTCAAAACGGCAGCTTCATGCCCGGCGGCAGGTTCATGCCGGACATGAGGCCTGCATACTTCTCCTTGGTACGGGCCTCGAGCTTGCGCGTCGCGTCGTTGATGGCGGCGACCACGAGGTCCTCGAGCAGTCCGATATCCTCGCCCATGAGCTTCGGCTCGATGGCGACCTTCTTCGCCTCGTGGCGTCCGTTCATCACCACTTTCACCATGCCTGCGCCAGACTCGCCGGTCACTTCGAGCTCCGCCAGCTCCGCCTGCGCCTTCTGCATGTTCTCCTGCATCTGCTGTGCCTGACGCATGAGATTTCCGAGTCCGCCTTTCATCATCTCGTTTGCTCCTAGAACTGTGGGTCCGCGGCCTTGACCGATGCTGAGTCCACTTCCGCTCCGAAGCGCTCGCGCAGGCCCTTGACCGCGGGATCCTGCTCGAAGGCCGCCGCCGCCCGCTGCGTGCGCTCCAGGTCCGCCTGCACGCGCTGCCGCGCCGGCGTGGCGATGCCGTCCGATACCTCGAAAACGATCCGAATCTCGCGGCCCATGTACTTGGACAAGCCCTGCGCCAGTCTGTCTTCGATGGGCTTGGAGCGCCGTGCATCCGCGGCGGCATCGAGCCGCAGCACCAGCACGGCGTTGTCGTAGGAGGCCGGCACACAATTGAAGGCGAGCTGTCGAACCATGCCGCCGAGACCTGCGGCCTCCACGACGGAAAGCCAATTCTCCGCATCGATCGACGATGCGGTCGCTGCCGGCGCCGCGCTCGCTGCCGGCGCCGCGGTCGCTGCCGCGCCGGTCCCGGCGGTACGGCCGGGCGGCAATACGGCTCCCCCCGCACCGGCCGAGGCCGGCGCGGCGGCCTCCGGTCGAAATGCCAGCATGCGCAGCAGCGTCATCTCGAATCCGAGGCGCGGGTCGGGCGCCATCGGAAGATCGCGCCGGCCGGCGAGCGCGATCTGGTAGTAGAGCTGCACGTCCTCGGCGGCCAGCCCCTTGGCCAGACGAGTCAGGATCTCGGGATCGTACTGCTCGTCCTCCGACGCGGCATCGGGCACGATCTGCACGATCGCAAGCCGCTGCAGGAGCGCCGCGAGCTCGACCAGCGCCCGGTCATAATCGGGCGCATCCCGGTCCAGTTCGCCCACCCGCGCCATCAGCGCCGCGCCGTCGCCGAGCGACAGCGCCTCGACGATCTGGGCGACATGGCCGCGGTCGATGGTGCCGAGCATGGCCCGGGCATCGGCTTCGGTGAGTGCGGCGCCGCCGAAGGCGATGAGCTGGTCGAGCAGGCTCAGCGCGTCGCGCATGCTGCCCTCGGCCGCGCGCGCGAGCAGCGCGAGCGCCGCCGGCTGGTACTCGAGCTTCTCGGCCGCCGCGATGAACCTGAGCCGCTCGCCGATGAGGCTCGCCGACAGCCGCTTCAGGCTGAACTGCAGGCAGCGCGACAGCACGGTGACCGGCAATTTCTGGGGATCGGTGGTCGCCAGCAGGAATTTGACGTGCGGCGGCGGCTCCTCGAGCGTTTTCAGCAGGGCGTTGAAGGAATGATTGGACAGCATGTGCACCTCGTCGATGAGGTACACCTTGTACCGTCCCCGCGTGGGCGCGTATTGGACATTGTCGAGAAGCTCCCGGGTGTCGTCGACCTTGGTGCGCGAGGCCGCGTCCACCTCGATGAGATCGACAAAACGTCCCTCGTCGATCTCGCGGCAGGCGCTGCACACCCCGCAGGGATTCGCGCCGACGCCGGTCTCGCAGTTCAGGGATTTCGCGAGTATGCGCGCGACCGTGGTCTTGCCGACGCCGCGGGTGCCGGTGAACAGGAACGCATGATGAATCTTGCCCGAGTCGAGCGAGTTGGTGAGCGCCTTGAGGACGTGCTCCTGCCCCACCATTTCCGCGAAGCGCTTGGGCCGCCACTTTCGCGCCAATACGATATAGCTCATAGGTTCAGTTTATCCATAACACCCCCCAGGGGGCGATGGGGAGGCGGCCCGCGCCAGCGGGAACTTCGGCGCCCGACTTGATCCTCTACCGCTGCTCCCTTCCGGGCCTGACGGGGTTCGTGGCAAGTCGCCGCGAAGATGCCGACGCGAGCCGCCATAGACTCGAGAAACGCATTGTTGGCGGAGAGGGTGGGATTCGAACCCACGAACACCTTTTGGGATGTTACTCACTTTCCAGGCGAGCGCCTTCGACCACTCGGCCACCTCTCCGCTGGGAACGTCAATGCCGAACCTACGCGGGCTCGCAAGGGTACCGGAGCCGGCCGGGCCGAGCAAATCCCGTACGCAATCCGGGCGGGAACAGCGCCATTGGCGCCTGCGGGGGGTGTCCCGCGGCGGCGTCCTGGAACCCGCCTCAGCTCCTCGGAGTACCGGCCTTGTTGGCGGGTGCAGGCTTGTAGCGCGGCGGGGTATCCAAGCATGCCTCGTGCGGTCCCGGGGGCGGTGCCACGAGATCCACCGTCGGAATGACCAGGGCACCCTGGGTATTGGGCGAATCCAGCCCCTCGGGCACCTTCAAGGGCGCGCGCTGTACCGCGCGCTGGTACTCCTGCGGCTTATGGCAGTCCGTCGGCAGACCGTGGATCAGACGACAGCCGTTCAGCAGTACTGCCGCGGCCATGAACGCTACCGGTCGAATTAGTCTCACGCTGCCTGATCCTCGAGTGCGATGCCCGCTGCGCGCATGGCCCCGAGCACGGCATCGTGCTGGGCAGGCGACAGTTCGACCAGGGGGAGCCTCAAGGCGCTCCCGATGAGTCCCATCCGGGCGACCGCCCATTTTACCGGGATTGGGTTCGCTTCGAGGAATAAATTCTTGTGCAGCGGCTGCAATTGCACGTCGATGGCGCGTGCGGCCGCGATATCCCCCGCGAGCGCCGCGGCGCAGGCTTCACGCATGAGCCTCGGCGCGGCATTGGCGGTGACCGAAATCACCCCATGGGCGCCCGCCGCGATCCAGTCGATCGCCGTGGCGTCGTCGCCCGACAGGATCGAGAAGTCCCTGGGACAGGCGCTCTGCAATTCGCGCAGCCGCGCAAGACTCGCGGTGGCGTCCTTGAGCGCCACGATTCGGGGATGCCGCGCCAGGCGCCCCACCGTCGCCGGCTGCAGGTCCACCGCAGTCCGGCTGGGCACGTTGTACAGCACCACCGGCACCTCGGAGGCGTCCGCGGCCGCGCTGAAATGCCGGAAAAGGCCCTCCTGCGGCGGCTTATTGTAGTAAGGCGTCACCAACATCACCCCGTCGACGCCCAACCGCGAGAGAATACGGGTCCGTGCCACGGTGCTCGCGGTCGCATTGGTCGCGGCGCCGACGATCAGTTTGACCTTGCCCCCGCAGCGCTCCACCGCGCGCCGCGTCAAGGCCTCGGTTTCCTCGAGCGACAGAGCCGGCGATTCCCCGGTCGTGCCGGCGATCACGATGCCGTCGCCCCCTTCATGGAGGTGGAAATCCAGCAGCCGATCCCATGCCGCCCAGTCGAGGCTGCCCTCCGCGGTCATCGGGGTGACGATGGCAACCAGGCTTCCGCGCAACATCCGACGGCTCCTCGGGAAAATCAGGACGCTACCTTAATTGGCGGACATGCACCGTGGCAAGCGCCCATCCGGTAGAATTTGACCCGATGAAACAACATATCGTGATTAGCGCGGTCGGCGGGGACCGCGTCGGCATGGTTCATGAGCTGTCCAAGGCGGTCGCCGACTGCGGCGGCAGCATCAGCGAAAGCCGCATGACCTCCCTGGGCAACGAGTTCGCGATGCTGCTCCTGGTGAACGGCAACTGGCATACGCTCGCGAAACTCGAGGGCGAATTCAAGAAGCTCGGCGATGCCACCGGCATGAACATCCAGCTGCGGCGCACCGAGGAGCGTGCGGCGCGCAACGACATGCTGCCCTACTCCATCGACGTGGTGTGCCTCGATCAGACCGGGATCGTCGCTGGCCTGTCCGGCTTCTTCTCGCAGCGCGGCGTCGACATCGCGGAGCTGTCGACGCGCTCCTATGCCGCCGCCCACACCGGCGCGCCGATGTTTTCGGTGCAGATGATCGTCAACGTGCCGAGCCGCCTGCACATCGGCGTGCTGCGCGAGGAGTTCATGGATTTCTGCGATCACCTGAACCTCGACGCCATTCTCGAGCCTGTCAAGAATTGATTTTTCGTGCGGGTACCCCATCATGACCAAGGTTGAGATCGGCAGGAAGGCCCCGGCCTTCACCCTCGAGGGCACGGCCGGCCGCTGGCGGCTCGCCGATGCGGCCGGCGGTCCGTTGGTCATCTACTTCTACCCGCGCGACAACACGCCGGGCTGCACGCAGGAGGGCACGGCTTTCGCCGCCCTTCATGCGCAGTTCAAGAAGGCGAAGACCGGTATCGTCGGGATATCCCCGGACACCGTCGCCTCGCATGTCAAGTTCAAGGAAAAGATGGGCTTTCCGTTCGAGCTCCTGAGCGATCCGGACCGGGCCGTGTGCAAGCTCTACGATGTGATTCAGGAGAAAAGCATGTACGGCAAGAAATACATGGGCGTGGAACGCAGCACCTTTGTGGTGGATGGCAAAGGCGTGCTGCGGCACGAGTGGCGCAAGGTCAAGGTGAACGGCCATGCCGAGGCCGTTCTCGAGGCGGTGACGGCTTTGTGACGTCCCGCGCCGTGACATCCCCCTTGCGGCCGGCATCCGCCGGGGCCGTGAAAATCGCCAAGTCGAAATCCGAGCGGCGCGTGTTCGTGCTGGACACCAATGTGCTGATGCACGACCCGACCGCGATTTTCCGTTTCGAGGAGCATGACGTCTACATCCCGATGACCGTGCTCGAGGAGCTCGACGCCGGCAAGAAGGGCGTGTCGGAGGCGGCCCGCAACGTCCGTCAGGTCAGCCGTTTTCTCGACGAGCTGATGCGCGACGCCACCAAGAAGGAGATCGACCGCGGGCTCGCGCTGCCGGCCGGCGTCCAGGTCAATCACGGTAAACGGCCCCCGGCCGGACGTTTGTTCTTTCAAACGCAGCTTCTCGATTCCTCGCTGCCCGACGGCCTGCCGGGCCACGGCGCCGACAACGCCATCCTCGCCGACACGCTCGCGCTGCAGCGGAAATTTCCGCAGGCTCGCGTCACGCTGGTGTCCAAGGACATCAACCTCAGAATCAAGGCGGCCATCGTCGGGGTGCAGGCCGAGGATTACTCCAGCGACAAGACCATCGAGGATGCGGATCTGCTCGAGAGCGGCGTACAGAAGCTGCCGGCGAATTTCTGGGAAAAGCACGGCAAGGGCATGGAGTCCTGGCAGCAGCAGAGCCGCACGTTCTACCGCGTCCGCGGCCCGCTGGTGCGCGAGTGGCAGGCCAATCAATTCGTCTACGACCCCGGCGAGAACGGGGTCGAGGCCATCGTGCGCAAGCTCGAGAACGAATCCGCCGTTCTCGAGCTGACCGTGGACTACCGCACGGAGCGCAACAATGTCTGGGGGGTGAGCTCGCGCAACCGCGAGCAGAACTTCGCGCTCAATTTGCTGATGGATCCGGAGGTCGATTTCGTGACCGTGCTCGGCCCCGCCGGCACCGGCAAGACGCTGCTCACGCTGGCCGCGGGTCTCGCGCAGACGCTGGACCACAATCGCTACAGCGAGATCATCATGACCCGGGTCACGATCCCGCTCGGCGAGGACATTGGATTTCTGCCCGGAACCGAAGAGGAGAAGATGGAGCCTTGGATGGGTGCGCTGATGGACAACCTCGAGGTGCTGACCCAGAGTCAGGCCGGGGGCACCTGGGGGCGCGGCGCCACCACCGATCTGTTGCGGCACCGAATCAAGATCCGCTCCTTGAACTTCATGCGCGGACGCACCTTTCTCAACCGGTTCATCATCATCGACGAGGCACAGAATCTGACGCCCAAGCAGATGAAGGCCCTGGTCACCCGCGCCGGTCCGGGCACGAAGATGGTATGCCTCGGCAACATCGCGCAGATAGACACCCCCTATCTCACCGAAACGACCACCGGCTTGACATATGTCGTCAACCGTTTCCGCGGCTGGACGTATTCAGGGCACATCACCCTGGTGCGCGGCGAGCGCTCGCGGCTGGCAGACTATGCGTCCGAAGTGCTGTGACGGAGCCTCGCGGGGCGCCCCTGCTCCGCACTTAGAACTTTGGAGCGCCGCGGGCACTCCAAGGGTCTTTATGAGGACGCGATGAGGCCATTCAAATCATTGACGGTTTTCGCCGTGGCAGCCGCCGTGGGCGCCAGCGTCAGTGTCGCCTGGGCGACCGGCCTGTCGGCGGGCAGCCCCCTCTCGCCCGCCGAGCAGGAACAGGAACTGCCCGATCTCGGCAGCCCGGCCACCGCCGCGGTCTCGCTCGAGGAGGAGTATCAGGTGGGGCAGGCCTGGGCGCGGCAGATGCGCGCGCAGGGTCTGGTGCTGGAGGATCCGGAGGTCAGCGACTACATTCAGACCATCGGTCACTCGCTCTCGAGTCATGCCGAGGAAGGGCAGCATCAGTTCAATTATTTCGTGGTGCGCGATCCGGTGATCAACGCGTTCGCCATGCCCGGTGGCTTCATCGCCATCAACTCCGGCCTGTTTCTCGCGACACGCAATGAGAACGAGCTGGCCGGCGTCATGGCGCACGAGACCGCCCACGTCACCCAGCGGCATCTGGTGCGTGGAATGATCGATCAAACGCATGCCGGGCTGGTTTCGACGGCCGCCATGCTGGCCGCCATCCTGCTCGGAGCGACCGCGGGCCGCGGCGATCCCTCCGTGATGGAAGGAGCCATTCTCGGCGCGCAAAGCGCGGCCATCCAGCACCAGATCAACTACACGCGCACGCAGGAATTCGAGGCGGACCGCATCGGCATCGGCACGATGGCGGCGGCCGGCTACGATCCTCTCGGCATGGCCTCCATGTTCGAGGAATTGAACCGCAACTCGCCGAGCCCGGACCGCGTCAAGGCGATCGAGTTTCTGATCGATCACCCGCTTTCGGCGGAGCGCGTCGCGGAAGCGCGCAACCGCGCCGAGCAGATCGGGCGCATTCACCACGAGGATTCGCTCGGCTATCTCCTGATGCGCGAACGGCTGCGCTCGCTCGTCGGCAATCCCCAGCTGGCGCGCGATTATTACGCCAATCTGATCAAGAACGGCGGCGGACTCACCGTCGAAGAGCGCTATGGACGGGCCGTCGCCGACATCAATGCCAAGGCGCCCGCCGCCGCGATCCCGGAACTGAAGGCCCTGGTCGCCGAATACCCTCTGGTCACCCAATTCTACGGCGCGCTCGGCCAGGCGTACCTGGCGAACGGTCAGCCCCGCGAGTCGCAGGCGATTCTCGAAAAAGGCCTGGGTTTGTTTCCCCGCAACGTGCCGGTGACCATCCGGCTGGCCGAAACATTGATGCGCACGGGCGACAATCAACGTGCCCAGCTGATCCTCGATGACTTGTTCAACCAGGTCGAGCCAACGCCCAATCAGGCGCGGCTGATCGCCAAGGCCGCGAGCGCGGCCGGCAACGTGGCCGATTCGTACTATTACATGGCGGATTATTACTTGATGAACGGCGACCTCCCCACCGCCTCCAATCAGCTCGCCCTGGCCCTGAGCCTTCCCGATCTGAATGCCATCCAGCGGGCCCGCATCAGCGCCCTGCTCGAGGAAGTGCGTGCGGCGATGCCAAAAACCCGTAAGAATACGGTCGCCGACGACAACGGCTCCGGTAACGGTCGCCACTAGCCGGCGCGCCCCGCGGGCCGGGGGTGCGCGGCCGCGGGGCGCAAAATGCACATAGGGAGACGAAAAGAGCCTCATGACGACAGCACGATCCATGCGCGCGGCGCTGCTCCTCGCCGCCGCCTGCGCCACGAGCGCCTGTGTGACGCTTCCGCCGAACAGGCCACGCTCCCCCCAGGACCCCTGGGAATCCTGGAATCGGGGCGTCTATAAGTTCAACACGGTCATGGACAACGCGATCGCGCGTCCGGTCGCAAAGACCTATGTGAAAATCGTGCCGCAGCCGATCCGCACGGGTGTGAGCAACTTCTTCGCGAACGTCAACACCCCCACGGTGATGATCAACGACGCGCTGCAGGGGAAATTCCTGGCCGCCGCCAATGACCTCGGGCGCTTCGTGCTCAACACCACGGTGGGCATCGGCGGCGTGCTCGATCCGGCCACCTCGGCGGGATTGGACCACAACGAGGAGGACTTCGGCCTCACGCTCGGGCACTGGGGCGTGCACCCCGGCCCGTTCCTGGAGTTGCCGATCCTCGGCCCATCGGATCTGCGCGACGGGCCGGCCAAGGTGGTGGACGCGTATACCAAGCCCACCCAATACATCCACAACGTCTACATCAAATACGGTCTATACCTGCCGTATCTGGTGGATCTGCGCGCCGCCCTCCTGCCGCTCGACGACACGCTCAAGAACACCTACGACCCCTACGCGTTCGTGCGGGACGCGTACCTGGCGCGTCGGGCGTATCTCGTCTCGGACGGGAAGATGACGGACCAGGATCTGGTCGATCCCGGCGCCGACGACAGCCCCGCGCCGGGCGGATCCTCCATCACCCCTCCTCCGGTCCGGGGCCGCCCTCCGGGCGCCGCGCCGGCGTCTCCTGCGCCTGCCGCGCCGCAACAGCCTGCGCCGACGCCGGCGCCGCCTTCGGTCGCGCCTCCTCCCGAATTGTAAGGGCGGTCTCGATGCCCATTACGGCGCCCACCCCACTGCGCTCAGACGGCGCCGAGGAGCTCGTCGACGTCGCTGAGCGCGCCGAGTTGGTGGAGCTGCAGGGGGATGTTTTCAAAGCGCAGACTCCGGCCCGCGCCCTGCGCGACGCTCAGCCATTCGATCAGAAGCGCCAGCCCCGCGCTGTCGCTCGCCGTCACCCCCGCCAGATCGATGGTCGACGCGCGACCGTGCTCGATCGCGGTGGACCCCGCGGTCAGCAGCGCGGTCACGGTGTCGAACTCGAGCGCCCCCAGAATGCGCGCACGACCGTCCGTGAGGATCTCGAACGACGCCGCTTCGGGTGTTGGATTGTTCACCGGCCGATCCTCAACGTGCCTGACCGTCAACCGTGGGGCGCAACGCCGTTCGCCCGGACGGTGCCTTCCTTCTCCAACCGCGAGATCACCTCGTCGAGGCCCTTCTGCTGGATCTCCGCGGCGAAATCGGTGCGGAAGCTCTTGACGTAGGAGATGCCCTCGATCACGACATCCCATGCCTTCCAGCCCGCGTCGGTTTTGTGCAGGCTGAAATTGACCGCCACCTTCTCGCCGTCCGATTTCTTCACCTCGGTGCGCACCGTCGCCTGCGTGTCGCCCGGATCTCCCTTGTACGGCAGAATCACGAAGCGGTCGGCCGTGAAGTTGAGCAGCGCGTTGCCGTAGTTTCGCAGCAGGGAGTGGTAGAACGCATCGACGAAGCGCTTGCGCTGGTCGGGGGTGGCCGTGCGCCAGGACTGCCCGAGCACCAGCCTCGCCGCATACTCGCTGTCGAAGTTCGGCAGCAGCACGTTGGCCACCAGGGCGTCGAGCTTGGCGGGATCCTTGGCGTACATGGCGCGGTTCGCATCGAGCTCCGTGAGCATCCGCTTGGCGGAATCCTCCACCAGCTGTTCCGGACCGAGCGTGTTGGGGGCGGCGGACTGGGCCGCGGGGGACGCGGCGGCGGGCTGGGCCTGCGGCTGCGCCCGCGCTTGCCCGGACACGAGCGCCGACGCACCCAGAAACAGGCACAGACCGAGGGCGCCGACCTCCCATCGTCGTTGGAATCGCGTTGACTTCATTTGTGCTTCTCCGTGGTCGCGGGCGCGTCGGGTGTCGAGGGACCCGATGAGCTCGACGAATTCGAGCCCTTGGCGAAATTCGCCAGCAATTGGCCGATCAGGTTCTCGAGAACGAACGCAGACTGGGTGAAATCGATCTCGCTCTTGTCCTTGAGATACGTATCGGCGCCGCCCGCGGTCAAGCCGATGAACTTGCCGCCGAGCAGGCCCTGAGTATAGATGCTCGCATCGGTGTCGGTGGGGATCTGGTTGTACCGCGAATTGATGCGCATGAGCACCACCGCCTTGTATTCCCTGAGATCGAGCTCGATGCGGGTCACGCGCCCGATCTCCACCCCGGCCATCGATACCGGCGCACCGACCTTCAGGTCGCCGATGTTGTCGAACTTCGCGGTGACATCATAATGGGGGGTGCTGCCGAAATGCAGCCCGCGGCTGGTGATCTGCGTGGTCAGGAATGCCAGCGCCGCAAAGCCCAGGAGCACGAAGGCGCCCGTCCCCAAATTCAAAGTATTCGACTTGCGCATTGCCCTTTTCCCCTACAAAAATGCCGACGTCAACAGATAATCCAGGAACAGCACCATCACCGCCGAGGAGACCACCGTGCGCGTGGTCGCGCGTCCGACCCCCTCCGCGGTGGGGATCGCGTAATAGCCCTGATAGACGGCGATCAGGCTGCAGGCCACGCCGAAGATGCAGCTCTTGACCAGACCCTCGGTGACATCCCTGAAATCGACCCCGGCACGCATTTGCGACCAGAAGCTCCCCGAGTCCACGTGCATGATCTGGACACCGACCAGCTGCGCGCCGTAAACGCCGATCACGCTGAATATCGCGGCCAGCAGCGGCATCGCGATCACGCCTCCCAGAAAACGCGGCACGACCACCCGCTCGATCGGATCCACCGCCATCATCTCCATGGCGGAAAGCTGATCCGTGGCGCGCATCAGGCCGATCTCGGACGCGAGGGCGGTTCCAGCGCGGCCGGCGAACAGAAGCGCCGTGATCACCGGACTCAGCTCCTTGACGAGACCGATGGCGGCGGCGACTCCCAGCGCCTCCTCGGATCCGAATCTCTGCAGGAGCTGAAACCCCTGCAGGCCGAGAACCATTCCGACGAACAGCCCGGACAGCATGATGATGACCAGCGAGAGCGCACCGGAGTTGAAAATCTGCCGCACGATCGAATCGAAGCGCAGCAGCACGCGCGGTGTGCGCAGGATGAGGCGCAGCAGGAAGCGGCTCACGTCGCCGAGCGCCACGAGCGCCTCGATCAGACTCCTCCATAGCTCCTTGATCGGGTTCAATCGGCCTCGCCGCGGGCGAGCAGCTCGCCGTAGTAATCCGGAGCCGGAAAATGGAACGGCACCGGTCCGTCCGGCAGGCCTCCGATGAACTGACGCACCTCGAGGCTGTTGCTCTGCTGCAGATCCTTCGGCGTGCCGTGCGCGGCCACCTTGCCGGCGGACAACAGGTACACGGCGTCCGCGACCGAGGAGATCTCGTTCACGTCGTGCGACACCACGATGCTGGTTAGGCCCAGCACGTCGTTGAGACGCCGTATGAGCCGCAGGATGACGCCCAGAGAAATCGGATCCAAGCCGACGAACGGCTCGTCATAGATCAGGATCTCGGGATCCATGACGATGGCGCGGGCCAGGGCGACCCGCCGCCCCATGCCCCCCGAAAGCTCGGCGGGCATGAGTTCCGCCGCCCCGCGCAGGCCCACCGCCTGCAGCTTGGTCAACACGAGCTGCCGGATGAGCCGCTCCGGAAGATCCGTATGCTCGCGCAGCGGAAAGGCCACGTTCTCGAAGACCGTCAGATCGGTGAGCAGGGCGCCGTTCTGAAACAGCATGCCCATGCGCCGGCGCAACGCGTACAGGCCCGCGCGGCGCAACGTGCTCATGTCCTGTCCGGCCACGATCAGCCTGCCCGAGTACTCGCGCAGCTGCCCTGTGATCAGGCGCAGCAGCGTCGTCTTGCCAGTCCCGCTCGGCCCCATGATCGCGGTGATCCGCCCGGGGACGATATCCACGTCGAGGCCGTCGAAGATGGGCCGGCCGTTGACGGCATAGCGCAGATCGCGGATCTCGACGATGGCAGCGGGGGAATTCAAGGTGC
Source organism: uncultured Gammaproteobacteria bacterium (assembly GCA_963736185.1). Taxonomy (GTDB): domain Bacteria; phylum Pseudomonadota; class Gammaproteobacteria; order Steroidobacterales; family Steroidobacteraceae; genus Bog-1198. Next base: position 185,411 of record CAVTNZ010000089.1, on the reverse strand, counting down.
TTGCCGCCATGTACTTGTTGAATCTTGAACCTGAACCTTGAACTTGAACCCTGCGTCGCAGAGAGCCGATTACGCCGCGGAGGATTCCATCGCCGGCTTGTAGCTGCCCGCCGCAGCGAGGCCGTTGAGCTTCGCCCGCAGGTGCAGCTGCTGCTGCCCTCCCTTGATGCCCGCGGCGGTTCCGCCCCAGGCGCGCAGGGAGGTGTCCTGCAGGGCCCGGCCGTAGCTGAAGGTCAGCGCCCACGGCAGAGATCCAGCCGTGTTCATCAGGCTCAGGTGCAGGGTCGCCTCGGCCGGGCTCTGGCCGCCGGACAGAAACGCGATCCCCGGCACGGCCGAGGGGACATGGCGTCTCAGCGTGCGCACGGTCGCCTCCGCCACCTGCTCGGGGGTGGACTTCTTGGCGCTTTTCTTGCCGGCAATCACCATGTTCGGCTTGAGCACCATTCCCTCGAGCACGATGCGCGCGGCGAACAGATGGTCGAACACGCTCTGCAATACGGCGTTCGTGACCTCCTCGCAGCGCTCGATGGGATGATCTCCGTCCATCAGCACCTCCGGCTCGACGATGGGCACGATGCCGGCTTCCTGGCAAAGCGCGGCATACCGCGCCAGCCCCTCCGCATTCGCATCGATCGCATAGGAGGTGGGGATGCCGGAGCCGATGTCGATCACCGCCCTCCATTTGGCGAAGCGCGCCCCGAGCCTGTGGTACTCGGCCAGCCGTTCGCGCAGGCCGTCCAGGCCCTCGGTGATGGTCTCCCCCGCAAAACCCGCCAGCGGCTTCGCGCCGGTGTCCACCTTGATTCCGGGGATCATGTTGTGCCGGCTCAGATAGGCGGGAAACGGCACGCCGTCCCCGGTCTTCTGGCGGATCGTCTCGTCGTACAGGATCACGCCGCTGATGTATTCGCTCGCCCCCGGAGTCGTGAACAGCATCTCGCGATAGGCGCGCCGGGACTCCTCGGTGGATTCGAGCTTGATGGTGTTGAAACGCTTGAGGATGGTGCTCGTGCTCTCATCGGCGGCCAGCAGACCTCGATTGTTCGAGACCATCGCGTGTGCAGTGGCTGCTAATTCAGCTGTATTCATGCCCGGCATCTCTCACTGGTTGAATTCCTGGAAGTCAGTCCCGAAGGATAACAAAACCGGATGCCCCGCGCGCCCGCCACTGGCGTTGCGAACCAATTAGGACTAAACTAGTCCCAGTTAGGGGATCTTGGAAAGAAGGCTGTTTTCATGCTGCGAATGGGCAAGTTGACCGATTACGCAACCGTCGTGCTCGCGAGTTTAGCGCAAGAGCCGGCCCGGCATCGCGCCGCCACGGAGTTGGCCGAGCGCACCCGGCTCAGCCGCCCGACCGTGAGCAAGGTGTTGAAGGGCTTGCAGCGCGCCGGCATGGTGATCTCCTCGCGCGGCGCTCAGGGCGGCTACCGGTTGGCACGCTCGCCCGAAAAAATCACCGCTGCGCAAATCCTCGACGTGTTCGAAGGTCCGATCGCGATCACGGAATGCAGCGGAGCCTCGAGTCAATGCGGCATCGAGCGGCTCTGCCGGGTCGGCGGCGCCTGGCAGCGGATCAATGCCGGAATCAGGCGCGCGCTGGAGGATGTGACCCTCGATCAATTGGCGGGGGTCGATTCGCCGTCGTTCCGGGTCGCCAGCCTGAGCCTGGAGATGCGGCGGCCCGCCCCTTAGGCCGCACGGCGGCCGGAACCACGGGTTGAAACACGCGGCGGCGAGCCGCAAGCGCAGGAGCAACGGGAAGTTCATCGTGTCAAGCAAATCACAAGACGTCGAGGCGTTGCTGGGCCAGAAGTACCAGCACGGCTTCGTCACCGACATCGAATCCGACAGTCTGCCGCCGGGACTCGACGAGGACGTGGTGCGGGCCATCTCGCTGAAGAAAAAGGAGCCGCAATTTCTTCTGGACTGGCGGCTGAAGGCTTTTCGTCATTGGCAGACGATGCGCGAGCCGACCTGGTCGCGCGTGCACTACAAGCCGATCGACTACCAGGACATCTCCTACTACTCGGCGCCCCGCGCGCCGGCCAACGCGCCGAAGAGCATCGACGAGGTGGATCCCAAACTGCTCGAGACCTACGCGAAGCTCGGCATACCGCTGCACGAGCGGGCGCGCCTCGCCGGCGTGGCGGTCGATGCCGTGTTCGATTCGGTGTCGGTGGCGACCACGTTCAAGGATAAGCTCGGCAAGGCGGGGGTCATTTTTTGCTCGTTCTCCGACGCCGTGCGCGATCACCCTCATCTCATCGAGCGCTATCTCGGCACGGTGGTTCCGGCCGGCGATAATTTCTTCGCGGCGCTCAATTCCGCGGTGTTCTCCGATGGCTCCTTCGTGTACGTGCCCCCGGGCGTGCGCTGCCCGATGGAGCTGTCGACGTACTTCCGCATCAATGCCGCCAAGACCGGGCAGTTCGAGCGGACCCTGATCGTCGCCGCGGAAGGCGCGTCGGTGAGCTATCTCGAGGGATGCACCGCGCCGATGCGCGACGAAAACCAGCTGCATGCCGCGGTGGTCGAGCTGGTCGCGCTGGACGACGCGCAGGATCAAGTATTCGACCGTGCAGAACTGGTATCCGGGCGACGAGAACGGCGTCGGCGGAATCTATAATTTCGTCACCAAGCGCGGCGAATGCCGGGGACGCAATTCCAAGATTTCCTGGACGCAGGTCGAGACCGGTTCCGCCATCACGTGGAAGTATCCGAGCTGCGTGCTGCGCGGCGAAAACTCGGTCGGTGAATTCTACTCGGTCGCGGTGGCGAACAACTATCAGCAGGCCGATACCGGCACGAAGATGATCCACATCGGCAGGAACTACGAGGAGCACCATCGTCTCGAAGGGCATTTCGGCGGGCCACGCGGAGAACACCTATCGCGGACTCGTGAAGATCCTGCCGAGCGCGGCGGGCGCGCGCAACTTCACCCAGTGCGATTCGCTGCTGATGGGCGGCAAGTGCGCGGCGCACACCTATCCCTACATGGAAATCAGGAATCCGACCGCGACGGTCGAGCATGAAGCGAGCACCTCCAAGATCGGCGAGGATCAGCTGTTTTACTGCCTGCAGCGCGGCATCTCGGCGGAGGATGCGGTCAACATGATCGTGAGCGGCTTCTGCAAGGTCGTTTTCAAGGAGCTCCCGATGGAGTTCGCGGTCGAAGCGCAGAATCTGTTGAGCGTCAGTCTGGAAGGAGCGGTCGGTTGACCCAAGCGATGAGCACGATGCTGAAAATATCCGATTTGAGCGCGCGGGTGGCCGGCAAGGAGATCCTGAAGGGGATCAATCTCGAGGTCAAGGCGGGCGAGGTCCACGCCATCATGGGCCCGAACGGCTCGGGCAAGAGCACGCTTGCCCAGGTGCTCGCCGGCCGCGAGGACTACGAGGTGACCGGTGGCTCGGTGTCCTTCGAGGACCGGGATCTGCTGGCGCTGCCGGCGGAGGAGCGCGCGCGCGCGGGCCTGTTCCTCGGATTCCAGTATCCGGTGGAGATCCCGGGCGTGAACAACGTCTATCTACTGAAAGCGGCGCTCAATGCGAAGCGCAAGGCCGCCGGCGAGCCGGAGGTCGATGCCTACGAGTTCCTGGCCCTCGTGAAGCAGAAGATGAAGCTCATGCACATGAGCGAGACCTTCCTCACGCGCGGGGTGAACGAGGGATTCTCGGGCGGCGAGAAAAAGCGCAACGAAGTGCTGCAGATGCTCGTGCTCGAGCCGAAGCTCGCGATCCTGGACGAGACCGACTCCGGCCTGGACATCGATGCGCTCAAGGTGGTCTCGATGGGCGTGAACAGCCTGCGCGATCCAAAACGCGCCGTGGTGTTGGTGACGCATTATCAGCGTCTGCTCGATTACATCGTGCCCGACCGGGTGCACGTGCTGTCGGGCGGTCGCATCCTGATGTCGGGCGACCGCTCGCTCGCGCTCGAGCTCGAGCGGCGCGGCTACGACTGGGTGCACGAGAGCCGCGTGGCATGAGCCCCATACACGCCTCCGCCGCGGCGAAAAGCTCGCCCGCCCTCCGATCGTTCGAGGCGCAGTGGCTCGCCCGCGGAGCCGATCCCCTCTCGGCGCTGCGCGAGCAGGCGATGGAGCGGTTCCTGCGCCTCGGACTGCCTTCCATGCACGACGAGAGCTGGCGCTATACGAATCTGCGCAAGCTCTCGGCGCAGAGCTATGTCGATGCGCCGCGCGCGCCGTCCGGAACGCTTCAGCCGACCGCCCAGCTGTGCCTGCTGGGCGAGGACGAGCGCGCAGCGACGGTGCTCATGATCAACGGCTGCCCGGTTCTGCCCCAGCGCATGGACCTGTCGGTCAACGGCATCGACATCAACAGTTTGGAGGAAATCTCGCGAACGGACAAAAAGCTCATTTCGCATCTGCTAGAACCCTTGTCCGAGAGCGACATCGCGCGCTGGCGACTGCTCAACACCGCCCTGTTCGTGGATGGTCTGTACCTCAAGATCAGCACGCGGGTGGAGACCCCGCTGGTGATCCTGCATGTGGCCACGGCCGACCACCCGGGCACGGCGGCCTATCCCCGGGTGATCATCGACGCCGCGCCGGGCTCGAGCGCGACCATCATCGAGCACCACGTGCAGCAGGGCACGGACACCCCGCTTTGCAATTCCGCCTCGCTGATCAAGCTCGAGCGCGATGCGGCGATCGAGCACTACCGGGTGTTCGCCACGGACCAGCGGACCACGCATCTCGACTCGCTCGAGGTCCGCCAGCGCCGGGGCAGCCGGTGCCGGCAGTTCACGATTGCCCTCGGGGGCGGCCTCACCCGCTGCTCGCTCGAGGCCGATCTCACGGAACCCGGCGCAGAGCTCGACAGCTATTCGCTGCTGGTCGGCCATGAGGAGCGTCATGTCGACTGCGTGAACGTCGTGAGACACGCCGCCAAACACACCACGAGCCGCCAGACGGCCCGCGCGATCGCAAGCGGCAACAGCCGGGTGATCATCAACAGCAAGGTGGTGGTCGAGGCAGGTGCGTCGAAGGCCGATTCGCAGCAATCGCTGCGCGGACTGCTGCTCTCGCCTACCGCGGAAATCGATTCGCGGCCGCAGCTCGAGATCCACACGGACGAGGTCAAGTGCTCGCACGGCGCCACCACGGGACGCCTCGATCCGAACATGCTGTTCTACATGCTGTCGCGCGGCCTGGATCGCGACACCGCGCAAAGCCTGTTGATTTATGCGTTCCTCGCCGACGTGCTCACCGGGATGAGCGTCCACTCGGCGCGCAACGCGATCGAGAACGCCCTGATACCACAACTTCCCGACTCCCAAGTGCTGCGGAAATTCCGATGAACAATGCCGCCATTGCAACCAGCGCCGCCCCCTTCGACGTGCACGCCGTGCGCCGTCATTTTCCCGTGCTCGCCCGCATGGTGCACGGCAAGCCCCTGTGCTACTTCGACAGCGGCGCCTCGGCGCAGCGTGCGCTGGCCGTGATCGAGGCGGTCGACGACTACGAGCGCCACCATCACGCGAACATACACCGCGGCGTGCATGTGCTGAGCCAGGAGGCGACCGCGCTCTACGAGGGCGCGCGCGACCGGCTGGTGACGTTCATCAACGCCCGCTCCCGCCACGAGATCGTGTTCGTGCGGGGCACGACCGAGGCCATCAACCTGGTGGCGCAGAGCTTCGGCCGCCCAACGCTCCGGGCGGGCGATGAGATCCTCATCACCCACCTCGAGCACCATGCCAACATCGTCCCCTGGCAGCTGCTCTGCGAACAGACCGGCGCGAAGCTCGTGGTGGCCCCCATCGACGCCCGCGGCGAGGTGCATGCGGAGGAGGTGGAGGCCAGGATGAGCGCGCGCACGCGCATTCTCGCCGTCGCCCACGTCTCCAATGCCCTGGGCACGGTTTTGCCCGTGCGGCGGTTGATCGCGGCGGCGAAATCGCGGGGCATCGTGACCCTCGTCGACGGGGCCCAGGCGGTTCCCCACTTCGCCGTGGACGTGCAGGATCTGGGCTGCGATTTCTACGCCTTCTCCGGGCACAAGGTGTTCGGCCCGACCGGCATCGGCGTGCTCTACGGGCGCGAAGCGCTGCTCGAGCGCATGCCGCCGTGGCAGGGGGGCGGCGACATGATCCTGTCGGTGAGCTTCGGCAGGACCACCTACAACGCCCTGCCCTACAAGTTCGAGGCCGGAACCCCCAACATCTCCGGGGCCATCGGGCTCGGAGCCGCGGTGGACTTCCTGCAATCGCTGGATCGGGACGCGGTTCATGCGCACGAGCGTGCACTCCTCGATTACGCTACGGCAAAGCTCGAACAGGTCGAGGGCCTGACCATCGTAGGCACCGCCCGGGAGAAGGCGAGCCTCGTGTCCTTCGTGGTGGACGGCGTGCATCCACACGATCTGGGCACCATTCTGGACGAGGACGGCATCGCCGTGCGGACCGGTCATCACTGCGCAATGCCGGTCATGGAATTCTTCCGGCTGCCCGCGACCGCCCGCGCGAGTTTCGCCCTTTACAACACCTTCGAGGAAATCGACCGGCTCGCCGCGGCCCTGCCGCGCGCGCGCGCGCTGTTCGCCTGACACCCAACCGCTTATGGAACTCAACGACCTGTATCGCGACGTGATCCTGGACCACAACCGCCGGCCGCGGAATTTCGGACCTCTCGTGACCGCCGATGCGACCGCGGAGGGCTTCAATCCGCTCTGTGGCGACCGGCTCACGCTCCGGCTCAACCTCGCCGACGACACGATCCGCGACATCCGCTTCGAAGGTCAGGGCTGCGCCATCTCCACCGCGTCGGCGTCGCTGATGACGGAGGCCGTGAAAGGCAAGACCCGCGGCGAGGCGCTCGCGCTGTTCGACAAGGTGCACAAGCTGCTGACCGACGATGCCGCCGGAGCGGAGGATCTCGGCAAGCTGGCTGCGTTGTCCGGGGTTCGCGAATACCCCGCCCGCGTGAAATGCGCGAGCCTCTGCTGGCATACCCTCGCCTCGGCGCTCAAGGCTGCGCCCTCGGGTGCCGCTCCGGCCGTGTCGACCGAGTGAGGGCTTGATCGATGTCTTCCTACGAAAACGAGCCCATCGTGGTGCAGCGTGAAGTGAAGGCGGTTGCCATACCGGCGGGCGTCGAGGTGAATCTCAAACTCGGGTCGGTGGGCTACATCACCCAGGCCCTGGGGGGCAGCTTCACCGTCTACATCGACGGCAACCTGTTCCGCATCGCCGGCATCGACGCCGACGCGATCGGCAAGACCGCGGCCAAGCCGCCGGAGGTCCCGCCCGGCGCCTCCGAAGAGGACATCAAGAACGTGGTGTGGCAGCAGCTCAAAACCTGTTACGACCCCGAGATTCCGGTGAACATCGTCGACCTCGGCCTGATCTACGAGTGCGATGTCACCAAGAACGTGGACGACACGCGCACGGTCGACATCAAGATGACGCTCACCGCGCCGGGCTGCGGCATGGGGGAGATCCTGGTGCAGGATGTGCGCGACAAGGTGCAGATCGTGCCCACGGTGACGCGCGCCAACGTCGAGCTCGTGTTCGATCCGCCATGGAATCACAGCATGATGTCAGAGGAGGCTCGTCTGCAGACGGGAATGATGTGACATGGTCACGCGCAGGGTGACGCTTCTGCGCCACGGAGAGGCGCAGGCTCCCGACAGCTGTCCGGAGGACTTCGAGCGCGCGCTGACGCGCCACGGAGCGAACGAGGCGCGGGCGATCGGCGAACGAATCCTGAGGCGAAACCTCGTCCCCGATCTGATATTGGTGAGTCCCGCCGAACGCGCCTGGAGCACGGCCGAGATCGTCGCCGCCGCGTGCGAGCTCGATGCGAAACAGCTTCAATGCGCCCGCGAGCTCTATCTCGCGACGCCGGAGAGGACCTGGAAACTGCTCGCCCGGCGGGATTCCTCGCTCCGCCACATACTCATCTGCGGGCACAATCCCGGATTGAGCCAGCTTGCGAGCCGTCTGGGCCCGATCCCCACCCGGCGCGAGCTGGCTACCGCCGCCCTTGCAACCGCGGTCTGGCTCCACGGGGAGTGGGACACCCTGCAGCCCGAAACCGCCGCCACCTGCGAGCTCGATGACCCCGAGAGCAGCGTCGACTTCGATCTATGAGCCGCCTCAGCCTTGATCGCGATTGAGGCGCATCAGGCGCCGCCGGTCGCGCTTATCGGGACGACCTTCGGACTGCGGCCGCGAAAGCTGCGCCAATTGATGCTGTTCCTTCAGATGCGCGCGGCGCGCGGCGCTTTGCGGAGTCTCCAGGTAATGAGTCTGCGCCTCCGCTGCCGGACCGCGGCGGTCCGGCAGCCCCAGCACCTCGAATTCGGCGACCATCCCCTGCAGCGACAAGCTGAGCCGATCGCCGATCCGCACGCGGTGAGCGGGCTTGACGCGTTCGGCGTTGAGATGCACCTTCCCTCCGTTGATGGCCGCCGTTGCCAGGGAACGGGTTTTGTAAAATCGCGCATACCACAGCCATTTGTCCAGACGGCGGTTTTCCGCATCCTCCTCCGGCCTCACGCGTACACCATCGCATTTCCCCTCCGCGCTCTGGCGGTATAATAAGATATTCGCTCCGCATAATTTCCAAAGGACGACGTGCTCAAGGAATTCCGCGAACGGCTCGAGCGCGACACCCGGGCATTGGACGAGGCCGGTCTGCTCAAGCGCGAACGCGTCATCGGTTCCCCTCAGGGCGGGGTGGTGACGCTCGCCGACGGCCGGGAGATGATCAATCTCTGCGCCAACAATTATCTGGGACTCGCCGATCATCCGGTGGTGCTTCAGGCGGCACACGAGGCGCTGGACCGCTATGGCTACGGCGTCGCCTCGGTGCGGTTCATCTGCGGTACGCAGAGCGTGCATCGCGAATTGGAGGAGCGTCTCGCCGCGTATCTCGGCATGGAGGACGCGATCCTGTACTCGTCCTGTTTCGATGCCAATGGCGGTCTGTTCGAGACGCTGCTCGGCGAAGAGGATGCCGTGATCAGCGACGCGCTCAATCATGCCAGCATCATCGACGGCATCCGGCTCTGCAAGGCGCGGCGCCTGCGCTATGCCAACAGCGACATGCACGAGCTCGAGCGGGCGCTCGTTGAGGCCGCCGGCGCGCGCGTGCGCCTCATCGCCACGGACGGTGTGTTCTCCATGGACGGCTCGATTGCGCGGCTCGGGGAGATCTGCGATCTGGCCGCCCGCCACGGCGCCCTGGTGATGGTGGACGATTCGCACGCCACCGGCTTCATCGGCGCCCGCGGCCGCGGCACGCACGAGCTGAAGGGCGTGATGGACCGCGTCGACATCCTGACGGGCACCTTCGGCAAGGCGCTCGGCGGCGCGAGCGGCGGATATGTCGCGGCCCGCCGGGAGATCGTCGGCTGGTTGCGCCAGCGCTCGCGGCCCTACCTGTTCTCCAACAGCATCGCGCCTCCGGTTGCGGCGGCGACGTTGAGGGTTTTGGAGCTGCTCGAGCGCTCCCAGGATCTGCGCGATCGCGTCCATTCGAACGCCCGCTATTTCCGCGAGCGCATGCAGCGGCTCGGTTTCGACTTGCTGCCGGGCGAGCATCCCATCATCCCCGTCATGCTCGGCGAGGCGCCGCTCGCCGTGCAGCTCGCCAACCGCATGCAGGACGAGGGTGTTTACGTGGTCGCGTTCTCGTTTCCGGTCGTGCCGCACGGCAAGGCGCGGATCCGCACGCAGATGAGCGCGGCCCATTCGACCTCGCAGCTCGACCGCGCGGTTTCCGCGTTCGCCGAAGCCGGACGTTCGCTCGGCATCATCCATTGAGGGCAGCGTCATGAAAGCACTGGTCAAAGCGCGCGCGGAACCCGGAATCTGGATGCAGGACGTGCCCGAGCCCGCGGTCGGGCACAACGACGTTCTCATCAAGATCCATCGCTCGGCCATCTGCGGCACGGACATGCACATTTTCAACTGGGATGCCTGGGCGCAGAAAACGATCCCGGTGCCGATGGCGGTGGGTCACGAGTATTCCGGCGAAATCGTCGACGTGGGAAGCGAGGTCCGCGGCGTCAAGACGGGCGACCGGGTGTCGGGCGAAGGACACATCACCTGCGGACATTGCCGCAACTGCCGCGCCGGACGCCGTCACCTGTGCCGCAATACGCTCGGCGTCGGCGTGAACCGTCCGGGCGCCTTCGCGCAATATCTGACGCTTCCGGCCTCCAATGTATTCAAGCTTTCAACCGCCATCGACGACGAGATCGCCTCCATTCTCGATCCGTTCGGCAACGCCACCCACACCGCCCTCGCCTTCAATCTCGTCGGCGAGGACGTGCTGATCACCGGTGCGGGTCCGATCGGCATCATGGCCGTGTCGATCGCGCGCCACTGCGGAGCGCGCCATATCGTCATCACCGACGTGAATCAATACAGGCTCGATCTCGCGGCCAGGATGGGGGCTTCCAAGGCCATCAACGTGTCGCACGAGTCCCTCGACGATGCGATGCGCGAGCTCGGCATGGAGGAAGGCTTCGACGTGGGCTTCGAGATGTCCGGCAACCCCGCGGCACTGCGCGAGATGCTGCGCACCATGCATCACGGCGGAAACATCTCCATGCTCGGGATCCCGCCCGGCGAGACCGCGATCGACTGGAACCAGGTGATCTTCAAGGGCCTGGTGATCAAGGGGATCTACGGACGCGAGATGTTCGAGACCTGGTACAAAATGGCGAGCATGCTGCAAAGCGGGCTCAACATCCGGCCGGTCATCACCCATCGCCTCGGCATCAACGATTACCGCGAAGGGTTCGAGATCATGAATTCCGGGAAGTCGGGCAAGGTGATCCTGGATTGGGCGGCGCTGTAGGCGCGCGCAGCATGCAACGAGTCCTTGCGCTCGCCGCCGCTGTTTTTCTGGTCGCAGGATGCGCGGTCTCCAAGGACGGCGTCGGCTTCGCGGACCGCCCGCCGAGTCCGGCTCAGATCGACCAGACGCGGGCGCAACTGCAGCGCAACGAAGCCTCCACGGCGCCCGCCGACGCCGCCGTTCCCGGCGTTCTGATCATCGGCACCACGGGGCCGTTCCGTGCCGTCAGCGATCGGGAGCGCGGCGAATTTTACCGGTCCTACGTCGCCTTCGCCGCGAAATGGCATCCCGGCGAGCCGGCCCGGCTCGACGCCCGGGCGTTTCAGGACAAGCTGGCGGGCTGGGCGTCGATCGAAACCTCCGGCGTCCCGGGCATCGCGTCCTGGCGTTCGAGGGTGCTGGTGCCGGCGAGCGTCGCCCGCGACACGCGATTCGCCTCGGCCGCCGGATCGTTCATGTTCGGAACCACCGGCGATCTGGTGGTGGCGCGGCAGGACTACGACGGGCTCACCTGGCTCGAGCGCGTGCTCTGCCGGGACGACAAGGCCTACCGCGATTGCGCGAAGAATTTCCAGGCCGGGATTTTCGACGAAAACACGGGCGTCGAGCTCGATCGGCACCGCAGGCCTAAAGCCGATGGCGCGGCCGTCGACGTGACGAGCTACGTCAAGCTCCCCGGCAGTGTCGTGCGGCACACCGCGGGCGAGCTCGACCTGCGCGATTCACGCCGCTGCGACTGCAACCGCGCGATGCCCGGCTCGGTGGGTTCGGCGGTGCCGACGCCGGCGCTCGACAATCGGTGAAACCCTGCGGTCGCCGGGGCCCTTAGAATTGATCCCCGCTTTTGGATAGACTCCCCTATCCCGAGGTCCAGTCAGGAGTCTGCCATGGCCGCATCCGTCATCCCGAGTTCACATGCTGACCTGTTCAAGAAGAAGGCGTTCGCCCATCTCGTCACCTTGATGCCCGGCGGGCAACCGCAGAGCACGCCCGTGTGGGTCGATTACGACGGCCATCACGTGCTCATCAATACCGCGCAGGGCCGGCAGAAGGACAAGAACCTGCAGAAGGACAAGCGCGTCGCTCTCTCGATTCTGGATCCTGAGAATCCGTATCGCTATTTGGAGGTCCGAGGAACCGTCACCGACCGCACGTTGAACGGGGCGGACGCGCACATCGACGCCATGGCGCTCAAGTATCTGGGCAAGGACAAATACCCGTTCCGTCAGCCGAACGAGGTACGGGTGATCTACAAGATCGCGCCCGAGCACGTCACGACGATGGCGTAGGCGGGGCCGCGCGATCGCATGTTTCATGCGTCGCGCGGCCCCTCCCTGCCATGCGCGGGTTCCTAGGGCGTGCCCGCCGGCGCGCTGAACTGCACCGTGACGCGGCGGTTCTCGGCGCGTCCGTCCACGGTCTTGTTGCTCGCGATCGGACTCTCCTCGCCGAACCCTTGAGCCGTGAGGATGCCCGGACGCACGCCATGCGACTCGAGGTAGTCCTTCACGGCGATCGCCCGGCGCTCGGACAGCTTCTGGTTGTACTCGGGCTTGCCGACCGAGTCCGTATACCCGCGGATGTCCACCTTCGAGCAGCCGCACTGCTTGATGGTGGATGCCACACCGTCGAGCACCGACTCCGACTCCGGCCGAAGCTTGGCCGAATTCGTCTCGAAGTTCACGCCCTTGAGCACCTGCTCACGCGCCGGAGGCGGCGGTGGCGGGGGCGGCGGCAACGGCGCGGGCTCGGCTGCCGGAGGGGGCGGCGGCGGCGGGGCTGGTGGGGGCGGGGTTGGCGGTGCCGCGGCCGGAGCAGGAGCCGAGCCGCCGCCGAAGCGGAAGTTCAGGTCGACGCCAACCGTCAGCGGCTGCTCGACCGCCGTGCGATTGAACGTCGGCGCGTTGACATTGATGGCCGGCGAATTGGACAGAAGAGCCAGCCGGTTGGTCACGTTGTCGGCGAAAATCACTGCTGACCAGTGGTTCCCTTCAATCCCTGCGCGAACGTTGGTCAAGTCATAGGCGGGCAGGAAATTGGCCTGATACGTGGCGTCTATGCGCGAACCGATATAGTTGTTGTCGACGCGAGAAATGAATGCGAGCGAGTCGGTCAACGGGTGGCGATACGCAAGTGATGCCGAAGCCGTCACATCGGGAACATCCTGTACACGATCGTCGATGGTAAGGTGCCCCACCGGGTTGGTTACGAACCGGGCATGCGAGAAGCTGCCGTTGACCGAGAACACCAGGCCGGTTGCTACCAGTGTGTCCACTTCGAGTTCCGCGCCGTAAATGTGCGCCGTTCCCAAATTCCCGGTGAACGGGAAGCCGCAGGCGAGCGGGACGTTCTGCTGAATGTCGCTCCAATGCTCGAAATATCCGGCGGAGTTGACGGTTAGCCGGCCGTCGGCGCCCCGGAATTTCTCGCCCGCCTCGTAGCTCCACACGTTATCCGGTTTGAAGCCCTGGGGGGCCTGGCCATTGATTCCGATCGCCTGGAGAGCCGGCTCACAATCGAGTGAACCCGATGTCGCCGTCGGGATGGGCTGGTTGCCGCCGCCAGGACGGAACCCCTTCGCGGCAGTCGTGTACACGAGCAGGTCATCGTTCGCCTGGTAGGAAAGATTGAATTTCGGCGTCACCCCTTCATCGTGCTCGGAGGTGAGGAAGTGCAGGGTGTTGGGGCCCTCCGATGAGCTCAACCATCCCGACACGGCGGTATTGACCGTTCCGGTGTAGCTGAAGCGTCGAAGTCCGACCGTGCCAGTGAGTTTCGGAAGAAACTCGTAGGACGCCTCACCGAAGAACGCGTTCTGAAGAATTTTGGTGGGCTGATACTGCGTGAAGCCATCGGCGGTCCCGGTGAGAGGTACTGCATCTGGAGTGGGCACGAACAGGTCCCAGTCCGACTCGAAGTCTTGATAGAAGTATCCGACGATCCACTTGAACTGGGTATTGCCCACGGAGGTCAGGCGCAGTTCCTCGCTGGTCTGATGCGATTTGTCGTCTTCCAACGAGGCGGGGCTGGTGGGGCCGAACCCTCCTTCGAACGGATAGATGGGCGCTCCCGTGGCAACCGCGATTTCCTCCGTGCCGTCCTGGCGCAAATTCTCATCGCGCGTCCAATACGAGGTCGTGGACGTCACGTCGACATAGTCGGAATGCGCCTGGATATTCACGGCACCGATGTCGATGCGATCCAGAAACGGCTCGGGAGAATTGTAGGGTTGATATTGGGTCTCGGTACCCGGAGGAGTGTCGATCAGGCTGAGACCGTCTTGGGAAATGCGCTGATAGAGGTAGGACGGCGAAATCGTCAACCAATCGGTCGGCTTCCACAGCAACGCTGCGCGGCCACTCGTCAGGACCTCGTCGTTGACGTCGCGATAGTCGGCGGCGACCGGCGCGCCAGCGACATTGCCGCGAGTGCCCTGAGCGGTAGGCCCCGGAAAATCCGGCTCTGCAATCACGATGCGATTGATCCATCCGCTCAAATGCTCCTGCGACCCGACGACACGCAGCGCCAAGGAATCGGCCAAGGGCAGATTGACCATGGCGTTGATGCCGGAGTTGACCGTGTCGCCGCCATCCGTATGACCCGCGATGACTTCCGCCGACGCGTCGAAGGCATTCGCATTGGGCGCATTCGGCACCAGCTTGATCGTGCCGCCCATGGAGCCGGACCCGTACAGCGTGCCCTGCGGGCCGCGCAGCACCTCGACCCGATTCAGGTCGTAAAGATTGGGGTCGATCACCACCTTGCCGTTTTGCGCGGAAGCCGGCGCGCTCAAGGGCACGTCGTCCAAGTAGAAGCCGACCGTCGAGGAATTACCGCCCGACGAGGTCATGCCACGCATCTCGAGCTCGGTCTGCCCCGGGCCGCTCGTTCTCATGGAGACGCCGGGAACAGCCTGCACAATCGAGCTTATGTCGGAAATGCCGCGCGCCTCGAGGTCTGCCCCAGTCAGCGCGGTGATGCTGATCGGCGTGGTTTGGATAGTCGATTCACGCTTTTGCGCGGTGACAATCACTTCCTCGAGCTGATCGGTCGGTTGGGCGGGATTGGTTGCCTGTTGCGCGAATGTCTGGGAAGCCCAGGCCAATCCTAGTAGCGTCATCGGCACAAGTCCGAGCGCACGGACCATTGGTTTTTTATCCACAATATCTCCCTTCATTGATCGAGCGGCCTGCTAAACGGCCATTTCAGCCGATTTTACATTAGTTGCGCGCCTACGACAGCCCCGGCAGCAAAGCATTCAGCAAACTTAACCCGCGGGGGTTCGCTCGACTTGCTCAGGCGGGAGTAGGTCTCGTCAGCGGCCGCACCGTCTCGTACGCCCGTGCGGCGCGCAGCACCAGCGCATCGCCGAACATGGGACCCACGAACTGCAGCCCGATGGGCAGCCCGGAGCTGGTGAGGCCGCAGGGAATCGTGCAGGCGGGCTGCTGGGTGAGATTGAAGGGATAGCTGAACGGGGTCCATCCAAGCAATGCCGCGGGGGTCATCTGCGCCATCCCGGTCGGTCGGGCATCGAACGCCGGAACGGCAACCGCCGGCGTCACCAGGAGATCGAAACGCTGCATGAACTGGCGCAGATGCGCTCCGAGCGCGCCGCGCCGCAGCTGCAGCTGCTGCACGTCCAGCGCGCTGAAGGTGGATCCGAGCCGCGCCTCGGCGGCGAAATCGGGGTCGGTCAGGGTCTGCTGGGCGGCGGTCAGCGTGTTCCACAACGTCCATGCGCCCACGAACCAGAGCCCGCAGGTGATCTCGAGCGGATCCTCGATGCCCGGATCGACCGCCTCGACGATCGCACCGAGTTCCGATAAGCGCTCCACGGCTCGTTCGCAGGCCAGCGCGACTTCCGGGTCGATGCCGTGCGCGTAGCCGAGCGCGGGCGACCAGGCGATGCGCAGCTCGGCGATCCCGGCCTCGAGGCCGTCGAGATAATCGCGGTCATCGGGCGGCAGCGACGTCCAGTCCCGCGCATCCGGCCGGCTCAGGACGTTCATCATGAGCGCCGCGTCGCGCACGCTCATGGTGTGGGGCCCGAGGTGGGAGACGGTGCCGAAGTAGGAGAGCGGATATGCGGGCACCCGCCCGAAGCTCGGCTTGAACCCGACGTTGCCGCAGAACGCGGCCGGAATACGTATGCTCCCCGCCCCGTCCGTGCCCACCGAGACCGGACCCATGCCCGAGGCCACCGCGGCCGCGGTGCCGCCTGAGGAGCCTCCCGGCGTCTTCTGGTGATTCCAGGGATTGCGCGATATGCCGGTGAGCGGCGAGTTGGTCTCGCCCTTGCAGCCGAACTCCGGGGTGGTGGTTTTGCCCAGGATCACCGCGCCCGCCTCGCGCAGCCGTGCCGCGGCCGGCGCATCCACGTCCCATGCCTGGTTCGGATCGACCGTGCGGCTGCCCCTCAGGGTCGGCATACCGCGCGTGAGGATGAGGTCCTTGATCGACGCCGGTACGCCATCGAGCGCTCCGCAAGGCTCCCCGCGGATCCAGCGGGCTTCGCTGGCACGCGCGCTGTCGAGCGCGGGCTCCGCGGCGACGCAGCTGAACGCGTGCAGCACCGGGTTCAATCTTTCGATGCGCGCGAGCGCGGCGCGTGCGGCCTCGAGCGGCGAGGCTCGATGAGTGCGGTAGAGCTCCTTGAGCTCGAGCGCGGTGCAGTCCGCCAGATCGGTCTTGATCATGGGCTCCCTTCCCCCGCGTTGAATCGGCTATCGGACGGCGAGCACCCGTTCCGGGCCGGACGGCTGCTCGCACCAGCAATAGGCGTAGAGTCCGCGCGGATCGTTGAGCTCGGCGATCTCCCGGGCCCGCTCGACCAGGGGATCGAGCGCGCGCTCGACGCCGCTTTGGGGCGCGAGCAATTCCGCCAAACGGCCGACGCTCTGCCCGAACTCGGAGCGCAGCTGCATCAGCAGCTCCTCGCGCAGCGAGAGCTCGGGCTCGATGTAATCCACGTCGTAATTCGGGCCGAGCTCGGCGAGCTTCGCGGCGGCGTCGGTCGCATCCTTGAGTCCGCCCAGATGATCGACAAGACCGATGCGCTGCGCGTCGACGCCGGCCCAGACCCTGCCCTGCGCGATCTTGTCGACATCCTCCGCGCTCTTCTTGCGCCCTTCCCCGACCCGATGCAGGAACTCGTCGTACGCATGGTCCACCGAGCTTTGCAGGATGCGCCGGGCCGCATCGTCGAGCGGCCGATCGAGACGCAACGAGCCGGCGAGCGGCGTCGTGCCGAGACCGTCCACCGTGACGCCGATCTTCCCGAGCGTGCGCTGAAACGTCGGCACCACGGAGAACACGCCGATCGATCCGGTGAGGGTGGTCGGACTCGCGAAGATCTGATTCGCGCCCGCCGAGATGTAGTAACCGCCGGACGCGGCATAGGTGCTCATCGAGACCACGACGGGCTTGCCCGCCTTGCGCAGCGCCTGGACTTCCCGAAAAATGAGCTCCGACGCGAACATGCTGCCGCCGGGGCTGTCGACCCGCAGCACCACCGCCTTGACCGCCTTGTCGTAGCGCGCCTGCCGCAGCAGGTCGGCCGTGCTTTCGCCGCCGATCTTCCCCGGCGGCTGATGGCCGTCGAGTATCTCACCGGCCGCGACCACGATGCCGACCTTGGCATCGCTCTTGGATTTCAGATTGAGCTTCGGCCGTACCGCCGAGAGATACTGGCTCATGCCGACCGACGTGAACGAGTGCGTATCGGGATCCTCGCCCACGATGCTCTTCAGGTCGTCGGCGAGCTGGCGGCGGCTCTTCAGCGCGGTGACCAGCCCGCGCTGCATGGCGAGCTTCGCCGCATCGCCATTCACCGCGGCCAATGCGGCCGGAGCGTCCGCGACGTATTCGTTGAGGGCATTGGGGCCGAGCGCGCGCGCACGGGTCACGTCCTGGCTGTAGGAGTTCCACAGGGCGGCAAGCCACACCGAGCTCTCCTCGCGCTCGCTCGGCGCCATGTCGCTGCGGGAGAACTGATCGGTGAAGCTCTTGAACGTGCCGGCGCGAAACACGTTCACGTCGACGCCGAGCTTGTCGATGGCATCCTTCAGGAACATGCGGTAGTAGCTGAAGCCGTCGACGTAGACGAGTCCGAGGGGATCGAGATACACCTCGCCCGCCTGGGCGGCGAGATAATACTGGGTCTGATCGAGTGAATCGGCCGCGACCACCACGCGTTTGCCCGCGCCGCGAAAGTCACGCAGGGCCGCGCCGATCTCCTGCAGCTTCGACAGCCCCGAGGTGCCGAGATTGCCCAGATCGAGCACGATGAGCTTGATGCGCTCGTCGCCCTTGGCCGCTTCGATGGCGTCGATCACGTCGCGCAGCAGCGTCTCGGGAGCGGGACCGCCGGAGGCCTGGCCGAACGCCCGGCGCAGGGGGTCGCTGGAAAGCTGCTCGACCAGCTCGCCCTCGGGGGCGATCACCAGGGCGGCGCTTTTCGGCACCGTGGGTACGCTGGTGTGCAGCGCCGCAAGCACGAAACCGAATATGACGAGCAGCAGGATCAGGTGGAGGACCTTCCTGACGCCCTCCAGCATCCGCCAAACCAGCGAGAAAAATCCCTTCATCAGCGCCGACCCGGTCCGCGTTCAACGACCCTCGCCCGGCGCTCGCACACTAGGGTGTCAGACCTTCTCGTCGATGCGCGCCGCCTTGCCGGACAGGTCACGCAGATAATAGAGCTTGGCGCGCCGCACCGATCCGCGGCGTTTGACGCTGACCTCGCTGATCGAGGGGCTGAAAGTCTGGAACACGCGCTCGACGCCTTCGCCGTGCGAAATCTTGCGCACCGTGAAAGAGGAGTTGAGCCCGCGATTCTTCTTGGCGATCACCACGCCCTCGTAGGCCTGAACGCGCTCGCGGTCGCCCTCGACCACCTTGACCTGCACGACCACGGTGTCGCCGGGGTTGAAGTCCGGCAATTTGCGCGTCGAGCGCTCATCGTTCAGTTGTTGAATGATCTTGTTCATTGCTCTCACCCTCACCATAACTTGCGTCAATGACTCGACTGTCTTCCGCGCGCCGCGCGGCCGCCGCGCGCTTGAATTCCTCGAGGAGAACCTGCTCCTCGCCGCTCATCCCCCGCCGTGCCAGAAGGTCCGGACGGCGCAGCCACGTCCGGCCCAGCGACTGCTGCAAGCGCCATCGTCCGATCGCCGCGTGATCGCCGGACGCCAGCACGGTTGGCACACCGTGACCGTCCACATCCGCCGGCCGCGTGTAATGCGGCCAGTCCAGCAGCCCGTCGCTGAACGACTCCTGGATCGCGGACTCCGCGCTTCCGAGCGTCCCCGGCAAGAGTCTTGCGATCGCATCGATGACCACCAACGCGGGCAGCTCGCCGCCCGACAGCACATAATCGCCGATCGACCACTGCTCGTCGATCTCGTGCTCGACGAATCGCTCGTCGACCCCCTCGTAGCGACCCGCGACCAGGATCAGCCCCGGCCTGCCGCTCGCCTCGCGCGCACGCTCCTGGTCGAACCGGACCCCGTCCGCGCCCAGGTACACCGCCCGCGACCCTTCCGGACTCGCGGCGCGCGCGGCGCGCAGGGCGTCACGCAACGGCCCGACCTTCAGCACCATGCCCGGGCCGCCGCCGTAGGGCCGGTCGTCCACGGTGCGGTGCACATCCGAGGTGTGGTCCCGCGGGTCGAAATAATCGACCTCGATCACCCCCCGTTCGAGCGCGCGCCCCAGAACACCATGCGCCAACGCTTCGCGAAGCATTGACGGAAACAAGGTCACGACCGCGATACGCATGCGACCTCCGCCGCCCGTGACTAGCAGGCTCAGCCGGCTAGTCGGCCGGGTCGTCCCAATCGACCACCACCTGCCGCGCTTTCAGATCCACGCGCCGCAGATGCTGCGGGACAGCCGGCACCCAATATTCGCGATCGCCGCGCACCACCATCAGGGCATGCGCCGGTATTTCGATGAAGTGCGCGACGGCTCCGAGCCGCACGCCTGCCAGATTCACCACCTCGCAGCCGATCAAATCGGCGCGATAAAAATCTCTCTCGTCACCCGCCGGCAGCTCGCTTCTCGGAACCCCGACCGGCGCGCCGCGCAGCGCCTGAGCCGCGTCCCGATCCTCGATGCCCGCCAATTTCACCGTCAGCTGGCCGCCGCTTCGGCCATGCGCCTCGACCGAGTAGGTCCTCCAGGCGCCGCCGAGCTTGAGCTGAAGCCGTCGATGATCCAGTAACCGTTCGGGCGGGTCCGTGTGGGAGCTCAATTTCACCCACCCCCGGACGCCGAAAGGGGCGCCCACGGTCCCCAACTCGATGAGCGCCGAAGGTTCAGGGCTCATCGCACCCGCCGCGTCTTCGGAGGCTCCTCAGGCGGCCTGTTTGCGGTACACGGTCAAGAGCTGCTTGACGCGATCCGACATATGGGCCCCTTCCTTCAGCCAATGCTCTATGCGCGCAACATCCAGCCGCAGCTTGATTTCGGCGCCACGCGCCACGGGATTGAAGAGTCCGACGCTCTCAAGGCTGGTTCCGCCCTGACGCTTGCGGCTATCGGTCACCACGACGTGGTAGAACGGCGTCTTCTTGCCGCCGCGTCGAGTCAATCGGATCGTCACCATGATGCTTCACCTTGCAATGCCAAGCCGCCAATTGTACTGGGTCGGGACGCGGCTCGGCAACAAAAAGCCGGAACGGATCCCTGGAAATCGGTGACGGGGCCCTGTTCCGGGCCTAGGGACCGAAACCGGGAGGCATGCGCCCCGCCATTCCGCGCATCAGATTCTTCAGCATGCCGCCCTTGACGAGCTTTTTCATGGTCTTTTGCATCTGATCGAACTGCTTGAGCAGCCGGTTCACCTCCGGCAGCGGGACACCGGCGCCTGCTGCAATGCGCCGCTTGCGCGAGCTGTCGATGATGTCGGGCCTGCGCCGCTCGCGCGGCGTCATCGAGTCGATGATGCCCATCTGGCGCTTCAGCACCTTGGGATTGACCTGTCCCGCGGCAGCGGCGGCGTTTGCCTGCAGCTGCGCCGGGAGCTTGTCCAGCACGGCCGACATACCGCCCATCTTCTGCAGCTGGCTCAGCTGATCGCGCAGGTCCATGAGGTCGAACGACTTGCCCTTGCTGATCTTCTTGGCCAGCTTTTCGGCCTTTTCCTGGTCGACCTGTTCCTGAACCTGCTCGACCAGCGACAGCACGTCGCCCATGCCGAGGATGCGCGAGGCGATGCGTTCGGGCTGGAACAGCTCGAGCGCCTCGGATTTTTCACCGGTTCCGACGAAAAGGATGGGCTTGCCGGTCACCTGCCGGACCGAAAGCGCCGCCCCGCCACGGGCGTCGCCGTCCGCCTTGGTGAGAATGACGCCGGTCAGGCTCAATGCATCGTTGAATGCCTTGGCCGCGTTCACGGCGTCCTGTCCGGCCATGCTGTCGACCACGAACAGCCGCTCGTGGGGACGGATGGCGGCCTCGAGGCTCCTCACCTCCTCCATCATCTCGGCGTCGACGTGCAGCCGCCCCGCCGTATCGATCAGCAGCACATCGTAAGCCTGCAGCGTGGCCTCGGTGAGCGCGCGCTTGGCGATGGTCAGGGGCGCCTCGTCGATGTTCGCGGGTGCGAATCCCGCGCCCACCTGCCCGCTCAGCGTCTTCAACTGATCGATGGCGGCGGGCCGGTACACGTCGGTGCTGACCAGCAGCACCTTTTTGTTCTGTTTTTCGATCAGCCAGCGCGCGAGCTTGCCGGCGGTGGTGGTCTTGCCCGCCCCCTGGAGGCCGGCGAGCATGACGACGACGGGACGCTGCGCGCGCAGATTGAGGCCGGCGCTCGGTTCCCCCATGAGCCGCACCAGCTCCTCGTGCACGACCTTGATGAAGGCCTGTCCCGGGGTCAGGCTCTTGGTGACCTCGATGCCGATTGCGCGGTTCTTGATCGCCTCGGTGAAGCTCTTCACCACCGGGAGCGCGACGTCCGCGTCGAGCAAGGCGAGCCGCACTTCCCGCACGGTGTCGGAAATGTTGTCCTCGCTCAGATAGCCGCGGCCTGAGAGCGCGTTCAGGGCGGCCGTGAGGCCGGATGTCAGACGGTCGAACATGGGTGCAAATGATATCGCATTCCGCGGGCCTCGCTAGGCGCTCGCCGGATCGTTGTGTCATCATCCGATCCAGCCGTGATCATCGCCCTATCCTTGTTCGCGCTCTATGCCGCCAGTGCTTGGATGATGCTTCGCAGTGTCAGCAAGCCTGCGTGGGGGGTGCTCGCCTGGGGCATCACGCTCGCCGCGATCGTGGCGCATTCCATCGCCATCGTATACATGATGCGCTCGCTCGGCCCCTTCTCCATCGGTCTGCTCGAGGCCGCCTCGCTGCTCGCCTGGACGCTCGCCAGCCTCGCCTGCCTGATCGCGGTCGAGCGGCAGAACCGCGCGATCGCCGCGATTCTTCTCGCGCTGGCGGCATGCGGCGCGGCGCTCACCGGCCACGGACACGCCTACGCCGAGGAGAACACCCCGGGCTGGGAGCTGACGGCGCACATCCTGCTGTCCATGGGAGCGGCGGCGCTGTTCCTGGCGGCGGCGGTCACGGCGCTGATACTCAAGTTTCTGGACAGAAGGCTCAGGGCGCGGCGGCTCGCCGATCTGCCCGCGGTGCTGCCGCCGCTCGACTCCATCGAGCAGGTCATGTTCCGGTTGATCGGCGCGGGTTTTGCGTTTCTGACGCTGGCGCTGCTCACGGGATTCATCTTCGTGACCGATTTGTGGGCGCAGCACCTTCAGCACAAGACCATCCTGTCGTGCGTCGCGTGGGTCATATTCGGTGTGCTGCTGATCGGCAGGGTCCGCTACGGATGGCGCGGACGCGCCGCCGTGACATGGACGTTGAGCGGGTTCGGGTTCCTGGTGCTGTCGTATTTCGGATCGAAATTCGTGCTCGAATATCTGCTCGGGCGGCACTGGGGTTGAGCGGCAAGCCGCGCTAATGGAACATTTTTCACTCGGGGTACTGTTCGCGACGCTCGGGGTATTGCTGCTGCTGGCCGCATTCTTCGCGGGCAGCGAGACGGCGCTCATGAGCTTGAACCGCTATCGGCTGCGGCATCGGGCCAAGATGGGGCAGCGCAGCGCGCGGCTCACCGAGGCGCTTCTCGCCCGGCCGGACCGGTTGATCGGCCTGATTCTGCTGCTGAGCACCGTGGTGAACGTGATCACGCCCACCCTGGTGGGTCTCATCACCTTCCGCCTGGGCGGAGATTATCTGGTCGCGGCCGGGGTGATCGCGCTCACCTTCGTGCTGCTCATCTTCTGCGAGGTTGCACCCAAGACCTTCGGCGCACTGCATCCGGAGAGCCTCGCCACCCCCGCCGCCTACGTGTACACGCTGCTGCTCGCGCTGCTGTATCCGCTCGTCTGGGCGACCAACCTGCTGGCGAACGGGGTGCTGCGCATGCTGGGAGTCTCCCGCAAACAGGCCTCCACGTCCTTGAGCAGCGAGGAGCTGCGCACCGTGGTCGCCGAGGCCGGCGCCATGATCCCGCAGCGGCACCGGCAGATGCTCATGAGCATTCTCGATCTGGAAAAGGCCACCGTCGAGGACATCATGGTGCCACGCGTGGAGATCGTCGGCATCGACATGGAGGACTCCTGGGACAAGATCCTCGAGCAGCTGCGCCAGAGCCAGCACACCCGCCTGCCGATGTACGAAGGCGACATCGACCGCATCATCGGCGTCCTGCACATGAAGCGCGTGGTGCACGAGCTGGCGCGCGGCCGGCTGGACCACGAGAAACTGATCGAAGCCGCGAGCGCGCGCGACGTGTACTTCGTGCCCTCGGGCACGCCGCTCAACACCCAGCTGCTGAACTTTCAGCGCGACAAGCGCCGCCTCGCCTTCGTGGTCGACGAGTATGGCGACATCCAGGGGCTGGTGACCCTCGACGACATTCTCGAGGAGATCGTCGGCGAATTCACCACCGACCCGGCGACCATGATGCACAAGGACGTGCACCGCGACTCGGATGGCAGCTTCGTGGTGAACGCGTCCTCCACCGTTCGCGCGCTGAACCGGTCCATGCGCTGGAATCTTCCCACCGACGGCCCGAAGACCTTGAACGGCCTGATAGTCGAGTTCCTGGAGACCATCCCGGAGCCCGGCACCACCTTGAAGATGTCCGACTACATGCTCGAGGTTCTGCAGACCGGCGATAACGCCATCAAGACCGTGCGCATCCGCCCGCCCGCCGCGGCGGCCTGAGCGCTGCGGCGGCGCGCCCACTGCGGCGGGATTACGTCATATCGCCGGGCGCTTTTTTGAGAACGTCCGTTGCGGCGCCGCCGCCCGGTTGCGCACACACTGGCCCCATGAAAGCCGTCGCGATATGTGCAGGACTTCTGATCGCCTTGTCCGCGGCCGCGCAAAGTCCGCTGCGCGCGAAGCTCGTCGGGCAGCGCATCGTCAGCTCTTATCCGGGCGCCCCGATCCTGGTGTGCCAATACGCGGGGCCCGGTGCGAAATACGAGGTCGTGGTCTCGACCCCGACCTGTGCCCGTTACCTCGATCTGCACTGAGCCGCGCTGAACCCGCAACCCGGTTGCGCGCGTTCGTCGAGCGCTGAGGCATCAGGGCATGACCGGAGGGTGGTAGCTCAATGTCGCCCCCAGGATCCAGAGAAGCCCCAGCACCAACGGCAGATTGACCAGGAACTGCACGAACGTAAAGCCGATCAGGTCCCGTGCGCGCAGGCCGAGGATGCCGAGTATCGGCAGCATCCAAAACGGATTGATCAGATTCGGGAGTGCCTCGGCCGCATTGTAGATCTGCACCACCCAGCCGAGGTTGTAGCCGAGCGCATTCGCCGCATGCATGACGTAAGGCGCCTCGACGATCCACTTGCCGCCTCCCGAGGGCACGAACAGGCCGAGCAGCGCCGAATAGCCGCCGACGATCGGCGCGAACGTCGCGTGACTCGCGATCCGCGTGAATGCGTGGCCCAGCATGCCGGAGAGCGTGGCGCCCTCCCCGTTCTTGGCGCCCGTCAAGATCGCGGCGATCGCCCCGAGGAAGGGAAACTGGATCAGCACGCCGGCGACGCTCGGCACGCTGCGCGACACCGACTCGATGAATCGCCGCGGCCGCCACTGCAGCAGGAGTCCCGCCACGATGAACATGAAATTGTAGGTGTTGAGATTGGAGATGGCGGACGCCGCGCCCTTGGCGGCGAACTCGTGCGCCAGGAACCCAAGCCCCAGGAGCGCGATGAACATCGTGGGCAGGGGGCTCGATTCGAGCCATTCCCCGGGCCGCGTGCGCGGCTCGTCGGGACGACGGCGCGATTCGAGGTCGATGCCCAGCCGCTGCGCCGTCTGCGCTCGATCCGCTCCGGGCGCGGTCTTCCACGCGACCCAGGTTCCGACCAGCACGAGAATCGCCGCCAGCAGCATGGACTGCCAGAGGAATATCGTTTCGCGAAACGGAATGACGCCGGTCTCCGCCAACAAGGCAGGGGGCATGCTGGCGGGGTTTGCCTCGAGCTGGGCCGCCGAGGACGACAGTCCCAGCGCCCACACGGAACCCAAGCCCGTGCACGCCGCCGCCCCCGCGGCCCGATAATCGACCCCGAGGTCGGTCCGCCGCGCCAGCGCCCGTATCAGCAGGGATGAGAACACCATGCTCAATCCCCAGTGAATGAGCGAGGTCAACGTGCCGAAGAGCGCGACCCAGGCCACCGCTCCGCGGGCGCTCGTCGGCACGGCCGCCAGGCGCTGCACCAGCCGATCGACCGGCGGCGAATCCGCGACGACATATCCGCCGATGATGATGAAGGTCATCTGCATGGTGAACGGAATCAGGCTCCAAAATCCGGAGCCGAAGTTTTCCGCTATCGTCCGGGCCGGCGCGCCGATCAGTGCCGCGCCGAGCGAGACGACGGCCACGGCCATCACGGCGAAAGCGAAGGCGTCCGGGAACCATCGTTCCGACCAGTCGCAAGTGCGCTGCGCGACTCTCGATAACCAAGTCTCGTTTCCCGTCGAATCGATCACCGCCCCTCCCATGCCACGCCGCGCGCGAGGCTGACGGGACCGCCTGCCCGGCGGCCCCGGCTTGGCTAGAACCCCTCGAGCGCCTCGCCGAGGCGCGTCACGCCGCGCACCGTCATGCCCTCCGGCGGCCGCCGGGGCACGTTGGCCTCCGGTATCAGCGCCGACTTGAAGCCGTGCTTGGCGGCCTCGCGCAGTCGCTCCTCGCCGAAGGGCACCGGGCGTATCTCCCCCGCCAGACCCAATTCGCCAAAGGCGATGAGCGAATCGGGCAGGGGACGGTCCAACAGGCTGGATCGCGCGGCAAGCACGATGGCGAGGTCGCCCGCCGTCTCCGACATGCGCACGCCGCCGACCACGTTGGCGAACACGTCCTGGCCCTGCAGCGAAAGGCCCGCATGCCGGTGCGCGACCGCGAGGAGCATGGTCAGGCGGTTGCCGTCGATGCCGACCGCAACCCTTCGCGGGTTCGACCCCGTGCTCGAATCGGCCAGCACCTGCACTTCGATGAGAAGCGAGCGGGTGCCCTCGCGCATCACCGTGATCACGCTTCCCGACACCGGCGTCGGGTGACGCGATAGAAAAATCGCCGACGGATTGGTGACCTCGCGCAGTCCCTGCTCGGCCATCGCGAATACGCCGATCTCGTTGGCGGCTCCGAACCGGTTCTTCACCGAGCGCAACACCCGAAAGCGGCTTCCCGTATCGCTCTCGAAATACAGCACCGTATCCACCATGTGCTCGAGGACCCGGGGACCGGCAATCTGCCCCTCCTTGGTCACGTGGCCGACGAGCAGCACCGCGGTCCCGCTCGCCTTGGCGAAGCGGACCAGCTCCGCGGTGCACTCGCGCAGCTGCGACACGGCGCCGGGCGCCGTGTCGATGCGCTGCGAATACATGGTCTGGATGGAATCGACGATGAGCGCGCGGGCTTTGAGGCCGGAGGCGATCTCCACGATGGACTCGACCTGGGTCTCGGCCACCAGCCGGGCGGTCGACTCGGCGAGCGCCAACCGACGCGCCCTAAGCGCCACCTGCTTGATCGACTCCTCCCCGGTGGCATACAGCACCGGGCCGGCGGCGGCGAGCGCGGCGGCCGATTGCAGCATCAGGGTGGACTTGCCGATTCCAGGATCGCCGCCGATCAAGGTGACGGACCCCGCCACCAAACCGCCGCCGAGAACCCGGTCGAGCTCGGCGGACCCGGAGGAGATGCGCGGTTGTTCGGCGGCGGCCTCGGCGGCGAGCGAGACCGGGGGATCGGGGCGCCCTGCACGCCTCGTGGCCGCGCCCGGGGCGCGCGCACCGCCCGACCGCACCTCCGCCACCAAGGTGTTCCATTCGCCGCACCCCGCGCACTGCCCCTGCCACTTGGGTGAGGGAGTCCCGCAAGACTGGCAGACAAAGACCTCTTTTAATTTAGCCATCGGGCTCCCAGGGATCGATTTTGTGAGCTTAGCATTGCAGCCGGGGTCGCCCGATCACCTATACTTCGCCGCTTCTGAATGCGGATTATGTCTATAGCATGCGAAAGCTCGGGATGATCGCGGCGATCGTTGGGTTCGGCCTCTTCGGGCTCGACCTGGTGCTTCGGTCCCATGCCAATTTGAGCCCCTGGGCCTGGTTGCCCGGCGCGGTGCTATTGAGCGGCGCGGTGCTGTCGAGCGGCGGGAGCACCCTGCTGTTCCTGTCGTTTTGGCCCGCCGCGGCCCCGGCCGCGACCACGCCCAAAGCTCCCCCGCCGCCGGGTCCCGACACCACCCGCCTTTTGGACAACTTCGAGCAGCGCTTCGCCGAACTGAAGGGCCGCAAAGCGAGCGCCACGGTGCTCGGCGATCTCTACGCGCTCGGCACCCAGCTCGAGCAGCGCAACCGTGCGGTGCAGGCCACCGCCGTGTACCGTCACCTGGCCCGCATCGACAATACCTATCGCGATGTCGGCGCCCGTCTGCGCCGCTTGATGGATGCCGAGCGCGCGGCGCCGAAGTTGCAGCGCGCCTCGACGGGTTCGCCGATCGGGCCGAAAGCGCCGCGCACCGCGGGCTCCGCCCCGGCCGCGGCCACGGCCGGGGCGCCGGCCAAAGCGGCCCCCGGCGCCGCCGATCCCTCGACGACGGCAGGCGCCGATGCCGCCGCCTCGAACGGCGAGTTGCGACGGCTCGGCCGCTATCAGCTCGAGCGCGAAATCGGCCGCGGCGCGATGGGCGTCGTGTACCTGGGTCGCGATACCGCCATCAACCGCCTGGTCGCCATCAAGGCCATCCCGCTCGCCAGCGAGTTCAGCGAGTCGGAATTGACCGAGGCGAGAACTCGATTCTTTCGGGAGGCCGAAACTGCGGGCCGTCTCAACCATCCCAACATCGTTACCATCTATGATGTCGGCGAAGAGCACGGGCTTGCGTACATTGCGATGGAATACCTAAAGGGCCGGCATTTGAGCGACTATGCGACGCCCGACAACCTGTTGGAGCCTAGAAAAGTGCTGGAACTCATGGGCCGAACCGCCCAAGCGCTCGGATTCGCGCATAAACAACAGGTGGTTCATCGCGACATCAAGCCCGCCAACATCATGTACGACCCCAATGCCGATGTGCTGAAGATCACGGACTTCGGCATCGCGCGGCTCACCGGCACGGGGACGACCCGGACCGGCATTGTCCTCGGCACACCCTCCTTCATGTCGCCCGAACAGCTCGAAGGGCGAACTGTGACCGGTCACTCGGACTTGTTTTCGTTGGGTGTTAGCCTGTTTCAGCTGTTGAGCGGCCATCTGCCGTTCACCGCCGACTCCATGACGGGGTTGATGCAGCAGATCGCGGAAGCTCCGCATCCGCCGTTACGGTCCTACCGGCCCGATCTTCCCGCCTGTGTGGAGAGCGTCATAGACCGCGCCCTGGCGAAGACGCCGGAGGAGCGCTTCGAATCCGGGGCCCACATGGCGGCGGCTTTGGAGGACTGTCGGTCGCGATTGCCGACGGGACTGCCATGATCGAGAGACCAGAATGAGCCTGAGGGGAAAAATCGCAAGCGTCGCGCTCACCGACACCGGCAAGGTGCGCGAACACAACGAGGACATGATCGGCGCCGAGGCCGATATCGGGCTGTTCGTGCTGGCCGACGGCATGGGCGGTTACAACGCCGGTGAGGTCGCAAGCGGGATCGCCGTCAAGACCATCATCAACCTGGTACGCGACGCCGTGGCGCGGGAGGACCTCTCCGTGCGCGACCCCGAGAGCGGGCTGACGCGACCCAGCATCATTCTGCGTGACGCGATTCACAGAGCCAACAAAATCATCTACCACACCTCGAAGACTCAGCCTCAATGTGAGGGCATGGGTACGACGGTGGTGGCCTGCCTGTTCCACGACAACAGGGTCTCCATCGCCCACGTCGGCGATTCACGGCTGTATCGGCTGCGGGACAACCGGTTCGAGCAAATGACGCTGGATCATTCGCTCCTGCAGGAGCTGGTGGATCGCGGCTTTTACTCCCAGCAGGAGGCGCAGCGGGCCACCAACAAGAATTATGTCACCCGGGCCCTCGGGGTGGAACAGAATGTCGAGGTCGAGATTCACGAGCAGCCGGTACTGAAGAGCGACTACTACGTGCT
This sequence comes from uncultured Gammaproteobacteria bacterium, assembly GCA_963736185.1. Lineage (GTDB taxonomy): Bacteria > Pseudomonadota > Gammaproteobacteria > Steroidobacterales > Steroidobacteraceae > Bog-1198. The sequence continues at coordinate 155,928 of CAVTNZ010000089.1, read as the reverse complement.
ATGTTCCGATGGCTTGTCGGACATGATCGAAGACGAGGATATTCAGTTAACAATCAGTACCTTTAGTGCTAATCTTGACACGGTTGCTAAACAATTGATCCAGCTTTCGAACGACAATGGCGGGCGAGACAACATCTCGGTGATCATGGCACACGTGGCTGAGCCGTTCCCCGCACAACGGCGTATATTTGACAAAATACTGGGATGGTTCGGTTAGGGAGATGTGTTTGTGGCACGCCTGATGCTCAGCTTGGATGGTCAGATCCTCGCGGAATACAACATGAACAAGGAGCGCTACACCATTGGGCGTCTCCCCGACAACGATATCCGTATCGACAACCCGGCGGTGAGCGGCCATCACTCGCTCATCATCAACATCCTGAACGACTCGTTCCTCGAGGACCTGAACAGCACCAATGGCACCTACGTCAACGGTAAGCTGATCAAGAAGCATGCGATGCAGCACGGCGACGTGATCACCGTCGGGCATCATCAGCTCCGCTTCGTTGACAGCCAGGACGGCGACACCGAGCAGGATGAATTCGAAAAGACCATGGTCATCACCCCGAGCTCACAGGGTGAGGACCGCATCCGCCGCGTCGGTGCCGCGGTCGATCAAGCCGCCAAGGCGGTCGCGGCCAAGCGGCCGGCCTCCGCCCCGGGACCGGACAATGCCGCTCTTCTACCCAAGGCCAAGCTGCAGGTCCTGAGCGGAGCGTTCGCGGGCCGCGAGCTGGAACTGACCAAGGCGCTGACCACGCTCGGACGGCCCGGCGTGCAGGTGGCGGCGATCACTCGCCGCGCGGAAGGCTATTTCATCGTGCACGTCGACAGCGGCAAGGATAACGACTACCCGCAGGTCAACGGCGTTCCGATCGGGCCGCAGGCGCGACGCCTGAACGACAACGACGTGGTGCAGCTCGCCGGGGTCAAGATGGGGTTCTTCGAGAGCTGATCGGGCGGCCCGGGGGCCGGTCAGGGGGCGATCCCTCGTCGGGTGAACTCCGCGGCGACTTGCGGCCAGATACCCGCTGCTCGTGCGAGATCCGCCTGCCCCTCGGAGCCTTTATGGAGCCGCAGCTCGTCGATGCCTCGCCCGTACCATCCCCAGGGGTTCCTGGGGTCGATTTTCAGCGACGCCTCGTAGTCCGCGAGGGACTTGGCGTAGTCGCCCATGCGCAGCAGAACCAGCGCGCGCGAATCCAGGATCTTGGCAAATTCCGGACTCGATTTCGGCACACTTCGTCCCGCCGCATCGCAATCCTTCAGTGCAAGCGGCAAGGCCTCCCCCTGAAGCGCACGCGCGCGGCATCTTCCGTTCAGCGCCAGGGGATAGCGCGCATCGACCGAGTGGTACTCGATCCACAGATCATACTGTTTGATGGCTGCTTCCAGCAGCCCGGCCGCTTCATAGGCGTGTGCCATCTGGAACCGCAAATCCGATTCCTTCGACGCGTCAGCGTCCGCGGCGTCGAGGTCCGCCGCTGCGCGCGCCCGCTCGCCGCGCCGGAACAATAAATACGCCCGTGAGACCAGCACCGTGGGGTCGGCCGCCCTGAGCTTCAGGGATCGGTCGAAATCCGCCAATGCGAGGTCCGGCTGCTTGCTCTGCTGATACGCAAGCCCCCGTTGATAGAAATACGCCGGCACATCGGGCGCCAGCTCGCATGCCCTGGTGAGATCGGCGATCGCGTTCCCGAGATCGCCGCGAGCCGCGGCCGCGCTCCCCAGGCGGCTCTGCTCGGCGGCTTGCTGCGCCGGGGACGCCCCTGAAGCCGCGTCGTTGGCGCTCGGGGGCGATGCCGGCGTCGGCGCCGGTTCTGCCGGTTGCTCTTGCTGTTGCTGTTGCTGTTGCTGTTGCTGTTGCTGTTGCTCCGGCGCACGCCTGACCGATAGGTTGAAAACCGGGCCGCCGTTGTAGGTGAAATACAGTTTGCGCTGGCTGTTGGCCACGTAGACGTGATGCGACAGGAAGAAGTCCGGCCCGATCAGCATGTCGGCATTCGGAAGATCGATGTCGCCGATGCGCAGCCTGGTGTTTTTGATCTCCTCGTCGCCAATTTTGAAGCTCGCGAAGGGCGCGATGTAGGTCGGGTAGGTGATCTTGCCGATGCCATGGGACTCTCCCGCATACACGACACCGGGCGAGTCGGGTTTGATCCCCGCGCGGGCGGCCGCGCGCAGCGACAACACCGAGCTTCCGGCGCCCGTATCGAACTCGACCCGGATTTTGATCCCGTTCACATACGCCGTCCCACCGGTGTGCCGGTCCAGCCCGTTCGGCGCATCGATCGAAATCACCGAATACGGTGTCGCGGCAGCGGCCCAATACGCAAGGACCGTATTTCGGCAATCCATGGGCTTCATCAAGCGAACGACGCCGTTTCCGAGATCGTATTCCACATCGCCGATGTGAAGAACATTCTGGCCGAGCAACCCCACGCTGCCGGCGCCGAACTCGCTCCCACCGACCAGGAACTCAACGTTCTTGAGCGTAACGCCCGCGAGCGTAAATGCTTTGACCGTGGCCACGGCCACATCCGCCCTCCCGCCACCGACGCCCGTCATGTAGAACCCGAATGGCGCAAAATGTGTCGCGAGCTTGAGCTCGGAGGCGCTGGCCGGGCTGATCACGCTGTAGAAGGCACCGCTGTCGACCACGAATTGGACGTTGGTTCCGTTGATCTCCGCGCTCATAAGCGGCCGCTGTCCCCGCATGGTGATCGGAAACTCGGCCATCTTGCCGAGCTTGCAGTGGCTGTCGGCGGAGAAGGCGGCTGGCTGCATTGAGAGCGCAAGTGTCAGGGCGGCGACGGACATGCGAGCGATGCGGTCGAGGCACCTGCGCGCGGGCATGCACGACTTCCGTGTCCCGGTCATCACGCGGATTCTGCCGGGGTCCCCGCGCTGCGTCAAAGTTCCCGGGCGGGACCTGGGTCTAGGAATTTCCTCGCGGCTTAATGCTTACATGCAGGATGGCCGAGATCTCGAGCGATAGCCTGCCCGATCTTGCCGTTCTCGTCAGACGGGACGGCGTCATCCTCGCTCATGTGGGGGGCAGCACCGTCCGAGAGCTCATCCCTTCCCCCGATGCGGTCGCGGTCCGGCTGGATGCGGTTTGGCCGGAGCCCGCGGCCTTGTGCATCAAGCAGGCGGTGCGCCGCTGCATCGCCCAACGGCAGCCCGTGGAAACCCGGTTCGAGTGCTCGGACGTGCGGTACGAGGTGCGCGCGTTCGCGCAAGGGCCGGATCGGGCGCTCTGCGTCATTCGCCTCGCTGCCGGGGATCTTTTGCGAAGCCAGTCGCCCGGGCCTGCGCCTCCGAACGCGGCACGCCGCTCGACCAGCCACCCGGCGGCCCCTTCGACCGCGCACGCGGGGAGCGCTTCGGCGAGCCCTTCGACGAGTCCTGCGGCAGGCTCCCCGGCCAGCCGTTCGGAGAGCCGTCCGGCGTCACGTTCAGCGGACGCCTCATCGCTCGGCGACAACGACGTGCGCCCACACTTCGACCGGCGCGGATTTCTCGCCCGCTTCCAAGACACTCTGAGTCAATGCGCGATCCGCGAAAGTCCGCTCGCTCTGGCGCTCGTGTATCTGGACGGACTGGCCGAGATCGCGCGCGTCGTCGACGCCAAGATCTCGGATCAGGTCCTGAGCGGCGCGATTCTAAGGCTGCCGGACGAAGCTCGGCCCGCCCCCGGTGCTGCGCCGGGCGCCGGTGCCGGCGCCAGCTGGTACCTCGGTCAGATGGGCCCAGAGCTGTTGGCGATCGTGGTCGAGAGCTCGGACCGCGACTCGATCGAGCTTTGCGTCACCAAAGTCTGCGCGAGCCTGCGTGAGCCGGTGCAGATCGGGGACGCCTCGTTTCATTTGACGCCCTATTCTGGCGTTTCCATTCTGGGGCAGGACGGTTCGTCGCCACGAAGCCTGCTCGACAAGGCGCGGTCGGCCGCCGCCGAAGCGCGGCGCGCGAACTCCGATCGGATTCACTTCTTCACCGACACGCTCAAACTCAGGTCTCTCGCCCGCCTAGATGCGGCGCGCGAGATTCGCGAAGCCATCGCACAGCGCGAAATACAGCTGCGCTATGTGGGCCGGCATGATCTCGCCAGCGGACGACTGGTCGCCGAGGTCGGGTATCTGCGATGGAATCACCCGTTGCGCGGCGAGCTCGCCCCGGCCGAATTTCTCGGCATGGCGGAGACCACCGGGCTCGCCACACTCCTGTCGCGCTCCCTGCTCGATGGACTGTGCGAGGATTTCAAGGTGCTGGCTCCTGCACTTCCCGCGGATGCGCGTCTGTCGTTCGGTCCGCTGCGCCATCACCTGCTGCAGGATGATTTCGTCGAGGACATCGTCAGAGTGCTGGCCGATGGAAGCCTGCCGGCCCCGCGGCTCGAAATTCGGATCTCGGAACGCACTTTTGCCGCCATGAATCTGTCCGTCTATCAGGCCCTGCACCGCCTCGGCGTGCAGCTGGTGATCGACGAGGTAGGCCGGGGATTCGGCTCGCTCGACCGCCTGGCCCGTGCCCCGATCTGGGGATTGCAGCTCGACCGCGCCTGGGTCACCGCGCTGCGCTCGGATGAAGTGGCGCTGCGGGTCTGCCGTGCCGGCATCAGCGCTGCGACCGCGCTCGGCGTCACGCCGATCGCCACCGGCGTGGACGATGTCGCCCAACGACAGGTGCTCCTGGAGCTCGGCTGCCGCCACGGCAGCGGAGATCTCTACGCCGCAACAGGCCGCCCATTTGACACTTCCATTATGAGACGCAAGTCCCAAATCGCCTCCTGACTCGTGAGGGCCGCTCGACCGCCGCCATGGGCCGGGTCGGATGTAATGCAATGCAATCCGAACTGTCGTAGATCGGCGACGCAGGCCAGAGACTCACGCAGGCAAAGGCTCATGAACAAGCGAACATCGAAAGCACTTCTTCTGGCCGTCAGCATGTCCGTGGCCGCCATCGCGCTGTCGGGCGCCACCTGCCCCGTCCATTCGTCGCCCGGCGCTCCGCGCTTCATGGTGCAGGCGGCGAACCTGGATGCCGCCAGACGCGACGTGAGCTCGGTGGGTGCGGCGGTGGAGCACGATCTGGGCATCATCCACGCGGTGTCGGCGCACCTCGATTCCTTCCAGGCGGCGCGGCTGCGCTCGATGCCGGGCGTGCGGGTGTTCGAGGACAGGATCTTGAGAGCGTCCGCATCGGCTTCGCCGGCGAGCGCCGGCGCAACGACGACGCTCTCGTCGAGCCTCGATTCGTTGGTGATCGCGGCGAATCAAATTCCCGCGGTCTCCGCGCTCACCACCGCCACGGTCGCGCAGGCCAGCGGCAGTTCGGTGCCGCAGGACGGCACCGGGGTCGATACGCCCATCCAGCTCTACCAGACCAACTACCCCATGCTCGTGGGCGCGAATACCCTGCAGCAGTCGGGCATCACCGGCCAGGGGGTTACCATCGCCGTGCTCGACAGCGGGCTCTGGCAGGCGCCGAACCAGGTTTACGGCTCGCGCATCCTCGCCACCATCGATGTGACCAACGGCGGCTCCGGTCCCGTCACCGGCGACCCCTACGGCCATGGAACGCACATCACGTCGATCGCCGCGGGAGGCGCGATCAACGTCGCGGGCGAGTACCTCGCCATCGCGCCGCAGGCCAATCTCGTGATCGTGCGCGCCTTCGACGGCGAGGGCGGCGGCCGGTACATCGACGTGATCAACGGCCTCGACTGGATCGTCGCCAACCGGAAAAAATACAACATCCGCGTGGTGAATCTGTCCTTCGGCGCGACGCCCGAATCGTACTATTGGAACGATCCGCTCAATCAGGCGGTAATGGCTGCCTGGCAGGCGGGCATCGTGGTGGTGGTCGCCGCGGGCAACGAAGGTCCGAACCCGATGACCATCGACGTGCCCGGCAACGTGCCGTACGTCATCACGGCCGGCGCGCTCACCGATTACTACACCCCCTACAATCTCACCGATGACCGGCTCGCGTCGTTTTCCTCCGCGGGCCCCACCTACGAGGGTTTCGTCAAGCCGGAGCTGATCGCCCCGGGCGGCCACATGGTCGCCTCGATGTCGAGCAGCAGCTATCTCGCGAACATCGATCCCGGCTCCATGGCGCCCACGGCGTCGCTGTTCACCATGTCCGGAACGTCGATGGCCGCGGCGGTGACCACCGGCGTGGTCGCGCTGATGCTGCAATCGGATCCGGCGCTCGCGCCCGATGATGTGAAGTGCCGGCTGCTCGCCTCGGCCCGGCCCGCCGTCAATTCGGATGGTACGCTGGCGTACAGCGTCTTTCAGCAGGGCGCCGGCCTGATCAACGCGGTATCGGCGGTGAACAGCTCGGCGACGGGTTGCGCCAATATAGGCCTCGACATCGCCGCCGATCTCGCGGGCACGCAGCACTACGGCGGTCCCGCCAACGAAGACGCCAGCGGCAACTACTATGTCATGAACATGGCCGGCTCGACCTGGGGCGGCTCGACGCCGTCGGACGGCTATTCCTGGTCCGCCGCCTACGACGGCTCCCTGGGTTATACCTGGAGCGAGGGCTACGTCTGGAGCCAGGCGTACAGCTGGAACCAGGCGTACGCCTGGAGCAATGGCTACACCTGGGCCAAGGGCTATACCTGGGCCAAGGGCTACACCTGGGCGAAGTCCGTGCCCTGGTGGACCACCAGCACCTCGACCACCGGCACGGCGCAGTCGGCGTCGATCGAGAGCTGGGTGCCGAACGAATGATCGAAGTGTGAAGGGCGTCTCCCAATCCCCGCGGGCCGCTTGCGAGGATTGCCGGCCGCTTCAACACCCCGGTTCGGCGGTTGGCGCAACGTAGCCCGGTCATGCCTTTGAACATCCGGATGCACCTGACGATCGGGTTGATGGGGATGCTGGCGGGCTCGGCCGGCGCCGCCGACGCGCCCGCGCTCGTTCTCGATCACGTGACGCCTGCGGACGGTCTGCCTCAGGGGCAGGTCGATGCGGTGCTGCAGGATTCGCAAGGATTCGTCTGGATCGCGACCGAGGACGGGCTGGTGCGCTACGACGGCCACGAGCTCTACCGCTACGCTTACTCGCGCACGGCCTCCGCGGGATTGCCCGGCAATTTCGTCCGTGAAATCGTCGAGGACGCCCACCATGACCTGTGGATCGCGGTCAAGGATGCCGGGCTCGCCCGGTGGAATCGCGCGAGCGACACCTTCACGCGGTTCCGCCACGATCCGGCGGATTCGGACTCGCTCTCGAGCGATGTCACGCGCGCGCTCGCGATAGATGCGAAGGGGCGCATCTGGGTCGGCAGCAACGACGCCGGCATCGACGTGCTCGACCCCGCGTCCGGACGGTTCGAGCATTTTCACCACGATCCGATGAACCCCGATTCGCTGAGCGACGAGCAGATCTTCACGATCACGCTCGACCGATCGGGAGCCGTGTGGATCGGCACCGCGCAGGGGCTGGATCGATGGCAGCCCGAGACCCGGCGATTCCGGCACTTCCGGCACCGCTCCGACGATCCCGCAACCCTCAGCGGCAGGCAGATCTCCAAGGTCATCGAGGACGAGGACGGCAGCTTGTGGGTGGGCTCCTTCGACGGCGGCCTCGACCGCATGGATGCGAGCGGACGCATCCTGCGGACATTCCGGCACGACGCGCAGCGCGCCGATTCGCTGGCGAGCGACGATGTGCGCGCCATTCTGCAGGATCACGCCGGGCACCTCTGGGTGGGCACCTCCGAGGGGCTGGACCTGTTGAGTGGAGGCGGCTTCGCACACTATCGTCACGACTCCCGCGATCCGGATTCCCTGCGCGACTCGCTGGTGGTTTCGCTCTACCAGGATCCCGCCGGCCTCGTCTGGATCGGCACCTTCTCGGGCGGCATCAGCCGCTGGAACCCCCGCAGCCTCGAGCTCGGCGGCCATCGCCCCGCCTGGCTCGCCGACAAGCCGGTCACCGCCTTTGCGGACGCGCCGGGCGGCAAGCTGTGGGTCGGCTCCATGGGCGCCGGGCTCTTTCAATTCGACGACGCGAGCGGGGACGCCACGGACATCGACACGATCGTCAAACGGCGGGACGCGCTCGGCGATCGCCGCGTGATGTCGCTGCATTCGGACCGCCATGACACGCTGTGGATCGGCACGATGACCAGCGGGCTCAAGAAGCTGACCGCCGATCACCGGCTGACCTCGTTCCCCGTCGCGGTGGGCGACCCGTACAGTCTCAGCGCCGCGGGGGTCCAGACCATCTTCGAGTCGCACGACGGACGGATCTGGTTGGGAATCCACGACGGGGGCGCCAACGTGCTCGATCCGGCGAACGGCTCGATCCGCCAGCTGCCTTATGCGACGGGCGCGGCCGGCGCGATCAGTGCGGCGAGCGTCACCGCCTTCGCCGAGGACCCGCAAGGCAACATGTGGATCGGCACGGACGACGGCGGGCTGGACCTGGCGCGGCCGGACGGCACCGTCGTCAAGGTGTTCCGGCACGATCCGGCCGACCCGGCCAGTCTGCCCTCCAACACCATCTATGCGTTGGACGCCGATGCGGACGGCAAGATATGGGTGGCCACGGATGGAGGCGGCATCGCCCGCGTCGTGGGCTCGGCCGCCGCACCGGATGCAATCCGATTCAAGCCCCTGTCGCGCGAGGAGGGACTCTCCAGCGACACCGTCTACGGTGTGCTGAGCGATGCCAGGGGGCGTCTCTGGCTGAGCGGCGACGCCGGCTTGATGCGCCTGGATCCGGACACCCTCGCGGTCAAGACCTATCACCGGGAGCATGGCCTCCAGGGGGAGGACTTCGACTACAACGCCTACCATCGCATGCGCGATGGACGCCTGTGCTTCGGCGGACCCGGGGGTTTCAACCTCTTCGATCCGTTGCGGCTCTCGGAAAATACCCACGCGCCGCGCGTCGCGCTGACCCGCCTCGAGGTGCTCGGCGTACCGGTTCAGAGCGCGACCCCGTACTGGCTGCTCGGGCGCGTGTCGCTCGATTACCGCGCGAGCATCGTGTCGCTCGATTTTGGCGCGCTCGACTTCATTTCGCCGAAACGCAACCGCCTCGCCTATCGCGTGGCCGGACTCTCAGATCGCTGGATCGATCTGGGCACGCAGCATCAGGTCACCCTCACCAACCTGGACGCGGGCGATCACCTGCTCGAGGTGCGTGCGGCCAATGCGGACTCGGTGTGGAGCGATCCGCCGCTCAAATTGACCATCCATCGCGCCGCGGCACCGTGGCGTTCCTGGTGGGCCTGCGCGATCTACGCGCTCGTGCTGCTGGCCTTCATCGGTGTGCGCGTGAGATCGCACCGCGACAGGATCCGCGGCATCGTGCAGGCCAAGCTGCGCCTCGAATCCGAGGTCGAGGCGCGCACGCGCGAGCTCCTCGAAAGCAATCGACAGCTGGCCGAGGCCGCCCAGGCCAAAAGCGATTTTCTGGCGCGCATGAGCCATGAGCTGCGCACGCCCATGAACGGCGTGGTCGGCATGACGGAACTGCTCGGCCGCACCGCGCTTTCCTCCACGCAGGCAAGACTCACGCGGACCATCCGGTCCTCCGCACAGATCCTGCTCAAGATCGTCAACGACCTGTTGGACCTGTCCAAGCTCCAGGTCGGCAAGGTGGAGTTCGAATCGCTGCCTCTGGATCTGACCGGGCTTCTCGAGGAATGCACGGCGTTGTTCGCGGGGGCCGCGGAAGCCAAGGGGATCGAGCTCATCGTGCGGCCGCCCTCGAGTTACCCATTCACGGTGCGCGGCGATTCGCTGCGCATCCGCCAGATCGTCATGAACCTGGTCGGCAACGCCGTCAAGTTCACCGCGCAGGGCGAGGTCGTGGTCAAGGCCGATGTCGACATGAGCGGGCAGCGCCGGCCGATGCTGCACATCTCGATTGCGGATACCGGCCTCGGCATGGACGCGACGACCATCGAGAAAATCTTCGAGCCCTTCACCCAGGCCGATGAATCGACCACGCGGCGCTTCGGCGGCACCGGGCTCGGCTTGGCCATCTGCCGCGAACTGGCGCAGCGCATGGGCGGGACCATCACGGTGGAAAGCAAGCCGAACGTGGGCTCGACCTTCCATGTCAGCCTGCCGCTCGAGACTTCCACCGAGATCCCCCGGGAAGCGCCGCCGCCGCTCGACGGACAGGCGGTGCGGATCCTCACCAGGAGACCGGCCATGGCCGAATCCCTTGGCCGCCACGCCGCGGCGCTCGGCCTCTCGGTGCGCCACGATCCGGGCGAGCACGGCGTCGAAGCGCGCGAGCTCACGATCGTCGATCTGAGCACGCATGCAGCCATCGTCGAGGAAGCGTTCGCCCTCCCTGACACCCCCCGCGCCGGCATGGTGATCGTCGCCACGGCCGCGCAAATGGACGGCCTTGCGTGCAGGCACCGCATCGAGCCCGCCATCATCGTGGCCAAGCCCGTGCATCGGGACGCATTGGCGGCTGCTCTGCGCGCAGCCGCCGGCATCGACGCGCCCGAGGGCGGCGCGGCCACGGCGAGCAAGCGGATCGCAATCGGTGCGCATGTGCTGCTGGTCGAGGACGAAGCGGTCAACGCGGCCGTCGCGCAGGGCTATCTGGCGGAGCTCGGTTGCAGCTGCGTATGGGTGGACAACGGATCCGAGGCGGTCGCGCGCAGCTCTATCGAGCGATTCGATCTCATCATGATGGATCTCAACATGCCGTCCATGGACGGCTTCGCCGCGGCCCGCCTGATCCGGGAGCGGGAATCGGCCGATCGGCGGGTGCCCATCATTGCGTTGACCGCCCACGACGCGAAGAGCTATCGGGATTCGTGCGTCGATGCGGGCATGGACGACCTGCTGAGCAAGCCCTACACCTTCGACCAGTGCACCCGACTGTTGCTCCGCTGGGTGGACACGCCGGGCAGTGCGGATGCGGGGGGCCGCGCGGCGCCGTCCGTCGCCGACGCGAGCGAGGATTCAGCCGCTCTCGCGCAGATCGACGCCTCGACGGTGGATGGACTCAAGGCGCTGCGCAGCGGCGGCCCGAACCTGTATTCGAAGCTGGTGGATCTGTTTCAGAGCGGATCGACCCGGGCGATCGAGGATCTCGACGCCGCGCTGGCCGCCGGCGATTATGCGTCGGCCGGCGCGGTGTGCCACAAATTGGCCTCGAGTTCCGCCAACGTGGGCGCACTCGTCTTCGCGCGGCATGTGCGCCGGCTGGAGAGGTGCTGCGGCGAGCGGGACGCCGCCGGCGCCGGCGCTTTGCACGCCGTCATTCGGTGCGCGCACCGCCCCCTCCTCGAGGCGCTCGCGCGGCTCGACCTGCGGGTGAGCGCATGAGCGAGCGGATCGCGATCATCGCCGATGACGAGGACCTCGGCCGCCTCCTCCTCGCCGAGACGGCGGCGGCCTCGGGACTCGAGGCGCTGAGCTTCGACAATGGCGCCTCGGCGCTCGAGGCCGCGCTGTCGCGGGACGTCGACATCGTGCTGCTCGATGTCGACATGCCCGGAATGGACGGCTATGCCGTCTGCAGGAGATTGCGGGCGGAACCCCGCTTCGCCACCGTTCCGATCGTCATGGTCACCGGTCACGAGGACGCCGCGGCCATCGGCCGGGCGTTCGAGGCCGGCGCCACGGATTTCATCTCCAAACCGGTCAATTGGGCGCTCCTGCCCCGCCGGCTCGCGTACATCCTGCGCAACGCCGCCGCCGCCGAGCGGATCGAGAGGCTCGCGTATTACGACACCCTCACCGGCCTCGCCAACCGGCAGCGTTGCATCGACACCGCCGAACGCCTTTTCGAGGCGGCCACGCGCTCCCGGGAGCGCGTGGCCGTCATCTATGCCGACCTGTCGAGCCTTAAGCGCGTCAACGATACCTTCGGTCATTCGGTCGGGGATGCCGTTTTGAAGAGCGTGACGGATAAGCTGGGCGGCGTGCTCGAGCCTTACCGGCCCGCACATCCCTCCCTGTCGGTCGCCCGCTTCGGCGGCGACGAGTTCGTGATTCTGTTCGCGCACGAGAACGCGCCGGACGCGGCTCTCGAGATCGCCGTCGCGTGCTGCACGATGCTTAAGGACCCGATATCCCACGAGGGGCTCGAGTTCTACGCGGCACCGAGCATCGGCATCGCGATTTATCCGGACGACGGCCCCGATGTATCCGCGGTCCTCAAGCACGCCGACACCGCCCGCAACCAGGCGAAATCGGAAGCCTCCGGTTCGATCGTGCGGTACACGCCGGCGATGAGCGCACGTCTGCGCGACTGGCTCGACCTGGAGAGCCGCCTGCGGCGGGCGCTGCAGGAGGATCAGCTTCATCTGCACTATCAACCGAAATTTCGGCTGGCTGACAACCGGCTGGTCGGGGTCGAAGCGCTGCTGCGCTGGTGCGACGCGGATTACGGCGATATCCCGCCGACCCGGTTCATCGAGATCGCCGAGGACAGCGGCCTGATCATCGACCTTGGCGCCTGGGTGATCCGTGCGGTGTGCCGTCAGCTGCGCGAGTGGCGCGGACTCGGCATCGCTGTTCCCGTGGCGGTGAACGTCTCCGGCAAGGAATTGTTGTACGGCGATCCGGCGCGGCTGATCGAGGAGGAAGCCGCCGCGGCGGGCGTCCCGGCCTCGATGATCGAGGTGGAGATCACCGAATCGCTGCTCGTGAAGGATTCCGCCCGCGTTCAGACAGCCCTGGAGCGGCTGCGGCGGCTCGGATGCCGGATCGCACTGGATGACTTCGGCACCGGTTACTCCTCGCTCGCCTACATCACCCGCTTCCCGCCCGACCGGATCAAGATCGACAAGGCGTTCGTCCACAACCTGGATCGCTCCGAGAGCGACGCGGCGATCGCCAACATCATTTTGTCGCTGGGCGACAGCCTGCGGGTGACCGTGACGGCCGAAGGCATCGAGCGGCCGGCGCAGCTGGAATGGCTGCGCAGGCGCGGCTGTCACGAGGCGCAGGGGTTTCTGCTGTCCCGGCCGCTCACCGTGGAGGCGCTCACCCATCGGCTGCGCGAGCTCGACCTGCCGGCCGATCGGCAGGCGCAACTCGCGTCCAACGACAGATCGCGCTGAGGCGCGCATCGTTCCCGCAGGCGCCGGCGGCTGTCACATCAACGGAACTCCCTTGCGAACGCGGACCACCACCGTGCCCGCAATCTTGTCGTGCCAGGCCTGTTTGCCCGCATCGAATGCAATCCAGAAAAAGCCGAGCCCGGCCACCGCCAGCGACAGAAAGCATCCGAGCGCCCGGATGATCGCCGTTTCCCAATCGATGGGGCGGTCGTCGAGACGGACCACCTGCAGATCGAAGACGATGCCGCCGATCGTCGAACCGCGCAGCTTCCACATCACCGCGCCGTAGATCGCAAGCACCAGCAGCTGCCCGTCGAACACGTGATGGAACACACGCATCAGGAACCCCACCAGCAGGGCGTCGAGCAGCAGCGCGGCCATGCGGATCCAAAATCCGGCCCGCGGCAGTCCCGCAGCCGAGATCACCGGCGCCGTGACGCCCGCCGCGTGAGCCGCGCTCGGATGCTCCCCGCGCCCGGCGGCGACCGCCGGATCCGGCGCGGCGGCGGGATTCGGCGCGGCGGCGGGATTCGGCACGGCCGCGGGGCTCGGCGCGACGGCGCGATCGGGCGCGGGAGGCTGAGCCGCCGCATGCGCAGCCCGGCGCGCGCGTGCGAGCAGCACCAGCGTGTAGATCACCGCGCCCAAGCCGAACAAGCCGAGCAGCTTGTATACGACGAAGCCGAGCACCGGAACCAGATATAGAACCAGCACCAGCGCTCCCCCCACGAGCACCGCGAGCGCCGGATGTCCCAGGCGCTCGGCCCCGCGCGCGCCGACGGCGCGCTGTCCGAGCCACGCGAGCACGACCGCTTTTCCGAACAGGCTCGCGCAGAAAAGCGCGGCGACGACGAAGGGTACCGCTGCGATGCCGACGAAGGTGATGCACAACAGCACCAGGACCACCGGGGTGAGCAGCCCCGTGACCAGGGCAGCCACCAGCGAGGTTCCGGGATGCGAATCGAGCGTTTGCACGCATCGCGTGACCCCGTCCCGAAACAGCCATGCAAGCCCGACGTACAGCGCGAGCAGGCTCAACGCGAGCCCCCACGCCCAGCCGAGCCCGGCGGCAACAGCCAACGGCCGGCCGTAGACGAGACAGTGATCGATCCACGGCTGCAGCCAGCCGAAACCCTTGAAACTGCCGATGACCGTCTGAACGGTGCCATGCACCTGCGCGGCCGGATCGCGGTCGACCTTGCCGCCGAACGCGACCACGTCGCCTCCGACGTTCGCGTGGGGACCGAGCTCGACGTTGCCGAACACAGCGACCGCGTCACCGTCGACGGGACCGTCGATGATGGTGTTGCCGAGGACCGCGACCGCACTATGCCGCACCGATCCGGTGACCGTGGTGGTGCCCATGACCGACACCACGTCCGAGGCGTCACCCTCGGAGATGGACGAACCGAACACCGAGACCACCGAATCCGCCCGCTCGCCCTCCGCCAGATGAGAGTCGCGCCCGATATTGACCAGATCGTGTCCGTGCCGATGCGAGCCGGTGCGACGCGCCCACCATGCGGATTCCTCGTCGTCGCCGCCGCGGCTTTCCGACCAGTCGGAATCGCGGTCGGCACGGTCCGTCGATTCGTCGGAGCCGCCGTGATCGTCGCGATCGGCAGCCACCGCCGGCGACGCGAATCGCGCGCCGGGGGCGCCCTCGGCGGCAGCGGCCGGTTGCAGCGTCCCGCCCATCGCCGAGACCAGCCAACAGAGGACGATTCCGCAAGAGCTCAAGGTTTTCATGATGGAGAGTCACCCGGGGACGAATGGTCGAGATAGAGCGTGCGGTACGCGACCGCACCGAGCGCGAACAAGGCCGCATACAACAGCGCGCCGGTCGCCATCGCGGCGTGCAGCCAATCGAGCGGGACGACGCGCACGAGCGCCGATCCGAGTTCCCGCGTCACGTCGATGAGCGTCAGTGTCGAACTGGCCCACGGCAGCCAGGAGCCGGCCGCGCGTGTCCCGGCGCCCACCCACGCGGCGCCCGGCGCCCAGGGCCAGGCCGCAGCGAGCAGAGCCGCGACGAGCAGGCCGCTCGATACGGCAAACCCCACCCGGGCCGGACCCGGCCAGTGTGCAAAGCTTCGGCGCCACCACGGCAACGCCGCCCTGCGGCCGATCTCGGCGATCACCCGCGACTCCAACGAGGACGGCGCGCGGCGCAGGGGGAACCCGCGCAGTGCGCTGCTCACCTCGTGCTCGAGCGGGTCGGTCATTCGCCGGCCCCCTCGATTCCATGCGACTTGAGCACGGGCAGCAGCGCCGCGCGACCGCGCGCGATGTCGGTCTTCACCTTGGCGAGCGAAATCCCCAGCCGCCGCGCGATCTGTTGGTAGGAAAATTCCTCGAAATGATAGAGCACGAGCGGCACCCGCTGATGCGCGGGAAGCGAGCGCAGAGCCAGATCGATCATCGCCTGCCGCCGGTCCGAGTCCAGGGATCCGGGGGCCTCCTCCGGGACGGGGACGTCGGGAACGGCCGCTTCCTCCGAGAAGAACCGCCAGCGCTTGCGGTATCGGGTCAGATAGTTCAACGACAGGTTCGTGGCCACGGTTTTCAGCCAGCCGCCTGCGGACGGACTCGCGCGCAGATTCGGGAAATTCTCGTATGCCTTCATGAACACCTCCTGCGCGATGTCCTGCGCCTGGGCGTCGTTCCCGGCAAGCCGGGCTGCGGTCGAGAAAACCATGTCCTGGTAGGCACGCATGAACGTCGTGAACTCGCTCGAGCTCGAAGGCTCCGTGGATGATGTCTGCACTGTCGTGTGTTCGTTTGAACGCATAACACCGCTCGGCGGGAAAAGTTGCAAACCAACGGGCGCGCCCACCACGGCCTGTATATCATCTTCCCCGAGGGTCTCCTTCGATGCCTGGAACCAGAACCGACGCCCGCTACCGTGCGTGGCTCGCCATCCTCGTCCTGCTGCTGCTCCTGCCGGCGTTCGCCGGCTTTGCGGGAATCGGCTGGGAGGCGGCCCAATGGGTGGGTTACATCGGTGCGTTGGTGTGCCTGGTGCTCACCGGGGCGCCGCTGCGGCCGAGGGCATCCTCACCCCCGACGCTGATCTCGCTCAGGCTGCACACCCTGCTCGGCTGGGTCGCACTGATCACCGTCGTCGTCCATGTCGGCGGGCTCTTGCTCGCCGACCGGACGGTGATCGAATACCTGAAACCGACCGCCCCGCTTTATCAATTGGCGGGCATTGCCGGGACCGCATCGATCCTGTTTCTGGTGTTCACCGGGCTGGTCTCGGCGCGCCGCCGCCTTTGGCGCAGCCACCGCGGTTTCCAGGCCACGCATGTCGTGGTCGCCTATTTCCTGGCCTGCTCGATCGTCGTGCACGTCGCCGTGACCGCGCGTTATCTGGGAGGATGGGGGCGGCGCACGCTGTTCGCCGCCGCTGCGCTGGGTGCGGTCTTCATGTTGCTTCGAGCCCGCCGCTCCGCGCCCGCGGCCGCCCCGCATCCGCTGCCCGCGGCGCCGCCCGCGCCACCGATGACGCGGCCCACTCCGCCGCCCCCGGGGGGCTGGGTCACGCGTCGTCAATTGGTCTTCGGGCGGCATTCGACCCTGATCGTGGCCGCCGCCCTCGCGAGCGCCGCCGGCATCGCCGCGCTGCTGCCCGCCAGGGTGGACGCGACGCTGCGCGAACCGGTCATGCGTCGTTCGAGCGCCATCCCGCTCGACTTTCCACACGACAAGCACGGGGCGGTCAACTGTCTCACGTGTCATCACAACTACGCCGACGGCCGGGGCATGCAAGCCTGCATCGAGTGCCACCGTGGCCCGCGCGCCGACCTGGTGGAGGGAGTGGAGGCGCGGTTTCACGGCTTCTGCCTCGATTGTCATCGGCACCCCGGCGCCACGCTTCACAAGCACGGGCCGGTGTCGGGCTGTTCGGTGTGCCATCGCGTCCCGGCCGGCACGCAGCGGCAGGGACCGCCCTCTTGAGGCCGCGCCAAGCGGCGCCGCTCGTCGGTGGGCGCAATCCCGAAGATGCGCTTGTAGGCATGGGAGAAGTGCGACGTCGACGCGAATCCGCACTCCACGGCGACCGCGACGATGGGATCCACCGTCTGGCGCAGCAGCGTCCTCGCCCGCGCCAGCCTGAGCTTGAGGTAGAACACCTTCGGCGACATGCCGAGCTGCTCGCGAAACAGCCTTTCGACCTGCCGGGACGAGAGGCCGACGAGCCCGGCCAGCTCGCGGATATCCAGCGGATTCTCCACCGCGTTTTCCATCAGTTTGATGACCCCGGCGAGTTTGGGGCTGCCGACGCGATAGCGGGCGTGCATCGCCAGGCGCTGATGGTCGTGCTCCGAACGGATCTGCGGATGAATGAATTGCTCCGCCACGGCGGTGGCTATCCCGGCGCCGCCCGCCCGGCCCACGAAATGCAGCATCATATCGAGCGCAGCGGTGCCGCCCGAGCAGGTGAACACGTTCCCATCCACCACGTAAAGATCCCGGCTCAACGCGATCGACGGATAGCGCGATTGGAACCAGTCCGCGTACTCCCAATGCACGGTGCAGCGTCGATCCGCGAGCAGGCCGGCGTCGGCCAATACGAAGGCCCCGGTGCTGATGCCGCCGATCATCGCTCCGTGGCGCGAGAGTCTGCGCAATTGGTGATGCACGCCGTGGCCGGGCCCGAACTGCGCGGGCTCGAGTCCGGCGCACACGACCAGCAGATCGGTGTCCTTCAACTCCTCGAGGCGGCACTCGGTCGAGATCCGGATTCCATTGCTGGCCGCCACTTGCGTTCCCTCCACCGACACCAGCGTCCACTCGAACAGATGCCGCTCGCTCATGCGATTGGCCGAACGCATCGGCTCGATCGCGGCGGCGAACGACATCATCGGGAACTGGGGTACCAGCAAATAAGCGACGCGGGTGGGCTTGGCCGGGGCCGGCGGTGCAATTTTCGCGGTCATGAGGCTCGATGTCGCACTGAATCATCCTAATGTCGCGTTCACGCACCAATTGGTCCCGCGATGCAGAGACTATACGAGTTTACGGCTGAGCCGAAGTGCATCGGGAGCGACGTATCGACAACAACCGCCGCCGTCAGGGAGGCCGGGGCCGCCGACTGGAGGGAACCGCCGTCCCGCAGCTGCCCTGGACGGAAGTCTTGAATCCCTACCCGCCCATGGAGGTCCTGACCGGGGAGCAGCTCGAGGCGGTTCATCTGACATCGCTCCGGATCCTCGAGGAGCTCGGCATGGAGGTCATGTCGGATCGCGCGCGCGCGCTGCTCGCGGCCGCCGGAGCGCAGATCGATGCGGCGTCCCACACGGTGCGCCTGGATCGGGGGCTGGTGGAGAAATCGCTGGCGACCGCCCCCGCCTCCTTCGTCCTGGAGCCGCGCAATGCCGCACGGCGCATCTTCATGGGCGGCAATCGCATCAACTTCGGGCTCGTGGCGGGGCCGCCGAACGTGCATGACTGCGAGCGCGGCCGCCGTCCGGGCAACTTCCGGGATTACTGCGATTTCGTGCGCCTGGCGCAGTACTTCAACGCCATTCACCTGCTGGGCAACCAGGTGTGCGCTCCCATCGAGATGCCCGCCAACTCGCGGCATCTCGATACCTACCGCGCGAATTTGATCTACTCGGACAGGATATTTCATTGCTCGGCGATCGGCGCGGGGCGCGCGCTCGACGCCGTTCGGATGGTCGCGATCGCGCGCGGTCTCACGCTCGAGCAAATCGCGCAGAGCCCGGGCCTCATCACCATCATTTCCGTGAACAGCCCGCGCCGCTTCGACGAGGCGATGTGCGACGGCCTCATCGCGCTCGCGTCGCATGGACAGGCGGTCGTCATCACCCCCTTCACCCTCATGGGCGCCATGGCCCCCGTGAGCCTCGCCGCGGCGCTTGCCCAGCAGAACGCCGAGGCCTTGTTCGGCGTAGTGCTCGCGCAGGCCGTTCGGCCCGGCGCACCGGTGATGTATGGCGCATTCACCTCGAATGTGGACATGCGCTCCGGCGCCCCCGCCTTCGGGACCCCCGAAAACGCCAAGGCGAACATCGCCGGCGGACAGCTCGCGCGGCGCTATCGCCTGCCGTACCGAACGTCCAACGCCAGCGCCTCGAACGCCGCCGACGCGCAAGGCGCCTATGAGACGCAGATGTCCCTGTGGGGCGCGATCCTCGGACACGGCAATCTCGTTTACCACGCCGCCGGCTGGCAGGAAGGGGGGCTCACGGCCTCGTTCGAGAAACTGGTGCTCGACGTCGAAATGCTGCAGATGATGATCGAATTCCTGAAGCCCATCGTCGTCAACGAGGCGGAGCTGGGCTTCGACGCCATCAAGGGAGTGCCGACCGGGGGGCATTTCTTCGGGGAGCCGCACACCATGGAACGCTACGAGCACGCCTTTTACCGGCCCCTGGTGTCGAACTGGCAGAATTACGAGAACTGGCAGATCGCCGGCGGCAGGGACGCGACACAGCGCGCCACCGACATCTGGAAGACGGCCTTGAGCGAATACGTGGAGCCGCCGATGGACCCTGCGATCCGCGCCGAGCTCGACGCCTATGTCGAACGGCGTCGGGCCGAGATCGGCGCCGACGAGCCCTGAGCCGGCTTCCCGCGGCTAGCGATAGCGCCCGAGCAGCTTGTCGAGCGCGGCGGCTCCCGGGGAGAGCTTCTCGTAGGGAATGCGGTTGAGCGGCGTCGAGCTCGATCGATTGAGCGTGTGGAATTCGGTGTTGCCGCTCTCCTCGATGTGGATCAGCCCGGTGACGTATTCGTGGTGCTTGAGCTTGTTCTCGATGAAGGCGTACGCGGCGCTGCGGTCCGCGGGATCGTAGCTCGCACCGAGCTTGCGCAGCACCACCCGGCTGCCGTCGTGCAACTCCACGGGAATGGCTTCGCCGGGAGGATAATCGACCGAAATCTCCTGCGCCGGCGGCACGAAATCGGCCTCCATCGCCGGATGGTAATGCTCGCGGGTGAAGGTGTAGCTCTTGGTGGAGCCCTCATGATCGTTGAAGGTGACGCAGGGGCTCAACACGTCGATGAGGGCGAAGCCGCGATGCCTCATGCCGGCCTGGATCAGCGGCACGAGCTGCGCCTTGTCGCCCGAGAAGCCGCGCGCGACGAAGGTGGCGCCGAGGGAGAGGGCCAGCAGCACCGGATCGATCGGCGGGCTCTGGTTGATGTCGCCCTTCTTGGCCTTCGTGCCGATGTCCGCCGACGCCGAGAACTGCCCCTTGGTGAGGCCGTAGACGCCGTTGTTCTCGATCAGATACAGCATGTTCACGTTTCGCCGGATCGCATGCACCAGCTGGCCCAGGCCGATGGACAGCGAATCGCCGTCCCCGGACACCCCCACATAGGTGAGGCTGCGATTGGCGGCATTCGCGCCGCTCGCGATCGAGGGCATGCGCCCGTGGACCGCGTTGAACCCATGCGCACCGCTGACGAAATAGGCGGTGGTCTTGGACGAGCAGCCGATGCCCGAGAGCTTCACCAGCTGTTCTGGACGCATGTCCAGTCCCCAGCACGCCTCGATGAGGGCGGCGGTGACCGAGTCGTGACCGCAGCCTGCGCACAGGGTCGACATGCTGCCCTCGTATTGACGCCGCGTCATGCCGAGCGCGTTGGCGGGCAGCGAGGGATGGGAAATTTTCGGCTTGTTGATGAATGACACGGGGTTCTCCTACCGGGCGCCCTTGCCCGTGATCGCCGACAACCGCGGCGCATCCGGCAGTGTTGCGCGGATGCCGTCGACGATGGGATCGCAGGACATCGGAAATCCTGAGTAGCTCAGGATGGATTTGAGCTTCGACTTGTCCACCGCGGTCTCGAGCGTCAGGAGCGAGCGCAGCTGCGCATCGCGATTCTGCTCCACCACGAAGAGGGTGGCATGCAGGCTCAGAAAGGTCTCGACGTCGTGGCCGAAGGGGAAGGCCTTGATGCGCATGTAGTCCACCGCGATCTTCTGGCGGGCGAGCACGTCGATGGCCTCGCGCACCGCGCCGTCGCAGCTGCCGATGCTCACGATGCCGATCTTGCTGTCGCCCTTGCCGATGATCTCGGGCTTCGGTACGTAGCGCGCGGCGGTCGAGAACTTGCGCTTCAGGCGGTCGAGCACCACCTGATATTCGGCCGAGTCCTCGGTATACGCGCCGTACTGATTGTGGCCCGACCCGCGGGTGAAATAGGCGCCCTTCGGATTCACCCCGGGCAGCGTGCGGTAGGTGATCGCGTCGTCGTCGCGGTCCACGTAGCGGTAGAACTTGTCCAGATCGGCGAGCTCCTCGGCCGACAGCATCTTGCCGCGGTCGGGCCGGTAGGCGTCGTCCCACTTCAGATCCCGGCACATCCAGTCGTTCATCCCGATGTCGAGATCCGACATCACGAACACCGGGGTCTGCAGGCGCTCGGCGAGATCGAAGGCCTGCACCGCCATGTAGAAGCATTCCTCCGGATTGGCCGGGAACAGCAGCACATGACGCGTATCGCCGTGCGAGGCGTAGGCGCAGAGCATGATGTCCGATTGTTGCGTGCGGGTCGGCATGCCCGTGGAGGGCCCGACGCGCTGCACGTCGAAGATCACGCAGGGAACCTCGGCGTAATACGCGAGGCCGAGGAATTCGTTCATGAGCGAGATGCCCGGACCGCTGGTGGGCGTGAACGCCCTCGCGCCGTTCCATGAGGCGCCGAGCACCATGCCGATCGCCGCCAGCTCATCCTCCGCCTGGATGACCGCGAAGTTGCGCTCGCCGGTCTCCGCATCGACCCGATAGCGCTCGCAGAAGCTCTTGAAGGCATCCATGAGCGACGTGGAGGGGGTGATCGGATACCACGCTCCCACGGTCGCGCCGGCATAGACGCAGCCCAGGCCCGCGGCCGTGTTGCCGTCGATCATGATGTGGCCGCGGGTCTTGTCGAGCTTCTCGACGCGCAGCGGCAGCGGGCAGCCGAGGTGCTGCTTCGCATGGTCATAGCCCAGGCGCAGCGCCCTGGTGTTCGAATCGAGGAGCTTGGGCTTCTTGCCGTAGCTCTCCTTCATCATCGCGTCGATCACGCCGAGATCCAGGTCGATCAGCGCGGCGATCACGCCCGCATAGGCGATGTTCTTGAGCAGGATGCGGTTGCGCACGCCGTCGAAATTCTCGTTCACCATCTGCGCGAGCGGCACACCGATCACGGTGATGTCGCCGCGCTGCAGGAGGGCGCTGCGCGGCCAGGTCGAGTCGAAGATGAGATAGCCCCCGGAGGCGACCTCGCGCACGTCCTTCGAATACGTCTCCGCGTTCATCGCCACCATGATGTCGACCCGGCCGGCGCGCGCCGCATAAGCCTCGCGCGTCACCCGGATTTCGTACCAGGTCGGCAGGCCCTGGATGTTGGAGGGAAAGTAGTTCTTCCCGGTGACCGGCACGCCCATCCGGAAAATGGCCTTCATGATGAGCGAATTCGCGCTCGCGGAGCCCGTGCCGTTCACATTCGCGAATTTGATCACGAAGTCGTTCACGCGGTCGGCTGCGGTGACTAGGTTCGGCATGGTTCGCCCTCATCCTCGGCGTAGGGAATTTTGATCGTGGACTTTTGCATGTCCCACGCGGCGGTCGGACATCGCTCGGCGCACAGCCCGCAGTGCACGCAGACATCCTCGTCCTTGATCATCACGCGTCCGGTCTGCGGCAGTCCGGCCGAGACGTACAGCGCCTGCTGCGGGTTCACGGCGGGCGCCTTGAGCCGCAGGCGCAGCTCCGACTCCGGCCCGTTGGACGCGATGGTCAGACAGTCGACCGGGCAGATGTCGATGCAGGCGTCGCACTCGATGCAGAGCTTGGCGGCGAACACGGTCTGCATGTCGCAGTTGAGGCAGCGTTGCACCTCGAGAGCGGCCTGCTCCGCGGTGAAGCCGAGCTCGACCTCGACGTTGATCTTCTTGAAGCGCTCGATCAGCCCGACATGCGGAACGAGGCGCCGCTCCACGGCGCTGTATTCGTTCTTGTACGACCACTCGTGCATGCCCATCTTGCGGCTCGACAGCGTGACGCCGCGCGGCATGCGCACCGTCAACGGCTCGCCGCGGCAGTACTTGTGGATCGAGATGGCGGCCTGATGCCCGTGCTCCACGGACCAGATGATGTTCTTCGGACCGAAGGCGGCGTCGCCGCCGAAGAAGACTTCGGGCAGGGAGGATTGGAAGGTTACCTTGTCCACTTTCGGCATGTCCCATTTGCCGAATTCGATGCCCAAATCTCGCTCGACCCAGGGAAACGCGTTCTCCTGCCCGATGGCCAGGATCACGTCGTCGCACGCGAAGAATTCCTCCTCTAGCACGCGCGACGAGGCGATCTCGCCGTTCGCCATCTCGTATTCGAGATGTTCGAACAGCATGCCCTTGAGCACGCCCTGCTCGACCACGAAGCTCTTCGGCGCGCGGTTGACGATGATCTGCACGGTCTCCTGCTCCGCGTCCTCGAGCTCCCAGTCGGAGGCCTTGAAGAACTGCCTCGGCTTTCGCGCCATGACCTTCACGTCCTTGGCGCCGAGCCGGAGGGCGGAGCGGCAGCAGTCCATGGCGGTGTTGCCGACGCCGATGATGAGCACGCGCTCGCCGATCTTGTCGACGTGCTGAAACGCCACCGATTCGAGCCACGCGATGCCGATGTGCACACGGCTGCTGTCGTGCCTGCCCGGCAGGTCGAGCTCCCTGCCCTTCGGCGCACCCGAGCCGACGAACACCGCATCGAAATCCCCGCTGTCGAGCAGCCGCCGCATGCTGCCGATGGGCGCATTGAGCTCGAGCCGGGCGCCCATGTCGACCACGTAGCCGATTTCCTCGTCGAGCACTTTCGCCGGCAGGCGGAACGCCGGAATGTTGGTGCGCATCAAACCGCCGGCGACACCGTACTGCTCGAAGATCGTCACCTCGTAACCGAGCGGCAACAGATCGTTCGCGACGGTGAGCGAGGCCGGACCCGCGCCGATGCACGCGATGCGCTTGCCATTTTTTTGTTGCGGTGCACGCGGCAACCGGGTGCTGATGTCGTCGCGCTGATCGGCGGCCACCCGCTTCAGACGACAGATCGCCACCGGCTTCTCCTCGATGCGGCCGCGGCGGCAGGCGGGTTCGCAGGGCCGATCGCAGACGCGGCCAAGAATTCCGGGGAACACATTGGAGGCGCGGTTCACGAGGTACGCCTCGGTGAACTCGCCCTGGGCGATCAATCGGATGTATTCGGGAACATCGGTGTGGGCCGGACAGGCCCACTGACAATCAACTACTTTATGAAAATAATCAGCTTTCCCGGTGTCAGTCGGTTCCATGATTCCTCAAGTTGACTCGCCCCCCGCAGGCCATTACAAATTATAGGCTCACGCGGGCCATAGCGGGGGTGCCTGGCGCACAGTCGGGTGCTCGCCTCCGGAGGGGGCGCGCCGGCGGCTCAATGCGGGCGTTCGGCATATTTCGCCACGTCGTCCTCGAATTCGTACCATTCGGCGCGATCGGCGAAAAAGATATGCGCTTGGGGCTTGGTCTTGAGGTAGGAATCGAGGGTCCCGATGCGCACCCGGATGATCTCCGGCGGTCCGGGCCGGCGGCTGATGATGGGCGATCCGCAATTGCGGCAGAAGATCCGATGCACGCCGGGGGAGGATTCGAAATCGCCCAGGCTTTCCGCGCCCGACACCAGTCGAAACTCGGCGGGATTGACCTGCGCCCCCGCCAGAAACGCCGTGCCGTTCGCCTTGCGGCAGCGCGAACAGTGGCAAAGACTGATGGGCCCGAGATCCCCCGTGATCTCGTAGCGAACCGTTCCGCACAGACAGCTTCCGCGATGCATCTCGATTCCCCTAGTGATTGGCCGTGCGGACTTGATAGCCGGGTCCCCGCAATACGCGGCCCGGCAGTGCATGAGTGGCGAAGCCGTCCTCGATGACCGGCACTCCGTTCACCAGCACCCATTGCATGCCGACGGACAGCTGATTGGGATCTTGGAACGTGGAGCGATCGGTGATGGTGTTCGGATCGAAGACGACGAGGTCCGCCCATAGGCCGGCCTTGATCACACCCCGATCGTTGAGCCGAAGCCGCGACGCCGGCAGGCTGGTGAATTTGCGGATGGCCTCCTCCAAGCTGAGCCTCCGCTCCTCGCGGACGTATTTACGCAGCACCCGCGGAAAGGTGCCGTAGGCGCGGGGATGGGGAAACTCCTTGCCGAGAAGACCCTGCGGCGAGGTACCGGCGCTGTCGTTGCAGAAGGAGACCCAGGGCTGCACCACCGCCAGTTCGATGTCGGGCTCGCTCATGGCGAACACCGCCGCTTCGGTCTGGGCGCCGTCCTCGACCAGGATGTCGAACAGGGTATCCATGGGATCCGTGCCCCGGCTCTTG
Source organism: uncultured Gammaproteobacteria bacterium (assembly GCA_963736185.1). Lineage (GTDB taxonomy): Bacteria > Pseudomonadota > Gammaproteobacteria > Steroidobacterales > Steroidobacteraceae > Bog-1198. The sequence continues at coordinate 130,487 of CAVTNZ010000089.1, read as the reverse complement.
GCGATGTCGGCGAGCGTGTGCCCCTGGATGCCGCGCAACTGGGGATTGGTGACGGTGGCGATCTGGATGGCCTGCGGCCCGGGCACCGACTGCCACTCGTTGTCCCAATCGGTCGACTCCGTCGCGAGCTCCGTCTTGAGGCGCGCGCGAATCGCAGGATCCCTGAGCCGCTCGATCAGTTTCTCGTTCCCCCCTTCATGTGCCCAAGGCGGAATGAAAGCCGACAGTTCGTTCGCCCAGGCGGGATAGGCATACGTGTCGGCGGCGATGTCCACGCCCGACGCGCGCGCTCGATCGATTCGGGCCACGATCTCCGGCATCATTCCAAAAATCTTTACAGATCCAGCTTTTAGATGCCATATTTCAACTGGAATGTGAGCCTCTCGACCGATCCGGATGGTCTCGTCCAGCGCGGTCAGGATGCCTTCCTGCTCGGAGCGCATATGAGTCGCATAGATGCCGCCGAACTCGGCGGCGGCTTGGGCGAGCGCGATGAGCTCGGCGGTGCTCGCGTACGGCGCCGGTGCGTACTCGAGCGAGCTCGAGACCCCGACCGCGCCCTGGCGCATGGCCTGCGCAACGAGCCCCTGCATGCGGACGAGCTCCTCGGGGGTGGCCGCACGGTCCGCGTATCCGATCACCATCTCGCGCGCGGTGGTGGCCCCCATGTAGGAGGCTATATTGATGCCGATGTGCTGCCTTTCGAGCCTCGCGAAATAGCCGGCGAAATCGGTCCAATCCCGCGTGATCCCGAGGTGCTGAAATTGCGCCGCCTGTTCACGCGCGATGAGCTCGTCGACGGGAGCGGCGGAATTGCCCTCCCCCGTGATCTCCGTGGTGATGCCCTGGAAGATCTTCGAAGGCACCGTGGGATCGACCAGCACCGTGAGCTCCGATTGGCCCAGCATGTCGATGAATCCCGGGGCCACGACGCGGCCGGCCGCGTCGATTCTCCGTTTCGCGGCCGCATGATCCAAACGGCCGATCGCGGCAATCCGCCCCGCGCGAATTCCGACGTCGGCGGCATACCAGGGAGCGCCGGTCCCATCGATCACATGACCGTGCTCGATGACGACATCGAACGCGGGCGGGGCATCGCCTGGGGGCATGGCGGCGAAAACCTTCGTGCCGGCAGCCGGGGCCATCCCCATCAGCAGCAGCGCCATCACGAAACGCGCACCGCCCCGCAGGCGTGCCGTGGCACGCACGATCGCCTTGGTCATCGCGACTCCCCCCGAGCAAAGCGGCGATCATAAACGCAATTCAATCCGGCCACGGCTCTCATGCCATCCCGACCGCTCCGATCGAGGCAGCGCCGGCTTCGGCCCGTGTCGGCCGCAAGCCCGGGCCGGCTTCGGCGGATTCTTGCACCACGCCAAGAATGGCCGTATATTTAATAACTTACAGGCTGCTTCTGAGTGAACGTCGAGTTTGACTCGGAGCGCTCCAAGGGAGAAGGTGAGGATATGCCTACGCAAGCTCGCTCCATTGCTTCGCTCACGATCTCGTTCGGCCTGGTCGCGATCCCCGTCAAGCTGTACTCGGCGACGGTCTCCTCCGAGCGGATCTCATTCAACCTGCTGCGCCAAAAGGACGGCTCCCGCGTCAAGCAGCAATACATCGCCGTGGCGGACGGCGAGCCCGTGGAACGCTCCGAAATGGTCAAGGGCTACGAATTCGCCAAGGATCAGTACGTGATGTTCAGCGCCGAGGAGCTCAAGGCGCTCGAGGACACCACGACTCACGCCATCGACATCGGGCAATTCGTTCCGTTGGAGTCGGTCGACCCGGTGTACTTCGATGGAACCTACTATCTGGCGCCCGACAAAGGGGGCGCGAAGCCCTATACATTGCTCGCCACCGCGTTGCGCAAGGCCGGCCAATGCGCCGTGGGCCGCTGGGTATCCCGGGGCAAGGAGCACATCGTCGTGATCCGGCCGATGGAAGACGGTCTGGCCATGCATCAGCTGCACTTCAAGGAGCAGGTGCGCGACCTCAAGGAACTTGGCATAGAACCTGCGCAAGTATCTGATCCTGAACTGAAACTCGCCCAGCAGCTGATCGAACATCTGGCCGCCAAACGCTTCGACCCCAACGAGTACCACGACGAGTTCAAGGGACGCGTGGAAGCGGCGATCCAGAAAAAAATTCAGGGCAAGCAGATCTCGCTATCGGAGGCGCCGGTACCCGCTGCGGGCGGCAACGTCATCGATTTGATGGAGGCGTTGCGGGCCAGCATCGAAACGCGCGGCTCCAAGTCCTCGCCGAGCCTGAAGGAGCGCAAGGAGCCGAAACGCGCGACCGGGAAGACCGCCGCGCGAAAGTCCGCTCGTCGATGAGATGCATGAGTTCGATTCGAAAGATCTCAAGCGCCTGTTCGGGATCCCGGCATCCCAGGTGCGCGCCCTCGTCCGCGCGGGCCACATCCATCCGCTGAAGAAAGCGGGCCGGCTGAGCTACTCCTTCCAGGACTTGATCGTGCTGCGCACCGCCGGCTCGCTCCGAGCCGCGAAGATCCCCGCGCAGCGGATCAATCGAACGCTGCGTGAAATCCGCGAGTCGCTGCCGCGCGCTTTGCCATTGAGCGGATTGTCGATCATGGCCGTGGGTGACCGGATCATGGTGCGCGAAGGCCGGGCGCTGCGCGAGGGGGACACCGGCCAGTACTCCCTGGATCTGGAGGTCATCGACCGCGGCGGCGATCTGTTGGTCATCGACAAGCGGGCGCCGGACGCCGCAGCGGCACCAGCGCCCACCGCGGTCGCTGTCGCAGAGGCGGCGGCCGACCAAGCCTTCGACAGGGCGCTCGAGCTCGAGGATACCGACCCCGCCGCGGCACGGGCGGCCTACGAGGCCTGCCTGGCGGCCGATGAACACCATCTCGAGGCCCGGCTGAATCTCGGCCGCCTGCTGCACTTGGACGGCCGGCTGGAGGAAGCCGAGAAGATCTACCGAAGCGCGCAATCCGGCGAGGCGATCCTGTCATTCAACCTCGCTGTACTGCTCGAGGACTTCGAGCGCGAGGCCGAGGCCATGGCGGAATACCGCCATGCGCTCGCGCTGGATCCGGGTTTCGCGGATGCGCATTTCAACCTGGCACGTCTGCATGAGCGAGCCGGTCATTCCAAGGAAGCACTGCGCCATCTGCTCGCCTACCGGCGGCTGATGAATGACTCATGAGCAGGGGCGCCGGCGCCCAACGCAACTTGTTCGCGGCGTTGCGCGCAAGATTCCCTTCGAACCTCGATGCCATCGCCGTGCAACGGGCGGACACCCATGCCGGCGCCGCACCCGTCCACACCTGGCGTGAGCTCGACGAGGCGAGCGCCCGGATCGCGAATTTGCTGGATTCGCTCGGATTGCCGCCCGGCGCCCGCGTGGTTGCGCAGACCGAGAAATCGGTCGAAGCGCTGGTGCTCTACCTCGCGGTGTTGCGCGCCGGACGCGTGTTCCTGCCGCTCAACCCCGCCTATCAGGCCTCCGAAATCGCCTATTTCTTGAAGGACGCCGAGCCCGCCATGGTCATCTGTTCCGGCAGGGCGTTCGACAGCGTCGGCGGGATCGCGCGTCAGGCCGGCATCGCCAACGTGTTCTCGCTGAACGAGGACGGCACCGGAACCCTTCTCGAAAGAGCCGCTCTGCAGGACACCCGGCATGAGCCCGCGGCCGTGCACGCCGATGATGTCGCCGTCATCCTCTACACGAGCGGCACGACCGGCCGCAGCAAGGGGGCCATGCTCTCGCACGCGAACCTGCTCGCGAACACCGAGGCGCTGCACGCCTACTGGGGCTGGCGCTCGAGCGACGTGCTCATCCACACCCTGCCGATCTTCCACGTTCATGGCTTGTTCGTGGCCGCGCAAGGCGCGCTCTACAGCGGCGGCAAAATGCTCTGGTTCGACCGCTTCGACGCCAGGGCGATCGTTCAACGGCTTCCCGAGGCGAGCGTGTTCATGGGCGTTCCAACGCTGTACGTGCGCATGCTCCAGGAGAGCGGCCTCACCCAGGAGGCGTGTCGGCACATGCGGCTCTTTGCCGCCGGCTCCGCTCCGCTCCTGCCCGACACCTTCGATCGCTGGCGCGAGCGCACCGGTCATGCGATTCTCGAGCGTTACGGCATGAGCGAGACCGTCATGCTCACCTCGAATCCCTATCATGCACGCGACGGCGAGCGCCGCGCCGGCACCGTGGGATTCCCGCTCCCCGGCGTGCAGCTGCGCATCGCGGACGAGTACGACAGACCCTGCGCCCGGGGCGAGATCGGCGGGATCGAGGTCAGGGGCCCGAGCGTATTCAAGGGCTACTGGCGGGCCCCGGAGCTCAGCGCGCAGGCCTTCAGCGCGGATGGCTGGTTTCGCACCGGGGACTTGGGCCGCATCGACGAGCGCGGGTACCTGACGATCGCCGGCCGCAGCAAGGACCTCATCATCACGGGCGGCTACAACGTCTATCCGGCCGAGGTCGAAAGCTACCTGAACGAGATGCCCGGCGTGGCCGAGAGCGCCGTGATCGGCGTCCCGCATCCCGATTTCGGCGAGGCGGTGGTCGCGGTGATCACCGCGGAGCCCGGCGCTTCGCCGAGGGAGGCGGACCTGATCGCCGAACTGAAGAGCAGGATCGCAAACTTCAAGGTGCCGAAGCGCGTGTTCGTCAGGGACGAACTGCCCCGCAATGTCATGGGCAAGGTTCAAAAGGCGGTGCTGCGCAACGAGCACCGGGAAGCCTTCGCTCAAAATCCGCCCGCGGGATGAGAGGACGAGTCGACGCATGCAGCTCATCTCCTTCAGGAACACGGTCTTGTTGAAGCGCGGCGTCTGGATCAGCGCCGCGGCCTTGATCGCCTATGCGGCCGCTCCTTCCTTGTTGAACGGCGAACTGTGGCGTCGACCCGCGCTGAGCCTGATCCCGCTCTGCATCCTGGTCGGCTTCCTGGCGTACCTTCTGCGCAAGACCGCGTTTCATCGGGTGGCCGACCAGGTGGTGGACTGCTCGGATCACCTGGAGGTTCGGAAGGGCCGCATCGAGGAGATCATTTCGTTCGCCAATATCTCCGCGGCCGAGGTCTCGACGCACCTGCGGATGCACTGGATCACGATCCGGCTTCGCCAGTCCTCGGCGCTCGGCGATCGGATCGATTTCCTGCCTCAGGCGGGTCTTTGGGGCAATTTGGCGGCGATTCAACAGGTGGCGGCGCGGCTTACGTCCCGCGCCCGCCTCGCGGGAGGTCGGGATTCATGACGATTCGAATGTTGGCCTGGAGCATCGGGGTCCGCTCATTCCAGACCCGGCTTCTCGGCCGCGCGCAGATTCGAGGTGATCACCTGCCCCGTGGCGAGGAACGTCGCCTGGTCGAACGCGCCGCCATGCCTGCCGTCGCGCAGCGGATTGAACTCGAGCTCGATGCGATCCCCCGGCTTGAACGAATGCCGCGTCCAGCCGCCTCGCGTGAGATTGCCCGGGCTGGTCAGCTCCATCGACCAGACTTCAGGCGCTGCGCCGGGTTTGGGATCGAATTGCACCAGCAGCGACACGTGCGGATTGGTCCATCGAAACTCGGTGACGGTGCCCTTCACGGTTACGGTCTTGGAGAAATCGAACATGGCGAACGAATGATGGGCTGCCGCCGGAGCCATCCAGGCGAAGGCACCGAGCAGGCTCATCGCACACCAGGCCGGCCAACGGTTTGTCGTCATTGCGGTCTCCCTGATCCATCGACGGGAGGAAGGGTATTGCCGCCCTCCGTCTGCGGCACGGGAACGAACACGGCGTTTCCGTTCGCGTCCTTGCCCTCCGAATAGCCCCCCTCCAAGCACACGCCCTCCACGATATCGTATTTTCGCGCGCGCTGTCGGAACAGGAAGCGCGAGGTCTTCCAGGGTCTGGTGAGCACGTGCGGGGCGATGATCTCCAGATCGTCGCGCAGCACGTCCGGCTTGTCGAGGTGGATGCGCTCGATGACATGCAGGCCGCCATCGTTCGGCACGCCGACGGCCTCGCTGACCGCGATGTAGGTCTCGGGCAGGATCCCGACGGTGTCCACCACGAGGGTATCCCCCTCCCAGTGCCCGATCGAGTGTCCGTGAAAGGTTGGATCGGGATCGTCCGGATGTCCGCGGCCGTCCGTATAGATGCGCCGCAGCCGGTTGCCGTCCGATTCGCCGAGGAGCGTCACCCGCCCCGGCGTGAACAGAAATTCCATCGCGTTGTGCGTGATCAGCATCCAGCTCGGCATCGACTCCGGCAGGCAGTTGACGAACAGTCCCTTCGGATCCCCCCGCCGCTCGGCCGCTTCGAGCTTCGCGACCTGCGCGGCCGCCGCCCTGTTCCAGGGAACGGGATCGCTCTCGATCCGGCGCTGCTGGTCCGTCACGTTCGGCGTCCACACGCCGCTCCAATCCGGAAGGCTGGCGAGCGCCGCCCAGTCCTTCGGCTGCGGCGCGGGATTGATGACGGTACCGGCCGCCTCGACGGGCGCGTGCACGGCGAGCGCGACCACGGCGGCCACGGCGACGGCGGCAGCGACGGTTTTCCATTGAGGTGTGATCAATCGCATTGCAAGCCCTCTGTCACGGCGGCGCATTGATGGTGAACCCGATCCACCGCCCGCACGCCGCGACGGCAATCCACAGCGCGAGCGAAGCACCCCCGACGAGCCGGGCCCGCAGCGGCGTGGTCGCCGCGGTATGCCAGGACGCGGCGCCGCGCGCCACGAACGCATGATAAATCAGCATGTTCAGGCCCGCGCAGCCGATGAGCGCGATCTTGGCCTGGAAGAACGCATTGTGGGCGTAGGCGACCGCGTTCGAGGAGAACATCAATCCGCCGGTGATGACCGCCATCGAGAAGGCGGTCCACGTGATCGGCAGGGCCTCCGCCGTCGTCTCCAGCACGCTTCGGCCGCGGGAACGCAAGCCGAGCAGCCGCAGATCCACGATCGCGATCGAACCGATCACCAGCGTGAGCGCGAGGACGTGCACGCATTCGATCCAGGGGAACAGGGTGTCGCCTTCGCCGATCGCGACGGCGATCCGCGTGTCCTGCAGGCTTTGCAGCGCGGACTCGAGCATCACTTGCTCTGCACGTAGGCGACCCAGCGTCCGGCGAACAGGATCGCAACCCACAGCGGCAGCGACAGCAGCCCGATCAGTCCCACCATCCGTCGGCGCGAGCGCGACTTCTCCCAGTAGCCCGGGTCGCTGCGCAATGGCAGCTGACAGACGAGAGTCAGGGAGGCGGCGAGCAGCAACAGGCCCATCTTGAGCGCGAACACGGGGTTCTGCAGCGAGCGTGCGGGCTCGGCAATGATCAGCGTCGCGCCCGTGACGAAAAGAACGGGCAGCACGTACCAGATGGTCGGCAGATACCGGTTCGCCACCGCGGCGATCGGCTGATGCCGTCCGGCGAGACCCAGGAGGCGCAAATCGACCATCAGGATCGAGGTGATCACGGTCGCGACGGCGACGATGTGCACCGTCTGAACGGCGGGGATGATCCATTCCGCGGCCTGAATGGCCTGACTGAGAGCCGTCGCGGCCAGCTCGGTGCAAAAGGAATGCAGCGAGCGCGGCACTACCGGGCGGCCTGCGCTTGGCTGGGATACCAATAGGCGACGTGGCACGCTTCGCAGGCTTCGTCGATGAGCCCTCCGGCATTCATCAGCGCATCCGCATCCCTTGCGTCGATCGCCTGGAGCGCCTGCGTCGCGGCCGATCGAAGGCCGCGCGCGCGCCGCGCGAACGCGTCCGGGTTCGAGTCGATGAGCCGCTGAATCGCCGACGTATCGAGTTCGCCGGGGCCGGGCTTCCTGGCGCCGGAGGCCACCCGTCGACCCGGGACGGCCAACTCGTCCACGGCCCCGAGCAACGCGAGCGCGCTCCGCCGCACGGCATCCCACTGCGCCGCCGTGCGCGGCCGGCGGTCCTCCTCGCCTTTCGTGGTGGCGATGAAGGCGACCGAATCCCACAGCACGTCCGCGGACGGATCGACCTTCGTGTCCATCAGCTGCTGAATGGTCAAATCGGGTTGCGACGGCGCCGCCGGTGCATCGGCGGGATTCGCGGCCTCGACGGTCGCAAGCTGCAAGAGCATCACGACTGAGAGCGCACACGTCGTCGAGCGGTGATTCATCGGCTTTCCATCCCCTTGCTCCCCGTGATCAGCGTACCGTCACGGCGACGCGCTGGCTGATCCCGCAGAGCAACTCGTACGGTATCGTGTCCGACCACACCGCGATCTCCTCCACCGGCAGTCCCTCGCCCCAGAGAACAACGGGATCGCCGAGCTTCGGCGCGCTTGAAAGATTCGTCACGTCGATGCCGATCATGTCCATCGATACGCGGCCGGCGAGCGGCGCCCGCTCGCCGTTGACCAGCACCGGCGAGCCGGAGGCGAGCGCACGCGGGTACCCGTCGCCGTATCCGACTGCGGCCACCGCGAGCCGGGTTGGGTGCGGGGCCACCCAATCGCCGCCGTAGCCCACGCGCTCGCCCGGCTCGAGATCCTTCAACGCGATCACATGCGAGTTCAGCGTCATCGCCGGCTTGAGTCCATAATCCGCGCCGATCGACCCCCCGAACGGGGAGACGCCGTAGAGTACGAGCCCTGGCCGCACCCAATCGGCCTGTGAGCCGGGGAAGCCGAGCATCCCGGCCGAATTCGCGATGCTGCGCTCTCCGGGGAGCGAACCGGTCGCCTGCGCGAACAGACGCAGCTGCTCGCTAGTGGTCGCAAGCTCCGGAAGATCCGCGGATGCGAGGTGGGTGAAGAAATTGACCGGACTCTGCACGCGCGCCAGGCCGCTCAACGCCGACAGCGCCTGCTCGAACGCATCGCCCTTGAAGCCGAGGCGATTCATGCCGGTATCGAGCTTGAGCCATATTTTGAACGGCGCACCGGCTCCCGCCTGGCGCAGCAGCTCGATCTGCTCGACCGTGTGCACCACGAGTTCGAACTGGCCGCCCGCGGCCGCCTCCAGCTGCTCCCTGTCGAACACACCCTCGAGCAGCACCGTGCGCTTGGTGATGCCCGCATTGCGAAGCGTGAGGCCCTCGTCCACGCGCGCCACCGCGAATGCGTCCGCGCCCTCGAGCGCCCGCGCCACAGATACGAGCCCGTGACCGTAGGCATTCGCCTTGATGACCGCCATCACGCGCGAGCGCGGCGCCCAGTGTCTGACTCGTTCGAGGTTGTGATTGAGCGCGCCGGTGTCGATGGTGGCGCTGACCATGGGCGTCATCGACGGCTCATCGGAAGACACCTTCGGCGTACGACTCCGGCGCGTAGTTCTCGAACTTCGTGTACTGACCGAGGAAGGTGAGCTGCACTTCGCCCGTCGGGCCGTTGCGCTGTTTGGCGATGATGATGTCCGCGATGCCCTTGCGCGTGGTGTTGGGATCGTAGACTTCTTCTCGGTAGATGAGCAGGATCAAATCTGCATCTTGCTCAATCGCCCCCGATTCCCGCAGATCCGACATCACCGGCTTCTTCTCCGTGCGCTGCTCCACCCCGCGGTTCAGCTGCGAGAGCGCGATCACGGGCACCTTCAGCTCCTTGGCGAGCGCCTTCAGGGACCGGGAGATCTCGGATATCTCGGTGGCGCGGTTCTCCTTGGTGCCCGCGACCTGCATGAGCTGCAGGTAGTCGACCACGATCAGATCGAGACCGCGCTCGCGTTTCAGCCGCCGCGCGCGGGCGCGCACTTCGGTGGGCGTGAGCCCAGGCGTCTCGTCGACGTGGATGCTCGCGTTGCTCAACTGCGTCATGGCCGAGTCGATGCGCGGCCAGTCCTCCTCCTGCAGGCGGCCCGAACGCAGGTGCCCCTGATTGATGCGTCCGAGCGAGGACAGCATGCGCAGGGTCAGCGACTCGGCCGACATTTCCATGCTGAAGATCGCCGCGGATTTTTGCGCGCCCAGCGCCGCGTTCTCCGCGATGTTCACCGCCAGCGTCGACTTGCCCATCGAGGGGCGACCCGCGATGATGATCAGATCTCCGGGCTGCAAACCCGAGGTCATCTCGTCGAGCTGTTTGAACCCGGTTGCGATGCCGGTGAGCATGCCATCCGAGTTGTAGAGCTCGTCGATGCGGGTGACCACGTCGGGCAGGATGGACTTCACCGAGCGGAATCCCACCTTGCCGCGCGATCCGCGTTCCGCAATCTCGAACACCGCCCGCTCGGCGTCGTCGACGATCTCGCGCGTTTCGCGGCCCTCGGGCTCGAGCGCGCTCGTGACGATGGAATTGCCGACCGTGATGAGCTGCCGCAGCACCGAGCGCTCGCGCACGATGTCCGCATAGGCCTTGATGTTCGCCGCCGTCGGCGTGTCGCGCGCCAGCGTTCCGAGATAGGCCAGGCCGCCGACCTGGTCGATCAATCCCTGGCTCTCGAGCAATCCGGACAGGGTCACCGCATCGCAGGGCTGGTTGCGCTCGATCAACCCCTGCGCGGCCGCGAAGATCAGCCGGTGGTCGTGACGGTAGAAATCGTCGGAGGAGACCCGGTCCGCCACCTGGTCCCAGGCGGCGGAATCGATCATGAGGCCGCCGAGGACCGCCTGCTCGGCCTCGATCGAATGCGGCGGCAGACGCAGCGTGTCGTCGCCCGCGCCCGAGCCGGAGTACTGATTGAGGCGGGTGGCCACCTGCAAAGCCTGCGCGCCGCGGCTTTGCCGGCCGCTACTCTTCGGCGACGATGGTGACCGTCAAGGTCACGTCGATGTCGGTATGCAGGTGCAGCTGCACCTGGTGCTCGCCGGTGGTCCGGATGGGACCGGTCGGCATGCGCACCTCGCTCCGGGAGATGGGCTGACCCGCCTTGACGGCGGCCTCGGCGATGTCGGTGGTGCCGATCGAGCCGAACAGCTTCCCCTCGGCGCCCGCCTTGGCCTTGAGCTCGAGCTTGAAATTCTCGAACTTCGCGGCGCGGGCCTGCGCGGCGGCGAGCTCCGCGTGCGCCTTGGCCTCGAGCTCGTGGCGCTGCGCCTCGAACTTCGCGATGTTGGCGGCGGTCGCCATGGTGGCCTTGCCCGTGGGAACGAGGAAGTTGCGGGCATAGCCCGACTTCACCTTGACGCGATCGCCGATCTGACCGAGGTTCGCGACCTTCTGCAGCAGAATGATGTCCATGTTGCGTGCCCGCGGTTAGTGCTGATCGGTGTAAGGCAGCAGCGCCAGGAAGCGGGCGCGCCGGATGGCGAGCTGCAGCTGGCGCTGATAATGAGCGCGAGTGCCGGTGATGCGGCTGGGTACGATCTTGCCGGTCTCGGTGATGTAGCTCTTGAGCGTGCCCAGATCCTTGTAATCGATCTGTTTCACGTCATCGGCGGTGAACCGGCAAAACTTCTTGCGGCGGAAAAAACGTGCCATGGGTGCTCCTGAACCTATCGTTCGACGAATGCGCGAGGCATGTCGTCATCATCGCCATCGTCGCCGAAGTCGTCGTGGCGGCGTGCATTCTCGTCCGGCGCCCGGGCCATCGGCGAGGGCTCGGTGACTGCCTCGTCCATCTTGACCACGAGGCTGCGCAAGACGGCATCGGAGAACCGGAACGCGCCCTTCAACTCGTCCAGCACCTTCTGATCGCACTCGATGTTGAGCAGTATGTAGTGCGCCTTGTGAACCTTGGAGATCGGAAACGTCAGCTGACGCCGGCCCCAATCCTCGAAGCGATGCACCTGACCGCCGCCGGCAGTCACCATGCCCTTGTAGCGATCGACCATCGCAGGAACTTGCTCGCTCTGGTCCGGATGGACCAGAAGCACGATTTCGTAATGCCGCATTGTGGCTCCCTACGGTTTTAGCCTCCCGTTGCGAGCGGTGAGGCAAGGAGTGATGCCGGGTGGCCGGCGAAAAAGAGCGCGAATATTACGCGTTCCGGCCTCGTTTGGTCAACCCGGACGCCCGCTGCCGCGTCGCCTCGAACAGCGCGATCCCCGCCGCCACCGATACGTTCAAGGATTCGATGTGGCCGGCCATGGGGATGCGCACCAAAAAATCGCAGCGCTCGCGCGTCAATCGCCGCATCCCCTCCCCTTCGGCCCCCAGCACCAGGGCGAGCGGGCGGTCGAGGTCGGCGCCGTACAGGGTCTCGGGCGCCTCTCCGTCGGTCCCGGCCACCCAGACCCCCCGTTCCTTGAGCATGTCGAGGGCACGCGCCAGATTGGTGACCGTGGCGACTGGAACGAATTCGGCCGCGCCCGCCGCCACCTTGCGCACCACGCCGTCGACGCTCGCGGCACGGTCCTTGGGGATGACCACGGCGTGCGCGCCGGCCGCATCGGCGGTGCGCAGGCAGGCGCCGAGATTATGAGGATCCGTGACCCCGTCGAGGACCAGCAGCAGGGGGCTGTCGATTTCACTTATTCCCGCGAGAAGGTCGTGCTCGTCCCAGGCCTTGAGCGGCCTCACGGCGGCAACCGCCCCCTGGTGCACCACCTCCCCCGCGAGTTTCACGAGCGACTCGCCGCTCACGGTCTGGACCCGGATACCCGCCGCCTGCGCCCGTTGCTTGAGCGCGGTCGCACGCGCGTCCTGGCGGGGTTCGGCCATCCAGAGCTCGAGCAGCCGCTCGGGCGAGCGTTCGATGACAGCGGCCACGGCGTGCAAACCGTAGACAAGGTGGCGTTTGCCGCCGTCAGCCACGTCGGCCGCGACCGCCGCCCCGCGACGAGCGCCGCGACGAGCCTGCGCCCCGCCCCGACCGCTGCTCGCGGCCCCGCGAGCCGGACCCGCCGGGACCACCGGACCGCGGGGCGGATCCGGCGGCGGCTGCGCCGCCCGCCTCCCCCGTCTCCACCAGCTCGAAGTCGATTTGACGCTGCAGCAGATCGACGCGGTTCAGGCGGACTTTGACCGCATCCCCCATGTTCCAGCGCCGGCCGGTGCGCCGGCCCACGAGGCCCATGCCGCCCGAGTCGAGCTCCCAATAATCGCCCGGCAGGTTCGAGATATGCACCAGCCCGTCGATGGGCATGTCCTTCAGCTGCACGAACAGGCCGAACTCGAGCGCGCTGGTGACCGTGGCCTCGAAACTTTCGCCGATCCGCGGCTGCAGATACAGGCACTTGAGGTAGCCCATGACATCGCGCGAGGCATCGTCGGCGCGCCGCTCGCGCTCCGAGCTCTCGGCGCCGAGCGCCTGCAGCTCCGCGGTGCTGTAGCGGTGACCGGAGGCGGAGTTGGGCACCACCGCGCCCTTGATCGCCCGGTGCACCAAAAGATCCGGATAGCGCCGGATCGGCGAGGTGAAGTGCGCGTACTCCTCGAGCGCCAGGCCAAAATGGCCGATGTTGGTTTGCTGATAGACCGCTTGGGCGAGGGCCCGGATGACGAGACCCTCGAGCAGCGCCCCATCGGGCCGCGCCGCGATCCGCTCCACCAGCTGCCGGAACTCGCGCGGCGTCGGACTTTCGGAGAACGTCGCGCCGATCTTGAGTGCGCTCATGACCTTCATGAGCTCGGTGACCCGCTTGGCCTCGGGCTGACCATGCACCCGGTACAGGCTCTTTGCCTTGGCGAGCCGCAGCGCCGTTGCCGCCTGCACGTTGGCGGCAATCATGCATTCCTCGATCAGCCGGTGCGCGTCGTTGCGCAGCACCGCATAGAACCCCTCGATCCTGCCGTCCTCGCCGATGCGTGCCTTAACCTCGCCGCCCCGAAAATCCAGCGCTCCGCGGGCATCGCGAGCCTCCTTCAGCGCGCCGTACACCGCGTACAGCTCCTGAAGCGAGGCGCGAACGTCCGGCGTCATGGCGGCATTGGAGGTGTCGGCGGGATCCGCGAGAAAGCGCCAGGCCTCATCGTAGGTCAGCCGCGCGTGCGAGCGGATCACCGCCTCGTAGAAATGCGCCCGCCCCGGAACGCCCGTCTTGCCCACGCGCATGTCGCACACGAAGGCCAGCCGCTCGACATCCGGCATGAGCGAGCAGAGATGATTGGACAGATGCTCGGGCAGCATCGGGATCACGCGGTCCGGGAAGTACACGGAGGTTGCGCGCGCCCGGGCTTCCACATCGAGCACGCTGCCGACGCGCACATAGTGGCTCACGTCCGCGATCGCGACGACCAGCCGCCAGCCGCCGCCCTTGAGCCGCTCCGCATAGACTGCATCGTCGAAGTCGCGGGCATCCGCGCCGTCGATGGTCACCAGCGGCAGTGCGCGAAGATCCTCGCGCCCGGCCTTGTCGGCCGGCTGTACCAGCGGATCGAAGACATTGGCCGCATGCAGCACAGCGGCGGGAAATTCCTGCGGCAGGTCGTGCCGCACGATGGCGAAGCGCGCCGCCACGTCGGACGGTCTGAGCCCCGCCAGCACCTCCACGATCCGGCCATGTGCCGGGGTCTCGCCCTGCGGCCGCCGGGTGATCTCGACGATCACGTTGTCGCCGTCCTTCGCCCCGTGCGCGGACCGTGCGGCGATCTCGACGGAATACCAATGCCCGGGATCCTCCGGCTCGACCCGTCCATGACCGACTCCCGCGTGCCAGATGCCGCCGATGCGCTTCGGCGCCTCGCCGATGCGCCGGATCAGTCGTGCGACTCTGCGGCCGCGCTCGTTCGTTCCGACGGCTCGCACTTCGACGCGATCCCCATGCATCAAACTAGCCGTGTCGGCGCGTGCCAGGAGCAGCGCTCCCGAGGCGTCATCCGGTATCACGAGCACGTCGCCGTTGGCTCGGCCGCGCACCAGTCCCGCGAGACGCTCGGCTTCGCTCGCGGTGGAAAATCCCTTCGGCCCCTCGATCGCCTGCCCCTCGCGCACCATGGCGGCGAGGCGCTTCGCCAACGCGTCGCGCTGCGCGTCGGTACGCATTCCGAGGCGCTTCGCCAGGCGCTCCGCGCTCAACGGTTCGGGCGCTTCCGAGAGGTGCTTGAGCAGCAGCTCGCGGCTCGCGATCGGGTTCTCGTAGCGCTGCTGCTCGAGCTCGAGGTTCGGATCCTCGGCACGCCAATCGCCCGGCTTGTCGGAAGCCGGCTTGGCCTTGTTCGAAGAGCGCGAATTTTTGCCGCCGCGGCGTGTCATGGGCTGGAAATACCTCGAAACCGGAAGATGCGTGAGGTTAACAGCTTTGCGCCCTCAGCTCCTCACGGCCTTGAGATCGGCGCGCCAACCAATAGTACGCCGGCGAGGTGACCGCCAGCCCGATGATCCACGACAAATCGACGCCCCCGAGGGCGCGCGCAACGGGTCCGGTATACAGGTGCGAGGCGATGAACGGCAGCTGCACCGCGATTCCCAGCAGGTAGCAGGTGACCGCGGCGATATTGATGCGCCCGTAGATCCCGCCGTCCTGTCGAAAGAACGAGGCGACATCGTATTGCCCGCGGCGCAACAGGTAATAGTCGACCAGATTGATGGCCGTCCAGGGCACCAGCACGTACAGAAGCAGCAGGATGAAGTCCTCGTAATGGACGAGAAAAGATTCCTTGCTCGCCAGCGCTCCGAGCAGCGATAAAAGGAAAAGGATCAGCGCGATCACGGTGCGCGCGCGTGCGCCGGGGGACCACCGCGGGAACAGCGTCTGACCGAAGGTCAGCGTGGACAGCGCCCCGCAATAAAGATTCATGGCATTGGCAGCCGCGACACCGACCGAGAACACCACGAGGACGAGCGGCGCGATCCCGCCGGTCAGCGCCGCGAGACCCGCAATGAGATTCGGCTTCGGCGCCGCGATTCCCACGGCGGCGCCGAGCACCATCGGCAGGAAGGAGCCCAGGGTACAGCCCCAGTAGCTCGCCCAGAATGCGGGGCGCACCCCGGTCTCGAGCGGCATGTAGCGGGAGTAGTCCGAGACGTACGGGGCGTAGGCGATCTGCCACAGCGCAGCGGCCGAGATCGTGCCGAGAAGGCCTTGCAGATTGAGCGAGTTGCGCACGAGGAAATCCGCGGGCAAACCGTGGCGGGCGATGATCCACACCGCGGCGAGTGCGAGCACCGCGCTCGACACGTAGGTCATCACCCGGGTGTAGGCATGAATGAGGTCGTAGCCGTAGATGGCGGCGATCACGCTCAATACGCCGACCAGCGCGATGCCGGGCACGTCCGACTTGGCGCTGGTCATCGACGCGAGGGCCTCGCCGCCCAGCACCAGGTTGGACGACAGGAAGCCGACGTACATGACGATGACGATGCCGATCACCAGCAGCGAGCCGAGCGAGCCGAACTGCCCGCGGGTCTGCACCATCTGCGGCACGCCCAGCGTGGGCCCCTGCGCCGCGTGCAGCGCCATGAACACCGCGCCCACGAGATTTCCGAGCGCGAGTGCGATCACCGCCCATACGAAGGGCAGCGCGAACACCGTCACCGCGAGGCCGCCCGTGACGATGGTCAGCAGCATCAGATTCGAACCGAACCACACGGTGAACAGATCGCCGTACGTGCCATGCCGCTGGTCGAGCGGGATCGGCTGGATCGTCGCGAGCTCGAGCTCGCCCGCCCGTTCACGCCTGCTCATTGCGTCCGTGCCTGCTCATGATGCAACCTCATTCGATCCCCTCCGCCGCCAAGGTATTCCGCAACTCGATCAAGTGCGCTTCGTAATGGCGCCATTGGGACACCGACGAGTCATACAGCGGCCGCCGCACCTGGGAGGCGCTGGCGGTCGTGGTGGGCGCCGGATTCCGGTGAAACGCGAGACAGCCATCTTCCCACCCGAGTCCGCAATACTCCAACAATTTGCGCGTCTCGCCGGCCTGATCGGCGATCAGATCCTCGTATCTCAGATCGTGGAGCACGCCGGGCATGGTCCTTTTCCAATGCGCCATCAACCGATGGTAGGCCGCGTAATACCGTGCGATCTCCCCCAGGTCGTACGAGAATGGGTATCCGCTCTTGAACAGGGTCTTGTACATGGCATGGCACACCGCGATCGGGTGTCTGACGACATGAACGATGCGGGCATTCGGCAGCGCGCGCCGGATGAGACCGCAGTACAGATAGTTCAGCGGCATCTTGTCGACGAAGCGTCCCGTCCCCCCGTACGCCGCGCGCGCGCGCGCAAGATAATCGCGGCCGAGCGCGGCGAAATCGAGCGTCGCGGAGAGCGACACGAGCTGCCGCCGCGGCAGGGCGGCGTTTCCGCTCCTGACGCGTGCGGCCTCCACCAGGCTCTGGGCGAAGCAGTCGAGCTCGCCCGCCGACGATATCGAGGAATGGCTGGCGAGAATCCGCTCCACCAGCGTCGTGCCGCTCCTCGGCAATCCGACGACGAAGATCGGGTCCTCGCGGCTCGCCGCCGGCGGGGGATCGGGCGGTCCGGCCGGGTAGCTTTCGATGATCCAGTCGACCGTGGCCACATCGACCGACACGTCGTAGCGCAGGTGCTCGCGCCTGCGGCGGGCGCCTCGTTGCAGATGATCGAAGGCTTCGGCA
This sequence comes from uncultured Gammaproteobacteria bacterium, assembly GCA_963736185.1. Taxonomy (GTDB): domain Bacteria; phylum Pseudomonadota; class Gammaproteobacteria; order Steroidobacterales; family Steroidobacteraceae; genus Bog-1198. Next base: position 113,119 of record CAVTNZ010000089.1, on the reverse strand, counting down.
TATCGGCCGAGGTCCTCGCATTCCTTGGCGAGCGCATAGTGCACCTGCACGTAGCCGCGCCAGTCGAGCTCCGGACGGCGCAGCAGCGCCAGCATCTCCGCGACGTGATTGCGCCCGGCCGTCTGCACCCGCAGCTCCGAGCGGTTGAGGTACGCCTCGAAATCCAGCGGCCGCCGGGCAATAGCCCGATCGTAGTCCGCCTCCGCCCCTGCCAAATCCCCGAGGAAGCGCCGCACGGAGGCGCGGTTGAACGCAAATTGCGACTCTTCGGGCGCGAGCGCCACCGCGCGGTCGTAGGCCTCGAGCGCGCCGCGCTGATCCGAGGCGAAGCTTCGAAGAGTCCCCACCGCATCCCAGGCGGCCGCGTCTTTTCCAGCCGCATCCGCGGCGGCGCGCGCCGCGTCCAGCGCGTCGGCCCTGCGGCCCAGCCCCAGAAGACACTGCGCGCGTTGTAGGCAATACCGGACGTTGGCGCGATCGATCGCCACCGCGCGATCGATCGCAGCCAGCGCCTCCGCGGGTTGTTTGAGTCCGAGCGCAACGTGGCAGGCCGCCAGCCAGCCGTCCGCCAATTGCGGCGCGCGGGCGTTCAGGATCAGGCAGGCGCCGCGCGCGGCGGCAAAGTCGCCGGCGCGGATCAGTCGCGATATCTCGCGCAGCTCGCGGATTGCGGATTCGTCGCTCCGTTTGCCCTGCATGCGCCCGCCGTCAGCGCCGCTTGCGCCGGATGGGGGCCTGCAGATCGGCCATGCCCGGAACGCGGGTGGCGGTGATCTGCTCGGTGCAATGCCGCTCGAAGGCCTCGGCGAGCCGGGTCTTCTTGAGCTCCCTCAGGGTTGCGAGTCCGATCCGAACCGGCGGCAGATCGCCGCCCAGGGGCACCCGGCGCAGCCGGCGGCCGTCGAGCGCCACGTCCGCGCGCGGGCGCGCGTTGGCCAGCGTGTATCCGAGACCGTTTGCGACCAGGGTGCGCACTGCATCCATCTGTCCCGAGGACCAGGCGATCGTCGGCTCCAATCGTTCGCGGATGAACAGCCCCAAAAAATACTCCCGGCTCACCGGCATGTCGAGCAGCACCATCGGAAGCGGCGCCAGTTGAGCGAGTCTGAGCTCGCGCTCCCGGGCCAGCGGATGCGAGGCGCCGAGCAGCACGTGGGGAGCCAGGGTGGCGAGCGGTGCGAAGGCGATGTCCTCCCCGATCTTGAGGTCGTATGTGACCGCCACTTCGACCTCCGCGCGCCGCAGGGCGGTGAGAAGCCCCTCCTGGTTGCTCTCGATCGACCTCAGGCGCACCTCGGGATGCGCCTTCAGGAAGGAGCTCGCGAGCTCCGGCATGACGACCGGCGCCAGAGTCGAGAACCATCCGACCGACAAATCTCCACGCGGCAGCTGCCCGGCATCCGACGCCGCCGCCGAATACAAGCCCTCCGCCTGGATCAGCAGCTGCTTCGCGTCGCGCAAGAGCGCCCGCCCGGCGGGGGTGAGCGACAGCCCCTGGGCGTGATGCCGCAGGAACAGCTGCACGTCGAGCTCGCGCTCGATATGCGAGATGGCGGTGGAAATCGCCGGCTGCGAGATATTGGCGCGTTTGGAGGCGAGCGTGATGCTGCCGCTTTCGGCGGCCGCGATGAAATACGACAGCTGCCGGAGAGTGAACTTCACGGCGCTGCGCTATCGATCGCCGGGCACGCCGAAGGATGGCGCGCGGCCGGGCGACAGCGCCCGCAGCACGTAATCCTCGATCTGCGGCTCGTAGACCTCCCACGTCCGCCCGAGCGCCGACACCGGATCCTCCTCATTCCAGTCGACGCGCAAATCCACCAGCGGCCAGGGCACGTCCCTGACCACCAGGAGTCCCGCCGAGTGCAGCGGGCCGGCCTCGCCCCCGGCACCCACCCCGGCGCGCAGCGCCTCGAGCAGACGCCAGCCCAGATGCCCGCGCGCCCCCTCGAATGCCTCGACCATCGCGGCCGGAACGTCTGCATTCGCGAGCAGATTCCCGCCGGCGGCGGCATCGGCACCCACGGCGCAGCTCACAATACCGAGCGCCTGCGCGCCCGAATGCACGGCCGGAGGGCCCTTCGAGCCGATCACGAGAAGCTGGCGGTACGCGCCGAAGGGGGTCGCTCGAAGAGCCGCCGAGAGCGCATCGGCTGCGCTCTCGGCGCGTGCGAGGCTCCCGAGGATGAGCGGCCCGAGGGCGGGATCGGTGATGTTTTGGGTGGCCACGGCGCCCGCTCCCGCGCGCGCATGGGCGCAGCGCGCCGCCACCGCCGGCGAGGAGGAGGCTATCGCCATCCCGAACAGGCGCGCGTCGGCCGACCGCGCGACGATGGAAAGTGTCACCGTTCAACCCTCATCGGGGATCACCGCGATCACATCGACCTCGACCAGCCATTCGGGCCGCGCGAGACCGGCCACCACGACACCGGTGGACACGGGATAGACGCCCTTCAGCCAGCGCCCCACCGTGCGGTACACCGCCTCGCGAAAACGCGGATCGGTGAGATAGATGGTCACCTTGCAGATGTGCTCGAGCTGCGCGCCCGCTTCGGCGAGGAGCTGTTTGATGTTCGCCATCGCCTGCTCGGCCTGCGCCGTGGCGTCCCCGATTCCCAGGTTCTGCGCCGTGTCCAGATCCTGGCCCACCTGGCCGCGCACGAACACCGTGCGGCCGCGCGCGACGACCACCTGGCAGAGGTCATTGTCGAGCTTCTGCTCGGGGTAGGTATCGCGGGTGTTGAACTTGCGTATGCGTGTATGCATGGGGGCTCCGGTGGATGTAGGGCCATCATAGATGGCTCCGACAAAGTATTGAAATGCCCCGCCTTGATTCGGAATTTCGGATGCATCGTTTTTTGACCCGGCGTCAACCCGCCTCGCGCATCGGCGGTGCATTGATTGACAAGCCCCGGGCGGGTGCGTAGATTCCCCCGCCTCATCGTCGGCGGCGGCCCCTCTTGCCCAGGTGGCGGAACTGGTAGACGCGCTGGTTTCAGGTACCAGTGGAGCAATTCGTGGAGGTTCGAGTCCTCTCCTGGGCACCAATTTCAATCACTTACAGCACATTCCTGCCCGCGCTTCCGCGCTGGACGCGATGCCGGCCTGCGCCATGGTGAGCGATAGTTCCGTCGCAAGGATATCGATTGCCCGGGCAGCCCCGCGCGTGCCCCCGGCGACGAGGCCGAATAGGATCGCGCGACCCACCAGGACGAAGTCGGCGCCGAGTGCGAGCGCGATGAGAATGTCGGCCCCCCGGCGAACGCCGCCGTCGAGCAGCAGCGCCGCCCTCGAACCCACCGCGGAGCGGATGGCCGGCAGAGCCTCGAGCGACGCGGGAGCTCGATCGAGCTGACGCGCGCCGTGATTGGACACCACGATGCCGTCCACCCCCGCCTCGAGGGCCTGGCGCGCATCATCCGGATGCAGGATTCCCTTGATCACCAGCCGCCCCGGAAACAGGCGCCGGTACCTCTGCACATCGGACCATCTCTGAGTCGGCTCGCCCTGGTCGGCGACGAATGTGGCGATTGCGGCGGGGCGGGCATCCGCCCCGGCATAGCGGGCCCAGCTACCGAGCGGCGGAAGTCCTCCGTGCCGCAGGTATTCGAGAGTCCAGAAAGGATGCGCGAGGGCGTCGAGGATTCTCGAGGGTGTCAAGCGTGAGGGCAATCCGAAGCCGTTGCGGATATCCCGCTCGCGCTTTGCGGTGACCGGCAAATCGACCGTCAGGACGAGCGTGCCATACCCCGCATCGCGGGCGCGCCGCACGAGGTCATCGCAGACCGCCGGATCTCGCGCGGGGTACAGCTGATACCAGGCATGGTTCGGGGCGAGCTTCGCGATGTTCTCGAGCGGTTCGACGCTGACGCCCGAAAGCACGTAGGGAATGCCCCTGCGCACCGACTCTTCGGCCAGCATGCACTCACCCCCCGGTCTCAGCAGGCCCGTGTATCCGGTCGGCGCGATTCCGAACGGCAGCCCGTAGCTCCGGCCGAGAAGCGATGTGGTGAGATCCATCGAGCTCACGTCACGCAGATAGCGCGGCACGATCCGTATGCGCTCGAACGCCTCCCGGGCGCGCGCCAGCCCGAGTTCATCCTCGACCCCTCCCGCCACCCAGTCATACAGAACACGAGGGAGACGCCGCCGCGCGAGCCGCTCGAGCGCGTCTATGTTGAGTGCCGTATGAGGTTGGACCATGAGATCGGAAATAGACCGCGCAGAGCGCCAGTCTAACACCGCTTCGTCGCGCTTCGGGACCACGCCCCTAGGGCGTGCTCCGCAGGGCGCGCCGCACCCCCGTGCTGCTCACCTCGTAGTTTCCGTTGGCGATCCTCACGAGGTCCCGGCCTTCGTTTTTCGCGATGTAGAGCGCGGCGTCCGCTCGTGCAATGAGATCCTCGAGCGAGCGCGTCGATTCGTCGCAGAACGCGAGCCCGGCGCTCAGCGACACCTGCATACCGGTGCCGGGCGAGGGCAGCCGGATCGAGAACATGCGCGTGCGCAGCCGTTCGAGGCTGGCGTGCGCAACCTCGATCGGGGTGTTCGGCATGACCAGCAGAAATTCCTCGCCGCCCCAGCGGCCGAGGATGTCGGTGCCGCGCATCGCCTCGCGGCTGGCGCGGGCGAATTCCCTGAGCACATGGTCGCCCGCTGCGTGGCCGCAGCGGTCGTTGATCGACTTGAAGTGATCCATGTCGATGATCGCGATGGTGAGCGGCTCCCCCGCCTCCCTGGCGGACTCCAGTGCGGCCACCGCCAGCTCCGCCGTGCGCCGCCGGTTCGGCAGCCCCGTGAGTGGATCCTGGTTGGCCAGAACCACCAGCTGGGCACGGTATCTGCGGTTCGACAACAGGAAGTAGCCCAGCAGCGCGATGATGGCGGCGCCGAGCGCCGCGAATACCGCATCCCACCTCAGCTCCTCGCTCTGCACTTTGGTTTCCCGGCGCGAGGACTCGAGCTCGCGCTTCAACGAGGCATTGCGCTCGACTTCCCGGTCGGTCGCGAAGCGGGCGCGCAGCGCACCCGCCTGCTTCACGCTTTCGGCATTGTTGGCCGCCGTGTAGCGATTGAGGTATTCCTGCAGATCGTTGTAAGCCTGCCGGTAGTGGTGCAAGGCCGCGTTTGCGCGCGAGCGCCATTCGTATATCGCGGCCACCTGGCGCGGCAGCAGGTCCTCGCCCCCGTGATCGAGAATTCCGTTGAGCGTGGCCAGCGCCGTCTCGGGCCGTCCGAGGCCCAGATCGATGCGCGCCTCCAGGAGCAGGGTTCCTTTCACCGGCACTGCGGCGCCGCCAAACAGGCGCAGCGCGTCGTCGCACTTGCGTTTCGCCGTCTGAAGCTCGCCTAGCTCGATGTGCGACTCGCAGGTCGCCTTGTCGGCGAACGCGATGGCCTGCGGGTCGTCCAGCGACACGCTCAGGGCGCGCGCCTTGGCGAACTCGGCGATCGCTTTGGCATGATCGCCCATTCGTTGCAGGATCTGTCCGCGCATGAAGCGCGACAGCGACAGGCTGGTCGGCGCATCGTGGGCGGTATCCCAGTCGATCTTTTCCTGATTGAGGCTGAGCGCCTGGGCGTAGTCGCCCATCGAGCGCATCGCCAGGGAGAGGTTTTCCGCGGACGCGATGTGCACTTCGGGCGGCGCGTTTGCCGCGCTCGCGCCGTAGGCCTGCACGAACGTCGCGACCGCCAGATCCTCGCGGTCGGAGCGATGTTCCAGCAGTCCCCGGGCGATGAGCAGGCACAGATCCGCGGCGGAATTCGGCGTCTGCAGCGCACGCTCGTCCTCCACGGTGTTCAATTCCGAGGCGATGCCGGCGCCGTCGTACACGTTTGCCGCATAGGCGAGCCGCAGTTCCACGTGCACGGGATCGCGGGGGTTCGGCGCGAGTGCCAGGCCTTTTTCGGCGCTCGCGCGTGCCTCGGTGTCGAGCTCGAGCATGCCCTGGGCATCGGCCATGACCGCGTACAGGGACGCCATGCGTGACACCGCGGCCCCGCCGCCCTCGCCGGGCACGCCCGTGCGCGCGCCGGCCTGCGTGACGCTCAGCAGCTCCTGCGAGCGCCGGACCGCGACGCCGGCGTTCTTGCCCACGAGCTCCTGCAGCTGGCGGATCTCGGGATCACGATCGGCGAGACAGTAGCCGAATGCCGACACGGGCAGCCAGGCCGCGGCCGCGCACAGCCAGCTGCGCCAGCGTGGCCAGGGCGGGTTCGAGGGGCGTAGGCCCGGCTGCTTGAGGGAACGCATGGAGATGCGCAAACTACGTTCTTGCCAGCACCAAGTCATCCCCGAGGGTCACGTTTTCGATGTCGAGTCCGGCCTGTTCGCTGGCCCCCTGTATATATCACCGGTTTGTGACGCCGGTCATGGTGGCAAGTTGCGGGAGGCTGGCGCATATTTGAACGCTGTCGGGATGGCGGGAGGGGAATGACGAATGGCCTCATCTTTCTTGAGTCGCGCGAACACCGTCGCGCCTGCGGGATACGATCGGTTCCTGGTCCCTCCGGCGGCGCTCGCGGTGCACCTTTGCATCGGTCAGGTGTACGCGTTCTCGACGTTCAATCTGCCGCTCACCAGAATCCTGGGCGTCACGCACTCGGTACCCGGGGACTGGACCCTGAAGGAGATCGGATGGGTTTTCTCCATCGCCATCGCCTTCCTGGGGGTGTCCGCGGCTGCGTTCGGACGCTGGGTTGAACGCTCGGGCCCGCGCAAATCCATGTTCGTGGCCGCCTTGTGTTTCGGGAGCGGATTCATCGTCTCCGCGATCGGCATCCACTACCACTTTCTCTGGCTGCTGTATCTCGGGTACGGCGTGCTCGGCGGCTGCGGTCTCGGGATCGCCTACATTTCACCCGTGTCCACGCTGATCAAATGGTTTCCGGATCGTCCGGGCATGGCGACCGGCATGGCGATCATGGGCTTCGGTGGCGGCGCGCTGATCGCGGCCCCGCTGTCGGTCATCCTGATGAATCACTTCAGGACCGCAGCCTCGAACGGCGTGCTCGAAACCTTCGTCACCATGGGCGTCATCTACTTCATGTTCATGATGATCGGGGTGTACTCGGTCAGGGTGCCCGCCGACGGCTGGCAGCCCGAGGGGTGGACCCGGCCCGTAAAACCCGAGCCGCTGGTGACCGAAGCGCAGGTCGCGGTCGACGTGGCCTGGCGCACCCCTCAGTTCTGGCTGCTATGGGTCGTTCTGTGCATGAACGTCACCGCCGGCATCGCCGTGCTGAGTCAGGCCTCGCCGATGATCCAGGAAATCTTCAGCGGCCGGGTGACCCCGGAAATAGCGGCGAGCTTCGTCGGTTTGCTCAGCCTGTTCAACATGATCGGCCGGTTTTTCTGGGCGAGCACGTCCGACTACATCGGCCGGCGCAACACCTATTTCGTGTTTTTTGCGCTCGGCATTCTCCTGTACTCCACGGTTCCATCTATCGGCCATGCGGGCTCGATTCCGCTGTTCGTGGCGGCGTTCGTGATCATCCTGTCGATGTACGGCGGCGGCTTCGCCACCATTCCGGCGTATCTGCGCGACGTCTTCGGCACCATGCACGTGGGCGCCATTCACGGACGCCTGTTGACCGCATGGGCGGCCGCGGGCGTGCTCGGCCCGGTGTTGATCAACTACATCCGCGGATATCAGATCGATCGCGGTGTGCCCAAGGCGCAGGCCTACTCGGTGACCATGTATATCATGTGCGCTTTGTTGTTCATCGGGCTCATTTGTAATTTTTGCATGCGTCCCGTGAGCGAAAAACACCATCACAGGCCCACACCATGAAAGCACGAGGGATTATTCTGTGGCTCGCAGTCGGCATTCCCCTACTGTGGGGCGTGCTCAAGACCCTGCAACATGCCATGAAGCTCTTTTAGGAGAACGATCCATGAACTTGAACATGAGCCTGAGTCTCGCGCCCATCGTCGCCCTGATCGCCGGCCTGCTCATTCTGGTCGTTCCGCGGCTGCTCAACTACATCGTCGCCATCTATCTGATCGTCACCGGCCTCATAGGGCTGTTCCCGCATCTGCGCTAGCCGAACTTCGCAGCCTCGCTCACAGAAGCTGCGCGAGCACGCCGCCGTTCGGACTGCCGAGGCCCGTACAGGCGTCCCACCCGGGCTGGGCGGCATAACCGCCGTTGTTGCCCTGGGTTACGTCACGGCACGCCGGCGCATCGGGATAGAGCGCCGGGTTGACGAAGCCCGCGGGCTTGCCCGTGGCGGCATTGATGCGGGCGAGCAGCGCCGCCCACAGGGGCGCGACCGCGCTGGTGCCGCCGATGACGGTGTCGGCGCCGTCCACGCGCACCTCATAGCCCGTCTCGGGGTCCGCATCGCCGGCGACGTCCGGAACGCCGCGCATGGTCAGGGCGACCCTCGCACCCTCCGTGGTCAGCGCGCTCAAGCCGCTCTGCCACGCCGGCAGCGCGAAGAAACTGCTGATTCCGCCGCCGGTCGCGCCGCCGCTCGACCCGTCGTTCCACACGGTCTCGCCGGCGATCTGCGCTTGATTCGCCTTGAGACTCGTGCCGCCGCACGCGAGCACATGCGGGCTCGAGGCGGGAAAATCGACGTGGTCGCCGCCCCCGCTCACCCCGTCCGATGAACCGCCGTCGCCCGCGGCGACGCAGACGGTGATGCCCATGGCGGCCGCCGCCTGGAAGGCCTCATCCATGGCGGTCATCGCCTGCGATGTCCAGGTCGACTCCGCGCCGCCCCAGCTGATGGACAGAATCGACGGATCGTTGGTGGTGTCGTGAATGGCGGTGGTGATCGCATCGAGGAAACCGGCATCGGTGTTCGGGGCGAAATACACCGCTATTCGCGCCCCGGGCGCTATCGAGCCCACGACCTCTATATCGAGCATCACCTCCCCATCGGGCCCGTCGCTGTCACCCGTTGGGCTGTTGGTGGCGTGGTCGACGGATACGGCCGTGACCGCCGGAGCGGCCACATCGAGGCCGCCGAAATAGGCGCTAAGATCCGTCGGACGGTATCCCCCGCCGAGTTCGATAAGCGCCACGCACTGGCCGGCGCCCGTGCCCGATGGATATCCGTAGAGCGCGGCGACCTGCGGCGGCGTGAACGACACCGGCGACACCGCATGCCTGAAGATGTTACCCAGGGGCCTGCGCGTGCGGAAATGAGGTCTCGCCTGCGGGCGGTTGTCCAGCCCCAGAATCGCGTCGACCACGCCGTCCCACTCGGCGGGCAGATAGATGCCGCCGGTGCGGCCTCGATAGGTTCCGCCGGCGTGCGACATATGGTGCAGCTGGATTCCGAACGCGGCTGTGAATTGTGCAACGGTGCCGGAAAGCACGACCGTTCGCCGCGCAGCGTGCTCCTGCACCACCGAAAGACCCTGTGCTTCGGCAAAGGTCCGTACGCGGGCGATATCCGAGGGGTCAGCGCCATGGTCGCGCGCGAAATCCTGCTTGCTCAAGTGCCCCACACGCCGGCCGGCGGCGAGGCTCGCGACCCGCGCCTGCAGCGCCTGCTGGCCCCGGCGCCGCACCAGTACGCTCACCTCGAGACGTTCCGAGGGATTCGCCGGGCCGACCACACGGGCGCCCGGAATGGCCGCCCGCTCACTGCCCTTCAAGAGGATTTTCGCCATCTCTCGACCCCGCAGTTGACGTGACAGCCCAAAGTCTACGACGGTGCCCGGATCGGCGCCGCTGTCGCCGCCGGCAAACAGTCGTAGGCGTGTGACTCTACTCGCGCGTGGCGCGTCGGCTGGTCGTCCGCCGGCCGGCTGCACCGGGGGCAGCGCCCGCCTGCCGATCCATTTCCCCCCGCAGCTGCGCCGCCGCACCCGTGGATATGGCGCCGAGTTTCGCTTCGATCGTGGCGAGGTCGGGCCTGGGTCCGCGCACATGGGATTCCAGCGCGCGCCGCATCACCCGCAGATGCTCGGGCGTCGTGCCGCAGCAACCGCCGACGATTCGTGCCCCGGCGTCGAGCGCCAATCCCGCGTATACGGCCATGAGCTCCGGTGTGCCGTTGAAGCGGATGGCGCCATCGACGTACTGCGGAATCCCGCAGTTGGCCTTGGCGACGAGCACTGCGGACGAATCGGACGCCGCCGCGAGGTTGACGATGGACGCCACGAGTTCCGACGGGCTGACACCGCAGTTGCTGCCGCATGCCGCGAGATGGTGCTTGCGATGCAGGCCCGCGAGTTCCGAGGGCGTGATGCCCATCATGGTGCGGCCGTTGGTGTCGAAACTCAGCGTGGCGACCACCGGCAGGCCCGTGGTCTGAGCTCCCGACACCGCCGCCTCGGTCTCCTCCACCGACGACATGGTCTCGATCCAGAGCAGATCCGCGCCTCCGCGTGCAAGCGCGGCCGCCTGCTCCGCGAATGCATCGCGCGCATCGGCGAGGCTGAGCGGGCCGAGCGGTTGGAGAATCTCGCCGGTCGGGCCGATGCTGCCGGCGACCAGCACCGTGCGGCCCGCGCGGTCCGCCTCCGCGCGGGCGATCGCGGCCGCCTTCTCGTTGAGCTCCGCCACCCGATCGGCCGCATGGTGCAGCTTCAAACGGTAACGCGTGCCCCCGAAGCTGTTGGTCAGGATGATGTCCGCGCCGGCCTCGATGAAGGCGCGCTCCAGCTGCGCGATGCGTTCCGGGTGTGCCGAGTTCCAAAGCTCCGGCGCATCGCCCGATTGCAGCCCGAGATCGAACAAGTTGCTGCCCGTCGCGCCGTCCGCGAGTAGCCAGGGCCGTTGCGCGAGCAATGAGCTGAGTCGGTCGGTCATGAAGATAGTCTACCTGGCGCCGTCGCCGTCGGCCGCGCCCCTTGGACGCTGCGTATTATGCAAAAGGGTGCTTGCGAAAAATGGTCTGGTTGCGGTCGGGGCCGGTCGAGATGATGTCGATCGGGACATCGAGGAGTTCCTGCAGGCGCTGCAGGTACCTGCGCGCATTGTCGGGCAACTCCTCGTAGCGTGTCCTGCCGATCGTGCTTTCCTTCCAGCCCGGCGAATCCTCGTACACCGCCTCGCAATTGCCGAACTGATCGCACAGCAAAGGCGGAGTGGTCGTCAGGTTGCCGTCGATCCGGTAGCCCACGCATATCCGGATGGTGTCGAGCCCGTCCAGCACGTCCAGCTTCGTCACGCACAGCGACGAGCAGCTCGAGTTGACGATGGATCGGCGCAGGGCGACGGCATCGAACCAGCCGCAGCGGCGCTGGCGACCGGTGACCGAGCCGAACTCGTGCCCCACCTTGGACAGATGCTCGCCATATTCGTCGAACAGTTCGGTGGGGAACGGGCCGCCGCCCACACGGGTCGTGTACGCCTTGACGATGCCGAGAACCTCATGGAAACGCCGCGGCCCGAGGCCCGTGCCGGGCGCCGCGCCTCCCGCGCTGGTGGTCGATGAGGTGACGTAGGGATACGTGCCGAGATCCACGTCGAGCATCGCGCCTTGCGCGCCCTCGAACAGTACGTTCGAGCCCGACAGGCTGAGCGCCTCGAGAATGCCGGTCACGTCGGCCACCAGCGGCTTGAGCCGTTCGCCGAGCGCCAGATTCGCTTCCAGCTCGCTCTGAAAGTCCACCGGCGCCGACTGGAAATAGCGCTGCAGGATGAAGTTGTGATAATCGAGCACCTCGCCCAACTTGGAGGCGAAACGCTCGCGGTGAAACAGGTCGCAGACCCGAACCGCGCGCCGCGCCACCTTGTCCTCGTAGGCCGGACCGATGCCGCGCCCGGTGGTGCCGATGGCATTCGCGCCGCGCGCCTTTTCGCGCGCCCGGTCGAGCGCCACGTGCGAGGACAGTATCAGCGGACAAGCAGGACTCACGCGCAATCGCTCGAACACGGGCACTCCCTGCTCGATCAGCATCTGCGCCTCCTTGAAGAGCGCCTCGAGCGACAGCACCACACCGTTGCCGATCAGACATTGCACGCCGGCGTGCAGGATGCCGGACGGGATCAGCGACAGCACGGTCTTCTTGCCGCCGATCACCAGGGTGTGGCCGGCATTGTGGCCGCCCTGGAAGCGGGCGACGGCCTGCACCTTGTCGGTGAGCAGATCGACGACCTTGCCCTTGCCCTCGTCGCCCCATTGCAAGCCGATCACGACCAGATTCTTAGCCATTGCGTGCCATCCATAATAGGGCGAGTCCGACGATCATGCTGATTAATCCGCCCCACCGCAGCTGCGCCGGCTCGGCTTGAGACAGCTTCGCCATCAGCCGTTTGGCCTTGGCCGGATACACGAACGGCAATATGCCCTCGAGCACGAGATACAGGGCGAACGCCCCGCCCAGATAGCGCCCCAATTCGGCCCAACCGATATCCATCCCCATGGCCCTCAGCGCTGCGGTTGGGGTTGAGGCTTGTTGAAGTACTTGAAGTAGGCATTGTCGGGCGGGATCACCAAGAGGTCCCCCTGCGTGCCCACGGCATCGCGGTAGCTCTGCATGCTGCGATAAAAGCTGTAGAACTCCGGATTCTTCGAGTAGGAATTCGCGTAGACTTCGCTCGCCGACGCATCGCCCTGACCGCGAGTCTGACTCGACTGGCGCGACGCATCGGCGAGGATCTCGGTGGTCTCCTTGTTGGCCTCGCCGCGGATCCTGTCCGAGGCCTCGACGCCCTCGGCGCGAAGCTTCGCCGCCTGCGCCTTGAACGTGGCCCGCATGCGGTCGAACACCGACTCCTGCACCTGCTGGGGCAGGTCGATCTTGGTGATGCGCACGTCCACGAGCTCGATGCCGAGCTGGTCCGCGAACGGTCTGGCGGTCTTCATCATCGCATCGGTGAATTCCGCCCGCCCCGCGGTCACCACCTGCTGCAGGGTGCGCTGCGTGACCACGGTCTTGATGGAGTCGCGGATCGTCTCGCGCAGGCGGGCATTCGCAACGTCCTCGCTGCCGCCGGTGGTCTCGTAATACAGGCGCAGATTCACGATGCGCCACTTGACGTAGAAATCGATGGTGAGCTGTTCCTGTTCGCGCGTGAGGAAGTGCTCGGACTGATACACGTCCGTCAGGATCCGGCCGTCGAATTTGGTCACCTCGTTGACCAGCGGGATCTTGACGTGCAAGCCGGGCTTGAAATCGGACTCGACGATCTCTCCGCCGGTCGATTTGATGGCGAGCTGTCCCTCGCTCACGGTGAACAGGCTCGCCCGGGCGAGCAGGATGATCACCACCAGGGACAGCATGATGTACAAAAGTCTGGTTTGCATCAGCGCACCCCGCGCGCGCGCGCCGGGTCCTCGGGCGGGGTGACCTGCACCTCCGGCAGCCGCGTGGGCGCGGAGGTCCCGCTGTCTCCGGGACTTCCGAGCGGCTGCGTGCCCGGAGGCAGGAGCTTGTCGATCGGCAGATAGAGCATGTTGCCCGCGCCCTTGGTATCGACTATCACCTTGCGGGCATTCTTGTAGACCTGGTCCATGGTGTCCAGATAGATGCGTTCGCGGGTCACCGCCGGTGCGTGCTCGTACTGGCTCAAAACCTGATCGAAGCGGGCGGTCGCGCCCTGCGCGAGCGCGAGAACCTGCTGTCGGTAAGCCTCCGCCTCCAACAGCACCTTCGCAGCCTCGCCGCGGGCGCGCGGCACCACATCGTTGCGGTAGGTCTCCGCGTCCTGCTGGTAGCGCTGGCGGTCCTTGTCGGCCTTGATCGCATCGCGCTGCGAATCCTGCACGGCCTCCGGCACCACGACTTCCTCGAGCCTGACGCCGATGATGTGGATACCCATGTCGTAGCCATCGATCGTGTGCTGGAGCGTCGCCATCGCATGGTCGGTGATGCTCACATCGAAGGCGAGCGCCTTGTCGAGCGAGGCTTGACCGACCGCCTCGCGCAGCGCGCTCTCGCTCACCTGCCGCAGCGTGTCCTCGACCCCCTTGACCCTGAACAGATACTTGCGCGGATCCGGCTGGGTGTACTGCACCGCGGAGCGGACTTCCACCAGATTGGTGTCGGCCGTGAGCATCTGTGCGTCATCCTGGACGCTGTTGGGTTGGGAGACGTTAACGATCACCTTGCGCTCGATCGGCCAGGGTATGTGCCAGTTGTAACCCGGCCCCACGGTCTCGACATAGGCGCCGAATCGAAGCACCACGGCGCGCTCCTGGGCGTCGACACGATAGGCGCCGCTCGCCAGCCAGATGACGCCGATGAGTATCGCGACGCCACCCAGGCCTCTGGCGAAACTCGGCGTGCTCTGCCCGCCCCCGCCGCCACCGCCGCCGCGGCCGAAAAGCGCGGCCAGGCGCCGCTGCAGATTGCGCAGAACGTCATCCAGATCGTTCTGCGAATTTTGAGGGCGGTTCCAGGGATTGCGGTTCTCGCCGCCGGGTTCGTTCCAAGCCATTCGTATGCCTAAATATTGTTTCGGACGGGCGTCTATTGATGGGAGGCGGGGCATTTTAACAGCCGACCGGAACCTCACAAGGTCGGCTAGGCCACGCGTTGCTCGTGGACTTGGCGCGATTCGACGAGATCCACGCCCCGGCTGCCCAAAACCTTGGCCATTTCCGAGGAATCGAGCTCGACCTCGAGCTCCCAGCTGCCGTCGTCGCATTGCCGCTCGGCGCGCACGGCGTTGCGCCGGTACAGATCGGAGCGTACCGCCGCGGCCGGCATTTGCAGATGAAGCGTGCGCCGGATCTGGTTGGGGCGCACAGCCTGCACGATGGCCTCGCGCAACATCTCGATCCCCGCACCGGTCACCGACGACACCCAGGCTTGGGCCGGCAGTCCATCGGGACCCAGGACCACCCGGGGCGACTCGCGCGCGGCCGGGTCCTCCAGCAAATCGATCTTGTTGAAGACGGTGAGCTCGCGGATCTCCCCGGCGCCTATGCCCGCCAGCACCTCGCGCACCTGCGCCAGGCGCTCGCTGCGCAACGGATCGCTGGCATCCACGACGTGAAGCAGCAGATCGGCGTCGCGCGCTTCCTGCAGGGTCGAGCGGAAAGCCGCGATGAGTTCGTGCGGGAGCTGGCGGACGAACCCGACGGTATCGGCGAGCACCACCTCGCCGACTCCCGCGAGCTTCACGCGCCTCACGGTCGGATCGAGCGTCGCGAACAATTGATCCGCGACATAGGTGTCGCTGCCCGTGAGACGGTTGAAGAGCGTGGACTTGCCCGCGTTCGTGTAGCCCACCAGCGCAACGGTGGGGACCGGAACCTCGCGGCGCACATGGCGGCTCGTGTCCCGTTGACGCCCGAGCTTGTCGAGCCGTCCGCGCAATGTGCGGATCCGCTTGGCGATCAACCGTCGATCGGTCTCGAGCTGCGTTTCGCCGGGGCCCCGCAGACCGATGCCGCCTTTTTGGCGCTCGAGGTGGGTCCAGCCCCGCACCAGGCGGGTTGCGAGATGGGAGAGCTGCGCCAGTTCCACCTGCAGCTTGCCCTCGAAGCTTCGCGCTCGTTGCGCAAAAATGTCAAGAATCAGCCCATTACGGTCCAATACTCGACATCCTGTGAGCTTCTCGAGGTTGCGCTCCTGGCTCGGGCTCAATGCCTGATCGACCAGCACGACCTCGGCGCCAAGCTCGACCGCGCGGGCGCGAATTTCCTCCGCCTTGCCCGTGCCCACGAAGTACTTCGGATCGGGGCGGGGGCGGGAAGCGAACACGACCCCCACGGGCACTGCGCCGGCAGAAGCGGCGAGCGCCTTGAATTCGGCCGCATCGTGAGGTTCGACCGGATGTCCGACGCCCACTCCGACCAACAGCGCCCGCTCACCGCCGCGAGGGCGTTCAAACAATGGAGGAACGCCTGCCGCGAATCATTCGACGATGGCCGGTTCCGTGACTTCGCCGTCCTCGCCCGTCGGCAGCCGCACATTGCGGGCCGGAACCACGGTGGAAATGGCATGCTTGTAGACCATCTGACTCACGCTGTTTCTCAGCAGAACGACGAACTGATCGAAGGAATCGATCTGTCCTTGCAGCTTGATGCCGTTCACCAGATAAATTGATACCGGCACGCGTTCCTTACGCAAAGCGTTCAAAAACGGGTCCTGCAGAGACTGGCCACGGGCCATGGGAGAGCTCCTTGTTTTTAGAGTCGATGACATTGCCGCGTCACTTCCTTGCGCCAGGCAAATACCGGTTAAATCCTAGCACAACAGGAGGGGGTCCGGCTAAACCTATGACCATCCCGCAAACCCGCTCTCGGACAGTGCATCCATAACCATCGATGCAACATCAGGTTGCATGGAATTCAGCCAAGTCGCCGCGTGACGCCGTCTGAGCCACGTCAACTGACGCTTGGCAAGTTGCCGCGTCGCCACAACCGCTTTTTCTTTAGCCTCATCCAAACCGCATCGTCCTGCCAGGTACGTCCATGCCTGACGATATCCGACCGCGCGCATCGATGGATGTTCCGCAGTCAGGTCGGTTCTTTCGTAGAAGGTCCGCACCTCCTCCAGGAATCCGGATGCCATCATCGCTTCGAAACGCGCGGCGATGCGTCGATGCAGGTCGCCCCTATCGGGCGGAGCCACCGCGAATTCCATCATCTGCACCCCCTCGAACACCGGGGCGCGATTGTGTTGCAGCCGGGTGATCGGGGAGCCGGTGGCGCGATACACCTCCAGGGCGCGCTGAATGCGCTGTGGATCGTTGACGTGGATGCGCGCCGCCGCCGCCGGATCCACTCGCGCGAGCTCCCGATGCAGGCTCTCCCAGCCCGCTGCGGCGGCCTGCTCGTCGATCTGCCCGCGGATGTGCGCGTCCGCCTGCGGCAATTCCGCGAGCCCGGCCGTGAGCGCGTGAAAATAAAGCATCGTGCCGCCCACCAGCAGAGGCTGCCGTCCCCTCGCCCAGATCTCGCGCATGGCCGCGCCCGCATCGCGCAGGAATTCTCCGGCCGAATAGCTCATCGCCGCATCGCGGATGTCGATCAAATGGTGCGGGATCCTGTCGCGGGTCGAGCGGTCCGGCTTCGCGGTGCCGATATCCATGCCGCGATACACCTGGGCGGAGTCGACGCTCACGATCTCGAACGGCAGGCGCTCGGCGAGTTCGAGGGCGACGTTCCGACTTCCCCGCGCCGGTCGGACCCATGAGCAACAGCGCGGCCCGGCGGCTGCCGCCCATCAGCGTCCGCGCATGAACAATCGATTGAGGTCGCCGAGCGACAGGCGCACCCACGTCGGCCGACCGTGGTTGCACTGGTCCGCCCGCGGTGTGCGCTCCATCTCGCGCAACAGGGCGTTCATCTCGGGCAGGGTGAGATTTCGCTGCGCGCGAACCGCGGCATGGCAGGCCATGGTGCCGAGCAGCCCGTTGATCGACTCCTCCACGCGCCGGGAATGCCCCGTTTCCAACAGATCCGACAGCACATCGCGCACGATCCCGCCCGGGTCGCGCCCCGCGAGCAGAGTGGGAATCCCGCGCAGCGCCAATTGGCCCGGCGCGAGACGCGACACGTCGAAGCCCAGGGCCGCGAACTCGGCTTGATGGAGCTCCGCCGCCTCGGCTTGGGCCGGCGTCACCGTGAGGATCTCGGGCACGAGCAACTGCTGCTGCGCCGTCTCGCCGGCCAGAAGCTTTTTCATGCTCTCGTACATGACGCGCTCGTGGGCGGCATGCATGTCGACCAGCACCATGCCATCGGAGGTCTGGGCGAGGATATACACCCCGTGAAGCTGTGCCACCGCGAAGCCGAGCGGCGTCTCCCCATCGTGTCCCGCCTCGGCGGGATCCGGCGAGGACTGTTCGGTGCGCTCCGCTTCCCGCACGGCGACGCTCGCACTCGCCTCGAAGGCCGCGCTCGCGCCCGCGCGGGGGTCGGGCGGTTCCAGAAACTGGCGGTAGGCGTCGAGCGCGCCGCGGCCTCCGGGCCGGTCGGGCAGGGAAAAACGCGCCTGGCTCGGAAAGGACGCACCCGAGGCGCGCGCGCCGCCCGTGAGCCACGCCGTCGCCGCACTCCCCTGCGACTCGACCGTCGGCCGCGTTTGCGCGAGCGCACGCTCGATCGTACGGAACGTGAATTCATGCACGCTCCGTGACTCGCGGAAACGCACCTCGAGCTTCTGCGGATGGGCATTCACATCGACCAGCGACGGGTCCATTTCCAGGTACAGCACGTAGGCACAAAACCGCCCGTTGAACAGCACGTCCTGGTAGGCAAGCCGCGCCGCGCCCGCGATCAGCTTGTCGCGCACGAAGCGGCCATTCAGGAATGCGAACTGCAGATCGGACTGGCTGCGCGAGAAGGTCGGCAGCGCAAGCCAGCCCGACACGCTCAGCGTCTCCATCTCGTGGGTGAGCTCGATCACGTGCGCCGCGAACTCCTCGCCGCAGATTTTCGCCACCCGCGCAAGCCGCTCCGCGGGAGTGCGCGCCGGCGGCAGCGTCCAGACGCTCCTGCCGTTGTGCGCGAGCGAAAAGCCGACCGAAAACCGCGACAGCGCGAGCCGTTCCAGCATGCGCAGGATGTGCTGATACTCGGTCGTCTCGGCACGCAGGAACTTGCGGCGCGCCGGTACGTTGAAGAACAGATCCCGGACCTCGATGCCGGTGCCCGCAGGGTGCGAAGCGGGCGACGGCGGGCCCGCGATGCCGTCACGCGCATCCACGTGCCACGCATGCCCGGCGTCCCTCGAGCGCGAGGTCAGCGTCAGCCGGGATACGGAGGCGATGCTCGGCAGCGCCTCGCCGCGAAATCCCAGGGTCGCCACCCGCTCGAGATCCGACAGGGACGCGATCTTGCTGGTCGCATGGCGCGAGAGGGCGAGGCCGATTTCCTCGCGCGGGATGCCGATTCCGTCGTCGCGCACGCGGATGAGCCCGCACCCGCCCCGCTCGAGTTCGACCTCGATGCGCTGCGCGCCCGCGTCGAGCGAGTTCTCCACCAGCTCCTTGACCACGGAGGCGGGGCGCTCGATCACCTCGCCGGCGGCGATCTGGTTGATGAGCTCATCGGCCAATATTTGAATGGGCAGGATACACCTCGCGAACGGCGCATTTTCGCACAGCGCGGCTCGAATGAGGGATAGACGCGTTAGAGCGTCGGGGCGGCGGCGGAATCGCGTTCCGTGGTGGCGAGTTCGGGCCGCGAAGCTCCCTGGGCAATCTGCGCAATGCGTGTGCCCGCGGGGGGATCCGAATAGAAGTATGCGCGCAGTCCCTGGTGAATCGCGGCGGCGAGCTTGGCCTGGTGCGCGACGCTGCGCAGGCGAAGCTCCTCCGCCGGATTGGAAATGTACGCCGTCTCGATCAGCATCGAGGGGATGTCCGGCGATTTCAACACCATGAAGCCCGCCTGCTGGACCAGCGGCTTTCTGACTTCACCCACCAGGTTCAGCTGCCGCAGCACATGCTCCGCGGCGGTATGGCTTTCGGTGAGCGATGCCGTCTGCGACAGATCGAGCAGCACCGAGGCGAGCATATCGCCCTTGTTCTCGAGCGACACGCCGCCGATCAGGTCCGCCGCATTTTGTCCCTCCGCCAGCCAGCGCGCCGCCTCGGTGGTGGCGCCGTGCTGTGACAAAATGTAGACCGACGAGCCGTCGACGCTGCGGTCGCGGATCGAATCGGCGTGGATCGAGACGAACAGATCCGCCTGGTGCGCGCGTGCGCGGCGCATGCGGTCGCGCAGCGGCACGAAGTAGTCGCCGTCGCGGGTCAACACCGCCTTCATTCCCGGTTCTGCGTCCACGCGCTGTTCGAGCGCGCGCGCGATGGCGAGAGTCACGTCCTTCTCGCGCGTGCCGTTCTTGCCGATGGCGCCCGGGTCGTCCCCACCGTGGCCTGCGTCGATCGCGATGATGAGATCGCGCGCGCCGGGCCGTGCATGCTCCGCCTTGATGGGCGACTCGGCCCGTTCCGGCGCAGGGGCGCCCGGGAGGGCTTCACGTGCGAGGGCTTGTGTTTCCCCTGCCGGTGCTTGGGCTTGCGGTGCCGCTGGTCGCGTGTCTCGTGCTGTTGCCCGTGGATCCGATATCGCCCCGCGCCGCCCGGCGAGCTCCACCACCAATCGATAGCCTGAACGGCCGTCCGCACCCGAGAGTACGCTCCTGGGCCGCATGGAGCGCGACAGGTCGAGCACGATGCGCTCGCCGGAGGCGTTGTGCGCCATGCGCACCTGCTTGATCGCACCGCTCCCGGCCGGCGCGCGGCGCGCCGCAGGAGCGAGGCGGGCGTCGGTCAGATCGATGACGATACGATCAGGATTCGTGAGCGTCGTGACCCTGTGCGCGGTGCGCGCCGAGAGGTCGAGGACCACCCGGGTTCCTTCGTTCCCCTCGGAGAGCTTGATGGCTCTGATCTCGACGGCGCCGGCCGGCACCGCCAGCAGGGTCGCGACAAGCGATGCCACGAGTCGGAGGCGCAGGAATGTCATGTCCGGTAAATTACTCCACTACCAAAGAGTTTTTCAAGTTAAATTAGATAGATAGGGTATTAATCTGGTGTCATTTCCAAGGTTACCCAGCCATCGCTCTCCGAGGAGTCCGTGCGCTGTTATCCGCGCGATGCGTCCCGGCTCGGCGAAGCTCAATGCCATCGCGAGATCCGGCGGCGGCAGCACCCGGGCGCCTTTGTCCGGCCATTCGACCAGCAACAGACAATCCGGACCGAGGAAATCGCGCAGCCCCAATTCCTCCACCTCCTGTGCTCCCGTGAGGCGGTACAGATCCACATGCACCGCCGTCAACCCGGTGAGGGTGTAGGTCTCGACCAGCGTGAAGGTCGGACTTCGAATCAGGCCCGAGACGCCGAGCGTGCGCAGGAAACTGCGCACGCAGGTGGTCTTGCCGGCGCCAAGATCCCCCTCCAGATGCAGGCTCGCCGGACCGGTCGGCGCCCCCGGGAAGGCATGCGCGAGTGCGGCCCCGAGCAGCTCCGTCGCCGCAGCGTCGGTGAGCGCGAATTCGATCTGGGACTTCTCGGGCGGCGGCATGGATCTCGGGGTCGGGCGATGGACGTCGGCAGCGCCTCTCGCGGCACCGGGTGGCCATTATAGGGCGCGACGGCGTAGCCTCTACGCGTGAGCGCTCCGACCACGACGAAACCCTTCGATGCACCCGCGCTGCTCGCGGACGTCCGCGCCTGGGCCGCCGAACTGGGCTTTGCCCGGATCGGCATCGCGAACATCGACTTGTCCCCCGACGAGAGCCGCTTCCTCGACTGGCTGCGCGAGGGCTTTCACGGCGAGATGGCCTACATGTCGCGGCACGGCCTCAAGCGTTCCCGGCCGGGAGAGCTCGTCCCCGGCACCGTCAGCTGCCTCAGCGCACGCATGGACTACTGGCCGTCCGCGGCCGCGAACGCCTCCGACGTGCTCGCGGACCCGGGTGCGGCTTACATTTCGCGTTACGCCCTGGGACGCGACTACCACAGGCTCATGCGCCTGCGGCTTCAGCGGCTCTGCGACAGGATTGCCGCGGCCATCGGACCCTTTGGGCATCGGGCCTTCGTCGACAGTGCACCGGTGCTGGAGAAGGCGCTCGCCCGCAATGCGGGCCTGGGCTGGATCGGCAAACACACGAACCTGATCGAGCGCAGCTCGGGCTCGTATTTCTTTCTCGGCGAGATCTATCTCGATATCGAGCTGCCCCCCGATGCCGAAAGCACGGCCCACTGCGGCACTTGCAGCGCCTGCATCCCCGCCTGTCCGACCGGTGCCATCGTCGCACCCTATCGGCTGGACGCCCGCCGCTGCATCTCCTACCTCACCATCGAGCTGGAGGGCTCGATCCCGGTGGAGCTGCGCCGCGCCATGGGCAACCGCATCTACGGCTGCGACGACTGCCAGCTCGCGTGCCCCTGGAACAAGTTCGCGCGCCCGGCGGCGGAGAAGGCGTTCCAGGTGCGGCACGGCCTGGACCGGGCGGCGCTCACCGCCTTGTTCGGGTGGAGCGAGCGGGAATTTCTGCAGAACACCGCGGGAAGCGCAATCCGCCGCATCGGCCATGCGCGGTGGCTGCGCAATATCGCGGTGGCGCTCGGCAATGCCGCGGGCTCGGAGGCGGTGATCGCGGCGCTTCGCTCGCGCGAGAACGACACCTCGCCGCTGGTGCGCGAGCACGTTCGCTGGGCGCTCGCCGAGCATGCCCAAAGGAATGCCGCGGCGTTGCGTTAGGTAGCGGGCAGGAGGCTGCCGCCCGGATTGAAGAAATGCCGCCCGCGCCGCTTCTTGCTGATCTCCGCCAGCAGGAGGCGGTAGTCCGCATCGTTGTTGACCGGGTCGATCGCCGCGGAATTGACGATGAGGAGCGGCGCGGCGTCGTAGCCGTGAAAGAAGCGCGCATAGGCCTGCGTCAGCTTCTCGAGATAGGCTCGCTCGATATGCTGCTCGTATCGAATGCCGCGCTTCGCGATGCGGTCCATCAGCACGTCGACCGGCGCCTGCAGATACACCACCAGATCGGGCTTGGGCGCGTCCACGACCACGCGTTCGTAGACCCGCTCGTACAGCGCATACTCGGCGTCATCGAGCGTCACGCGGGCGAACAGCCGGTCCTTCTCGAGCAGATAATCCGCAATGCGAACCGCGCCGAACAGGTCCTGCTGCCGGACCTCCTCGAGCTGGCGCGCACGTTGAAACAGAAAGAACAGCTGCGTCTGGAACGCCGCGGCGCGCGGGCTCTTGTAGAAGCGCTCGAGGAAGGGGTTCTGTTCCGCCTGCTCCAGCACGAGCTGGCCGCCGAAGGACTGGGCGAGAAGCCGCGCGAGGCTGGTCTTCCCGACGCCTATCGGCCCCTCCACGACGATGAATCGATGCGCGTTCTCGGTCACTGACGGTGCCTGCTCACTCCAAAAGCGAAATTCCATCCCCGCCCAGCTCGCGCTTGAGGTCCAGAACACGACCGTGTCCCGGAATGTCGAGGGTGGGGGCAATATCGCTGAGAGGATACAGGACGAAGTTACGCATCGACACTCCGGGATGCGGCAGCGTGAGGCCCGGATCATCGACGCCCGTTCCCACCATCCACACGAGATCCAGATCGATCACCCGCGGCCCCCAGCGCCGTTCGCGGATGCGGCCCATGCGGCGCTCGATGTCGAGCAGCGCTTCAAGCATGTCGTGGGGCGACCTGCGCGTCAGCAGGCCCGCAGCCGCGTTCACGAAATCCGGTTGATCCTGGGGCCCCATCGGGAGCGCCCGATAGAGCGCCGAACGCGCCTCGAGGCGCGTGTCGGAGAGCGCGGCGAGATGCGCCACCGCCTCGGCGACGCGTTCTCGCGGCTGATTGAGATTGCTGCCGATGGCCACGTAGGCCGGGCGCCAAAATGCTCTCAAGACGGCTCCTCGATCCCGCTCTGAGGGCGCGGGCGCGCTCAGCCGCGCGATGCCCCGCCCCGCCGGCGCCGCCGGCGCCTTCGACCCGGGGCCGGCGGAGCGCCATCGGCCGACAGCGGCGGCTCCGGCGGCCGGGCCTGGACGAGCGCGACGCGCTCCTCCTGGGGCAGCACTTGAATCTTGGTCCACCACTGCGCGAGCTCCGGATCGGCGACGCCGACTTCCGCCCGCAGCAGGAGGAAATCGTAGGCCGCGCGAAAACGCGGATGCTGCAGCAGGCTGAGCGCCTTGACGCCGCTGCGGCGGGTGAAGCGCGGCTGCAGCATCAGGAGCTCTCGCATCGGCACCGCAAAGCGGCGCGGAATCGAGATCCGCGCCTGCTGCGCCTTCAGCACGGCGTCGCAGGCCTGCATGAGGAGCGCCAGGTCGGGCGCGGGACCCGCCCCCCTCTCGTTCAAGTCCCGAAGCACCGCGCCCCACAACAGGATGGCAAACAGAAACGTCGGCGTGACCGGCTTGTCCGCGACGACGCGCGCATCGGTATTCGCCAGTCCGCGCTCGAGCATCTCCCGCGCGTATGCATAGGGCGGCAGCTCGAAGGCCGCCGCCGACAGCGGGAACAGATGCTCGAACAGCCCGTATTTCTCCAGCAGCTCGAAGGACCTGGCGCCGTACCCCGAGAGAAACAGTTTCAGCACTTCATCGAACAGCCGCGCCGCCGGCACCCCGTCGAGCAGATAGCCCAGACGGCGTATCGGTGTCTCGGTATCGGCGTCGATGACGAAATCGAGCTTCGCCGCGAAGCGCACCGCCCGCAGCATCCGCACCGGGTCCTCGCGGTAACGCGTTTCCGGATCGCCGATGAGCTTCAGCCGGCGGGCCTTCACATCGCTCACGCCGTCGACGAAATCCCAGATCGATAGATCGGCGATGTTGTAGTACAGGCCGTTCGCGGCGAAGTCGCGCCGCCAAACGTCCTCTTCGATCGAGCCGTACATGTTGTCGCGCAGGATGCGCCCGGTCACGTCGAATGCCCGATGCTCCGAGTCGGAGGCCTGCACGGGCTCCGCGCGCACCGGTTCGACGCGAACCGGCTCGATGTAGTCGCCCGACTCCTCGCCGCCTTCCAAGGCCCCCTCCGCAGCCTCCTCCGGCGCGCCGTCGGCGGCTTCGTCGGGCAGATCCTCGCGCTCCGGCGCCGCGGCCGCCCGAAACGTCGCCACCTCGATGATCTCGCTGCCGAAATGCACGTGCGCCAGGCGAAAGCGGCGGCCGATGAGCCGGCAGTTGCGAAACAGCCGGCGCACATCCTCGGGGAGCGCGTCGGTCGCCACATCGAAGTCCTTCGGCTCGAGACCCAGGAGCAGATCGCGCACCGCGCCGCCCACGAGAAATGCCTGATATCCCGCCTCCTTGAGCCGGTAAAGCACTTTCAGGGCGTTGGGCGAAATCGAGGCCCGCGATATCGAATGCTCGGGACGAGGAATGACCGAATGGGGAAATTGCGTGGAGGGTGAGTTCAAAAAAGGCGGTTCCGCTTGAGTCCAAAAAATTGGCCCGTATACTACCAGCCCTCTCGGGTTCAGGCGGCCCGAGATCCAACGTCGCTCCCTTCGTCTAGAGGCCTAGGACACGGCCCTCTCAAGGCTGTAACACCGGTTCGAATCCGGTAGGGAGCGCCAATAAATCAATGATTTACAAGCCAGCTTCCCATTCAACCACCCATCTTCGGTCCAGTTCGAGACTGCCGCAAGGGGGCCTAGGAAAGCGCAAGAGCAGCAGAATCAAGCCTTCAACAGCTCAACGCTCGGCAGGCGAGCAGCAGTTCCATCGAAAGTAATCATCCGAGCCCGGCCGGCAGAACCACATTGCCCCACATGCAGGCAATCGGCAAAGTCCGCAGAGGCCTGCCGATACAAACTGAGAGCTCGTTCCAGTGCAGGCTCGTCCTGAAATTCGAGTTCCTGCGTTTCGAGCAGCGCGTTGAACGTGCCAAGGACCGTGGATTTGTCGAACTTGTAGCGTGAGCGCAAGACCCACTCGAGCTCGAGCATCACCGTGCTCGGTACGAACAGTGGCAGTTGTTGCTCGCTGACCTCCTCGAATAGCTGCTGTACGCGTGCTGCTTGGCGCGGGTCATCATCCAAGATCCAGCGCACCAGCACGTTGGTGTCAAGGCCAGGCATCACCGCCGTCCTATATTCATGTCCTTGATGGGGACGGGCCCTTTGCTTCGCCGTGCAGGTTTGAGGAGGCCTTTGAGTTCCACAATTGAACGCCGCTTTGCCCGGAACACGATGGTCCCGTCGTCAAGTTGCGTGAAGATCACACGTTCTCCCGCAATCAGCCCCATGGCTCGTCGAATCTCCGCGGGAATAGTGATTTGACCCTTGCTGGTAACCGTGGCCTCAGACATACATGCTGCCTCCTTACATGAGAGCATATTGTAAGGCATCTTGAACGTCGCACCAATTCCCATGGTGGTATTCTTCTCTCAAGGCTGTGACACCGGTTCGATTCCGGTAGGGAGCGCCAATTCAATCAACATCTTACGTATTTCGCCTGGGCCTTTCGGGCGCTCTGGTAAATTCCGAGCCGGCTTTCCTTCCATGAGCGTCGCCCTTGACGAAATCTCGCGCCATGCACTCCCCTAGCCCCATCATCCGATTGCCGCGGAGCCTTCAGCGACGGCTGGAAGCGGGCGCGCAGGAGTTGCTGAATCCTCCCGACGACCTGAGCATCGACTTCTCACGACCGGCGGGCGAGAGCGCGTTGCTTCCAGCCGACTCGATTTCCTGGCGCATTTTCAAGAATCCGCTCGCGCTGCTGATCGGGGGACTGGCTGCGGTGATCCTCGAGCTCGCGGAGCCCGCGGTTCGCACCGGTGTATGGGAGCACTCCACGTTTCGCAGCAACCCGATGCGCCGTCTGCAGCGCACGGGACTCGCCGCGATGGTGACGGTGTATGGCGCGCGCAGCGTAGCCGAGCCGATGATCGCCCGGGTCGTGCGCATGCATTCCAAGGTGGCGGGCGAAACGGCCGCCGGCGTGCCCTACTCCGCGACCGATCCACGCCTGTTGACCTGGGTTCAGGCCACGGCCACCTTCGGCTTTGCGGAAGCCTACAGCCGCTACGTTCGCCCGCTGAGTCAGGAGGATTTCGACCGGCTCCTCCAGGAGGGATCCGCCGCGTCGACCCTTTACGGCGCACTGCAGACGCCGACTTCCTATGCCGAGCTTCAGGCTCTTTTTGCCGGCATGCGCCACCGCTTAGAGCCATCTCCCATCATTTTCGAATTTCTCGACATCATGCGCACCGTGAAGGGGTTTCCGATGCCGCTTTGCTGGATGCAGGGAACCCTGGTGCGCGCGGCCGTGGACATCGTTCCCGCCTGGATACGCGAACGCCTCGGACTCACGCAGCGCTATGGACTGCGCAGCGCCGAACGCTGGCTCATCGAGGCGGCAGGAGGGCTCGCGGACCGGGTGATGTTGTCGGGCAGTCCCTCCGCGCAGGCCTGCAGTCGCCTGGGGATTCCGCCGTTGCAGCTCTACGCCCGAACCTGAGGCCGAGCGACCCGTCAGGACCCGGTGGTCCCCGCCCGCCGCGCATGCAGCGCCATGCCGACCAGGGCCGACCCGCCGAACACCATATTGATGCCCACGAGCAATCCGATGGCCCAGGCCGCCGTACCGGGGAGCCCCATGACGATGATGCCGGCGAGGACGAGATCCACGATGCCGCTGAACAGCAGCAGACCCCAGCGAGAGGAGAATCCGCCGCGGTGGCTCAATGCCAGCATGATGGACGCGAATCCTTCGATGAACAAGAACACGGTCAGGATGATCGTCAAGGAGATGGCTCCCGACAGCGGCCACGCGAGCAGCACGACACCCGCGACCACGGCAGCCACTGCCGAGAGCAGCGACCACCAAAAGCCGGGTGCGCCGCGCATGCGAAACGTGCTGATCAACCCCACGATGCCGCTCGCCAGCAGGATCCATCCGATCAGAACTTCGATCGCCAGAGTGGCCAGCGGAGGGATGAGCACCGCGCCGAGCCCGAGGATCACGAGCACGATGCCCTCGGCGAGGAAAAAGCGCCAATGAGCGCTCAGGGAGGTCGCCATTGCCGCACGCATTTGCCGGCCGTCGATCGACATGATCCTCTCCTTGCGACGATGATCGTCGCACCCAGCATAATCCCTTCCGCGCTCGGCGCGCCAGATGACGGAGTTCGAGCGGGCACGCTGCACGATCGATCCCTCACCACACGCCTGCTGCGCCGGGGATTCGCGCCGGTTGGGCCGCAAGCTGCGACTATTATCGCGCGGCCAGCTTGGCGGCCGTGGTGGCGATCAGCTGTCCCTGGTGCCGGGCGCCCTGCAGATCCAACGCGCTCGGGGCACGCTGGCCGCCGCTGCCCGCTATGGTCGTGGCGCCGTAGGGACTTCCGCCGACGATCTCATCGAGGGTCATCTGGCCTTGGTGACTGTAGGGCAATCCGACCACCGTCATGCCGAAGTGCAGCAGATTGGTGATGATCGAGAACAGGGTCACTTCCTGGCCGCCATGCTGGGTCGCCGTCGAGGTGAAGGCGCCGCCGACCTTTCCATGCAGGGCGCCGCGCATCCATAGCCCGCCGGCCTGGTCCAGGAACGTCGCCATTTGCGAGCACATGCGGCCAAAACGCGTCGGACACCCGACGATGATGGCGTCGTAGTCGGCGAGCTCTTCGATCACGGCGATGGGCGCTTTTTGATCGAGCTTGAAGTGAGCCGCTTTGGCAACCTCCGCAGGCGCCGTTTCCGGTACGCGCTTCACATCGACCGTGGCGCCCGCCGAGCGGGCACCCTCGGCAACGGCCTCGGCCATGGTCTCAACGTGACCGTAGGAGGAATAATACAGCACCAGTATCTTCGCCATTTGCGCGTTACTCACACTACTACATGCTCGACCGGGGGCTAAATTCTACACGCGCCGACCGCGCGGGCCCACCCTTCGATCGATCAAATACATCAAACAGAGCGACACCAGCGTCGTGCCCATGAGCAGATATCCCAGGGTATCGAAGTGCAACAGGGTTCCCGCGCTCGTCTGCACCACAATCATCCCCGCGAGCATCGCGGCGACGCCGCCGGCCGCCTGCTGGAGCGAGGAGCTGACCGACATGTAGGCGCCGCGATCGCCCGGATCCGGCAGTGCCGAGGTGAGCGCCGAGGCGGAGATCATGCGCGAGAAAATTCCGATCTGCAGCAGCACCATCACCGTCACCAGCGTGCCCAGCCCGACCGCGCTGAGATGCGTATAGATCGCCACCATCACGATGGTCACGGCGCAACCGAACGCGAACACCCTCAATTTGCCGAACGCATCGCTCGCCCGGCCGATCAGCGGGCCGGTGACAATGGAGAAGGCGCCGGTGATCATGTACAAGAGGGGAAGCTTCCCGACCGACAGCCCCACGTTGTTGACCACGAAAACGCTCATGAACGGCATGAGCATGAAGCCGCCCAGACTCAAGATCCCCGTGGCGAGAAATCCGAGCACATACGAGCGGTTGGACAGCGTATGCAACAGGTGATGCACCGGGCTTCGGTCCGGATGATGCTTCAAGTGCTCGTCGATCGGGCGTAGCTTCGCCCAGATCACCGCGCCCACCACCGCACAAACGGCGGCGGTGAGAAAGAAGGGCGCGTTCCAATTCCAGCGATTCGACAACAGCAGGCCGAACGGGATGCCGAGGACGCTGCTCGCGGCGAAAGCCGTTTGCAGAACCCCCATGACGCGGCCGCGCATCTGCAGCGGGAAAAGATCGGTCACGATCGCGAAGGCGACCGAGCCGACGACACCGGCGAACACGCCGGTGACCATCCTTGCGGCCAGGAGCAGCGAATAGCTGGTTGCAAGCCCGCATAGCAGCGTCCCGGTCAGAAACCCGCAGTAAAAAAACAACAGGAGCTTCTTGCGGTCGAATCGATCGGCGAACCCGGCGGTGAGCAGACCCGAGACCCCGGCGCTCAACGCATAGGCCGAGACGATCAGCCCGAACTGCGCTGCCGTGATCTTGAGTGCCGGAATCACCAACGCACCCAGCGGCGCGAGCAGCATGAAATCGAGCACGATGGTGAACTGCAGAAAAGCCAGAACCACCACGACGAATTTCTGGTAGCCCGAAAACTTGAATGCGAGCGGCGGCGTGGGTTTGATGCGCTGAGGAATCGTCACGGTCCTCGATCATAACTCAGCATCGGACATCCGGTGCCCGCGGCGCACGCCCGGCGTTACGGCTGCCGCTCTACCGCCACGTTGCGTGAGTCCACGTCCCATCCTCGAAGCGCCACCCTCTCGCACTCCTGCCCGCTCGGTGGACAACGCGCCTCGATCTTTCTGATCTCCCCCGGCATCAAGGCAATGTAATTGTCGCTGTAATAGGCCGGTAGCACTCGGTCGCCCTTGGCGTCTAGCACGGTCACCTTGGCGTTCAGTACCGGTGCGCTGCCTTGATTCTCGAGCGTGACATCGATGCGGCCGCTTTCCGCCCGGTGCGCTTGCGCGCGAATTGCAACGGATTGCGGCGGCAGGGAGTTCAGGCGTCGATGGGCGGCTTGGTCGGCGCCCTGCCAGTAAACGTTGTCGGACACCGTGGCACCGCTCGGATCCTCGAGAGTCAGCTTTACGATCACCATTCTCTCCCGCTCGAGGAGCGCCGGCAGATCGAGGGGTGTCGCCACATGGGTCACCGAATTCGCGGCGGAATCGACCCGGTCCACGCGCTCTGCGAGCTTGCGATTGTCCAGGGACAGCACTCGTGTCCGAAGGGTCAACCCAGATCGGGCAATGAGGGTGGTATTCACCACCGCCAGCCGGTAGTCCGGCAGGTCGAGCTGCGCATGCAGCGGTTCGCAAGCTTTCTTCACCGCGTAGTAAGCGGCGGCCGTATCGTAATCAGAACTGTAGATCTGCCAGGTGTTGCTCGGCCATGCCGGATGCGTCATCCATAGCAGCCGCCCGCTGTTGCCGGTCCACAGGTGAGCCGCGAATCCTTCGAAGATCGCCCGGTAGGATACGTAGTCCATGAGTTGTGCCTTGCGCTCGAAATCCTCCAGGTTCCCGGCCGCCCCGTATTCTTCCGCCATCGCCTGCATGAAGCTCTTGACGTCGCCATTGCCGCCGAAATGCCAGTCGTGATAAGCATACGTGTCGCTCAGCGGCCAGCGTTCCCCCGGTGGAATCGATGCACGCAGGGACTCGATCGTCGATAAAGACGGAGTGCCCACTTCGACCGAGAAGCCGCGCGCGAGCCGGGTGAAATAATCTTGCGGAGGCTGATAGTTGTACGGTCCGCTGATCTGCAGATTGACCGAGTTCGAGCTGCCGGTGTAATAGCGTGTGCCATCGAGCCTCGCCACCAAATCAGCAAGCCCCTCGTTCAATATGGGCTGCGGCACGCCTTCGTTTCGGCCGAACCACAGCGCTATGGACGGATGGTTTCGATACCGGGTGATGGTATCTCGGGCATTGTCCAAGAACAGTGCCGGATCCTCGGCCTCGAGTTGGAAGTCCTGGGTGGACTCCCAGAAATCGTTCAAGACAAGCATCCCATATTCATCGGCCAGTTCGTAGAAGAGCTCTTCCGTATTCTGACCCAGCCAGTTGCGGATGATGTTCAGGTTCGCCTGACGATGCAGTTCGAAATACGGTTGCAAGCGAGCGCGTGAGACCCGCTTCAGGGCATCGTCCATGCCCCAGCTTCCGCCACGCGCGGCGATCGGCACGCCGTTGACCTTGATGACCAGGAACGGCGTCAGGGACTCGTGCTCACCTGGTCGAACTGCCGTGGATTTCTCGCCGACCTCCGTGAGGCTCGCGGCCCAGCCTCGAGGGGTCTGTTTGATGGCCGAGTGGCGTACATCCACCAAGCGCTGCCCGAGCTCGGTGCCCAACGTCGGGTCGATCTCGACGCGGCGCAGGCGCCCTTGGGTGTCGAACAACGACAGCTCGTAGGTGATTTCGCGGATGCCGAATTTGAGCTGCTCCGAATCCGATCGTACGGCGTCTTCGTCGATCTCGAGATTGAGCGTGTAAAGGTTCGCCGCCCCGTAGCCGTTCGGCCACCACAGCCGCGGCCCCGCCATGCGCAGTTGCGCAAATTCCGCCGGATCGAGAACCACGTTCGTCCTTCCGGGCGGAAGTTCCAGGGTCTTGCGCACCGTGGTCGCCTCGATCCGTGCCACGAGCGTGGCGCGAACCGTCGCCGGGCGCCGGTTCTCGATGCTCGCCTCGATCGCGATGTCGGCCGTGTCGAGGCGCGGCAGTGCAAGCCGCGTCACGACATGTGGATCGATCAACCGCAGACCGCCGGTGGCGTGTAGCTGGACGCTCTGCCATATTCCGGTGTCGCGGTCGCGGATGCCGGGGATCCAGTCCCATCCCTCGGTGGCGATGAACGTCGGTCCGTCGAGCGCCAGCATTCCGCCATTCTCGCCGGGACCGGCGGCGATCGACTGTTCGTGGGGAATGCCCGGATGCGGCGGCGGAGAGATGCGCACCGCCAGCGCATTGGCTCGCCCCGGTCGCAGCACACCCGTGACGTCGAAAATGCCCCGGGTGAACGCCCCGCGGATGCTGCCGACGCGGGTGCCGTTGAGCCACACCTCGGCCGCATAGTTGATGCCGTTGAACTCGAGCGTCGCCTCGCGATCGCGCAATTCGGAAGGCGCATCGAACACGCTGCGGTACCAGTAGTCCTGTCGGCTCAAGCTGTCCGGGATGGCGAGATTGTCGAGACCGAAGTCCGGGTCCGGGTATAGGCCCCTCGCGATCAAGGTCGTCAGCACCGTTCCCGGCACCACCGCGGCCATCCATTCTTGTTCACGATAGCCGGGATGCGACAAGACGGCTCCGTCTTCGGTGACTTGCGGCGCCGCACGCAGGTGCCACGCATCGAGCGTCCAGAGGCCGGGAGATTCGGCGGCGAGTCCGCCCGCTGCGCCCGCCGGGATGGGCGCCGCATGCGGCACGCTTGGCGCGCTGCGGCTATGTGGCAGCGTCCAGGGGTCCTGCGGCGCCTGCAGGCCGCGCCAGGCATGCTCTTGGAGCGGCCAGCCGACGCCCACCTGATCGAAGGTCACGAGCGAGAAATCCGGGCGCGCATCGGCCAGCAGGCGCACCGCCTGCGCGTCGAGCGCGAAAGGCTCCAGAGCGAGGCCGGCGAGCGATCCCCCGAAGTGCGGCGAGCCGGCCGGGGCGCCGGGCACGGCCGGTGCGATGTCGATTCGCGCCGCGACTTGCGATGTCCTCGCCCCGAGTGCTCCACACTCTCGACCGTCGAGGTAGAGTCGCGCGGTGGCGCCGTCATAGGTTGCCGCAATGTGATGCCATTGCCCGGGCGGCAGGCCGACGCCGCCCCGCAGCTCGAGCCGCGGGGCCACGACGAGCGTGAGTTCGCCATCCAGCAACACGACGCCCCGCCACTCGGCGGAGGGCGGATCCGTGTCGCCCACGGCCGCAACGATCACCGCGCCCGACTGGCGACGTGCGGCAAGTATCCATGTCGTCATGGACCAAGGCGCGCCCGCCGCCAGAAGTCCGGCATCCGCAGCAAGGTGGCGTTGCACGCCCAATCCGCCCTCCAGCACGTTGAGATTGTAGGGTCCGAGATTCTCCGATTGCGGCCGGGTGGCTGCGGCATCGTCCGCAGGACGAGCGCAAGCGAGGCCGGCAACAAGGCTCAACAAGGCGATCAGCGCAAACACTTTCGGCCACATGGTTCCCCCAGTTCGGCTTTCCCAGTCGGCATGACATCGCTGCCATCCTACCGCGATACGCGTGCGGCGATCCCGGCACCTCGTGGCCCCTGGTGTACCCATGCATAAAGTGGCCGAAGACCGTTGGCGGGCGGTCCCCAAGGGGATAGCCCGACATGCGCCGGCTTGCCTGTCAGCGCTGACACGTTCTTTCAGATTAAACACAAAGAAAATAATTAATCGTTGACGGCTGACAGCGACTGGAGTTAGCCTCCGTCTGCGTCGATCGCGGGTTATAGACCGCTCGATGGGGGAACCAGAGCGCGAAAACCCGCTAGATTGCGGCAAAAAACGCCACCGAGCGGCAGATTCAGTGCGCCGAGTATAGAACAACGTCCAAGATTGGGAGTGCCAGATACCATGTCGCATCGCAGAGAAAAGCGCGCACGCCGGGCTACTCGTTTAGCCATAATGACAGCGGTGTCATTCGAGGCGTCCCTATTCGCACACGGGGCCATCGCCGATGACCAGTCCGCATCGACTCCGCAGAGCACCTCGCAGGCTGCCGCGAAAGACAACAGCGAGTTATCGGAAATCGTCGTTACCGGCTACCGTCAATCGCTGCAAACCGCATTGGATACCAAACGCGACTCGAACCTACCCATCGAGTCGGTTGCTCCCGAAGACATCGGCAAGATGCCGGATAATAACGTGGCCGAGTCGCTGCAACGCCTGCCGGGCGTGCAGATCGATCGCTCCGGCGCAAACGGCCAGGGTACTTCGGTGCTCATCGACGGATTGCGCCAGAACCTGGTCACCCTGAACGGCGATGTGTTTCTGACCGGCAAGGAATTCTACGTATCCGGCGAAGCATCGGGTAACGGCGCCGGTGCGAACTCCCAGTACGGCTCTCTCCAAACCATTCCCAGCGAGCTGGTGAGCGGCATCGACGTCATCAAGAATCCAAGCGCGTCGATCACCGAAGGCGGTCTCGGCGGCACGATCAACCTGAAGACTGCCGATCCGCTGCTCGCGCCCGATGGTTTGTCGCTCGGTGGCCTGTTTCGCGAGTCGGAGGCCCAACGCCAGGACGACAAGACACCGGACGCCACTCTGGTGGGGTCGTACAAGCTCAACGATCGCCTGGCAGTGAGCGGAAGCCTCACCTATTCGGATTTGAAGACGTTGACCGACGAGTACCAGGCCGCGAATCGCAGCGGCTGGACCATCTCGAATTCCGCCACGAAGCCTTACACCGGCTCGCTGACCGCCGCGGACGTGGGCACGATCGGACAGAGCTACATCATCCCGCAGCTGGGCTATTTCACCAACGTGAACGATGAAACCAAGGATCGGGGCGCCTCGTTCGACATCGGCGTGAAGATCACCGATTCGATTCAAAGCAATTTCCTCTGGTTCTATGCCCGGGAAGAGGAAACCACGATCGACTATTCCGACAAGGCCTGGTTCAACGGCCAGGATACGAACCCGCAGCCCGGCATCGATCCGACCAAGCCCTACGCCATCGATGGCAACGGCGTCGTGCAGAACGCGACCTTCAACGCCCTTGGGGCGGAGACGGCTACGCTCTATCAGGACAACATCTCACAGGCCAACAATTTTCAGTGGGTGACCAAATTCGACGACGGCGGTCCGCTCCGCGGGCTGTTCGATGCGTCCTTTGCCCATGCCACCTCGAACCTGCAGGCCGCCCAGGCGGACGTCGAACACGGTCTCTACGACACGAACAATGGGGTCCCCACCTCGCCGAGCGCACCGGGGTGCAACAACGGTCAGCTGTGCCCCAACTCGACCACCGGCAACCATGGCTACGAATTCAATTATTCGAACGGCGGCACATCGGGCCTGCCGTCGGTGAGCTATCTGCCCCCCAATGTACTCAACGATCCGGCATACACCACGTTCAAGTCGAACTGGGCCTGGGCGAATCTGACCGATGAGAAGAATTTTGCGGTCAAGGGCGAGCTCTACTGGGATCCGGCGTTCATCACCGACGTGAAGACCACGATCACGGCCGGAGTGCGTTATGCCGGGCGCGATGTCGACCAGACCTTCGGACGCTACTTGATCAATGGCACGGAGGCCGGGGGCGTGGCGGGCAGTTGCGGGGCGGGATTTACGCCGGGCGCCGGCTTCGGACCGTGGCTCTACTACCAGGATCCCGGATATTGCCAGGCCGGTGCGCCGACCATCCCCTACTCCACCGCGGTATCGAACCCCAATTTGGCGCTGACGGTGAACAACTTCGGCGTGGGAAACATCATCGTGAAGAACCCCGCGACCAGCGGCATCACCAACCCGTCTACGTACCTGGAAAAGGTGTGGGCCGGCGCCGGGGTCATCAACAACACGGAACAATTCTTCA
Source organism: uncultured Gammaproteobacteria bacterium (assembly GCA_963736185.1). Classification (GTDB taxonomy): domain Bacteria; phylum Pseudomonadota; class Gammaproteobacteria; order Steroidobacterales; family Steroidobacteraceae; genus Bog-1198. Next base: position 77,743 of record CAVTNZ010000089.1, on the reverse strand, counting down.
AGGACCCCTTGAGCTCATTCGACGTGACCGAACGCACCACGGCACCCTATCTGATGGTCGACATGGGGGGCCCGAGCAGCCGCTTCCATATGAATTTCGGCGTGCGTCTGGTGAACACGGATCTCACCATCAACGGCGGCGCAGCGAACCCGCATCCGACCTACTTCGGCACGGCATCGTGGAACGGCGTGGAGTCGAACGTCATTCCGGTCACCACCAAGCGCAACTATACCGACGTGCTGCCGTCCTTCAACTTCGTGCTCGATGTGACGGATAGCCAGAAGGTCAGGTTCGGCGCCGCGCGAGTGGTCGCGCCGCAGGATCTGTTCCAGCTCGGATTGGGGAATTCTTATAATTTCACCCGCGGCGCCAACAATCCGGTCACGGGCGCGGCGCGCTTCATGTTCGATGGGGGCAGCGAGGGCAATCCCTACCTCGATCCGTATCGCGCCTCGCAGTTCTTGCTCTCTTACGAGAACTATTTTGCGCCGGGCGCCGTCGCGCAACTTGCGACGTTCTACAAGCAGGTCGACAATTTCGTCGAGATAGAACACATAGAGACCTTCTTGAACGACGACTTCGGGGGCCATACCGCGGCCGTATCCGAGCCTGTGAACGCCGGCAACGGCCGGATCTACGGAGTTGAGCTCGGCGGGCAGTACTCATTCGCGAATCTATCCGATTGGCTGCGGGGCTTCGGGGTCGCGACCAACTACACGTACTCCCAGTCGCAGTCCCAACAGCCCACGAGCTTCGGGGCTCGCGGGCCCATCCCGGGTGTGTCTCGCGACGCGGTCACCGGCACCCTATACTACGAGAATCACGGATTCTCGATTCGCGGGTCCTATTCCTACCGCGACAAGGCGATCAACGACTCGCAAGTGGGGTCCACCTTTAACTTCGGCACCAAGGTCTATCAGGTGTACCAGGCTCCGTACGGGCAGCTCGACGCGCAGGCGAGCTACGACTTCAACCGGCACGTCGGCATAATCTTTTCCGTGCAGAATTTGACCGATGAAGCGCAGCACACGTACCTGCAATGGGCGAACCAGCCCTTTACCTACGACGACTCGGGCCGCCGCTTCTTCCTGGGTATCAAGGGCAAGCTCTGAGCCGCGCGCCGCCGCCCACCGCCTAGATGCGTCATCCAATCCAGCGCATTGCGATCGTGGGCGGCGGCACGGCCGGCTGGATGGCCGCGAGCATCCTGGCGCGTGCGCTGCCCGGCACCGGCACGGTGATCTCGGTGGTCGAGTCGCCGGACATCGGCACGGTGGGCGTGGGCGAGGCCACCATCCCGCCTATCATCGATTTGCTGCGCTTTCTCAACATCAATGAGGGGGATTTCGTCCGCCACACGCAGGCAACGTACAAGCTCGGCATCAAGTTCACGGACTGGCGGCGGATCGGGAGCTCCTATTGGCACCCGTTCGGAACCTTCGGCAGCATGATCAATCTGCGGCCTTTCCATCACGCCTGGCACAAAGCGTGTGCCGACGGCCTGGCGCCCCGGTTCAATGATTTCAGCCTCTGTGCCGCGCTCGGCGATGCGCGCAAGTTTCGCTTCCCGGACCCCAACGCCCCGGGACCCGCCGCGGGTCTGCGCTACGCGCTGCATTTCGACGCCTCCCTGGTGGCCGGTTATCTGCGCGCCTATTCCGAGCGCCTCGGAGTCGCGCGGCTCGAGCGCACCGTGACGGATGCGAAATTGCGCGAGGATGGCTACCTCGAGGAGCTCGTTTTCTCGGACGGTTCGCGGCATCCCGCCGATCTGTTCATCGACTGCAGCGGATTTCGCGGTCTGCTGATCGAACAGGTTCTGAAGACCGGCTACCTCGAGTGGCGCGATGTTCTACCCTGCGACCGCGCGGTTGCCATGCAGACCGCGCGCGTCGGCCCGCGTCCGCCGTACACCGAGGCGAGCGCGCGGCCCGTGGGCTGGCGTTGGCGTATCCCGCTGCAGCATCGTGCGGGCAACGGTTACGTCTATTGCAGCGAGTATCTCGGCGACGACGCCGCGCTCGAGGATTTGATGCGTGAGGTGGAGGAGCCGCCTCTGACGGAACCGCGCCGACTGCGGTTCGTCGCCGGCCGACGGAGGCTGTTTTGGAATCGCAATTGCGTCGCGCTGGGGCTTGCCTCGGGGTTCCTCGAGCCGCTGGAATCCACCAGCATTCATCTGGTGATGAGCGGCGTGTACAAGCTGCTCGAACACTTTCCCAACCGGGGATTCGCCCAATCCAACATCGACTCCTATAACGACGAACTCGGCGCGGAGATGGAACGAATCCGGGATTTCATCGTGTTGCACTATTGCTTGAGCGAACGCACCGACACTCCTTTCTGGTCATATTGCCGCTCCATGAAGCTCCCGGACAGCTTGCTCGGACGCATCGAGCTCTACCGGCGCACCGGTCGGATCCGCGCCAAGCCCGGGGAATTGTTCACCGACCTCAGCTGGTTTTACATTTTCGAGGGCTTGGGTGTGACACCGGAAACCTACGATCCGCTGTTGGACGTGGTGACCCTGCCCCAATTGCGGGACATACTCTCCTCCATGGCTACCGCAACCGATGCCGCAGCGCGCGACGCTCGCTCGCACGACAGTCATTTTGCCGCGGGTCCCGCAGCGCGATGACAGCCCCAGAGCCGCTGTTTGGCGGCGTCGAGCTCGGCGGGACGAAATGCGTGTGCCTGCTCGGCACGGGCCCGCACGACATCCGATTTCAGAGCTCCTTACCGACGGGCGACGATCCGGCGGCGACGCTCGGCCGGATCGAACGCACACTTAGCGAAGCCATCGCGGTCCACGGACCCATCCACGCTCTCGGCGTCGCCTCGTTCGGTCCGGTCGACCTGGCCCGCAGCTCCCCGACCTACGGGTTCATCACTTCCACGCCGAAACCCGGTTGGCGCAACACCCGCATCGCCGGCCGGCTGGCCGGGGCGCTCGGCGTACCGGTCGCCTTCGATACCGACGTGAACGGCGCGGCGCTCGCCGAGGGACGCTGGGGAGCGGGCCGAAACCTGGAGGATTTCGCCTACATCACCGTCGGCACCGGGGTGGGTGTCGGATTGGTCGCCAACGGGCAGCTGGTGCACGGCTTCGCTCACCCTGAACTTGGCCACATCCGCATCGCGCGCAAACCGGGCGATGGCTGGCGCGGGACCTGCGCATTTCACGGCGATTGCGTCGAGGGCCTCGCATCCGGACAGGCGATCGCGGCGCGCGCCGGCATGCCGGCCCATCAGGTTCCAGCGGACGATCCCTCATGGGAATTCGCGGCACACGCCCTTTCGCAGTTGCTGCACACGTTGGTGCTCGCGACGGCGCCTCGGCGAATCCTGGTGGGCGGCGGCGTGGTCGAGGCAAGACCGGTCCTCCTCGAGCACCTGCGCCGGCATCTGCTTTCGAGCCTGAACGGATACTTGGAATTGGACGCCCTCGCGGGTCCCATCGATCGCTACGTCGTGCAGCCCGGACTTGGGCCGCTCGCGGGGCCGCTCGGCGCCCTCGCCCTCGCCGCCGGCACCGCTTGACGTAACGATGCGCGGAATGAAGGCATCCGACCATCCGACGTCGAACTCACGTTCGGCATCGTACCTCTCGGGCACCAACCTCACGCGTGCCGGCGACCATAACCAACGGGTCACGCTGCACGCCGTTCGGGTCAACGGGCCGGTAACCCGGGCCGGGCTTGCGATGAAAACCGGTCTCACGCCGGCGGCGATCGCGAATATCACCAATCGGCTGCTGAACGATCAGCTGATACTGAATGCGGGCCGGCTGCGCGGGGCGCGCGGCCAGCCGGCCTCGAAATTCGTGATCAATCCAGACAGCCGATTCTCGATCGGGCTCAATGTCGATCGCGACCACGTGACTCTGGTGGTTCTCGATTTCGTCGGCAAGGTGCGGGCGCGGGCCTCGCGAGAGATTCATTTCGCGAAACCCGAGGCGGTCAGGGCCTTTTTTCGAAAAACGGCCGGTCAGCTTCTCGCCAAAGCCGGCATCGCCAGGGATCGCCTGGTGGGGGTCGGTGTCGCATTCCCGGACGACATCGCGCGTGCCCACCTGCCGGATCAGCCCGCCGATTACGCGGCGTGGGCTTCGATCCGCATCGAGGATTTGATCCGCGACGTGTTGGCGGTGCCGGTATTCATCGAGAACGATGCGGCCGCGGCGGCCATCGGTGAGATGCAATTCGGCTCCGGGCACCGTTATCGAAGTTTCTTCTATGTGCTGCTGACGGCGGCCCTCGGCGGGGGTTTGGTGGCGGACGGCAGCTATATTCGGGGCGCCACGGGCCGCAGCGGCGAGATCGGCTGGCTGCGCGCGCGCAACGAGGCCGGCGAGAGCCATCAGCTGCAGAACATCGTATCGCTGTCGTGTTTGTACAGCCGACTCGCGGAAAAGGGTTTCAGGGTCGCGACGCCGCGCGGGCTCCTGCGTCTCGAACCCGCCGCGCGTTCCATCGTGGATCGGTGGCTGGGTGAATCCACCGAAGCACTGGTCGAGTCATTCCTTGCCATCAATTGTCTGATCAATCCGCAAGCCATCCTGATCGGCGGGCGCCTGCCCGCGAGCCTCGTCGACCGATTGGCGACTTCGCTCAACGACCGGCTGGGCAAGCATGCGTCGCAGATTCCTTCCATTGCGCCGGTATCGCGCGCACTGACCTCAGACGACGCGCCCGCGGTCGGCGCCGCCATCCTTCCGTTCAGCTACCGTCTGCTGCCGACGCGGTTCGCGCTGTTGAAGGCGTCTTGAGTGGGCGCGCGAGTCTGCGAGCCACCGGCGTGGAGAGCGGAGTTGACACTGCTGCGCGATCGATTGACCCGATGGCTCACCCAGTGCGCCTATCCGTGCTGGGCGCATTACGGAGTCGATCTCAGGGACGGCGGATTTTTCGAGGCCCTCTCCCAGCGCGGCCGCGGCCTCGCCACGCCGCGCCGCGCACGCATTCATCCTCGGCAGATCCATGCGTTCGCCCAAGCACGCCGCTTCGGCTGGCGCGGAGATGCATTCGAGATCGTTAGGCGGGGGATCGACTATTTCAGGGGCCGCTATCGCCGCCCGGATGGATTGTTCCGCACGCTCGTGGATGCGGACGGCATGCCGCTCGATGAGCGGGCACTCCTATACGACCAGGCGTTTGCGCTCTTGGGTTATGCGGGCGCCGCCGTCACCCTCACCGCTCCGGCGATATTCGAGCGCCGGGCGCTCGAATTGCGTGGCGTCATCGAGAGCCGGCTCGGTGCCAAGGGCGGCGGCTTTCATTCCGACGAGGCAGGCGGCGGGCGGCGAGAATCGAACCCTCACATGCACCTCTTGGAGGCCTGCTTGATCTGGGCGCAGGCCGGCAGGGACGGCGGATGGAACGCGTGGGCGAAGGATTTGATCGACCTCGCACTATCGCGCTTCATCGATCGGGAAACCGGCGCACTGCGGGAATTTTTTTCGCCGTCCTGGGAGCCGGCTCCCGGCATGGAGGGGCGGATCATCGAACCGGGCCACCAGTTCGAGTGGGCTTTCCTGATGCTCAAGAGCCCGTGGGGTCGCGCGGAGGCCGTCGAGCGGGCGGCCCTTCGGCTGATCGCGGCGGGCGAGCGCGGGGTGCGCAACGAAGTCGCCGTGAACTCGCTGCTCGATGATTTCACCGTTCACGATTCCAACGCGCGCCTCTGGCCCCAGACCGAGCGGCTCAAGGCGGCCCTCCTCGCCGCGCGAGTGACGGGCGAGACATGCTACGGCTCGATGGCAAGCGCGGCCGCCTCGAGCGTGCTTCATTATCTGTCGACGCCGGTATCCGGGCTTTGGTTCGACCTGCAACTGCCCGATGGGCGCTTGGTCGATTCGGCCGCCCCGGCGAGCACCTTGTACCACCTGGTCGAGGCGATCGCCGTACTCGATGAGAGTCTGGGGGGTCGGGGTTCGATCGTCCCGGGGTGCGGCGATGGCTAGGCCGGAGCGCCCCGGGCCGGCGCGCGACCCGTAGAGCTGCGGACGATCAACTCGTGCTTCAACAGCTGCCGGGGAATCCGTTCCGGCCAGCCATTGCGCCGGGGCTCGAGGCGGATGATTAGATCCGCCGCAAGGCGGGCCATGGCGGATACCGGCTGCCGCACGGTGGTGAGTTCAGGCCATAACATGGTCGCAATCGGCGCGTCGTCGAAGCCGGCGACCGAGAGGCGGCTGGGCAGGTCGAGTCCGAATTTTCGCGCCATCGAGATCACCGCGGCCGCCATGTCATCGTTGCTCGCAAAAATAGCCGTGGGCGGGGTTGCAACGCTCAACATCCGCTCGGCGCACTGAAGGCCGTCGGAGAACAGGAAGTTCCCGGTCTGGACCAGGTCGAAGTCCACGGCAACCTCGTGCGCGCGCATTTCGTCGATGAATCCGAGGTAGCGTTGTTCCGTGGCGCCATGCTCGGGCCGCCCCAGCACGAAGCCGATGCGCCGGTGTCCGAGATCCAGCAGATGCGCGGTCACCTGCCGGGCGGCGGCATAATCATCGATGCCGATGGAGGGCGTGGCGCTCAGATTGTATTTGGGCGCGATGCGCACGATGGGAATGGCGGCTTCCTGCAATTTGCCGAGGACGATCGGGTGATCGCTCAGTGGCGGCAACAGGATCACCCCCTCCAGACGCAGCTGGCCGATGAGTGTGTCGATCTCCTTCTCGATGTTGGGGCTTTGGACGTCCCAGGGCTCGACCATCAGGTGCATGCTCGACTCGCGGCAACGCTCCACCGCACCGGACTGAAACTCACTCAGATAGTCCCCGGGCCGGTCGCAGAACAACCCGATCAGAAAGGACCGATTGCTCGCAAGTCCCCGGGCGTTGAGGTTCGGGCGATAGTTGAGCTTGTCGATCGCTTCCAGAATGCGGGCCCGCGTGTCGGAGCGCACCCGCGGCTCGTTATTGATCACCCTCGATACGGTCTTCGGCGATACCTGAGCGAGGTCGGCCACCTCCTGAATGGTCACCGAGGGGGGGATGAGAGCCATGGCACATTCCTAAAGATAAGCGGCAGCCCTTATGGTAGCCGTCCGACGCCGGCCGTGCGCGTCCTGTGCGCGCAGCGGGCGCAGCCCTACCAAGGTCCTTTCAGGGACACCGTGCATCCGCGTTGGCGGCGAGCGGGTGCAGCCTGATATCGGCGATGGTGAGCCCGAAAGGACCGGCAGTGGTGAGCGCGAAGGGCACCTCGACGTGTTCGAGGTCGGCATGCCCGGCCCCGAGGCAGACGAGCGGCACGTCGAGGGTGCGCCACAGGTGGGGAGTCGCGGACTTGAAGGCGGCTGTCAGATCGAGCGCCGCTCCGTCCGGTGCGCCGCACGAGCCCGCCGCGCAGCGCATGTTGAATTTCACCGGTTGCTCGGGAGCACGGTCGATCCGATAACTCAGCGTGACCGCGCCGCCCCGCTTCGCCAAGGACGCGAGATCCCTCTCGCGCCCGCTGATCAACAGCGTGCCTTCCCGGCTGCCGCTCCACCGCGCCTCGATGCCCTCGCGCCCTCGCTCGACGTCGACGGCTTGGTGCGGGCTCCGTTGTCGCGCGGTCGTGACGTGAACCTCCTCGCCCTGATCCGCGACGAACATCGACCAGGGCGCAATCACTCGGCCCGTATGCAGCAAGCTCCCATCGGGCACCAGCCATCCAGGAGGGATCCGAGCCTCTTCCGACAGGTGCGGGAGGCTGCCAGCAGAGCGGTAATCGAACCCCGAACCCGTTGCGAAGAGTGCACCGGACACGGTCCCCGAGGGACCGAATTTCACCGGCATCGCCGTCGCCGGCCAGGAAAAGCTCAGGCGGCCGGAGAAGTCGAACGGGACGGTGCCGTCGGCGGCGCGAAACAGAACGTCCGCGATGCCCTCACCCTCGCTGCCGGGAAGCCAGGCGGCGACGAACGCATCGGAAGCATTCAACTCGGGATTGACCCACAGCGGGCGGCCCGACAGGAACACCGAAATGGTTGCTATGCCCTCGCTCTTCAGCCGTTTCAGCAATTGCAGCTCGTGGTCATCGCCGGGGGAGAATTCGAGTGTCTCGAGGTCCCCCTCGAACTCCGCATAGGGGCTCTCGCCGAACACCACGATCGCTGCGTCGGGTTTCCTTGTGAAGCTGCCGTCGCGGCTCAAGGTGGCGGTGCCGCCGGCGGCGCGCACCGCCCGCTCGATGCCGGCGTAGATCGAGGTTGCGCCGGGAAAATCCTCGTTATGGTTGTGAGCGCCCTGCCAGTCGATGGTCCAGCCACCGCTCTGCAATCCGATGTCGTCCGCCGCATCGCCGGCAACGAGCACGTGCGAGTGCGGATCGATCGGCAGGATGGCATGCTCGTTCTTCAACAAGACCAGTGATTTACGCACCGCCTCGCGGGCAATTGCGCGATGCGCGAGGCTTCCCAACTGGCGCTCCAACTGCGCCTCGCTCGGGCCATGCGTCCCCGCGCGGCTGAACAGACCGGCGGCCGCCTTGACACGCAAAATGCGACGCACCGCGTCGTCGATCCGCGCCTGCGGGATCTCGCCTGATTTCGCCTCCTTGAGGGTGTTTTGGTACAGCTCCTTCCAGCTATCCGGCGCCATCAACATGTCCACTCCGGCAAGAATCGCCGCGGCGCAATCCGTCTTGGTGCATCCCGGCACCTGTTCGTGCGCATTCCAGTCCCCGACGACGAAACCCTCGAAACCGAGCCTTCCCTTCAAGATGGTGGTCAGCAGGTAATGATCGCCGTGAATTTTGACGCCGTTCCAGCTGTTGTAGGACGCCATTACGATCATCGCACCCGCCTCGATGGCGGGCGGATAGCCCGCCGCGTGCAGGTCGCGCAGCTCTTCCTCCGGGATCCGCGCATCGCCTTGGTCGCGGCCGTCCCACGTTGCACCATCGCCAACGAAATGTTTCACGGACGACAGGGTGTGGCCGGGCGACATGAAATCAGCCGTGCCGAGACGCCCCTGCAGGCCCGCCACCATTTCGGGCGCATATCGCGCCACCAGTGCCGGCGATTCCGAATAGCTTTCGTATGAGCGGCCCCAGCGCACGTCGCGTGCCACGGCGACCGTGGGGGCGAATGTCCAGTCGATGCCGACGGCGGAGACTTCCTCCGCCGTCGCCCGGCCGATCCGATAGATGAGCTGCGGATCATGCGCGGCGCCGAGTCCGACGTTGTGTGGAAAAATCGTCGCGCCGATCAGCTTGGCGTTGCCATGCACTGCATCGATTCCAAATAGGAGCGGGATCGGTGCGTGGCCCTTCACGGAAGCGGCAAGGGCCGCCCGGTGATACGCTTCGGTCAGCTGCAACCAGGCCTTCGGCGAACAGCGGACATCGCCGGCGGGCGCCGCGTTCCCTCCGGCCAGCACCGAACCGAGCGGGTACGTACGCAAGTCATCCGGTGTGATCGAGGCGATGTCGGCTTGGATCATTTGGCCCACTTTTTCCTCGAGCGTCATCCGCGCGAGAAGTCGACCGGCGAACGCGTCGCTGCCTGCGAGCTGCGCGTTGTGCGCGCCGTGCGGCCAAAGGTTCGGATGTAGACTGTCGGACGCCGCTGATGCGGGGGAAGCCGTGCCAACGGCGAGCACGGCGATGCCGGCCGCGAAAAGCGCTCGGCTACAGGGATTATTCGACATAAAGTTTTATAAGTGCCTGTTCTAAAAGTAATTATTGCCGAACTGCCGCCTGTGACCGAACCCCGGCCGCCCCCTCGGGGAGGTCAGAGGCCTAGGATTAGAAGTAAAAATGTCAGCGCTGTCAATTCAGATCTGAATAGTTCCCCCCACCGCGAGGGCTCCCGTGTCCGTGGCTGACGGCGTCCCGGGCCTGCTCGCGACCATCGACTGGGTCGTCATTGGGATCTACGTCGGCGGCCTTATCGTCCTGGGGCTGGCGGTGTCGCGTCGCCATCTCGGACCGGCCGATTATTTTCTCGCGTCTCGTGCGACCCGGTGGCCGGCAATCGGGCTTGCGATGCTGGCGTCCAACATGTCCTCGACTGCTTTGGTCGGCCTCGCGGGCGGAGCCTATGCCATCGGCATCGCGGTTTACGACTACGAATGGACGGCCACGGTCATTCTGGTGTTTTTCTGCGTATTTCTGCTGCCCTTCGTCATTCGAAGCCGGACCTTCACGATGCCGGAATTCCTCGAGCGCCGCTACGATCGACGGGTGCGCGTGCAGTTCGCGCTGATGTCGTTGTTCTTGATCATTTTCGTGGACGCCGCGGGCGTTCTGTACTCGGGCGCTCTGGTCTGTCGGCTGTTGTTCCCCGTGTGGCCGTTGTGGCTGATCGTCGCGGTACTCGCCGCGGCAGCGGGACTGTACACGACGCTCGGCGGCCTTCGAGCCGTGATCTACACCGAAGCGGTACAGGCGATCGTACTGCTGGCCGGCGCTCTGATGATATCGATCAGCGCCTTCCACCGTGCGGGGGGCTGGCATGCGGTGATGGCAGGGGTGAATCCTGCCGCAATATCGCTGATCCGGCCGATCGGCGATGCCGGTGTGCCATGGCCCGGTTTGCTCTTCGGGATTCCGCTGCTCGGATTCTATTACTGGTGCACGAATCAATCGATCGTGCAGCGGGTGCTGTCGGCCAGGAACATCGACCACGCCAGGTGGGGCGCCCTGTTCGCCGGATTACTGAAGCTTCCCGTCTTGTTCTTGATCGTGCTGCCGGGGACTTGCGCTCTCTTGTTGTTTCCCCATTTGCCCAGGGCCGACACGGTATATCCGATGTTGATCCTGCGGTTGTTGCCCGCTGGGCTGATTGGATTGGTGGCTGCAGGCTTCATCGCTTCGACCATGGTATCCATCGCCTCCATGCTCAATTCCGCATCGACTCTCATCACCATGGACGTGGTCAGGCAGCTCCATCCCTCGCTGAGCGATCGCAGGATCGTGAAGGTCGGCCAATGGTGCACGGTGGCGCTGCTCGCGGCGGCCGTTTCATGGGCTCCTCAGCTGCAGCTGTTTCCCTCCTTGTGGCAGTACCTGCAGGCGGTCCTTGCCTATGTGGTTCCTCCCGTCGTCGCACTGTTCCTCTGCGGAATGTTCTGGCGCGCCGCCACCGCCAATGCCGCGAGCGCCACGATGCTGATCGGTTCGCTGTGCGGACTGGCATTGTTCTTGAGCAATGTCGTTTTTGGCTGGACGCACATCCATTTTCTGTATGCGGCGCCGCTGCTGACCGCGCTCGATGTCGCCATACTGGCGACCGTGAGCGCGTTCGAACCCGTCAGTGGTTCACGCAAATCGACCATGTGGCAGACACGGTTTGGCCGTGCTGAAAATCATCGCGTGGTTCCGTTCTGGCAGGACTACCGGTTTCTCGCGGCTGGATTGCTCGCGCTGACGGCAGCGATCGTGATCATCTTTCGATAGCGGTTTCAGTCCCTGCCTTGCCGATGTGCCCACCAGCCGAACAGCACGATGCCGGCATAACAAGCGGCGGGGACGACGAGCGCCCATTTCAAGTTCCACAGATCGGCGGCCTTTCCCGTGACGATCGGCACGACCGCCCCGCCCACGATGGCCATGCAGATGATGCCGGAACCCTCCGCCGCCCGCTTGCCGAGTCCCTCGCTCGCGAGAGTGAAGATGGTTGGAAACATGATGGAGTTGCAAAGACCGATCGCGAGGAGCGAGTAGGCCGAAACCTGCCCGGTGGTATCGGAGGAAATCGCGATCAGCCCGATCGCGGTGGTCGCGGCGGCGGCGAGGACTTTCCCGGGTGCGACGATGCGCAATACGAACGCCCCGATGAATCGGCCGACCATGGCGCCTCCCCAATAGAACGGTACGTGCTTGCCCGCCTGCTCGGCGCCGATGCCGAGGACGCTTCCTTGCATCAAATAGTTCACGATCACTGAGCCGATCGCCACCTCCGCACCCACGTACAAAAAGATGCATAACGCCCCAAAGGCGAAGCGGGGGCGGGCCAGCAGATCGAGCGAACGCAGCAACGGCACCCGTCCCGCAGGAGTCTCCACCAACGCCTCGCGGCGGACCCAGACGCAGAGCGCAAGAACCGCGATCCCAGCGGCGAGCCCGAGATAGGTGTCGACCACCACGCGGGTTTCGGTCACGCGAAAGACGTCGAGAGCGCCGCCGGAGAGCGTCTCGGGGTCGATGGTCGCAAGCGAGCCCAGAATGAGGGCGGATCCCACATAGGGGAATATCGTCGTACCGAGGGAATTGAACGCCTGAGCGAAGGTCAGCCGGCTGCTGGCCGTTGCCGGCGCCCCCAGCATGGAGATCAGCGGATTCGCAACGACCTGCACGGTGGTGATGCCTGCCGCCAGCACGAACAGCGCGATCAAGAACAGCGCGAATGCACCGTGGGTCGAGGCCGGCCCGAACAACAAGCACCCCGCCATCATGGTGAACAGGCCGACTACCGCCGAGCGCATGTAGCCGATGCGCCTGACCAGCGCGGCCGCGGGCACCGAAACGATGAAGTAGGCCGCGAAAAACGCCGACTGCACCAGCATGACGTCGCGGTAGGACAGCGTAAACAATAGTTTCAGCTTCGGGATCAATACGTCGTTCAAGCTGGTAATGCCCCCGAAAGCGAAAAACAGGACGAATACGAACACCCTCAAGTCGCCCGAGGAGTCCGCGGGCGATGTGAAGGTTTGTTCGGGCTGAGTCGGAGTGACAGCGCTGTCAGTCTTCATTTATAATGTGTCCTTATGGTTGTCATCGATCCGGGCTTTGGCGCGTTGGCCGGCAGTCCGCGGCCGCCCCGATTGAATATACCCGAGAGAGCGGCGATAGCGATGCCTGTCGAATTCGCCCGATGAGTCCGGGCAGAAACGACCGGTGCCCGTGCGGCAGCGGCCACAAATACAAGCTTTGTTGCGGCCGCCTCAGCGCCCGCCCGGCTCGAGCAGCGAATCTTGGCGACGCCGCCGCGCACGTCAATCGGGGCAATGCGTTCGCGCGCCGGGGGAAGATGGAGGAGGCCTTGGCCAGCTACCGCCATGCGCTCGCACTTGATCCCGGTCTCGCGGAAGCCCACCACAACCTCGGCACCGTGCTGCTCGAGACGGGGCATTTCGAAGAGGCGCTCGAAAGCAGTCGCCGCGCGACCGCTGCGAACCCGGCCCACTCCGGCGCCCATGAGAACGCCGGCGATGCACTGATGCAACTCGGACGGGTCGAGGAGGCGGTCGTGAGCTACGAGCGCGCCCTACACATCCGGCCCGACCGCGTCGTCGCCTGCCACAGCCTGGCCAACGCGCTTGCGCATCTGGGACGGACTGAAAAGGCTCTTGCAGCGTATCGCCGCGCGATCGCGCTCGATCCGGACTGCGCCGAACTGCACAACAATCTCGGCGGCCTACTGCGCGCTTGTGGGCGGCTCGATGAGGCCGCCGCATGCTTTCGCCGCTCGCTCGAGCTCGATCCGCGCCTGGCGGAAGCGCACGCCAACTTGGGACTGGCACAAAGGCTGCAGAGCCGGCCGCGGGAGGCGCAGGCGAGCTGCCTGCGCGCGCTCGAGCTCAGGCCCAACTACGAACCGGCCCTCACGACGCTGGCCGAGTCGTACGCCGATACAGGCGACTTTGCGGCCGCCGAACGCTGCTTCCGGCAGGTCGCTGCGTTCGATCGCGATTCACCGCAAGCGTGTGCCGGGCTGTCGCGTCTGCGCAAGATGACCCGGCAGGACTCGGACTGGCTCGCCGACGCGCAACGGATCGCCGCGCTGCCGCTGCCCCCCCGGCAGGAAGCGTGCTTGCGCTACGCGATGGGCAAGTATTTCGACGACATCGCTGACTTCGAGCACGCGTTCGATAACTTCCGGCGCGCCAACGAGCTCACGAAGCGCACCCGCTCCGCGCACCAGCCCGAGACGATGACGCGGGTTGTTGATCGGATCATCGCTGCCGAAGATGGAGAATGGCTGCGGCGCACCCGAACCACGCCGACAGGTTTGTCGACAGGCCCGCAGACAGGCTCCGAGCGGGCCGTGTTCATAGTCGGCATGCTGCGATCCGGCACCACTCTGGCTGAACAGATCCTCGCCGCCCACCCGCAAGTGTTCGGCGCCGGTGAACTGCCGTTCTGGAGCGCCGCGGCGGACGCAGTTCGATCCGCCCCTGATGAGGCGGCCCGCCAATTTCGGCTCGAAACCCATGCCGTCGCGTATTTGGATTCGCTCGCATCGCTCGCCCCCGGGGCACTGCGCGTAATCGACAAGATGCCCGGCAATTTTCTATCACTCGGCTTGATTCACGCGGCGCTGCCCAACGCGCGCGTGGTCCACCTGCGCCGACATCCGTTCGATACCTGCTTGTCCATTTATTTTCAGCACCTTGAGACCGCGCTGTCGTACACCAACGACCTCGGTGATCTGGCCCGCTATTACAGCGACTACGCGCGCGTCATGGCGCATTGGCATTCGATTCTCCCGGGCGGCGTCATGTTGGACGTGCCGTACGAGGCGCTGGTTCAGGATCCGGAGAGCTGGAGCCGCAGAATGATCGAGCATATCGGCCTGCCGTGGGATCGTTGCTGCCTGGATTTTCACTCGAGCCCCCGCACCGTGATCACCGCAAGCAAATGGCAGGTCAGGCAGCCGATCACGACGGCTGCGGTTGGACGATGGAGAAATTACCAGTCCCATCTGGGGCCGCTGGCGGGGTTGCTGGCGCGCGATTGCGCATGATTTCGCGCGAGGCCGTGGTGGTGAACGGCATGGTCATCCGCTCAACGGCGAATCAAGAACTTGAGCGCGCTGCGGGCGCGAGGCCCGTAGGGCGGCCTCAATCCCACCAGGCCTGCCACATCCAACCAGGTCTGGCGGAACACCGCCCGCGCATGACTGAAGCGCAGGAAGCCGGTCTCCCCGTGATAGGCACCCATCCCGCTCTCCCCCACCCCGCCGAACGGCAATTCGTCCGCCAGGAAATGCACCGCGATGTCGTTGACCGTCACGCCCCCGGATGTCGTGTGCGCCAGAACCCAGCTCATCTCCCGCCGATTCCTGCCGAAGTAATAGAGCGCCAACGGCTTCGCACGCGCGTTGATGTCAACAACTGCATCCTCGATCCGATCGTACGGCCGCACGACGAGCAAAGGTCCGAAGATTTCCTCGCGCATCACGCGCATCTGTTCCGTCACCTCCAGCAAAAGCGCGGGGCGCACCGCGCGTCCCGCATCCACCGATTCGCCTGCTTCGCCCAACGGCACGATGATCGCGCCCTTGCTCGCCGCGTCCTCGAGCATTTCGTGCATGCGCCGCGCATGCCGCTCGCTGATCATCGAGGTGTAATCGGGACTCGACGGAGCATCGGGATAGGCGCGTGCCACCCACGAGCGGGCGAGGTCGACGAAGGCCGCGCAAAGCTCGCGCGGCACGCAGACATAATCCGGGGCGATGCAGACCTGGCCCGCGTTGTTGAGCTTGCCGATGAGGATTCGGTCAACGGCCCGCGTGAGGTCGGCCGATCGGCCCACCAGCACCGGGCACTTGCCGCCGAGTTCGAGCGTCACGGGCACGAGATTGGCGGCCGCGGCGGCCATCACCCGCCGGCCGACCGGCGTGGAGCCCGTGAACACCAGATGATCGAAGGGCAGCCGCGAGAACGCCTCGGCCACTTCCGGGCCGCCGGTCACCACGGCGACCTCCGAGGGATCGAAATACTCCGAGATCAGGCGCTTCAGCAGCGCGCTCACCGTGGGCGTGAGCTCGGACGGCTTGATGAGGCAGCGGTTGCCCGCCGCGAGGATTCCCGCCAGCGGCCCGAACGTCAAAGTGATCGGGAAGTTCCATGGACTGATGACCCCGACGACACCCAGCGGTTGATGGACGACCTCCGCCCGGACGCCGGGCGCCCCCGCAGGCAGCCCGATGCGCCTGCGACTCGGGCGCATCCACCGTCCGACGCGCCGCCGCGCGTGTTTCAACGAGGACAATGCCGGCAGGATGTCGACGAAGCGCGTCAGCGTCTGCGATCTTTGCCCGAAATCGGCTGAATGCGCCTCGCAGATCGCCTGCTGATGAGTCACGAGCAGATCGATCGCCCGCTCCAATCGGCGCCGCCGCGCGGCCACGTCCGCGAACCCTTCGGCTCTGAACGCGGCCCGCTGCGCGTCGAGCAGCTGCTGCGCCTGACTGCCTTCATCCATGGCGGCGGCTTCAGAATGCGGCGGGGTATTCGCCGCCGTCCATGAGAATGTTCTGGCCGGTGATGAATCCGGCGTGCACGCTGCAGAGAAAGGCGCAGGTCTGGCCGAGTTCGGATGGGCGTCCGAATCGACGCGCCGGGATTGCGCGCCGCCACTCTTCCTCGATGGTCGATTCCGCAACGCCTCGCCGGCCGGCCGCCGCGGCGAGGCCGGAGTTGAGCCTGGCGGTGTCGAAGCTTCCGGGCAGCAGATTATTGATGGTCACGTTCCTGTGAACCACGTCCCGGGCGACCCCCGCGAGGAATGCCGTCAGTCCGGCACGCGCGCCGCTCGACAGATCCAGTCCGGAGATCGGCATTTTCACGCTCTGGGAGGTGATGTTGACGATTCTCCCGAACTGGCGCGCCGCCATTCCATCGAGCACGCGTTGGATCAGCTCGATCGGGGTCACCATGTTCATGGTGACCCCGCGAAGCAGATCCTCCCGGCCCAGTTCGCGGAAGTTGCGAAACGGCGGGCCCCCGTTGTTGTTCACGAGAATGTCCGGCTCGGGACACGCCTCGAGCAGCGCAGCCTGGCCCTCCCGGCTGGAGACGTCGGCGACGATCGCGGTGACTTGCACGTTGCCCATCTCTCGCATCTCGCGCGCGGTCGCCTCGAGCGCCGCTCGGTTGCGTCCGTTGACCACCACGGAGACGCCCGCCTGTGCGAGCGCGAGCGCGCACGCCTTCCCCAGTCCTTGACTCGACGCGCAAACGATCGCCTTGCGCCCGCTCAGTCCCAAATCCATGTTTCACCCGTTGAGCCCGCCGCCCGCGCGCCGGCGCTCATCCAATAATCCGGTCCGGCACAGTAGTATAGGCGCAGTCCGCCGCCCGCGGGCGCCTCACCCACGGCAACGAGGAGCCGCCATCGCCACCATCGGTCATGTACTGGACGCCGCCACGGAGCAGCATCGCGCCGGCAATCTGGCGGAGGCGCGGCGTCTATACGCGCAGTTTCTCGCGGCCAATCCGGGTCACGACGTAGCGCTGTTCCGCTGCGGCCTCCTGGAGCTGCAGGAGCGACGGCCTGATGCGGCGCTCCGCTCGATCCGCATGGCCGCGCTCGCGGTACCGCAGGATAGCCGCTACCAGTTCGGTCTCGGCCAGGTGCTGGACGCGCTTCAGCGCTGGGCCGAGGCGGCTGATGCATACCAGCGCGCCGTGGATCTGGACCCCGCCTCGCACGATGCGAAAGTCGCGCTGGGCGTCGCTCTGCAACGCGCCGGTCACCCGGCTCGGGCGGCGGCCGCCTACCGCGCGGCGCTGGAGCTCGAGGGCGAGGACCCCGCCACCCTCGGCAATCTGGGCGCCGCATTGCGGGAGCTGGGGGAGGTCGATGCGGCAATCGGAATTCTCGAGCGCGCCGTCGCCCTCGACCCGCGCAGCGCCGCCGCGGCCGTCAATCTCGGCATCGCGCTCAATGAACGCCGCGACTTCGGGGCCGCGAGCGCCGCGCTGCGCGCCGTCCTCGCACGCGACCCCGGCAACGCCGACGCCGCGTTCAACCTGGGCAATTCGTTGCGCGGGCTCGGCCGCCCCCGCGAGGCCGTGACGTGCTTCCGCCTCGCCGCCGATCTGCGCCCCGGCTTTGCCGACGCCTTGAACAATCTGGGCAACGCTCACAAGGAGCTCGGTGACTTCGCCTCCGCAATGACCGCGTTCGAGGAGGCGCTGCGCGCGCGGCCCGATCACCTCGCCGCCTTGAACAACGCCGGATGCCTGCTGCGCACCCTCGGGCGCAGCGACGAGGCGGAGGACACGCTGCGACGCGGACTCGCCATCGACCCGGGTCATCCCGCTCTTCTCGACAACCTCGGCAACGTCCTCAAGGATGCCGGCGAACTCGACGAGGCGATCGATTGCTTCCGCCGCTCGCTCGACCTCGATCCCGACAATCCTGCGACGCACGGCAATTTCGCCTACGCACTCTGTTTCCAATCGCCGCGACCCGAACCCGTGCGGGCGGAATACGAACGCTGGAGCGCGCGCTTCGCGGCCCCGGTGCGCCGCCTGGCACCCGACGCGCACCGCGACCTGTCGCCCGGCCGGCGATTGAATGTCGGGTACGTATCCGCCGATTTTCGCGATCACTGTCAGACTCTGTTCACCCTGCCGCTTCTGGCGCGGCACGACCACGACCGATTCCGAATATTTTGCTACTCGAGTGTCGAACGCACCGACGCGTACACCGATCGCATCCGTGCGCACGCGGATACATGGCGCGAGGTGCGCGCGCTGGATGACGATGAACTCAGCCGCATGATCCAAGGCGATTGCATCGATGTGCTGGTCGATTTGACCATGCACATGTCCAACGGGCGCCCGCTCGTCTTCGCGCGCAAGCCCGCGCCGGTGCAGATCGCATGGCTCGCCTACCCTGGAACGACCGGCATGGACGCGATCGACTATCGTCTGAGCGACCCCCGCTTGGATCCGGAAGGCTTCGAGAACCACTACACCGAACACACGCTGCGTCTGCCCGATTCGTTCTGGTGCTACGACCCGCTTACCGGGGCGCTGCCGGTCGGTCCGCCGCCCGCGCTGGAGCGTGGCCATCTCACGCTCGGATGCCTGAACAATCCGTGCAAGCTGACCGATCGCACCCTGTCGTTATGGAGCGGCGTGGTGCGTGCGCTGCCCGCGGCACGGCTGCTTCTCATGGTTCCCGAGGGGCGGCATCGCCTCCATCTGATCGAGCGGCTCGCGGCCGCCGGCATCGAGTCTCGGCGCGTCGACTTCGTCGCCTTTCGCCCGCGCATCGATTATCTGCGCACCTACCAGCGCATCGATTTCTGCCTGGATACCCTGCCCTACAATGGCCACACCACCAGTCTCGACGCACTCTGGATGGGCGTGCCCACCGTGACGCGCGTCGGCGGCACCTGCGTCGGCCGCGCCGGACTGAGCCAGCTTCATCAACTGGGTCTTACCGATCTCGCCGCGCACACGGACCGGGAATTCGTGGACATCGCCGTCGCGCTCGCGACCGATCTGCCGCGACTGGTTTCGCTTCGGGCTTCGCTGCGCGCGCGGCTCGAGAGCTCGCCGCTGATGGACGGAGCGCGCTTCGCGCGGCACATCGAAGCCGCCTATCGCACGGCTTGGATCCGATATGTGGGCGGCGCCTCCGTGGCGCGCAGCGTCTGCGAATAGAGACAAAACCAGCGGTTTCTTCGGCTTCTCTTCACACAGTTTGTCAACGGTCGGAATGCTCGGGCGTTCGGTAGACATCCGCGACGCGCCCCAAGAGAGGCGCTTGCGGTCGGGACAAATATGTTCAACAGAGGAGTTTTAGATATGGACAAGTCGATCCGGCTATTGCCTGTCAGTCTGGCCGCTTCCATCCTGGCCGCCTGCGGCGGCGGAGGTTCGGGCGCGACGACGACGGCGCCGCAAGGATCCGCCGTGCAGAATGCGAGCGTGGCCGTGCTGGTGAGCGATGCCTCCTCGGAAGACTGGGCCACGATAGGCGTGAAGATCCTGTCGATCGCGCTCGTGCCGCAGGGCGGCGGCGCGAATGTCACCGTTTACACGGCCCCCTCTCCGGTTCCCGTCACGAATCTCGTGATGCTCGATCAGCTCGATGAAATCCTCGGCAACGCCAGCATTCCCGTGGGCACCTACACCGGCGCCGTGCTCACCGTGAGCGCAAATGCCGGCGACATCCTGCTCACCACCTCCTCCGATCCGGAGGTGGGATTCGCGGCGGCGCCCAGCACCACCATTCCTTCGAGCCAGATCCAGGTGCAGCACGTGCAGGGCACGGGTACCGATCTGACCGTGCCCGTGCAGGTGAATTTCGATACCCCACTGACGGTGAGCGCGACGCAAAGCAACGCGCTCGACCTCGAGTTCGATCTCGCGCATCCCGCGTTTCTGGTGGGGCACGTTCCGGTGGGCGCCGGCGCCACCGTGTGGGCGGTCAATTTCGACGGTCCGGTACGGCGCAGGACCCGGCACGATTTGGCGCGTCTCGTGCTTCGGCACACGTACGGCGATGTGACCGCCGTCTCGTCGGATCAGAGCTCGATCACCATCACCAAGGAATTTCCCACCGAGCCCGTGGTAAGTCCGGAAACGGCGGTTTCGGGCGCGCAGTCACTCCAGATATCCGCCGATTCGACCAATGGGACCATCTTCTACGATCTCGACGCCAATACCCGGACCGTGATCGACAACTTCTCCTCGGAGACCTCGCTGACGGGCAAATACGTGCGGATAGCCGCGCGTTATCAGGAGGATGGGACCCTGATCGCGGTGCGCATTTGGGCGAGCAGCGACTTCAACAACGTGTGGGTGAGCCCGGAAGGTCACGTCATGCACGTGGACGCGACGAACGATGTCGTCACGGTGCTCAACGAATCCGGCGTTGGGGTCCCGCTCACGGTCAACGCCGGCACCCAGTTCTTCTTCCGGCAACCGCAAAATCCGGCCTCGGACGCCCAACCCATCGCAACCGGCACGGCGTTCCTCTCGAGCATGAACCTGGTGCGCGGATTCAAGGTTCACGCGAGCGTCGTGGATCCTCTGGCGACACCGCTCGTCGCTCAAAGCATCGACATCGAAACCGCGGAGTACGGCGGAGCCATCTCGGCGCCGAGTTCGGCCGGCTTCACGTACACCCGCGATTTTCGCACCGCCGGAGACGATTACGTCTACAGGGTCGCGTACATTTCGAGCACCACGGCCAACGGAAGCGATGACGCCGGCAATCCCATCGATGGGTATAAGTGGTGGAATTTCGCCTATCCGACGCTTCTCACCAGCGGTACGGGTGCGGTGGCCGATTTCGTCGCCGCCACCGATGCCAGCGTGAATTTCGGCGGCACGATCGGTGCCGTGCCCTCCTACGGCGTGAGCTACTCCGTTTGGAACGATTCCGGCAATCCGAACGGATGGGCCGCCGCGGCGAGCGTACTGCTGCCATCCAGGCTGCCTCTGGGAACGGTGGCGACGGGCCTGTCGGGGAATGAGTTCACCATGGACGTCCCCGGCGGCTCGATGCCGGGAACGGTCGAGGTGAGCACCACCGCAGGTTCGGCGACCCTGGTCTATCAGGTGGATCGAACCAACGGCATCGTGACCGTGAGCCCCATCGACATCACCACGAGCGCCGGGCTCACCGAGCTCACCGACAGCCTCGCCGCCGGCGCGCTCGTCGGCGTCTACGGGATTCCGCAGTCGAATTCCACGGTCAAGGCCTATGTTCTCGCCTACTTCACCGGTGAGATGCCGATCGGATAGACGGTCACCCGGGCCGCCGGCTCCATGGGGGGCCGCGCGGCGTGGCGGGCGAGTACGTGGGCGACCGCCCCGGTCAGGCGTTTGGCGTAATCGATGTGCAGGAACTCGTTCGGACCGTGAGCGTTGGAATGCGGCCCGAGCACGCCGGTGACCAGGAATTGGGTGCCCGGGAAGCGCTCACCCAGCATCGCCATGAACGGGATCGTGCCGCCGACTCCCATCGCCATGGCCTCCCGGCCATAGAATCGCTCCGACGCCTCGTGCGCGGCATGCTCGAGCCACGGCTCGAATGCGGGCGCGTTCCAGCCCGCACCGTTCGCGCCCGAGGTGAACGCGACCCGGGCTCCATAGGGAGGATCGGTCTCCAAGGTCCGGCGGATCGCAGCCGCCGCGCGCTCGACCCCGGCGCTGGGCGGCACCCGAAACGAGAGTTTCACGCTGAGGCGGGGCGCGAGCACGTTGCCCGCGTTGCTCACGTTCGGCAACCCATCGATTCCGGTGACCGTCAGCGTCGGCTTCCAGGTCGAGTTCTCCAGCAACACCGCCGGATCCGCCGACATGGCCCGGGCGCCCTCCACGAACGGCATGCGGGCGGCCACGGTGTCGCCGAGAAGCTTTGCCGTCGCGGCGATCTGCCGCCGACGCTCCTGCGGCACGTCGACGCGCAGTTCCTCGAGCTTCAAATCCCCGGTATTTTCATCGGAAACCCGGGACAGCAGCCGGCGCAGCACATCGAAGCAGGAGGCGGCGATGCCGCTTCCCGCGCCGGAGTGCACTCCTTCGGTCAGCAGGGCGATATCGAGCGTGCCGGCGATGTTCCCGCGCAGCGAGGTGGTGAGCCACAACCGCTCGTAGTCGCCCGCCTCGGCATCCAGGCAAACCACCAGGCTCGGTGTGCCGATCTTGCGCGCGAGCGCCTCGACGTGCGCCGGCAAATCCGGGCTGCCGCTCTCCTCGCACGCCTCGATGAGCACCACGCAGCGCGCGTGCGCAATCCCGCGCACCTGCAATGCGGCGATGGCGGTGAGCGAGGAAAACACCGCGTAGCCGTCATCCGCCCCGCCGCGGCCGTACAGCCGCCCGTCGCGTATCACCGGCTCCCATGGACCCAAGCCCGGGTCCCAGCCGGTGAATTCGGGCTGCTTGTCGAGATGGCCGTACAGCAGCACCGTGTCGCTCTTCCCGCCCGGTATGTCGATGAAAATCAGCGGAGTGCGCCCCGCAAGCCTCGCGATCTCGACGGTCATTCCCACGATCGGCTGCCGGCGGCACCAATTCGCGAGCAACTCGACCGCGCGCTCCATGTGTCCGTGGCGCTCCCACTGCGGATCGAACAGGGGGGATTTGTTGGGTATCCGAACGTAATCGCACAGGGTGGGAACGATGGAACGCTCCCAGGTCTCGCTCACGTATCCGGCTATCGCAGCCGCTTCAGGGTCGTCGCTCATGCATCTCTCCTCGCCACCAGCGGATGGTATCGTCGAGGCCTGCATCGAGCGTCCAGCGCGGCTCGAAGCCGACCTCCGCCCGCAGCCGCCCGATATCGGGAACGAGCCGGGGCGGTTCCGATGCCGGCATGGGTCGCGCGCCGAGCTTGACCAGATCGCGCCGCCCGATGCGTTCGGCAATTCGTCCGAGCATGTCGGCGACCGGGATCGCTTCGTCCGAGCCCACGTTCACCGCGCCTTGGACATCGGCGCCGAGCAAGGCGGCGAACGCCGCTCCGACATCGTCCACGTGCAGGAAGCTGCGGACCTGCGTCCCTCGCGTGCAGGCCGCTTCGCGCCCCGACAACAGATCGATGATCACGGAGGAGACCAGCCGCCGCGGGTCCTCGCGCGGGCCGTATTGGAAGAAAATCCGCCCCCAAGCGGTCGACAGACCGTGCACCCGCCCGAACCGCTCGAGGACCCGGGACAGCGCAATTTTACATTCGGCATAAGGGGCCACCTCGCTCGAGCTCAGACCGTCCGCCAGCGGAGTGGTTCGCTCCTCGCAAACACCCGCCCGCGACCAGTCGTACTCCGCGCAGCTGCCCGCCATGACGGCGCGCACACCGCCGGCCGCCTGAAACGCCTCGAGCAAATGAGTGCTCGCGGCGAGCCATCGATAATTCTCGGCGCTGCGCCAATATTCGCCCGGAGTCGCGATCCAGGCGAAATGCAGCAAATGGGTCGGACGCACGGCGGCGATCAGCGAATCGACCTCGCGGGCGTCCAGCAGATCGGCCCGATGGACCGCCACCTCGTCGGGCAACCGGGCCGCGCGGGCGATGATCGGCGGTCGGGCGCGCCCGCCGCGAAAGCCCGGGGGCGACAGCACGCCATGCACCTCGAATCCCGCGGCGCTCAACGGCGCGAGGCTGCTCCGGCCGATGAAACCGCCGGCGCCCGTCACCAGCACGCGGCGGCGGGCGGTCACGGCACGATCGATGCGTCGAGCAGCGGATAAGCCGCGTCCCGATCGCTCATGTGCTCCGGCTCGAGCGGCCAGTCGATGGCGATCGCCGGATCGTTCCAGCGCACGCCGCGCGCGGATCCGGGTGCGTGGGGCACGGACATCATGTACAGGACCTCGCTGCGGTCGGCCAGGGTGATGAACCCGTGCGCGAAACCCTTGGGCACCCACAGCGCGCGCCGGTTGTCGGCGGTGAGCTCGACACCGAGCCACCGGCCCCGCGTCGGCGAGCCCGCGCGCAGATCGACGACGACGTCGAACACGGCGCCCGCGGTGCACCGAACGAGTTTGTCCTCGGCGTGAGGATCGGATTGATAATGCAGCCCCCTGAGCGTCGCGCTGCGCGAGTTGAACGACACGCTGCATTGGGGCATGTGCGTGGACAGGCCGTGAGCGGCGAATTCGTCGGCGCAGAAGCTGCGCGCGAAGAAGCCCCGATCATCCTCGATGCGCTCCATCTCGATCAGGTAGGCGCCCGCGAGCGACGACTCCGTGAATATCATGGATCGATCGTCGCGATCGGAACCGGCACCACGAAGCGGCCGCCCCAGTCGGCGATGCCCGCCAGCTGCCGCCGGATTTCGCCCTGCAGATTCCAGGGCAGAATCAACACGTACTCCGGCCGCGCGAGCATCAAGTCCTCCGGCGTGACCACCGGGATGTGCGTGCCGGGCAGGAATTTCGACTGCTTGTGAGGATTGCGATCCGCGACCATCGGGATGTCGTCCCGGGTCACGTTGCAGAAGTTGAGCAGCGTATTGCCCTTGGCCGCCGCGCCGTAGGCGGCGACCTTCCTGCCCTCGCGTCTGGCGGACGCCAGGAACTGCAGCAGCGACTCCCGGCACACATCGACTCGCCCGGCAAAGCGCTCGTAGGTGGCGAGATCCGCGAGACCGGCCGCCGCTTCGCGCGCCCGCAGGCCCTTCAGCCGGGCGCCGTCCTCGAGACCCTTGCGCGAGTTCGGCGCCGCATAGATGCGCAGCGACCCGCCGTGCGTCGCCAGCTCCTCGGCTTCGTAGATCCGCAATCCGTGCCGGGCGAACACCTGTTCGATGGCGAACAGCGACAGGTAGGAGAAGTGCTCGTGGTAGATCGTGTCGAATTCGACGTGCTCGATCAGTTTGAGGAGATGCGGAAACTCGATGGTGACCGTACCCGTCGGCTTGACCAGAGCGGCGATGCCGGCGACGAAATCGTTGAGCCGCGGGACGTGCGCGAGAACGTTGTTGCCGATGATCAAGTCCGCGCGCCGGCCCTCGGAGGCCAACCGCGCGGCCAGCGTCTCGCCGAAGAACTCGACCAGTGTCGGCACGCCGATCTTCTCGGCCGCGCGGGCCACCGTGTCCGATGGATCGATGCCCATCACGGGTATGCCCCTGTCCACGAAGTTCTTCAGCAGGTAGCCGTCGTTGCTGGCGAGCTCCACGACCAGACTGTCCGCGCCGAGCCCGAACCGCCCGACCGCCATCTCCGCGTAGCGCCTGGCGTGCGCCAGCCACTCCTCCGAGTAGGATGAGAAATACACGTAGTTGCCGAACAGCTCCTCCGGCGCCACGTCATAATCCACCTGGACCAATTTGCACGATTCGCATACCTTGGCGCGAAGCGGATAGCGCTTTTCGTGGCGGGCGTCGGCCATCGAGGCGAGGAATGCATTGGACGGGGGCTGCAGGCCCAGGTCCGCCATGGTCACGGACAGCCGCCCACCGCACGCGCGGCACGCGGTTACCAGACCGGCCATCGGATCCCCATCGGTGCTAGCCCTTCCAAAGCTTCCATGGCGCGCCACCGGAGTCCCACAATGCGTTCAGATGTTGTTTGTCGCGCAAGGTGTCCATCGGCTGCCAGAAACCCCGATGCACCCATGCGGCGAGCTGGCCATCGGCCGCCAACGACTCCATGGGCTCCTTCTCCCATACCGTTTGCCCCCCCTCGATGAGCTCCAGCACGCCCGGCTCCAGCACGAAGAATCCGCCGTTGATCAGACCGCCTTCCGCCTGGGGCTTCTCCTCGAACGATATGGCCTGCGTGCCTTGGATCACGACCCGGCCGAAGCGCGCGGGAGGGCGAACGCAGGCCACCGTGGCCTTCAGGCCGCGCTCCTTGTGAAAGGCGATCTCCGCGGCGATGTCGATGTTCGCCAGGCCGTCGCCATAGGTCATGCAGAACGGCTCGCGATCATCGAGATATTTGCCGACCTGCAGCAGCCGGCCGCCGGTCATGCTCTCCTCCCCGGTATCGACCAGGGTCACTTTCCACGGCTCGCTGCGGCAATCGTGGTACTCGACGCGGTTGCCCGCCATGTCGAAGGTCACGTCGGCCTGATGGAGGAAGTAATTCGCGAAATACTCCTTGATGACGTAGCCCTTGTATCCCAGGCAGACGACGAACTCGTTCACGCCGAATGCCGCGTACAGCTTCATGATGTGCCAGAGGATCGGCCGGCCGCCGATCTCGAGCATGGGTTTGGGTCGGACGCTCGACTCCTCGGCGATGCGGGTGCCCTTGCCGCCTGCGAGGATGACGCATTTCATGAGCCGTTCCCCAGGGTCTCGTAGCGCTCGATCTGCATCTGCGAAAAGCTCACCATGTTCTCCCTCGCGGCGTATGCCCGATACCAGTCCGCGGTCCATCCGAGCGCATCGCCGATCGCGAGGCGCGGATGCCAACCGAGGGCGCGCCCGGCGAGTGCGGAGGACAGGGTGAGGGCGCGGGCTTCGGCCGGATGGTCGCCGGCATCGAGCTTCCAGCCCGGCTTCCCTCCGAAGCGGGCACTGAATCCATCCACCACCTCCCGCACCTCGAGAAAGGATGCCGCATCCGGCCCGAAATTGACAGCGCGAGGGGCGGTGGCGGGCGCGCGCACCAGCGCCTCCGCCAGCGTGAGATACCCCTCCAGCGGGTCGAGCACATGCTGCCAGGGGCGCACCGCCGCGGGATGACGCAGCGTGACCCGGGTGCCCGCCGTCAAGGCGCGGACGCAATCGGGGATCAGCCGCTCCGCGGACCAATCGCCTCCCCCGATGACGTTGCCGGCGCGCGCCGTCGCCAGCGGCGGTCCATCGCGGAAGAAGCTGTCCCTGAAGCTCGCGGTGAGCAATTCCGCGCAGGCCTTGCTGCTGCTATACGGATCGTGACCGCCGAGCCGGTCGTCCTCGCGGAAGGGCCGGCCGGCGCCGTCGTTCTCGTAGACCTTGTCGCTGGTGACCACCACGATGCATTCGAGCGTGCGAAGCTCCCGGCAGGCCTGGAGCAGCGAGCCGGTGCCGAGCACGTTGGTCGAGAAGGTGCCGAGCGGATCTCGGTACGACTCGCGCACCAGGGCCTGGGCCGCGAGATGAAATACCACCTGCGGGTCAGCGCGGCTCACCGCGTCGCGGACTCGGGCGGCATCGCGCACGTCCCCGATGACCGACGTTGCGCCGTCGCCCACGATCTCCCACAGATTCGGCGAGCCGGGCGGCGCGAGCGCATAGCCGCTGACGAGCGCCCCCATGTGCCGTAGCCACAGCCAGAGCCATCCCCCCTTGAACCCGGTATGCCCGGTGAGGAGGACCCGCCGACCCTGCCAGAATTCGCGCGACGCCGGCATCGGGTCATCCCTCCTTCGGACCGGACTGCCAGTACGACCTGAGCGCGTGCAGCGACGGTCGGACCGCTCCGATGCCGAGGGCCCCGCCGAGACGAATCTGCAGATTCAAGAAGCGGCGAGCGCCGCTCACCAGACGGAAAACGTCCCGGTATTGGCCGCGTCCCTGCGTGGCATAGGCGATCTTCAGCGCATCGCAGACCACCGCGAGCGGAAGTTTGTAGATGCGCGACCTCGCCGCGAAGGGATCGCGCGCATGGGCCGTGAAGGTGGCGTCCCGTGTCAGGATCCAGGTGGCCATGCGCTCCATGACGAAAATCTTCATCTGCACGTTGCCTTGTCCCCGGTACGAGGTGGGCGCGCGCAACTCGGTGCCCAGCGCATCGTCCGGCGACTCGGCGATCTCGAACAGGCGCTCGTTGACGGCGAGCCAGGCGCGCCAGAAGCGGGGCCTGGCGACGAAGTAGTTCGAATGCACGGTGTTGCGGGAATCGGATACGAGTCCGTCGAGGGATGCAGGCGGATCGAGACGCGCGAGGAAACGCGAGGCAACCGCCGCAAGCCCCGGATGCTCGGACTCCCCGTGCTCGAACACATTCATGAAATACGCGCTGTTGTGAATGCTCGGGCTGAACAGGAACACGTCGG
Source organism: uncultured Gammaproteobacteria bacterium (assembly GCA_963736185.1). Taxonomy (GTDB): domain Bacteria; phylum Pseudomonadota; class Gammaproteobacteria; order Steroidobacterales; family Steroidobacteraceae; genus Bog-1198. The sequence goes on along the minus strand of CAVTNZ010000089.1, from coordinate 49,619 downwards.
GGGCGCACCCGGCGCGGTCCATGATCCCGGCGACCGCGGCCGCGGTGAGATTGGTCTTGTGCAGGAACTTCGGCGACAGGAATCCGTAGTAGGCATTCTCGTTCAAGGCCTCGCCCATGAGGAAATTCCGCATCGGCCAGTATTCGAACCAGTCCGGACGCTCGTTGGCGGAGTTGTCGAGGACGCCGAACCCCGGGTCGAGATCCTCCCGCGGCGTGTAATGGTTCAGGATTTGGTAGATGTGCACGAGAGACATGCGGGCAAGGATACCGGCTTCCTCAGGAGCCAGCGAGGCTCGCGAGGAGCGAGGCGTAACGGGCGCGGTACGCGCGCATCGAGTAGCGCCGCTCCACATGCTCGAGACCGGCGGCGCCGAAGCGCGCCCGCAGCGGCGGGGAGACGATCAGCCTCTCCAGCCGGTTCTCCCAATCCTCCAGGGTCGCGGCATGGAATCCGTTGACTCCGTCGATCACCGCCTCGGTATTCGCCCCGATGGGCGACGCCACGCACGGCAGGGACGCCGCCATGTACTGCAGCAGTTTGAAGGCGCATTTGCCGCGCGACCACTCGTCGTCGGTCAGCGGCATGATGCCGATGTGCGCCGCCGCGAGCGCATCGGCCTCCGTTGCCTCGCTCCAAGGGATGCTCTCGACGTTGACCTCGGGCCATTGCGGAAACCTCGAGCAGATCACCCTGACCTTGAGCGCCGGATGCCTCGCTGTCAGCCGGGCGAGCGCGGGGCGGATCATCTCCAGGTAGATCAGATTCTCGGGACTGCCGATCCAGACGATCGTCGGATCCCCCGCCGCGCCGGGCGCGGCCGGCCGGTAGCAGGCGACATCGATCGACGTTGGCAATATCTCGACGGCGCGAGCGGCTGGCCGGGCGATGCCCGCCAGCACGTCGTTGCCGGCGGCCACCACGTCCACGAAGCGGCAGGTGGCCGCGAATTTCCGGCGGCGCCACGGCGAATCGCCCACCGGGTCGCCGAGCCGGCGCGGCTTGCGCACGTAGATGGCGTCGTCGACGTCGAAAATGCGCCGCCGCGTGAGTGCGGCGAACAGCCGCGCCTCCAGGGCGCTCAGTTTGATCTGGTGCAGCACGGCCACATCCGCCCACCGCAACACGCCGCGCCGCTCCCAGGTCCGCAATCCATAACGCCCGCCCGGAAAGCGCTCGATACGCACCTGCCATCCCGCCGCCTCGAGCGGCGCAGCGAGAATCCGCATGCGGTGGCGGAACGATGGTTGATCGGGATCGTAGCCCAGGAGCACTAGTTTCGGCACGGGCGGTTCCCTCTAGGTGGACTCGATGTAGCGGCCGAGTGCGCTCAACGCGATTTCGACCCCGTCGGCGAGGTCGAGCCCCCGCGCGCGCCCGGCCAATGCCGCCCTGGATGATTCGTCGCGCAGCAAGGTTTGCGACCTCGCCGCGATCTCGACCGCATCGAGCGGTGCCTGCACGGCCACGCCGGCGGCGGCGCAGCGGCGAATGCGCTCGCGCTGATCGCCCGCGATGGGCACCGCCACGCAGGCCGCCCCGCAGGCAATCGCCTGCAGCAGCGTCGAGCCCCCGTTGACCACGACCAGCCGCGCGTGCCGCATGAGGTCGGCGAGCTCGCTCTGAGCCAGCGCGCCGAGCGGTCGAAAGCACGGGGAGACGCCTGCGTCCGCGGCTGCGGACGGCCCGACATATCGGACCTCGATGCCCGCCCCGGCGAGCGCCTTCGCGGCCGCTAGAAATTGCGCCGACGCATCCTCGGCGCCGGGATGGCCCGTTCCGCCGCCGGGCACCACCAGCACGAAATCGCCGTGCTCCGGAAAAGCCGCCCGCGCGCCGATCCCGGCCTGCGAGTTCGACAGGATCACATCGAGGTAGCGCACCGTCGGCCGGCCCAGCAGCCGATGCTTCAGCCGCTCGAGGGCCGTGAGGCGGCCTGCGATGAATTCCGGATACGCGATCCAGTGCTCGTCGATGAGGCGCATCCATCGCAGGCGGAACGCCTTGCGGCGCTGGCGGCCGCGGGCGCTGATGTACACGACCCGCGCCCCCGAGCGGTGCGCCGCCCGCAGCTGGGCGCTGCGCCCCGCATTGTCGAAGATCACCACGTGCGGCCGCCAGCTGCGGATCAGCTCGACCACGGCCTCGCTGTGGAAGGTCGCGGACGAGGGCAACAGGGTGACCGGGAACGGAGCGGACGCCGCGTAGGGCGCCTGGCGGCTCAGGACGAAGCGAACTTGCGCAGCCGGCCAACGAAGCTGCGCGGCGCGCGCGATGGCCGATGAGCGCGCGTATTCGCCCATGCCGAACGCACCCGACACCGGCACGAACAACAGGCGCGGATCCGCGTCACGCAAAGGCGCTGAACCACCGGTCGAGCACCAGCAGCGACCAGGCACGGCGGAATTCCGGCCCCACCGGACGCCGCAGAACACCGCGCGCGCGCAAGCGCCCGGCCGCTTCGCGAAGCAGGCGCGGATGCTGCTTGAGCCAGCCGTGCACCGGCAGACCGAACCCTGATTTCGGTCGGCTCAGATGCCCCGGCGGCAACCTCGGCTGCATCAAGCGGCGCACCAGAAGCTTGCCGCGGCGGCCGCGCTCGTCCACCAGCAACGCCGGGTCGACGCTCAGCATGAATTCGACCAGCCGATGATCGAGCAGCGGAGGCCGCACCTCCAGGGAGTGCGCCATGCTGGTCCGGTCCACCTTGGTCAACAGGCCCTCGGCCAGATCCGTGTGCAGATCGAGCCAGCGCAGCCGGGCGAGCGGCGGAAGATCCTCGCGCCAGAATTGCCGGTAAAACCACAGGTAATCGTAATCGCTGTCACGCCACGACGGATCGAGCAGCGCGTCGATCTGCGCCGCCGTCATGCCCCCGAGCGCGGCGGCATAGGCGGGAAGGCCCACGTACGCCTGGCGCTGCATGGAGGTGGCCAATCGCCCGAGCGGCGGCAGCAGCCGCGCGAGCGTCCGATTGAGCACGTTCGATCGGGCGCCGACTCGCGACCAGTAGCGTGGATAGCCGCAAAACACCTCATCCCCGCCCTCCCCGCTCAGGGCCACCGTCACTTGACGCCGCGCGAACCGCGCGATGAGATAATTGGACCACGCGGCACTGTCCGCAAACGGCTCATCGAAGATCGACGGAATGGCCTCGAGCGCCTGCTCGAAATCGGCGGCCGGCGCGGTCATCTCGGTGTGCACGGTGTGAAAATGCGCCGCGGCGCTCCGGGCGGCATCGAGCTCGGATCGGTCGCGCGCGTCGAACCCCAGGCTGAAGGTTCGCGGATGATCCAGATAATACGTGGTGAGCGACGAGTCGATGCCGCCGCTCAAGAAAACCCCCACCGGAACGTCCGACAGCATGTGCGCCGGCACGACCGTGCGCAGCAGCTCGTCGAGCAGCTCGAGGGTATCCTCCGGCGTCCTCGCGCTCACCTCGGCCGAAGGCTCCCAGTATCGTTGGATCGAGACCCGCCCACCTTCCCAGGTCAACGTGTGGCCGGCCGGGAGCTTCGCGATCCCGCGGAAAATCGTCTTTGGCGCCGGGACGTAGCCGTGGAACAGATAATCCCGCAAGGCGCTTGCATCGACCTGCGGCGTGCCGAGCACCAACAGCGCCTTGAGCTCCGAGGCGAACGCGATGCCGTCGGGCAGGGTCCGGTAGTAGAGCGGCTTGATGCCGAGACGATCACGCGCAAGCAGCAGCCGCCGGGCGCCGGCGTCCCAGCTCGCGAACGCGAACATCCCCACCGTCTTGGCAAGGCAGGATTTGCCATCCCGCGCCAGAAGATGCAAGAGCACTTCGGTGTCGCCGGTCGAGCGCCAGGGGCCGGGCAGCTCTGCGCGCAGCACCTGATGGTTATAGATCTCCCCGTTGTAGGTGAGCACGTGCTCGCCGAGCACCATGGGCTCGTCCGCCGCGTGCGACAAGTCGAGGATGGACAGGCGGCGATGCCCGAGCACGACCCCCGGGCCGCTCCAGATCCCCGCCCCGTCCGGCCCCCGATGGCGCAGCCGGTCGGTCATGGCCGTGACCTTGTCGATGCTCGCGCCCGAGCCGATAATTCCTGCGATCCCGCACATGCGGGGAGTCTAGCGCGGAATCCGCCACTTAAGATCCTAGCCATCGGCCCGCGGTTCGTTTAGGGTACACGCGGAGCTTCGGACCCATGGCTACACCCGCCGATCAACGCCTGCTGGAACTGTGCGACAAGTGGCTCAAGAGCCTCGAATTGCACATTCGGTATTCGAGTCTCGATACCGAGAGCTATTGGAAGGTTCAACCCTGGCCCGAGCATCAGCGTCCGAGTCGCTGGATCATCGATCTGGCGGTTCAGAAGACGGTCGCGCTACGCGCGCAGGTGCAGGAGCGGATAAAACAGGGCGACACCAGGTTTTCGGACTCCCTCGAGCTCATGACCTTTCTCGCCAACCTGATCGGCTCGGAACACATCGAGCGCTTCATTCCGTTGGCGGATCCCGATAACGAGGTCGATCTCAAGGCGCCCCCGCCCCCGACGCAACCGGATCCCGCGCCGCGCGCATCGCCGGCTGCCGCCGCGCCTTTGCCCGCCGCGCCTTTGCCCGCCGCGCCTCCGCCCGCCGCGCCTCCGCCCGCCGCGCCTCCGCCCGGCGCGCCTCCGCCCGGCGCACGGCCCGCCGCACCTCTCCCCGCCGCGCCTCTCCCCGCCGCGCCGCCTTCCGCCCCCCGCCGGATGCAAGCTCCGCCGGCGCCATCGGATGCGGGTTCGACCGCAACGCGCGAGATGCCGCGTCCGCCGGCGCGGCCAAAGTCTCCCAGCGAAGTCACGGCCACGCGCGAAATGCCGGAGTTCGTTGCGCCCAAACGTCGATCGGCACCGGTCGGCACTCACCAGGTTGCGCGAACCGAGCGCCGATCGGCGCACGCGAAGAGCAGCGCCTCCCGGCCCCCGGCCAGACAACCTGGTAAACTGGAAGCGCCGGAAGACGCGGCGCGCGAACAGGTGATCGCGGATGCGGCCCGCCTGGTGCAGTGGGGCCGCAAGTGGTACGAGCTGGCGGAGCTCATCGCGCGCATGGCCGATCGGCCGCCGCTACCCGAAGTCAGACGGATTTTGAAGGAAAACAAGACGGCCATCGAAAAGAAGGCCGGCGGCCGGTAGTATTCGCCCCCGCCCGCGGCTCACGAAAAATTTTTTGGGAACCTGCTTCGCTTTACGCGCTCAAAGGCGGCCATGATCACGACAAAAAACCTATCCAAGCGCTATGGTGAGATACTCGCCGTCGACGACGTTTCGTTCTCGGTAAACCCCGGAGAAGTGCTCGGGTTTCTGGGCGCGAACGGCGCCGGCAAGTCCACCACGATGCGCATGATCGCCGGCTTCATCGCGCCGTCCGCGGGGTCCGTGAGCGTATGCGGACACGACATCGAGCGCTCGCCCGTGCAAGCCAAGGCGTGCATGGGTTACCTGCCCGAGGGTGCGCCCAGCTACGGCGAGATGACGGTCGGGGAATTCCTCGACTTCGTGGCGGACATCCGCGGCCTGGACGGCGCCCGCCGCCGCGAACGCCGCGCCATCGTGGTCGAGCGGCTCGCCCTCGCGCCGGTCATCGACCAGGTGATCGAGACGCTGTCCAAGGGATTTCGCAGGCGCGTCGGACTCGCACAGGCGCTGATTCACGATCCGAGGGTGCTCATACTCGATGAGCCGACCGATGGGCTCGACCCCAACCAGAAGCACGAGGTGCGGCGGCTGATCAACGAGCTGAGCAAGGACAAGCTGGTCATCGTCTCGACGCATATTCTCGAGGAAGTCCACGAGGTGTGCACCCGCGCCATCATCATCGCGACCGGGCGCATCGTCGCGGACGAGACCCCGAGCGCGCTCGAGGCGCGCTCCCGCTATCACCACGCCGTCAGCCTGCGCTTCGACAAACAGGAGGATCTTGCCGCCGCGCGCCGTGAGATCGCCGGCCTTGCCGAGGTGAGCGAGGTGGAAGCGGAGGAGCGCGAGCTCAAGCTCACCGCCGTGCCGCGCCCCGGCAAGAACGTGCTGCCGGCGGTGAGCGCTCTGATCACCCGGTACGACTGGGACGTGCCCGAGCTGCACCTCGAGTCGGGACGCCTGGATGAAGTGTTTCGAACGCTGACCGGGGCCGCCCCGCGCCGGGCGATGACGCCCGCGCCGGACAGCCCGCTGGGCGGGGAGGGAGCGCGGCCGTGAAACAGACCCTGGTGATTTTCCGGCGCGAGCTCAGAAGCTATTTCGCGACCCCGCTCGCCTACGTGTTCATCGTGATTTTCCTCGTGCTCGCGGCCGTGTTCACGTTCCAGGTGGGCGGATTGTTCGAACGCGGACAGGCCGATCTGCAGCCGTTTTTCCGCTGGCATCCCTGGCTCTACCTGGTCCTCATCCCGGCGATCTCGATGCGCCTGTGGGCGGAGGAGCGCAACAGCGGCAGCATCGAGCTCCTGATGACCCTGCCGATCACCTTGACGCAGGCCGTGGTCGGCAAGTTCCTCGCCGCGTGGTGCTTCGCGGGCGTCGCCCTGGCCCTCACCTTCCCGGTTTGGATCACGGTGAACTACCTGGGAAGTCCGGACAACGGCGCCATCGTGGCCGCTTACATCGGAAGCTTCCTGATGGCCGGCGGCTTTCTCGCGATAGGCATGTGCCTGTCGGCGGCCACGCGCAACCAGGTGGTCGCCTTCATCACCGCGGCCCTGGTCGGTTTCGTATTCCTGCTCGCCGGCTTCCCCCTGGTGCTCGACTTCGTGCGTGGCGTGTTCCCGCAGGCGATCGTCGATGCGATCGCCTCCTTGAGCTTCTTCACGCATTTCGAGGCGATCTCCAAGGGAGTGATCGACCTGCGCGATCTGGTGTATTTCGCGGCGCTGATCGGCTTCTGGCTGACGGCGACCGCCCTGGTGCTCGACATGAAGAAGGCGGAATAAGTGGACGCGCCGAACCGAAGAATGGGCTGGAGGAGAACGGGCTACGGCGTGGGCGGTCTCGCGGCCCTCGCGGTGCTCTTCCTGGGTGTGGTCATGCTCTCGAACCTCGGCCTGCGGGGCATGCGGCTCGATCTCACCCAGAACCATCTGTACACCTTGAGCGGCGGCACCCGGCAGGTGCTTGCCGAGCTCAAGGAGCCGGTGGACCTGTATTTTTATTTCTCGCGCGATGCCGCCGAGAAGCAGTCGCCCCTGCTGATGCCTTATGCGAACCGCGTGCGCGAATTCCTCGAGGAGATCACCGCACGATCCAACGGCAAGATCCGCCTTCACGTGATCGATCCCCAGCCGTTCTCCGATGACGAGGATCATGCGGCCGAGGCCGGGCTGCAGGCGCTTCCGACCAACGACTCGGGCGGCGAGTCGCTGTACTTCGGTTTGGCGGGGACCAACTCGACCGACGGCCGATCGGTGATCCCGGCTTTCCAGCCGGACCGCGAGGAGTTTCTGGAATACGACGTGGCCAAGCTCGTTCAGGAACTGGCCAACCCGAAAAAACCCGTCGTGGGCCTGTTGAGCTCGCTGCCGATGCAGGGCCAGTTCAATCCCATGACCGGGCAGATGGGCGACACCTGGCCGGTGCTGGCACAGATCGAACAACTTTTCACGGTGCGCTCGCTCGCCTCGGATCTGGACCACATCGACAAGGACGTGGACGTTCTGATGATCGTGCATCCGAAGAACCTGGCGCCGAAGACGCTGTATGCCATCGATCAATTCGTGATGCGCGGCGGCCGGGTGCTGCTGTTCGTCGATCCGAACAGCGGCGCCGACACGAGCGGCCAGGATCCGCAAAATCCATTCGCGGGCGCGACCGCGAACCACTCCTCCGACCTCGAGCCGCTGCTCAGCGCATGGGGCGTCGCATACGATCCGAAGCAGGTGGTCGGCGATCTCGATCTCGGCCTCGAGGTGCGGGCCTCCATGCAGGGACCGCCGACCCGGCACATCGCGATCCTCGGATTGCGGCGCGACGACATGAATAGAAAGGATGTCGATACGGCCGCGCTCGACACGATCAACGTCGCCACTGCCGGCTATCTCGCGCCCCGTCCCGGTGCGACCACCAAATTCGAGCCGCTGCTGATGAGTTCGACCGACGCCGGGCTGATTCCCGCATCGCGCTTCAACGCCCTGACCGACCCGGCGAGTCTGCGCGACGGATTCAAGCCCACGGGCATCCGCTACAGCATCGCCGCACGCATCACCGGCCCCGTGTCCTCGGCTTATCCGCAGGGCGCGCCGCCGGACCAGAAGCCGGCCGCGGGGCCGCCCATCGCGCATATCTCCAAGTCCACGGTGCCCGCGAACATCGTCATCGTCGCCGACACCGACATGTTGATGGACTACATGTGGGTGCAGACGCGCGAGCTTCTCGGCCAGCGGATTGCCCAGGCATTCGCCAATAACGGCGACTTGGTGGCGAATGCGGTCGACAACCTGACCGGCAGCGGTGCGCTGATCAGCATCCGCGGCCGCGCGACGTTCTCCCGCCCCTTCGAGCGGGTGGAAGCGCTCAAGCGGCGGGCCGACGATCGGCTGCGCAGCAAGGTGCTCGAGCTGCAATCGGAACTGCAGCAAACCGAGTCCAAGCTCACGGAGCTGCAGAGCAAGAGGAACGATCAGACATCGCTCATGATGACGCCCGAGCAGGATCAGGAGCTCAAGCGCTTCACCGCCGAGAAGGCCCGGATCCGCAAGGAGCTGCGCGAGACGCAGCGCGGACTCGATGTGGACATCAACCGGCTCGACGACTGGCTGAAGGTGATCAACATCGCCGTCGCACCGCTGTTGGTCGCCATCGCCGGGGCTTTCATCCTTTCGTTCCGGCGCAAGCGCAAGAGCCGGGGAGGCAGCTCCGCATGAGCCGGGCACGCTTCACACTGCTCCTGGTCGCGGCGCTTGCCGTCATCTGCGCGGCGTTCTATCTGAGCTCGCGGCGCAACCTGCAGAGCGACACCCGCGGCGGCGCCCTCTTCCCGACGCTCGCCCCCGAGCTCGATACCGTCACCGAGGTCGACATCCTCAAGGGCGGCACGACACCCTCGGTCACGCTGCACAAGATCGGCAATCAATGGTCGGTCGCGGAGCGCGCGGACTATCCCGCGGATTTGGCCAAACTGCGCGGACTGCTGCGGTCCGTCGCGGACGCAAGGATCGTGGAGGAGAAAACCTCCGATCCGGCGAACTACCCGATCATCGGCGTGGAGGATCCGACCAAGGCGGGTGCCTCCGGCGCCGAAGTGGACGTGCACGCGCGGGACGGCAAGCATTCGCTGATCGTCGGCAAGCCGATCGGCGAAGGCACCTTCGCGCGCCGCGTGGGGGAAAGCAGGAGCTACACGGTCGAACCGGCGATCTCCGTGGAGCCCGAGCCGCGTTCGTGGCTCGACACCCGGCTGCTCGACATTGCCGAATCGTCGATCCAGAGCGTCGAGTTCAAACCTGCGACCGGCGCCGGATACACGCTGCGCCGGATCAAACCCAAGGAGGACGGCTTCGCGTTGGACAAGACGCCCGCGGGACGTTCGGCGCTCGATCCCAAGGCATTGGCGCCCTCCGCCAGCACGTTGAGCGGCCTCACGATCGAGGATGTCGGCGCCGCCAAGGACGTCGACTTCAGCCAGGCCGCCCGGGCGGTCTTCACGCTGGAAGACGGCGCCGTCGTGACAATCACGGGCGCAGCGGCCGGCGACAAGCGCTGGATCGAGGTGCAGTCCTCCAAGGATCCGGCGCTCGCCAAAAAAGCCGGGGATCGGGCATTCCAGATTGCGAGCTACCGGTACGACGCCATTTTCCGCCCGCTCGATCAGCTGCTGGTGCCCAAAGAGACCAAGCCTCGCGCAGCCGCCGGCCCATCCAAGGGCGGCAACGCCGCGCCGCCGGCCAGATCGGCCCCTCCGCCCACGGCGCCGTGATCTGCGGCACGAGCGCCGGCTTCGGACGGCGCTTCGCCGCATTGATCTATGACTCGCTGCTGCTCGCCGCGCTGCTCCTGGCCTACACGGGCGCCATGGTTGCGATTCGCGGCGGGGCGATCACGGCGGCGGGGAGCGGCCCCTGGTGGTTGCTCTACCGGGGCGGCGAAGTTGCGGTCGTCGCCGCTTACTACGCGATCAACTGGCTGATGAGCGGCGCGACCCTCGGCATGCGCGCATGGGACTTGCGCGTCGTCAGCGAGTCAGGCGGGCGCGTGCGACTTCCAGCCGCGCTGCGGCGATGCGTGTGGGGCTTTTTTGCATGGTCGCCGGCCGCGCTGGGCGTGCTCTGGCTCTACGCCGATCCCGAGCACCTCGCGCTGCACGACCGGCTGTCGGGGACCCGCGTGGTTCACATCGCGACCCCCTCCGGGCGCCCTGGCGGTCCTTCCTAGCGCGTTCTCGAGATGGCCACGAGCGTCAGCACCCCGATCGTCGTGGTCGGCAGCCATGCCACCAGCACCGGATTCAAGCCGAACAACTGTCCGCCGTTCTCGATGGTCCGGCTGACCAGAAAGAACACCACTCCGAGCATCACCCCGATCACGGTGCGGGTGCCGGCGCCCGTCGTGCGCAGCGGTCCGAACACGAACGGCAGCGCGAGCAGCGTCACGATGATGACCGCGAACATGCGGGCGATGCGCGACCAGTAGCCGATCTCGTAGAACGCGGTATCGAGGCTGTTGCGCCGCAGATGATCGATGTACGAGGCGAGGCCGCGCAGCGTCAGGAGGTCCGGATCGGTGGCCGCGAGCCCCAGGAAATCCGGGTTGACGGTCGAGCGGATGGTGACCTCCTCGTCCACGGAGCTCGCGACGTGGTCGTCGCCGAAGCGGGTGGTGGCGACGTTGTGCATGCGCCAGTGTTGCGGGTCCGCCACGGAGATGCGGTCCGCATGCTGGATCGAGCGCAACCGGGTGGGGCCGTCCAGCTCGAACAGCGAAACGCCGCCGAACGATTGATCGACCTCCCCGGTCTGCACCCGCAGGATGAGGTTGCCGTCCTTCACCCAGGCGCTGCTCGAGCCCGCGAAGCTGACATCGGCCAGCTTGCTCGTGGTTTTCTCCCGCTTGGCGAGCTGCGCGAGCGGCGGCGCGACATACTCGCCGACCGCGTACATGGTCAGCGACAGCGTGACGCCCGCGAGGCCCACCGGCCACGCGATCCGCCATACCGACACGCCGGACGCGCGGGTCACCACGAGTTCGCTCCCCGCGGCGAGGTTGCCGAGCCCCATCAGCGCGCCGATCATCGCGCCGATCGGCAAGAGCTCGAATATCTGTTCGGGCAGGTTCAGAAAGGTGTACAGAAACGCGTCCGCCGTCGTGTACTCGCCCGTGCCGATGTCGCCCTGCTGGCTGATGAACACGAACAACGCCCCGAGGGTGAGCAGGACGCCCATCGCCATCAGCGTGTAAACGAGCACGGTGCGGTACAGATAACGATCGAGCGTATTCACGTCCCCCGCCCCTCGCGATAAATCAGGTACAGGCCGAAGCCCAGCAGCAATATGTGCACCCACCACACCCCGATGGCCGGCGGCAGCTGACCCTTCTCCACCCAGACCTTGGAGGCGGACAGCAGGTTCGCGTAGACCATGTACACCACGATGGCGAAGCCGACGCGGGCATAGCGGCCCTGCCGCGGCCTCAGCCGGCTCAGGGGCACCGCGAGCACCGTCAAGATCAAGGCCATGATGGGGCTCGAGGCGCGAAATTGCAGCTGCGCGATGTCCTCGGGCGCCTTCGAGCCCAGGAGCTCCCGGGTGGGCCGGGTGTCCGGATCCTGCTCGGTCCCCATCTTGTCCTCCGGCGTGGCGATGGGGATGCCGTGCTCGCGAAACTCGATGATGCGAAAATCGCTCCTGCCCGGGACGCCTTCGTAGCGCCGGCCGTTGAACAGGGTCACGAAATGCATGCCGTTCGACGCAGCCTTCGAATAGGTCGCGGTGTCGGCGAGCGCCACCTCCACCCGGTCGGCGGTCTCACGGCGCACGAACACATTGTGCAGCACGCCCTCCGCGTCGACCCGCTCGGCATAGAACACGGCATCGCCCCCGCCGCTCATGAAGGAGCGGAAGCGCCCGGCATCCAGCTGCCCGAACTGCGCCTCCTTGACCGCCGATTGCCGCAGCAGTTGAGCCTGCTGATCGGCGCGCGGCACCTGCACGAACGACAGCCAGGCGAGCCCCACCGCGATCGACGCGGCGAAGCACGACAGCGGCAGCAGCATGCGCGTGGGCGCGAATCCGCAGCCCTGAAGCGCGGTCATCTCGCTGTCGTGGTAGAGCCGCCCGAGCGCCAGCACGATCGCGAGCAGCAGACCGACCGGCACGATCACCGAGAGATTCATGATCGCCCCCAGCGCGATCAGGTCGAACACCACGTGGCGGCCGTAGTTGTCGGTCGCCGCCCGGCCGAGCACCCGCGAAAGCTGATTGGACACCAAAATCGCCACCAGAATGCCGGTTACGGCGAGCCAGGTCTGCATGACCTCGCGTAGGACATAGCGTTGGACGGTCCACTTCATGGCAATCAGCTTAGAGCCTTCGCGTGAATCTAGTAAACTAATTGCCGATTTCGAGGAGCTCGGACTTTTATCCAACAACGGAGTGGGGATATGGATTTCAAGGCAATCGTCGATGCCAAAGCGCGGCTCGAGTGCGGCTGCGCGATCGTCGGCATCCACGAGAAAGGCGATCTCGGCGGGGCTGCCCGCCTGATCGATGCGCAGATCGGCGGGATCATCGGCCGCCTGATCGCGAACGGCGATTTCGCCGGCAAATTGGGCGACACCCTGTTGTTGCCGCATCCCGCGGGTGCGGCCGCCGAGCGGGTGCTGCTGACCGGCCTCGGGCCGCAGGCGGGGTTCGGCCGCAAGCAGTATCGAAAGGCGGTGCAGTCGGGCGCGCAGGCGGTATTGAAGACCGGCGCAAGCGATGCAACGGCGTATCTCGCCCTGCACGAGGTGCCGGGCATGGATGGCCACTTCCGCGCGCGCGCGATCGCCGAAATCTTCAGCGCCGCCCTGTATCGGGTCCCCGACCTGAAAAGCGGGGCCAAACCGAAGCCGGGGAAGCTCGCGACGCTGAACGTGGCCGCTGAAAACACGCGCGCGCTCAAGTCGATCGCCTCGGGCCTGCAGATCGGCGCGGCCATCGGCGCCGGGGCCGCCTTCGCGCGGGACCTCGGCAATCTGCCGCCGAACATCTGTACGCCCACCTATCTCGGCGAGCGTGCGCAGGGGCTGGACAAGGACTGGCCGCGCATCAAGACCAAGGTGCTGGACCTCGACGCGATCAAGGCGCTCAAGATGGGCGCGTTCCTCGCGGTCACGCAAGGATCCGCGCAGCCGCCGCGATTCATCGTCTGCGAGTATCGGGGAGGCGCGAAGGGCGCGCCCCCGATTTGCCTGATCGGCAAAGGCATCACGTTCGATTCGGGCGGAATCTCGCTCAAGGATCCGCCCGCGATGGACGAGATGAAGTTCGACATGGGAGGCGCCGCGGCCGTGCTCGGAACGATCCGCGCCGTGGCCGGGCTGGCGCTTCCCATCAACGTGACCGCCATCGTGCCGACCTGCGAGAACATGCCGGACGGCAGGGCCGTGAAGCCCGCGGACATCGTCACCTCGATGTCCGGTCAGACGGTGGAGATCCTGAACACCGACGCGGAAGGCAGGCTGATCCTGTGCGATGCCATCACCTACAGCCGGCGCTTCAAGCCCGCTGCGGTCATCGACGTGGCCACGTTGACCGGTGCCTGCATCATCGCGCTCGGCAATCAATTGAGCGGCATGATGAGCACCGACGATGCGCTGGCCGGGGAGATCGCCGCCGCCGGCACCCGTGCCGACGACAGGGTCTGGCGTCTGCCGGTCGGTGACGACTACGCGGATGCCTTGAAGAGCAACTTCGCCGACTTCGCCAACGTCGGCGGCCGCGAGGGCGGCGCCTGCACGGCCGCGACCTTCCTCTCGAAATTCGCAAACGATCTCAAGTGGGCGCATCTCGACGTGGCCGGCACCGCGTGGCTCAGCGGTTCGGCGAAAGGAAGCACCGGTCGCCCGGTTCCGCTGCTGGTGGAGTTCCTGGTGCACCGCGCACGCCGCAAGTGACCGATAGGGTCGATTTTTACGTTCTGCAGAGCCAGTCGCCGCCGCGGCGTTGGAATTTCGCCTGCCGGCTCACCGCGAAAGCGTACCTGCAAAATCTCGCCATCGTCATCTGGAGCGCAAATGCGGACGATGCGACGCGTTGCGACGAGCTTTTGTGGACCTTCGACGATCGGTCCTTCGTGCCCCACCGGATGGCCCGCGTCGGCGAGCCGCTCGATGCGGGCACGCCAGTGCATCTCATGCTCGAGCTCGAGTCGGTCGAGCGCGCCGATCTGCTGATCAACCTCTCGAATCGATTTCCCGCCGGGCTCGAGCGGTTCGCGCGAATTGCGGAAGTCGTCGACGCCGACCCGGAATGCCGGCGGCTTGGGCGCGAGCGGTTCAAGGCCTACCGCGATCACAAGCTCGCGCTCGAGACGCACCAACTGAGCGACGCGCCGGACATCTAGCCCGGCCGGCCGCTATAATCGGGCGGCCATGGACAAAGCCTTCTCCCCCGCCGACATCGAGCCACGCATCTACGAGCGCTGGGAAACCAGCGGATATTTCCGGCCAAGCGGCCTTGGTCCGCCCTATTCGATCGTCATTCCGCCGCCCAATGTCACCGGAACGCTGCACATGGGGCACGCGTTCCAGGACACCATCATGGACGCCCTGATCCGCCACCGGCGCATGCTCGGTTTCAACACCCTTTGGCAGCCCGGCACCGATCACGCAGGCATCGCCACGCAGATGGTGGTGGAGCGGCAGCTGAACGCCGCCGGGCGCAGCCGGCTCGATCTTGGACGCGAGGCCTTCGTCGAGAAGGTGTGGGAATGGAAGAGAACCTCGGGCGGCTCCATCGCCCGGCAGATGCGCCGGCTGGGCGCCTCGGTGGACTGGACGCGCGACAAGTTCACCATGGATCCCGAGCTGTCCGAGGCGGTCACCGAAGCCTTCGTGCGCCTGTACCGCGACGGCTCGATCTACCGCGGCAAGCGGCTGGTCAACTGGGATCCGGTGCTGAAGACGGCGCTCTCCGATCTGGAGGTCGTTTCCGAGGAGGAGGCGGGCCATCTTTGGCATCTCAGATATCCGCTGTGCGATGGCAGCGGATATCTCGTCGTTGCGACGACCCGGCCGGAAACCATGCTGGGCGACACCGCGGTCGCCGTGCATCCCGACGATGAGCGCTATCGGCACCTGATCGGCCTCGAGGTGCGGCTGCCGCTCGCCGAGCGCAGCATTCCGGTGATCGGCGACGTATACGTGGACCCGGCCTTCGGTTCCGGCTGCGTCAAGATCACGCCGGCGCACGATTTCAACGACTACGAGATCGGACAGCGCCACCGTCTGGCGATGATCAACGTGATGAACCTGGACGCATCGCTCAATGACGAGGTGCCCGCGCCGTATCGCGGTCTCGATCGCACCGCGGCCCGCGAGCGCATCGTGGCGGATCTCGCGGCGCTCGGCCTGATCGAGAAAATCGAACCGCACAAATTGATGGTGCCGCGCGGAGACCGCACCCATGCCGTGCTCGAGCCGCTCCTCACCGACCAGTGGTTCGTCGACATCAAGCCGCTCGCGGCGCCCGCGATCAAGGCCGTCGAGGAGGGCCGCATCCGGTTCGTGCCCGACAACTGGTCGGGTGTTTACTTCGAGTGGATGCGCCACATCAAGGATTGGTGCATCAGCCGCCAGCTCTGGTGGGGCCACCGCATCCCGGCCTGGTACGACCGCGAGGGGCGATGGTACGTCGGCCGCAACGAGGCCGAGGTGCGCGCCGAGCATGCTCTCGGTCCAGAGGTGACGCTCCGGCAGGACGAGGACGTCCTCGACACCTGGTTCTCCTCGGGGCTCTGGCCATTCTCGACCCAGGGGTGGCCGCGCGAGACCCGAGCGCTCGAGACCTACTACCCGACCTCGGTTCTGGTCACCGGTTTCGACATCATTTTCTTCTGGGTCGCGCGCATGATCATGATGGGCCTGAAGTTCACCGGCGAGGTGCCGTTTCGGGAGGTCTACGTGCACGGGCTGATCCGCGACCACGACGGCCAGAAGATGTCCAAGTCGAAGGGCAACGTGATCGATCCGCTCGACATCGTCGACGGCATCTCGCTCGAGGATCTGCTCGCGAAGCGCACCAGCGGACTGATGCAGCCGCAGATGAAGCCGGCGATCGAAAGGGCCACCCGCAAGCAGTTTCCCCAGGGCATTCCGGCGTTCGGCACCGACGCGCTGCGCCTCACGTTCGCGGCGCTCGCCACCCAGAGCCGAGATCTTAGGTTCGACATGGCCAAGGTCGAGGGCAATCGCAATTTCTGCAATAAGCTCTGGAACGCGGCGCGCTATGTGCTCATGAACGTCGAGGGGCAGGACGGATTCGCCGAAGGCCGGCCGGGGCACGGCGCACCGCCGGCCGTGGATGCGCTGAGCCTTGCCGACCGCTGGATCCGCTCGCGCCTCGCCGCGATGATCGATCGGGTCGACAGCGGGTTCGCCGGCTACCGTCTCGACGTCGTCGCGAGCGCGCTTTACGAATTCACCTGGAACGAATTCTGCGACTGGTATGTCGAGCTTTCCAAGGCGGTGCTCCAATCCGATGCCGCCACCGCGGCCCAGAAGTACGCCACCCGCAAGACCTTGATCGACACGCTCGAAGCGCTGCTGCGCGCCCTGCACCCGCTCGCGCCTTTCATCACGGAGGAGATCTGGCAGCGCGTGCGCGTCGAAGCGGGCGTGGGCGGCGGGTCGATCATGCTCGCCCGGTTTCCCACGGCGGGCGAATCGCGCGCCGACACGGCCGCCGAGCCGGAGATGCGCTGGGTGATGAGCTTCGTCCTCGGTGTGCGCCAGATCCGCGGCGAGATGGACATCCCGCCGAGCCGCCGCCTGGATGTGCTGCTGCAGAACGCCGGCGCGGCGGACCGGGAGTATCTGGAGCGCAATCGACCCTACCTCGCGCGTCTGGCGGGCATCGGCGAGACGCGCATGCTCGGGGTATCCGAGGCTGCGCCGATCTCGGCGGCCGCCCTGGTCGGAACGCTCGAAATACTGGTGCCGATGGCGGGGCTCATCGATCCGCAGGCGGAACTGGACCGCCTGGCGAAGCGTCTGAAGCGGGCCGAGGGCGATTTTGCGAAGCTCAGCGGCAAGCTCTCCAACGGAGATTTCGCGAGAAACGCCCCGGCGGAGGTGGTCGCCAAAGATCAGGCGCGCCTCGCGGAGTTGCGCATCGAGATCGACCAGCTGGTCAAGCAAACGGCGCGGGTCAACGCGCTGCAATCCCCCTCATGAGCCCGCCGGCCGCGGACGGCGCAGAGGCGCGTGGCTCCGGGGCGGCTGTCGGCGCGGTGCTCGCGCAGATCAACCGCATCATACTCGGCAAGGATGGGCAGATCCGCCTGTGCCTGGCCTGCCTCCTCGCAAAAGGGCACCTGCTGATCGAGGACATCCCCGGCGTGGGCAAGACCACGCTCGCTCATGCACTCGCCAAGACGCTCGGACTCAGCTTCCAGCGGGTCCAGTTCACCAGCGATCTGCTGCCCGCCGACGTGCTCGGCGTGTCGATCTACGAGCGCGACAGCGGCACGTTCCGCTTTCAGCGCGGGCCCATATTCGCGCAGCTGGTGCTGGCCGATGAGATCAATCGCGCCTCGCCGAAGGCGCAAAGCGCGCTGCTCGAGGCCATGGAGGAGCGGCAGGTGACGATCGACGGACAGTCGATGCCCCTGCCCGAACCGTTCTTCGTGATCGCCACGCAAAACCCGCAGGAACAGGTCGGCACGTTCCCGCTGCCGGAATCCCAGCTCGACCGATTCCTGATGCGCGTGCACCTGGGCTATCCGGCGGCCGCCGCCGAACGCGAACTGCTGAGCGGCACGGATCGGCGCGATTTGGTCAATTCGCTCGAGGGCGTATTGGGAGGGGACGAGCTTCAAGCTTTGCAGCGGGCGGTTCTCGGCATCCACGTCGCACCCGCCCTGCTCGATTACGTGCAGGCCCTGGTGGCGCACACGCGCAGTGCCGCCGGCCTCAACGCGGGGCTGTCGCCGCGGGCGGCGATCGGACTTCTGCGCGCGGCGCGCGCCTGGGCGCTGATCTGCGGGCGCCACGCCGTGATTCCCGAGCACGTGCAGGCCGTTTTCGGTGCGGTCGTCGAGCATCGCCTCGAGCAGAGCGACTTGGGTGCGACCAGCGCGACCCGGCTGCTCGAGGCAGTACCGGTCCCTTGAGCGAGACCTGAGTTGCGGCGGTTCCGCGACATGGCGGTCGCTCGAATCAGGGCCTGGTCCGCCCGACGCCACGGCGTCGACGAGTTGCCCGTCAAGATCGGCCGGCGGCGCATCTACATCGTGCCGACCTTGTTCGGACTGACACTGACCGCCCTGCTGGTCGCCATGCTGGTGGCCGGACTCAACTACTCCAGCAATCTCGGCCTGGCATTCACCTTCCTCATGGCGAGTACGGTCCTGGTCGCCATGCATCACTGCCACCGCAATCTCCTCGGCCTCACGGTGGACGTGAAGCTCGAGGTCGACGCCCTCGCCGGGGCGGATGCCCTTTTCTACTTCATGCTGCGCAACGAATCCGCGGTCGACCGCTGCGACGTCGATGTGCGTCTCGACACGGCCTCCGGCTCGCAGCGGGCGCTCGTGGTGGCGACGCGAAGCGTGGCAATCGGCGGTTACGAAGAGGTCATGCTGGCGGTGCCCGTCGCACGTCGCGGCGTGAGCCGCTGGAATCAATTCGAGCTGCGGACCACCTACCCCTTCGGCTGGTTCCGCGCCTGGACCTACGTGCAGGCGCCGCTCACGGCGTTCGTCGCGCCGAGTCCGGCCGGCAACCGGCCGCTGCCGGCAGCCGCCGCGGCGTCCGGCGAGGCGGCCCGCTCCGAATCGCGGGGCGAGGAGGATTTCGCGGGACTGCGCTCCTATACACCGGGTGTTCCCCTGAAACACATGGCGTGGAAGACGCTCGCCCGCGGTGGCGAGGCGGCGGTGCGCGTCTACAGCGATCTCGGCGCACGGCCGGAATGGCTCGAATGGTCGTCGCTCGAGGGGCTCGACACCGAGACCCGGCTCTCGCAGCTCTCCCGCTGGATCGCGGAAAGCGAGACCTACCATCTGCGTCCCTACGGCCTCAGAATACCCGGCGTCGAGATTCCGCCGGGCCGGGGCCCGGCGCATCGTTGGCGGTGCCTGCGCGCCCTCGCGTGCCACGGGGTGCCGCCCGCATGAAGCTCGCGGCACCCTCGGCGACCCGCGTGACGTACGAGCAGCTGCGCTGGATGTCCGCCTGTCTCGCGCTCGCGCTCGTCGTACACTCGAGGTCGCTGCCGGTCTGGCTGCTCGTCACGGTCGCGGCGGCCATCGCCATCCGGCTTGCGCTCGCCGCGCGCGGTTACGCGGCGCCTTCGCGCGCGATCCGGATCGGCGTCGCGCTGGCGTCCATCGGGATCCTGTTCCTTCAGCTGCGCACCTTCAACGGCGTCGCGGCGGGATCCGCATTGCTCAGCCTCGTGGCGGGACTCAAGCTGTTCGAAACGGAGTCCCGGCGCGATCTGCATGTCGTCGCGCTGATCGTTTACTTCCTCTGCCTCGCCGCGCTGCTGACGAGCGAGTCGTTCTGGCTGCTCGCCTATCTGCTCGCCGTCTGCTGGCTCACGTCCACGGCGCTGCTGCGTCTCACCCATTCCGCGCCGCCCGGCTGGCGGCGCAACGCCCGCTACGCGGCTCGCATCTCGGCTCAGGCACTTCCGCTCGCGCTGGTCCTCTGGCTGTTCTTCCCGAGGTTCGACGGGCCGTTGTGGCGCGTGCCCTCGGACGCGCGCGGCGCGGAGACCGGCTTGAGCGACTCCATGAGCCCGGGCGACATCACCGATCTCGCGCTCTCGGACGACATCGCCTTCCGCGTGCACTTCCAGGGAACGACCCCGCCGGCGGCCGAGCGCTACTGGCGCGGCCCGGTGCTGCACGATTTCGACGGCCGCACCTGGCGGCGCAGCGTCGCCTTGCACGGGGCGTCGCCGGACCTCGTTCCGGCCGGGCCCGCCTACGATTACGTCGTGAGCCTAGAGCCCAACCAGCACAACTGGATATTCGCTCTCGACTGGCCGGACCGCTGGGATCTGAGCGACGCCTACCTCACGAGCGACGCCATGCTGGTGCGGCGCGCGCTCCTGTCCCACGCCATCGACGTGAGCATCTCCTCGCACACCCACGTGCAACCGGCGGCGCCGCTGAGCGATGCCGCGCGCCGCCGCGACACGCGCCTGCCCGCGCAGCGCAATCCGCGCACGCGGCAGCTCGCGGCCGAGCTGCGACAGGCGCATCCCGACGACCTGGGCTACGTGAACGCGGTGCTCGACATTTTCCGCAAGCAGCCTTTTTTCTACACCCTGGAGCCGCCGCCGCTCGGCGCAAATTCGATCGACGAGTTCCTCTTCGACACCAGGCGCGGATTCTGCGGGCACTACGCGTCGGCCTTCGCCGCGCTGGTGCGTGCCGCGGGAATTCCCGCGCGGGTCGTCACCGGATACCACGGCGGCACGTACAACCGATTCGCGGATTACTGGATCGTGGGCCAAAGCGACGCGCACGCCTGGGACGAGGTGTGGATCGAAGGGCGCGGATGGGTGCGCTTCGACCCGACCGCGGCGGTCGCTCCGGGCCGCGTGGAACCCGGCCTGGAGGGTTCGCTGGCGGCGGGCGCGCGCATGACGGGACCCTGGCGCCAACCGCTTTCCTGGCTGGCGGATGCGCGGCTGCAATTCGATGCGCTGCGCCAGCTTTGGCGCGAGCGGATCCTGCGCTTCGACCAGCGATCGCAGGATCGGCTGCTGAGCAGCCTCGGAATTCCCGATCCGGACGGGGAGAAGATCGCCCTGGTGATGGGCGCCGGCCTCGCGCTCGTGTTCATCTGGCTCACCTGGCAGATCCGGCGCGAGCAACGACCCGACCCGGGGGATCCTGTGCTCCGTGCGTACGGCAAGCTTTGCCGCAAGCTCGCGGCGGCCGGCCTGCCGCGGCGCCCCTCGGAGGGGGCGGAGGCTTTCGCCGCGCGCGTCGCGATCGAGCGGCCCGACCTCGGCCGGCGCGCGGGCGCGCTCCTGAGACGCTATTCGCGGCTGCGCTACGGCGCGGGCCGCCGCGCGAATGCCGAGCGATGGTTCATCGCCCGGGTGCGCACATTCAAGCCGCGTGGGATACTAGACACGACAAAGGAGGGGCGGCGGGGATGAAGGAGCGACAGGGCGCGGCGACTCACGGCCTCGTGACCGGCTGCCCGTCCACGATGGGCGATGACGTGCCGCTGAACACCACCACCCTCATCCGGCACGCGGCGCGCACCTATGGCGATCAGGAGATCCTTTTCCGCAGCCCGGCCGGCTGCTGGCGGCGCTACACCTATCGGGACAGCTACGAGCGCGCCGGTCGCGCGGCCAACGCGCTTCGTTCGCTCGGCGTCGGCCCCGGCGATCGGGTGGGGGTGCTCGACTGGAACAGCCGCCGCTACTTCGAGCTGTACTACGCCATTCCCGGGCTGGGGGCAGTCCTTCTGCAGCTGAACTTGCGCCTCTCCGTGGACGAACTGACCCACATCGTGAACCACAGCGAAGCGAGCCACATCTGCGTCGACGAGACGATGCTGCCGCTGGCCGAGGCGCTCGCGCCGCACGTACCCGGGGTCAAGGCCTGGATCGTCATGACGGATAGGCCGCTCGAGGAGATCGACACGCCGCTCGAGCCGCTGCATCACCACGAGGATCTGCTGGCCGCTGCCGACCCGCTCACCGATTGGCCGGAGATCGACGAGCGATCGGCCTACGCCGCGTGCTACACCAGTGGCACGACCGGCCGCCCCAAGGGCGTTTACTACTCGCACCGCTCCATCTATCTGCATTCGCTCGGTGCCGCCGCGGCGATCGGCATGAGGACGGATGATTGCACGATGCTGGTCACGCCGATGTTTCACGCGCAGGGCTGGGGACTGCCGCAGGCGGCCACGTTGATGGCCAACAAGATCCTGCTGCCGGGGAGATTCTCGTCGGAGGACGCCGCTTTCCTGGTCGACTCCATCATCGCCGAGGGGGTCACCCTCGCAAGCGGCGTGCCGTCGATTCTGACGCCGATGCTGAGCCATATCCGCGCCCTTCCCGTCAGGCCCCGCTTGGACAAACTGCGGCTGCTGTGCGGCGGCTCGGAAGCGCCGCTGTCGCTGCTCGTCGGCTGGCACGAGCTCACCGGCGCGGAGATCATCCACGCCTACGGAAGCACGGAGACGAGCCCGCTGATGACGGTGAACCGGCTGAAGCCCACGCTGCGCGGACGGCTTGGCGCGGAGGAGGAATGGAGCGTGAGGCGCACGCAGGGATTGCCCGGCATCGGCGTGGACATGAAGATTCTGGCGGAGGATGGCCGCGAGCTCCCGCACGACGGCAGATCCGTGGGCGAGATCTGCGCACGCGGCCCCTGGATCACCGCGTCCTATCACGGCCAGCCCGACACGGCCGACCGGTTCGTCGACGGCTACTGGCGCTCCGGTGACCTTGGCACCATCGACGAGCGCGGATACCTCAAACTCACGGACCGGCTCAAGGACGTCATCAAGAGCGGCGGCGAGTGGATCTCCTCCATCGACATGGAGAACGCGCTGGTCGGACACCCGGCGGTGCGGGAAGCCGTGGTCGTCGGACTCCCCCATCCGAAGTGGCAGGAACGGCCGCTGGCGCTCGTGGTGCTGGAAGCGGCCCGGCGCGCGACCCCGGAGGAGCTCATCGAGCATCTCGCGGGAACGTTCAGCCGGTGGCAGCTGCCGGATCGGATTCTCATCGTTCAGAGCATCCCCAAGACCAGTGTCGGCAAGCTGGACAAGAAGATCATCCGCGCCGAGTACGCGGGACCTGTACGCCGGGGCCGGCGCGCACGGATCGTAGCGGCCATGGGCGACGCACCCGCGAATCCCCCATCGTCCGCGCTTCCCACCCTGCTCGCCCGGCACGCGCTGTTCGGGTTCATCCTCACCTTCATCGCCGCCCGCACCGTGGTCTTCCTGATCATGTCGCGGCGCATGCCGAACCTGTATTTCTTCCTGCGCGGCACGCATGTCCATCATCTGAATTATGGGATATTCCTGCTGGCCGGCGTCGGCGCCTATCTGCTGTTTCGCATCCCGAGCGGCCGCAGTCTGAGGGGTGCGGCGCTCGCCTACGGGATCGCGATGGCGCTGACCTTCGATGAATTCGGCATGTGGCTGCACCTCGGCGGAAGCTACTGGCAGCGCGCGAGCGTCGACGCCATCACCCTGGTCGCCGCCCTGCTGGCGCTCGCCGCATTCGCCTCCGCGATCCGCACCTTTGAATCGCGCCACTTGAAGGCCTTCATCGCCCTGCTGATCGCGGTCGGCGTGTTCGGGGTCGTGCTCTACGATACGTCGCTCAAGATCGGACGGCTGGAAGGCCCGAGACTCGAGGCGCTGGAGGCCGACTCCTCGCCTTGAGCCAGGGGGCGGCGGGCTCAGGCGGCGAGGTTCTCGCGCGTCTTGGTGAACACGATCTGCGGCCAGCGCTCCTCGGTGAGCTGCAGGTTGACCCGCGTGGGCGCGAGATACACAAGCTCCCCCGCGTGATCGAGCGCGAGGTTGTCGTAGGCCTTGTCGCGGAACTCGCCGAGCCGTTTTTGATCCGCCAGTCTGATCCAGCGCGCGGTCGCGACGTTGATGGGCTCGAACACGCATTGGACGCTGTATTCGTCCTGCAGCCGGAACGCCACCACCTCGAACTGCAGCTGCCCGATCGCGCCGAGGATGAGATCGTTGTTGCGCAGCGGCTTGAACAGCTGCGTCGCGCCCTCCTCGCAGAGCTGCGACAGCCCCTTCTGCAGGGCCTTCATGCGCAGCGGATCCTTCAGAACGGCGCGCCGAAATATCTCGGGAGCGAAGTTCGGCACGCCGGTATAGGTGAGGCGCTCGCCTTCCGTGAACGTGTCGCCGATGTTGATCGTGCCGTGATTGTGCAGTCCGATGATGTCGCCCGCATAGGCCTCCTCCGCCTGGCTTCTGTCCGCGGCCAGGAACGTGAGCGCATCGGCCACCCGGATCTCCTTTTCGAGGCGCACGTGACGCAGGCGCATCCCGCGCGTGTAGCGGCCGGAGCAGAGCCGCATGAAGGCGATCCGGTCGCGGTGCCCGGGGTCCATGTTTGCCTGGATCTTGAACACGAAGCCGGTCAGCTTCGGCTCGCCCGGGTCGACCCGGCGTTCGATCGCCACACGCGGCCTCGGACCCGGGGAGTGATGGACGAACGCGCTCAGGAGCTCGCGAACGCCGAAATTGTTGACCGCCGAGCCGAAGAACACCGGGGTCTGCCGCGCCGCGAGATAGCGGTCGACGTCGAACAGCGGGCTGGCGCCGCGCACGAGATCGACCTCCTCCAGGAAATCGCCATAGCGGTCGCCGAGCAGCGCCTTGGCCTCCGCGCTCGCGAGACCGTCGATGGTCTCGTGGGTACCGACGCGGCCCTTCTCCACCGGCACGTAGACGTAGATCCTGTCCTCGAGCAGGTGGTACACGCCGAGGAGCTCCCGTCCCATGCCGATCGGCCAGGTGACCGGCGTGCATTCGATCTTGAGGATGCGCTCGATCTCATCCAACAGCTCGATGGGGGAGCGTCCGTCGCGGTCCAGCTTGTTCACGAAGGTCATGATCGGCGTGTCGCGCAGCCGGCAGACCTCCATGAGCTTGATGGTGCGCTCCTCGACGCCCTTGGCGCAATCGATGACCATCAGCGCCGAATCCACCGCCGTCAGGGTCCGGTAGGTATCCTCCGAGAAGTCCTCGTGACCCGGCGTATCGAGCAAATTGACGATGCGGTCCTCGAATGGAAACTGCATCACCGAGGAGGTGACGGAGATGCCGCGCTGCTGCTCGAGCCGCATCCAGTCGGAGGTCGCATGGCGCGTCGCCTTGCGTCCCTTCACGGTTCCCGCCATCTGGATCGCGCCGCCGAACAGCAGCAGCTTCTCGGTGAGCGTGGTCTTGCCGGCGTCCGGGTGCGAGATGATGGCAAAAGTCCTTCGACGGTTGATTTCTTTGGATATTTCGGCTTCAGAGAGCAATTTAATTTCTCGAATATGCGTGGCAACGGGCGGCTTGACGGTCGACGGCATTATACGTGAGCCTGGCCGAACCGCCGGAAACTGACCGCGCGTTGCGCTCTCGCCCTTTGCGCACGTAGCGCAACAGCCCCCCCTTGGCGACCACTCGCGCAGCAAAGGCCGGCGCAGAGGGTACGACTGCGTTTCATCCATTCGCCGGCCGGCTTCATCGCGCTGCCAGCCGCCTTCATACCATTATCGATCTCATCCGCCGGCTGCCCGCTATCGTTCACCCATCAGAGCGGCGTTCGTTGGTGTCTCTGTCGCGCCAGCACAACGGGGAATCCTCGCGATCGCACACACGCTGCCGCCCATATCACTCGCTTCGGGGGAGTCGAAAATGAGGACGCGAAAACTAAGTGGTGTCAGCTCGCTGGTGAAGCGATTCACGAGCGTCTCGCTGGCGTGTGTGGGTGCGCTCGCCATGGAGATGCCTGCCATGGCGCAGCAGCAGGCGCCCGCGGCATCGTCGGCCGACACTCCGGAACTTCAGGAGATCGTCGTCACGGGCTCCATGATCAAGCGGCCCAATGCCGAGACTGCGGAGGCCATCACGATCCTCAAGGCGGACGACCTCAAGGCTCAAGGCATCCAAAATGTGGAGCAGGCGATGAACACGCTGACCGCCTCCACTCCGGCGGTAAATATCGCGGCAACCGTAGGGTCCTTTTCCGGAGGCGGGAGTTACGCCAACCTGCGTCACTTGGGCAACGGCGAAACCCTGGTGCTGCTCGATGGCGAACGGCTGGCCCCCAATGCCTTCAACGGCCTTGGCGTCGACCTGAGCGGTGTTCCGTTCTCGGCCATCGACAGCGTCCAGGTGCTTCGGGAAGGCGCCTCGGCGTTGTACGGCTCGGACGCGATCGCGGGCGTGATCAACTTCATCACCAAGAAAAATTACCAGGGCGGCGAAGTGCAGATCAATTTCGACCGCCCGCAGGAAGTGGGCGGCGGCTCGGGCGAGGCGGAGTTCACCTTCGGACACGGGGATCTGGAGAGCGACGGCTATAACTTTATGGTCACGGCCAGTTATAGCAAGCAACAGGAACTGCGTGCGACGCAGCGCGCGTTTTCCGCCGCGGGTTTTGATCCGGCAGCCGGCATCCCCAACACGAACTATCCGGGATCGTGGCCCGGAATGGTACAGGATGCCAACGGTAACCTTTGGCAGTCGGGCTATCCGGCCTGTGCGGGCGATCCGCTGCTGACCCGGTATTTCGGCGACTGCTCATACCGGTATTCCGCCGCGACAGACCTGCTCCCGGAGCACCACGAGATTTCCGGGATGGCCGAATTCACCAAGGCGCTGCCGGCCGATAACCAACTGCAGCTGCAGTACTTCTGGACCCAATCCGAAGCAAACGGTTACTTCGGTCCCATGTTCTATGACTTCCAGATGAACCCGGCGAGCCCCTATTTCCCTAAGGCGTCGCAGCTGATATGCGACAGGGGCCCGGCGAACTGCACCACCGCGGCGCCGGATCTCACCGATCCGATCAACGCGATCTGGACCGACCCCAACAACTCCCGCTACGGGGGCAACCTCAATGTCGAACAGCGGGTGCTGCTGACATTCTCCGGCAAGAACGCCGGTTGGGATTACGCCGCGGACCTTAATTACAGCAAGAACACCAACGAC
The DNA here is from genome assembly GCA_963736185.1 of uncultured Gammaproteobacteria bacterium. Taxonomy (GTDB): domain Bacteria; phylum Pseudomonadota; class Gammaproteobacteria; order Steroidobacterales; family Steroidobacteraceae; genus Bog-1198. The sequence continues at coordinate 22,748 of CAVTNZ010000089.1, read as the reverse complement.
GATCGCTGGACCGCGGGCATACCCAACGAGGCCGTGCTTGCGCCCGGCGGCGTTCTCAGCACTCTGATCGACCCCTTCGGCCCCCAGAGCGCGGCAGGGCAGGCTTTGATCAATTCGTCGTATATCAACGGCACGTACGAGGTCGGCGAGTACACACGGTGGAGCGTCGACGGTCATGCCAGCCACCCGTTGGGCGACGCTTTCAATTCGGGCACACCGGCGACCGTGGCGCTCGGCGCCGATGTGAGCGGCGAACGTTTCACGAATGGGACCACACCCTATAACACCCTCGTGGCCGCGGCGACCGGACTGACGGACTTTTCAGTCGAAGGGACTCGCCAGGTACAGGCGGCTTTCATCGAGTTGGACATGCCGATCACCAAGGCCTTCGATTTCGATGTATCGGATCGTCAGGACCGATACAGCGATTTCGGCACCACCAACAACGCGAAGCTGACGGCGCGCTATCAGCCGGTCGATATCCTGACCTTAAGGGGAGCCGCCTCTACCGGCTTCCGAGCGCCCACGCTCTACCAGCTGTACGAGGGGGCTTCCCTGGCCGCATCGGACTCCCCGACCATGGGCTCAGGGAATCCGTACTGCTTACCGGGCCACTACAATGCGGAGTGGACTCCAACTGCTTGCAGCTCGCAGGGACTGGGGTTGTACGGCGGAAACGCAGACCTGAAGCCCGAAACATCGCAAAACTTCGATTTCGGAATTATCGTCTCGCCAGTCCCGGATTTGGGCATTACGCTGGACTATTACAGAATTCTGCTCAAGAACGTCATCCAGCCAATTCCGGCCTCGGCCATTTACGCTGACCCCAACACGTTCTCGAGCTATATCGTGACGAATTCAAGTGGGACGCTCACTCCATCGGTCGCAGAGTCCAGCCAGTGCATTCCCTACACCTTACCGACCTGCGGATACATCCTACAAAACTTTCAAAATACGGGCAGGATCACGACCGACGGGTTCGACTTGAGCATCCAATACCTGCAGCATACCCCGATCGGCACGTTCCACGAGGATTTGGAAGGGACCGCGATCACACAGTTTCTGGAGCAACAGTACGCCGGCGGGCCGGAGATCAACCTGGTCGGCAATCTGGGAATCGTTCTGCAACAACCGGCCTATAGATGGCAGCATTACCTGAGGGTCGACTGGACCAGCCTGCAAAGCATGTTCGGCGGCGGACTGAGCAACCGCTTCTACTCGAGGTACCTCGACGAATACGGCACGGACCCCACCAACACCGGTCCCCGACCGATGGTGGGCAGTTATTCGCTCTGGGATGCCTACGGCGTCTACAAGCCGACCTCCAATCTGGCCGTGTTATTTGGAGTTAAAAATTTGTTCAACACGAGTCCGCCGCTCACCAATGCACAGCAACTCAACTTTGCAGCCGGGTACAACGCGCTCAATGCGGACCCCCTGTTGCGGAACTTCTACATCAATTTGAAATACAAGTTCCTCTGAGCGCGAGAGCCGACGAACCGGACTAAATCCACGACGAAGCGGACCGGCGCAAACCCGCAGAGCTGACGTGGTTCACCGCGAGGTACACTGTACTGCGATGACCCATTCAGGCGACTTCATAACACCCGCACGCTCGGATGGGGCTGAGCTGGCCGCCGCCGACCCGCCCTCCATTACCTTGGCTTCGGGCAGACAGGTCTCCAAGGCGAGCCTGTTCAAAGTGCTTCAGGTGGGGGGATGGACGGCCGCGTGCGTGGTCTGCGCGCTCGCAGCGGAGCAAAAGTATGCGCTCTGGCCGGCGCTGCTCGATACGTCGATCTGGGCGATTTGCGGATTTCTTGTCACCCTTGGGACGCATCACCTCTACCGACGATCACGTCGGCTGCACCACTCCTACGTGGTCTTCGCTGCCGTCGCGCTGACCTCGAGCGTGCTGCTCGCGCCTCTATGGTATTTGATGGAGCAAATCTCCTTGCGCATGGCGCTCACTGCGATGCTGCAATTCGATTCGTTAAGATCGACTTTCTCCGCATACGCTGTTGAGACGGCGAATGATCCGCTTTTTTCCTTCTACCAATGGCCTTTTTACTCCATCATCCTCTTCACCTGGGCATCCCTCTATTTCGGCATCAACGCGATGCTCGAGCTGGAATCAGAGCGGGCCAATGTGATCAGGGCACTCAAACTGGCCGACACGGCCCGGCTTCGCGCCCTTCAGTCCAACCTGAACCCGCATTTCCTCTTCAACGCGCTGAACGGCATTGCAACCCTCGTACGGGAGCGGGACTCTGCGCACGCGGCGGCCATGATCGATGCCCTGAGCACGTTTCTCAGGTCGACGCTGCAACGACTGGACACCCCGGAACTCCGTGTAGCCGAGGAAATCGAGCTCATAGAGCAGTACCTGCGGGTTCAGCGTTACCGCTTTGGCACGCGTCTTCATGCGGTGATCGAGGCCGAGCGTGAGTCCCTCGACGCCCTCATCCCGACCCTCATTCTTCAGCCACTGGTCGAAAATGCGGTGCGCCACGGCGTGCTGCCGCGCGAGACCGGCGGGTCCGTGCGGGTGTCAGTGCGCAGGGAGCTCGCGGATGTGGTCGTGTCGGTGCAGGACGATGGCCCCGGACTCGACGGAGGCGCGATGAACAACTTCGGAATGGGTCTGGGAAACTCAGCTGACCGGCTGAAGGCTTTGTATGGGACCGCCGCAAGCCTGACGATAGGCAACAGAAGCGACGGCACCGGGTGCGCGGTCGTCATCAGACTCCCCTTTCGAGTGGCGCCGCCGGTCAGTCATCTCAGGGAGAGCGCAATCGAGGCGGTGGGAGCGTGAGGATTCGCACCATCATCGCTGATGACGAGGAGCTCGCGCGGCGCGGCCTGAGGGCGCTTGCCCGGCGATGCGGGGATCTGGAGATCATCTGCGAGTGCCGCAACGGGCGGGAAGCTGTGGACGCGATTCAGCATCACCATCCGGACCTCGTGTTCCTGGATGTTCAGATGCCGGGGAAGACGGGATTCGATGTCATTGGCGCACTTACGGAGGACCAGCGCCCTCACGTCGTATTTGTGACTGCCTACGACAAATTCGCATTGCGTGCGTTCGAGGTGCATGCGCTGGATTATCTCCTGAAGCCCGTGAACGAAGAGCGGTTCGATAGCGCGTTGGCACGTGTGCGGGAGGCGATGACGCACGCCACGGACAACGCAATCGTCCGGCGCGTTCGACAGGTGGCCGTGGACCTGCCGGAAAGCGCTTTACCGTCGATGGCGGCGGCCGTGGACCGCTTTCCGATCAAGACCAATGGGCGGATCATCGTCGTTCGACTGGCCGACATAAACTGGATCGAGGCGGACCGGGACTATGTATCCGTTCATGTGGGCGGAGGAAAGTCCTGGTTGATGCGCGAGACCATCGCAGCCGTCGAGCTTCGGCTGGCGCTCTGCGGGTTTGTGAGAATCCACCGCTCCGCGATAGTGAATGCCGAACGGGTGAAGGAACTTCGGCCGCGGGACAAGGGCGAATATATCGTGGTGCTCCATGACGGCACGGAGCTCAAACTGTCGAGAAACTACCGTACCGCCGTTGAACGACTGGTCGGCTCGAACCTGTAGGCCTGTCGGAGGCGAGCGGCCCGCGTAGCGCACGTGCTGTAGCGCGTGCTGCGCCGTAGGGGTTCGCGTCGGACGCCCTCCCAGCCCGCTTCGTCTTGCCTCCGGCCCGCAATGTCGCAAAGCGATGCGCGCCATTCATTCCCGGCCGTACACTGTGCCCTGTCGTTTCGGGCCACCGGCGGCCGCAGGAGCCGCGCATTGCAAGGGAGAAACACGTCATGACAAAAGCAATCGTGTCGCGCCGGGCCGTGCTCAAGGCGGGACCATACGCGCTGGCTGCAGCGGCCGGCATGCCGCCCACCGCGGATGCGCGCGCCGCGAGCGGACTCAGCCCGCAAAACGACGAGACCATCCGCAAATGGTATGCGGCATGGGGGAAGAAGGACTGGGCTCCGCTCGACGCCCTGCTCGCCGAAGACTTCACCTTTACCAGCGCAGCCGGTGACGATCACATCAGTAAAAGTGCTTTCAAGACGCGATGCTGGCAGTCCCAGATCGATTTCATTGATCGGTTCGAGCTCCAGCACGTGATTGGAAGCGGCAGCGAGGCCTTTGTGATGTACACCTGCCGGACCAAAAACGAGAAGGTGTTTCGCAACGTGGAGTACCTGCGCCTCAAGGACGGAAAACTGGTGGCCATCGAGTGTTACTTCGGCGAGCAATCCAGCTTTCCATCGGCGGTGAGCACCGGGCAGAGGTAGCGCCGTGGTATGCACCGACCATGGCAGGACACATATGAAAGTATTGATAGTCGATGACCGGTCTCATGCGCGAGGTGATCTGATTGGGCTGTGTGAATGCAGGCCCGATATAGAAGTGGTTGGCGAGGCTGCTTGCGGCAAGGCGGCTGTTGACGCCGCGTACACCCTCGAGCCGGACATCGTGTTGCTGGATGCGGAGCTGCCGGACATGTCCGGCTTCGACCTGTTGCGGGCGGTCGCTACGGACACGTCTCCCTTGGGAATCGTGGTTTCAAACTGCGCCGATCACGCGACCCGGGCATTCGAAGAGGGCGCCTTTGATTATCTTGTGATGCCCGTGGCGGCAGCGCGATTCGACCGGGCGATGACTCGCGCCCGTTACCGGCTCGATCGCACGGTGCCCGTTGCACCACGGTTTCTGGTGGGCGAGCGGCAGCGGAAACTATACCCCCTGGATCCCAAGGCGATCGACTACATCGAGGCGGATGGCAACTACGTAACCCTGCGCGTCGGCAAGGTGGGATATCTCAGCCGCGATTCGATCAAGCGCCTGTCGATGCTGCTGGCCGAACTTGGCTTCATCCGCGTCGCCCGCTCCCTGCTGGTGAATGCCGCCGCGGTGTCGTATGTCGAGGTGGCGGGTCATGGCACATTTGCCTTGACTCTGAGCTCGGGTGTTTGCCTGCATTCAAGCCCCGCCTATCGCGATTCGATTCTGCGAATCATCCCGCTGCCGGCGTTGTCGAAGCGCTATGCGGGCATTGCGCCCTAGAGCCCCATTGTTTCCATCTCGGGAACCAACGGGTTCGTCACGATGGCCGCCCGAGTCGTCCCAAACTGGTTCCGCCGCTTTTTCGGTGCTGCTAATTTCGAGGGATGAGATTGGCCGATCGCATCGCGCAATGCCGGACTCCGTTCATCGTTGAGAATACAAAAGATGGATCCGTCACCCATCTGAACAATGCGGCCCATTTCGCCAGGGACATCGACAGCTGCGCGAAGCGATTCGTCCTGAGCGACGAGCTGACGCGCTTGTGCACGGCGCTCGCCTACTCGAAGGGAGCCAGTACGCTCGCCTGTGCGGACCTTCTGCACGTGCCGGCAGAGCGCGTATGGGTGGAATGGACAGAGGCTCCCTGGCGCGACGAGCTCGTGCGTTACGGCTTCAAGAGCCCGGTCCACTCGCCCCGCCTGGGCCGGCGGGGCGCCTTCATTGAAGCCACCGCTCAAGGACGTCATGGCCTGTTGAGAACCTTCTGGACAACGGGCGAGTCCGAATTGGAGGTGCTTTCCAGCAGCATGGAAGCTTATTTCGATTTCGACACGCGAGAAGGCGAGGATCCTGAAGTCTTCGGCGGGGGGCAACGATCTTCAATTTGCGTATCCGATCATGCCGCAGACGATGCCGATATCCTGCGGCGTTGCTTTCGATTCCGTTTCGAGCGGTCCTGGCATGACTACTACGATAGGGCTCGGTTGACATCCGTGCAGGCCGCCGCCCTCTCGCATCACGCGTTGGGTACGATAGCGATCGATATCCCGGTGTTGTTGGCGTTCTTTTTGCTGCTCACCACCCGCCCAAGCCTGCCGCGCCGGCCCCTGATGCTCGAGCGCCTCAATCGAGCGAGGTCGAGGTCCGGAAAACCCGCGCTCCTTGAACAAATCGAAGTCTTCGCCCCGCTCTTGACCGGGTGGGAATCCGGCTATGCCGGCTGTTCGGGCACGGCCCGACGACCGCGCAGACTTCACCATGTGCGTGGCCATCTGGTGCGACGGGGCAACAAACTTTTCTGGCGGGTGCCGCACCTGCGTGGCAGTGCACGGGCCGGATCCATTCGGACCCGCACCGTCACCTGGCTCATCGATCCATCGATGTCCTCGCCGAACCGGACGCGGCCCGGATGTCCTGATCGCTCCGCCACCCCCGCAGCTCAGCCCGGCGATCCGCCCTCGGGGTAGAGCATCCGCCGCAGCACTTCCGCATCCTCGCGGCCGGCCACCGCCTGGTAGTAGCCCTTGCGGATCCCCACCTGCTCGAAGCCGAGGGAGCGGTACAGCCGCGACGCCACGGTATTGGAGGGACGAACCTCGAGGAAGGCCTCGTACATGCCGGCGATCCGCGCCCGGTCCAGGAGATATACCAGCATTCTGCGGGCGAGGCCCCGGCATCGATACTCCTCGCGAACGCAGACATTGAGGATGTGCGCCTCGCCGGCGCCCACGGACATGATGCCGTATCCGGCCATGTCGCCGTCCACTTCCACGACCCGGCACACGTAACCCACCCGCAGGCAGTCGCGGAAAATGCCTTCGCTCCAGGGAAACTGATATCCGGCCCGCTCGATCACGCCGACCACGGGAATGTCCAGCTCGTTCATCGGCCGGATGTCGGCGGCAGGCAGCTCGCGCTCGCGCTTAACCGTCGACACGGGCACACACCTCGCGCGCGAATTTGAGGTCCTCCCAGGCCTTGCGCTTGTCCGTCGGCGTACGCAGCAGGTAGGCGGGATGGTAGGTGACGACCAACGGCACGCGTGCGGCGCCGAAGCGGTGCTCCTGCTGCCTCAACTTGGCGAGCGGCGCCTGCGTCTTGAGCAGGTTTTGGGCGGCGATGCGCCCCACCGCGAGCATGATCTTCGGCTCGATGAGCGCGATTTGCCGTTCGAGATAAGGCAGGCATTCGGCGCTTTCGGCCGGCGCCGGATCGCGGTTGCCCGGCGGCCTGCATTTCAGCACGTTGGCGATATAGACCTGCCCGCGCGCCAGGCCGATGGCGCGCAGCATCGAATCGAGCAGCTGCCCCGCGCGCCCGACGAAAGGCTCGCCGCGGCGGTCTTCCTCGGCCCCGGGCGCCTCGCCGACGACCAGCCAATCGGCGTTCGGGTCGCCGACACCGAATACGGTCTGAGTGCGGGTCTGGCTGAGTACGCAGCGCGTGCAGGCGGCAACCCGGCTGCGCAGCTGTTCCCAATCGAGATTTTCCTCCCGGGGCGTGCATTGCGGCCCGGGCGGCGGACCGGGCATTGGCTCCGTGGCTTTGCCCCCCCGCATCACCCAGGGCGTGATGCCCAGGGCCTGGAGGTATTCCCTACGCACTGCCGGATTCATGCGGGGGTTGGCAGGTTGCGCGCCCGCCGGCGGAAGAGCTTGCGATACAGCCATACGGTCGGCGCGGAGAGCGCGTAGGCGCCGAAGATCAGCAGCAGCATGATGGCCGGATACAGAAAGATCAGCACGAAAGCCACCGGAACCAGCACGATCTGGGTGAATCGCACCCGCGCGTTGGCTTCGACGTGCTTGAAACTGTAGAACGCGAAGCGGCTGATCATCAGTGCGCCGGCGCAGGCGGTGACCACGAAAGCGACGATCAGTCCCGGCAGCCCGATGTTGACCTTGTCGCTCGCCAGCCAGATCAAGGCGGCCACGATGGCGGCGGCGGACGGGCTGGGCAGCCCCTCGAAATAATGCTTGTCCTGACCCGCCGAGCGGGAATTGAAGCGTGCGAGGCGCAGGCCGGCCGCCGCCGCGTAGAAAAAGCACACCAGCCAGCCGAGCCGTCGCCAGAGCGGTCCGTATTCGGCGATCCGCGCCACTCCCCACTGGTAGGTCACGATGGCTGGCGCCAGCCCGAAAGACACCATGTCGGAAAGACTGTCGTATTCCTTGCCGAATGCGCTCTCGGTATGCGTCCATCGGGCGACGCGGCCGTCCAGGCCATCGAAAATCATGGCGACGAACACGGCCACGCCCGCATGGTCGAATCGCCAGTCGATCGCAGCCACGATGGCGTAAAAACCGGCGAACAATGCCCCTGTGGTGAGCAAGTTCGGCAGCCAGTACACCCCGCGGGGCCGGGATTCTCGATCCTCAACGTCGCTCATGGGCTTCCATGATACAGCAGCCCGCCCGTAAGATACGCGCCCATGCGCTTATCCCAGTACCCCATCTCGACGCTCCGAGACGTTCCGGCCGACGCCGAGGTCATCAGCCATCAACTCATGTTGCGCGCCGGCATGATCCGCCGCCTCGCCGCCGGACTCTATTCCTGGCTGCCGATCGGCCTGAAGAGCCTGAAGAAGGCCGAGCGCATCGTTCGCGAGGAGATGGACCGCGCCGGCGCCTTCGAGCTCTGCATGCCGACGGTGCAGCCGGCCGAGCTCTGGAAGGAATCGGGCCGCTGGAGCAAATACGGGCCGGAGCTGCTGCGCTTCAAGGATCGCCACGATCGGGAATTCGCCTATGGCCCGACCCACGAGGAAGTCATCACGGACATCGCGCGCCGGGAGCTGCGCAGCTACAAGCAGCTGCCGGTGAATTTCTATCAGATTCAGTCCAAGTTCCGCGACGAGATACGGCCCCGATTCGGCGTGATGCGGGCGCGCGAGTTCCTGATGAAGGACGCCTATTCGTTCCATATCGATGAGGCCAGCCTCGCGCAGGGCTACCGGCTGATGTACGAGGCCTACACACGCATTTTTACCCGCATGGGCCTCAAGTTCCGCGCGGTGCAGGCGGACGGCGGCAGCATCGGCGGCAGCGTCTCGCAGGAGTTTCACGTGCTCGCGGACTCGGGCGAGGATGCGATCGTCTTCTCCAGCGCGGGCGACTACGCCTCCAACATGGAGACCGCGGCGACCCTGGCCCCGCCGGGGCCGCGCCCCACGGCCTCGCAACCGCTCGCCAAGGTGGCGACACCGAACGCGCACACCATCGCCGAACTCACGGCCTTCCTCGGGATCGACGCGGGGCAGTGCGTCAAGACGCTCATGGTGGACGGCAGCGAGGGCGATGTGGTGGCGCTCGTGCTGCGCGGCGATCACGAGCTCAACGCGGTGAAAGCCCAGAAACTCGCCGGGGTTGCCAATCCGCTTCGAATGGCGAGCGCCGAGCGGGTGCGCCGGGCGACCGGCTGCGATCCCGGGTCGATCGGGCCGATCGGCCTCTCGGGGCGGGTCTACGTGGATCTCGCCGCCGCCCATCTGGCCGATTTCGTCTGCGGCGCGAACGAACACGATGTGCACTTCACCGGCGTCAACTGGGGCCGCGATCTGCCCGAACCCGCCTCGCGGGACCTGCGCAATGTGCAGCCGGGAGACCCCAGCCCCGCCGGCCACGGCACGCTCGAGATCGCTCGTGGCATCGAAGTTGGACACATTTTCCAGCTCGGGCAGCTGTACAGCGAGGCCATGCAGGCGACCGTGCTCGACGAGAGCGGCAAGTCCGCGACCATGTTCATGGGTTGCTACGGCATCGGCGTCACCCGCGTCGTTGCGGCAGCCATCGAGCAGAACCACGACGCCAACGGCATCATCTGGCCCGAGCCCCTCGCGCCGTTCAACGTCGTCTTGGTGCCGATCAATTATCAGAAGTCCGAACCGGTGCGCGCCGCGGCGGACCGGCTCTACGAGGAGTTCGCGGCGGCGGAAATCGATGTGGTGCTCGACGATCGCGACGCACGGCCCGGGGTCAAATTCGCGGATGCCGAGCTCATCGGTATACCGCACCGCATCGTCATCGGCGACCGCACCCTTGCGGGAGGAAAGCTCGAGTACCGGCATCGACGCGCGACGCAATCCACGGAAATCCCGGCCGCGGATGCCGTAGCCTATGTGCGGGATCAGATGAACCGCTGAGGCGGAACTTGCCAGCGTGCCGCACAATCCATGTCCTCGGGGCCCTTCTCGCGGCCCTCGTCCTCGGCGGCGCGCTGCCGAAGCCCGCGCGCGCCGATCAGCAGCGCGACCCGGAGCTCAAGGAGCTGCTGGAGCGGATCATCGTCAGCCATGATTGCTTCGTCGACAAATACGAGTCGGAGGTCTGGTACAAGGCCATGGAACCGAGGCTGACGCCGTACGTTCCCTCGCACGAGGATCGGATCAGCATTCTCGATCATGTCTACTGCGAGTCCCGACGCGATCCGACGCTCGAGCTGCCGCCCGACCTGGTGATGGCGATGATCGACGTGGAGAGCCGGTTCGACTCCTGGGCGGTCTCGCCGGCCGGGGCCGTCGGCCTGATGCAGGTGATGCCCTTCTGGCCGCGCCAGCTGGGCGTGCAGAACGAGCTGGTGCGGATCGCACCCAACATCCGGATGGGATGCGAGATTCTGCGCTTTTACCTGCGCGCGGAGCACCTGAACTGGGCGCGCGCGCTCGCGCGCTACAACGGCAGCGCCGGCCGCAACACCTACCCCGCCCTGGTGATGCAGCGCTGGCAGCGCGTCTGGCGCTTTTGAGGGGCGCGGCTATCGGATCTCGAACACAGTCTCGCCCGCGAACCGCTCGTCGGAATCGACGGTGAGCTCCGCCACGCTATCGACACGCGCGCTTCCGGGACCCCGGTGCAGCCAGCGGCGAAGCTCCTCGACCGCCTCCGTCGCGCCGTGAGCCAGCACTTCGACCGACCCATCGGGCAGATTTTCCGCGTACCCCGCGATCCCGAGGCGCTGCGCTTCGCCGCGGGTGCTGTGACGGAAATACACGCCCTGCACCTTTCCCGCGATACGGAATCGACGAGTCACCCGGCTCATGGAATCGCCACGGGACCCGGGCGGTCAGGGTGAGACGGGTATTTTGGGCTGACCATCCCCGTGCTGATTGGCGGTGGTCGCGTTGAGTGCCGCGGCCGCGTGACGTTTGGCCTCGAGCGCGGCCAGCCGCGCGCGCACGTACTCCCTCGCCTCGAGATGGTTCTGCGCCCGCTCGATGGCCGCCTTGGCCGCGTACAGGTCGGGCGAGGTCGAGGCGGGCGCGCCCGCCGCGGTGGCGGCGGCGATGGCCTGACGCGCATCGCTCATCTCCTGCACGGGAGGACCGTGGCAGCCCAACAAGCTCAGAATACCCACGAACACGGCAATCAGGCGCAACATACTTGCAAGGACACTAGCAACAGCCTGATGGGCCGTCAAACCATCGGCCCTGGACAATCCGGGATCCGCTGCAAATAATTCGTTGCGCCGACGCAGCATCCAGGCGCTAAACGGCGCAATTTCCCGCGGGAAGCAACCATGCACGAAATTCTGGTCTTGTATTATTCGCGCCAAGGCAGCACGGCCGCTCTGGCTCGGCAAATATGCCGCGGCGTGGAGACGGTCGCGGGCATGCAAGCGCGGCTTCGCACCGTGGCGCCGATCGCGACGACCATCGAGCGCCCCGACCCACAGGTGCCCGACGAGGGTCCGCCGTACGCCACTCATGAGGATCTGCGCTCATGCAGCGGGCTGATTCTCGGCAGTCCGACCCGATTCGGCAACATGGCGGCTCCTCTCAAGCATTTCTGGGACGGCACGAGCGCGCTATGGATGTCGGGCGCGCTGATCGACAAGCCGGCCGCCGTGTTCACCTCGACGCAGACCATGCATGGCGGCCAGGAATCGACCCTGCTCTCGATGATGCTGCCTTTGCTCCACCACGGCATGTATCTGGTCGGCGTGCCCTACAGTCATCCGGGGCTCTCCGCGACCCGCAGCGGCGGAACTCCCTACGGCGCAAGCCACGTTGCGGCCGCCAGCGGGCACGGCACCCTGGCCGAGGCGGAGCGCGATCTCGCTCAGGCGCTCGGCGCGCGCGTGGCCTCGCTGGCGTCCCGCCTGCAACGCACCGCTTGAGCTTCGCCGACAAAATCCGACGCGCGACCGTGTGCCTTTGGGCCGGGGTCGCGGCGAGTTTGCTGTGCTGGTACACCGCGGGTTATCCGTGGCTGCTCTGCGCCGTGGCGGCCGCACCGCTTCTCGCACCGCTGCCCGGCTTGGTGAGCGGACGCCGCTACACCTACGCGTGGGCGAGCTTGTTCGCCATCCCCTACGTGGCCTTCGCGGTCACCGAGCTTCTGGTGAATCCGGCGGCGCGCGCGGTGGGATCGATCAGCCTGCTGCTGGTCTTCGCGTGGTTCTGCTCTATGGTGCTTTACCTGCGTGCTTCTCGAGGGCGTCGCGAATGAACGGCACCGTGAGCCGGCGCTGCGCGACCAGTGAGGCCTCATCGAGCTCGTCGAGGATGTCGAACAACGAGCGCAGATCGCGCGGCATGCGCTTCATCAGGTAGTCCAGGGTCTCCACGGGCAGCTCGAGCCCGCGCTGTTTGGCGCGCAGACGCAGCGCCTCGCCCCGGCCGGCCTCGTCCAGATCGCGCACGTGATACACGACGCAGGCCCCGGCGCGGGAGCTCCAGTCCTCGAGCCGCCAGCCGATCTGCCGCGGCGCCGCCGCTGCCGCGAAAACGAGCCGGCAGTGCGATTCGGACGCCTCGTTGAACAATCGGAACAGTGCCCGTTCCCAGTCCAGATCGCCGCCGACTGCGTGCGCATCGTCGATGCACAGCACCCGGCAGCGCGCATAGCCGCCGAGCGCTTCCGGCGGAAGTCGCGCCGCTCGATCCAGCGGGAAATACGCTGCGCCCTCCCCGGCTTGAGCACACACGGCCTGCAGCAGGTGGGTCTTGCCGGAGCCGCTGCCGCCCCAGAGCCAGAGAGGATCGCGGCCCGGTCCCTGGAGCGCCGCCACGAGCTCGCTGTTCGGCCCGCTGGCGAAGCTCGCGAACACCGCGTGCGCGCGGGGGCGTACACCGAGCGGAAGCTGTTTCACGTGAGCCCGGCGCGGTCGGGGGAGAGGCCCCGGTTTCGGGAATGCGCCTCATGCAGAGCCGCCTGCCCGTACCGAAGGACGTAGTCGAGACCGCTCACGGCGATGGTCACGAAGGCCAGCGCGCCGAGCCCGAGCACGAGCCACCCCGGCGGCGCGGAGAACTGTTCGCGCCCGATCACGCTCAGGATGTAGAGGGCCTGAAACAGGGTGTTCAGCTTGCTCACCACGCTCGGACGCGCTGCGACGGGGCCGAAGCACAGCCGATAAGCGATCGCGCCCAGCACGATGACGATGTCGCGCGCCACGGCCGCCGCCATCAGCCATCCCGGCACCAGATGGAGCACCGCGAGCACGATGAACACGGTCGCCAGCAGCAGCTTGTCGGCGGCCGGGTCCAGAATTCCCCCGAGCGTGGTGCGCCATCCGAATCGTTTCGCGAGAAACCCGTCAGCCGCGTCCGAGACCGCCGCCGCAAAAAACAGGCCGAGGGTCGTGATGAGCTCGCCTCGAAGCAGGGCGAACGCGATCGGTACCACCAGGAGAATCCTGAGTGAGCTGATGACGTTCGGTATTTGGCGCAGCCACCGCTCCACGGATGCTAATGACGCAGATCGAATCGTTGGATGCCGTCCTCGCCGGTGCTCTGCGGCTGCAGGCGGCCGCTCAAGGGAAGCGCATTTTTGAGCGCTTCGGCGCCGCCCCGTGTGGTCAGGCGGAATCGCACCACATTGCCGCTCAAGCCCTCCACGCCGACATGCGAGATGAATGCGAGCGACTCCAGGTAACTCTGCACATAGGCGTAATCCGCCAGGCTGTTCACGCCCTGCACCTCGATGACCGCCGGCGCCGCGGCGCCGCTCACGGCGAACAGGCTCGCATAGGTATCGGCGGCGCGATTGATGCCCTCGGCGGGCGTCCCGGAAAATTCGCTGCTGCGATCCTGATACAGGAAGGTCCAACGCACCCCCCCGGCCGCACCGGCATTCGCGCGTCCGATCAGCGTCGCATCGCCTCCGTTCCGATGCGCGATATCCGCGAGGGTGGCGGCGCTCGCGGAGGCGACCGTGGCATAATCCAGATGATTGCGCTGCAAATCCGCCGCGCTCGGCCAGATCACCGGCGCTCCGCGCTCGTAGGCGGCCGCGTCGATGGCGGTCTTGATGTCCGATGTGTCCTCTGCCGTGATCACGGATCCCGCCTGCGCGCCTGCCGACACCATGAGCCATACGTAGGTCGACGGCCGCTCACGGCCCCACAGCGGCTGATTGTTCTGCGCCAACCAGCGATCGATGGCGGCCCCGTCGAACGACACCCACAGCTGCCCGTCCTGGGTGTCCCGATACTGCTGGACGTAGCGACGCGCGTTGCCGAGCAGCGGCCCGAACGCCGCGTCCTCGTCGGCCGTCCGGCGCCCGGTCACCCGCACCAGCACCACGCGCAGCGCCGCCTCGAAGGCGGCCGGCTTGGAGGCCTCGGAGCGATCCGCCACCGGCACCTTCGCCTGGTAGAGCTCCGCGCGGGTCATCGCGGCGCCCGCATCGGCCGCGCAAAAGACGGCGAGGCTCAAGCACAAAAGCGCCAGGGGACGCAAATATCGGGCGCAAATTCCGGGGGTCTCTCGTGCCATGGGGTAATCGCGTAAGCCCTTAAGTTATCTGTGTAAAATACCACAGCTTGCGGCCCCCCCGGGCCGGCCTGCCGTATCCAGCCCACCAAACCGCACAAGGGGATCGAATGACAGAGACTGAGCGCGCACCGGTCACCTATCGCGCCGCCGGCGTCGACATCGACGCGGGCGAGGAGCTCGTCGAGCGCATCAAGCCGCGGGTCAAGCGCTCGCTGCGCCGTGAGGTGCTCGGCGGCATCGGCGGATTCGGAGCGTTGGTGGAGGTTCCGCTCGATCGATACCGCAAGCCGGTGCTGGTCTCGGGCACGGACGGAGTCGGCACCAAGCTGCGGCTTGCGATCGACACCGGACGGCACGATTCGGTGGGCATCGATCTGGTCGCCATGTGCGTGAACGACGTGGTGGTCCAGGGCGCCGAGCCGTTGTTCTTCCTCGATTATTACGCCACCGGCGCTCTGGACGTTGATGTCGCCGAGCGCGTGATCGCGGGCATCGTGGAGGGCTGCGTGCAGGCGGGCTGCGCATTGGTGGGCGGCGAGACGGCTGAAATGCCCGGGATGTACCACGGCAGGGACTACGACCTGGCCGGCTTTGCCGTGGGGGTGGTCGAGAAGGACCGCATCATCGACGGCTCGCGCACGGCCGCGGGCGACGTGATCCTCGGATTACCCTCATCGGGTCCGCACTCCAACGGCTTCTCGCTGATCCGCAAGATTCTCGAGGTCAGCTCCGCCGATGTCGCGGTCTCGGTGCAGGGGACCGCGCTGATCGACCGCCTGATGGCCCCCACGCGCATCTACGTCAAACCGCTGCTCGCATTGATGACGGAGATCGGCGTGCACGGGCTCGCGCACATCACCGGCGGCGGTCTGGTCGACAACATCCCGCGCGTGCTCCCGGAGGGACTGGAAGCGGTGCTCGAGCGCCGCGCCTGGAACCCGGACCCGGTATTCGAGTGGCTGCAAAAGGAAGGCCGGGTGGCCGACGAGGAAATGTATCGCGTATTCAATTGCGGCATCGGCATGACCGTGCAGGTCGCCCCGGGCGACGCCGACCGCGCCATTGCCGCGCTGGGGCGGGCGGGTCAGCCCGCGCTCGTGATCGGCGAAGTCCGGGCAGGCGCCCGCGGAGTGGTTATCGCTTGAGCGCCCTGGCCGATCGGGTGCCCGTGGTCGTCCTCATTTCGGGTCGCGGGACCAACATGCGCGCACTCGTCGAGCGGAGCGCGGATCCACGCATGGGTTATCGCGTCGCGGCCGTCGTCTCCGATCGACCGGGCGCGCCGGGCCTAGCGAGCGCGGCAGCCCTCGGCATACCGGCCCGTGCCGTGCCCGCCCCCGGCACCGGCGCCCCCGCCGCTGCCCGGATCGCCTACGACGACGAGCTCGGCGCCGTTGTCCGGAAATATTCGCCGTCGCTGGTGGTGCTCGCCGGTTTCATGCGCATTCTGTCCCCGCGGTTTTTGGGCCACTTTCCCGGACGCGTGCTCAACATTCATCCCTCGCTCCTGCCGAAGTTTCCGGGCCTCCACACCCATCAGCGCGCCCTCGATGCCCACGACCGGGAGCACGGCGCCACGGTGCATTTCGTCACCGAGGAGCTCGATGGCGGGCCGCGGGTCATCCAGGGAAAGCTGGCCATCGACCCGGGAGAGGACGCTGGACGGCTCGCGGCTCGCGTGCAGGCGCTCGAGCACCGGATCTATCCCCTGGCGGTGCGGTGGTTCTGCACCGGACGGTTGCGCTGCGCGGAAGGACGCGCCTGGCTCGACGGTGAGGTACTGTCGAGTCCGGTGCTCTACGATGGCAGCGAGGATCGATGATGCGCAGGGAGGGGTCGATGTGCGGACGAAGGACACGCGCGCAATGGATGGCGGCGGCCTGCATGGCCGCCGTATCGCTCGCGGCGGCGCCGGTTCCGGCGCGTCCCGCTGATATGGCGGCCGGCACTGCAAACGCGGGCCCCGAGCCCTTCTCCGCTCACTACGTGGCCGAATGGCGGGATATCTCGGTCGGCACGAGCGATCTTGAGCTGGAGCGGGATGCGCAGCCGGGCCACTACCATTACAAATGGACCATCAGCGCCCGCGGGATCTTCCGGCTGGTCTATTCGCACGACGTGACCCAACAGAGCTGGTTCAGCGTGATCGACAATCACGTGCGGCCGAAACGTTACCGCGGCGAGGAAGGCTCCTCGTTCGTGGCGTTCGAGTTCGACTGGGATGCCGCACATGCGCGCGGGTCGTCGGAGGGCAAACCCATCGATATCGCGCTGAAGCCGGGCGCGCAGGATCTGATGTCCATCCAGGTGGAGATCATGCTCGACCTCAAGAACGGCACGCTGCCCCCGACCTTCAACATCATCGACAAGGACCAGATGAAGGAATTTTTCTATACACGCGAGGGCAACGCGAGGCTCAGAACCGCGATCGGCACGCTCGACACGGTGATCGTCGCGAGCCGGCGCAGTCCCACGGACAGCCGGGTGCTGCGCATGTGGTTCGCCCCCTCGTTGGGTTACGTGCCGGTGCAGGCTGAGCGCAGCCGCGACGGCAGGCTCGAGTTCGCAATGCGGATCAGGTCACTGCAGCGCTGATCGCCGCGTACCCGCACGCGCCTGGCGCCCGAGGCCGCGCCATCAGGTCTTCGGCAGTGTGACCCCGCGCTGGCCCTGGTACTTGCCGCCCCGGTCCTTGTACGAGGTCTCGCACACCTCGTCCGATTCCAGAAACAGCATCTGAGCCACGCCCTCGTTCGCGTAGATCTTGGCGGGAAGCGGGGTGGTGTTGGAGAACTCGAGCGTGACGTGGCCTTCCCACTCGGGTTCCAAAGGCGTTACGTTGACAATTATGCCGCATCTTGCATAAGTCGAATTGTGCACGACGAAGTCGTTGGCGACGAAGTTGTGCAACGTCGGCACGGTGATGTCGTAGACCTCCTCGAATCCTGCGGGCTCGATCGTCTCGACCACATCCCATAGAGGCCCCTCGACGACGGGGCTGAGATGAGGATCGCCGGTCATGAGAGGGGCGGCGGCAACCGCCCCGGCCTCCCGCGGCAGTGTGCCGCAACTGCTCTTGCGCCTGCCTTGGGCGGCAATCATCGGAAGCACTTCCTCGTCGAGCATCCGCTGCTTCGCCGAGCCGGGGGAGAAGCCGATCTTCCCGGCAAAACGCAGGATCTGATCCTTGTCCGTGATCTGTATCTTGCACGCCCCGGTGCCGGTCGCCGTGGCGTTCTCGCGAATCGGCGAAAATATTCCAAAGCGCAGCAATAGATGGTGCACATCCTCGATCAGGCGCCGTGATTCGGAATGATACTCGAGGAAAAAGCTCCGATCGGAGTGATGAACGCCGCCGTCGCCGCTGAACAGCGCCTGCAGGAACAGCCGGACCGACGCTTCGGGCGCCGTGAAAATGCTTTGCGGCACGAACTTGTCGCCCGCAAGGACGTTGAGCCCGAGGAGCGTTGCCTGCCGGTCGGGGATGGGTGTCTTTCCGAATACGGGAATCTCCCCCGCAACCGCGATACGGTCACCGGCCCGCAAATCGCTGAGCGGCACCCACCGGTTGAGCATCATGAAGGGGTGGTTCGCCGTCGCCCGAATACGCAATCCCGCCCGGGTGCGCAGCTCGAAAATCTCACGCGTGCCCTGCGCCATGAAGGCCGACACTTTCGCGGAGCGCAGCCGCCGGCCGTCCCAAGCCAGTGTGCGCTTGCCCCAGCGCATCTCGGTGATCGGCACGTAGGCACCCGTATCGGCGTCAACCAGGCGCGTATCGCCGGTCACGCATTTTCCCAAACAAACCGTCAAAACCGTGCGCGGAATCCGGAAATACTCCACCGTGCTCGCGAGCGCGAAGGAGTTCGGCGGGATGATGCACACAGGCCCCTTGAAATCGACGAAGGATTTTTCGTCGAAGCTCTTCGGGTCGACGATGGTGGAATTGATGTTGGTGAATATCTTGAATTCGTCCGCGCAGCGCACGTCGTAGCCGTAGCTGGAGGTGCCGTACGAGACGATCTTCCCGCCATTGGCGACGCGCACCTGCTCCGCCGAAAAGGGCTCGATCATGTGTCGCTCGGCGGCCATGCGCCGGATCCACCGATCGCTCTTGATGCTCATGTGGCTTCGACCGTGATCTTGGGGAACACGGAGCTGTAATCCTTGTTCAAGGTCGCCAGCCGCGCCGCGGCGCGGCGCGCCATCTGCCGGTAGGCGAGCGCACGGGCGCTGCCGGGGTCCGCCGCGACCGTCGGCAACCCGCTGTCGGCCTCCTCGCGAATCCGGATGTCGAGCGGCAGCTCGCCGAGCAGCTGCACGCCGTATTGCTGCGCCATGCGCGCACCGCCGCCGCTGCCGAAGATGTGCTCGGCGTGGCCGCACTGGCTGCAAATGTGGATGCTCATGTTCTCCACCACGCCGAGGACCCTGACCTCCACCTTCTCGAACATCTTGAGCCCCTTGCGGGCGTCCAGGAGCGCGATGTCCTGCGGGGTCGTGACGATGATGGCGCCGCTCACCGGAACACGCTGCGCCAGCGTCAACTGGATGTCGCCGGTACCGGGGGGCATGTCGACCACCAGGTAATCGAGCTGTCCCCAGCTCGTCTCCCCAAGCAACTGGGTCAGCGCCTGGGTCACCATCGGCCCGCGCCAGACCATCGGCTGCTCGGCATCGATCAGGAAGCCGATCGACATGACCTCCACGCCGTGGGCCCGAAGGGGTGTGATGTGCTTATCATCCGTCGTCTCGGGCTTGCTGCCGGCCAGCCCCATCATTTGCGGTTGGCTGGGCCCATAGATGTCCGCGTCCAGCAGCCCCACCCGGGCCCCTTGGGCCGCCCAGGCGAGCGCCAGGTTGGCCGCGGTGGTGGATTTGCCGACCCCGCCCTTGCCGGAGGCCACCGCCACGATATTCTTCACGTGCGCCAGCGGCTTGAGCGTACGCTGCACGGCGTGCGAGGTGATATCCGCCCTCAGTTTGAGCTCGAGCGGGCCGCCGCCCAGCTCGCGCTCCAGAAAGCCGGTCAGGGCGGGCAGAAGTTCCGCTCCATAGTCCGCGCAGGGGAAGCCGAATTTCAATTCGACCCGCGCCCCATTGCGATGCACCGAAACGGATTCGATCGCCTTGGCCTCGGCCAAGGTCTGTCCCAGATAGGGATCGGGATAGGTGGCCAATTTATCGCGGATCGGCGCCGCAGCGTCTTGAGATGCAGTCATCGCAACATTCTAGCGCAGGCAGCCGACGGCGTGCGGTATGGCATAATTCGTGAAAGTGAGAGATAAGACCCCCGCCGGCGTCCCGGATATAGCGAAAATGGGCGTCATTGCAGGGAGCAGTATTTAAGGCAGCGAATGAGTTTATTCGCCAACTATCGCGCTGATCGGCTCATTGCCGATATCAAGTCCAGCGGCAATCCAAGCGGTCCGGCGGCCCAAAAGGCCCTGGAGAAGCTGGTTGCGCTCGGGCCAAACGCGATCGATTCCATCGTCGCCGCCCTCACCACCGCGGAGAAGAAGGAAACGCTGGCCTATGTGGAGGCTCTGTCCAAGCTGATCGACTCGAAAACCCTGCCCCATGTGCTCAAGCTGATGGCCGAATCGAACGGGCGGGCGGTCTCGGGCATCGCCTGGGCGCTGTCGTCGAGCCGGGGCTATCCGCCGAACGCGCTGCTCGATGCGCTCGGCAAGGAGGACATGCCGAAGCCCGCGATCCTCGACGTGATCGCGGCCCAGAAATCCCGCTTCACCGTGCGGGATCTGTTGAATGCCGCCTATCAGCAGGAGGCCACCGAGCGCTCGGGGCTGTTCAAGATCATCGGCGAGATCGCCGATGAATCCTCGATCGACGACCTGGTGGCGCGCATCGAGGGCAAGGATCCGCTGGCGCGCCTGCACATCATCCAGGTGCTGTCCCGCTTCAACCGCCCGGACGTGCAGCAGGCGATACAGCGCCAGCTCAAGGACACCAGCAAGCTGATTCGCTCGGCGGCGCTTTCCGCGCTCTCCCGCATGGACGGACCCGTCGACATCGCGTTGCTGACCGGCATGCTCCGCGACCCGGAGATCGAGGTGCAGAACAAGGCGGTCGACGTGGTGGTCAAGGCAAACCATCCGGATACCGTCAAGCATCTGGTGGAGGTGCTGAAGGACGAGAACGAATACGCCCGGCGTTCGGCGGTCGAGGTGCTGAACGCCGTCGGCAATTCCAAGTCCGTGAAGTATCTGCTGGAGGTCATCGCCGACAGCGATTGGTGGGTTCGCACGCGGGCGGCGGACGCGCTCGGCAAGATCGGCGGTCCCCGCGTGGTCGAGGCCGTGATGACGCTGGTGAAGGACGAAAATCAGGACATCCGCCGGGCCGCCATCGAGATCCTCAACCAGACCAAGGATGAGCGCGCCGTGGCGCAGCTCATCGACGCAACCCGGGACCGGGATTGGTGGGTGAGCGAGCGAGCCGTGGATGCGCTGGCGGAGATCGGCAGCACCAAGGCTTTGCCGCGGTTCATCGAGATGCTCCAGGCGGGCGAGGCCAAGTCGCTGCCCACCGTGGTTCGCGCCATCGGCAAGGTCGGCGACTACAAGAGCATCGAGCACCTGCTGCCCATGCTGCAGCGCTCGGAGAACGAGATCAAGGTCGAGGCCATCGCGGCGCTCGCCAAGCTGGCCGACGAGCGTCGCGCCGAGACGATTCGCACCCGGTTCCAGGCCCTCTCGAACGGCGACGGAACCATCAGCCAGGCCGTGGCGCGCGCCATGACGGAGCTCGACAACCGTTTCTCGAGCACCCAGGTGGCCGCCAACCAGCGGGCGGTGCAGATGCAGGAGCCCTCCAAGACCCTGCTCATCGACAACAAGGAGCTGTCGGCGGTCATCAAGGAAAACGAGAGCCAGGCGCAGGCCGCCAAGCTCGACATCGGCACCTTGAAGCCGGGCGATGTGATCGAGGGACGCTACAAGTTCATCGAGAAAATCGGCAAGGGCGCATTCGGCACGGTCCTCTTGATGGAGGACACCGTGGTCGAGGAGCGACTGATCCTCAAGTTCCTGAACGCGAACGTCTCCTCCGACGAGGAGATGATGAAGCGCTTCGTGCACGAATTGCGCTACAGCCGCAAGATCACGCACAAGAACGTCATCCGCATCTACGACTTCCTGTACATCCGCGGCCTGTACGCCATTTCGATGGAGTATTTCCCCTCGCACACGCTCGGCGGGGAGATCGTCAACGAGAAGCCGGTCGAGCTCAAGCGCGCGGTCAAATTCGGCATCGATATCGCCACCGGCATGGCGGTGGCTCACCAGGCGGGCATCGTGCATCGCGACTTGAAGCCGGCGAACGTGCTGATCGACAACTCAGGGCTCCTCAAGATCGTGGACTTCGGCGTCGCGGC
Organism: uncultured Gammaproteobacteria bacterium; assembly: GCA_963736185.1. GTDB lineage: Bacteria > Pseudomonadota > Gammaproteobacteria > Steroidobacterales > Steroidobacteraceae > Bog-1198. The sequence continues at coordinate 846 of CAVTNZ010000089.1, read as the reverse complement.
GGCCCAAAGCCAGACGGATACGCAGCTCACCAAGACCGGCTACGTCATCGGCTCCCCCAAATACATGGCGCCCGAGCAGATCCTCGGCAAGAAAGTGGATGAGCGCGCGGACATCTACAGTCTCGGCGTGATCCTGTACGAGCTGATCTCGGGCGTTCCGCCCTACTCGCGCGGCGACCACATGTCGGTCATGTATCAGCACGTTCAGGGCAAGGCGCGGCCGCCCATCGAGATCAACAAGGCGATTCCCGTGGAGCTCAGCAATCTGGTGATGAAATGCATGTCGCTGGACAAGGCCAAGCGCGCCCAGACTATGGACGAGCTGCGCATATCGCTCGAGAAGTTTCTCTGAGCTTCCCCGGGGCCGGCTCCCCGGATCGGGCTGCCGCGCCCCTTCCTGACCGCCAGATGGACAACCGGCCCTAGACGCAGCTCACGTTTATCGCGCCTCGAGGGACCAAACACTCGTAAATCCAAGCGCTTACGGGTAGCCTCTTGCGTTATGGCAAGAATCGACGCCTTCCTTAAACTGGGTGTCGCCCAGGGATGCTCCGATCTGCACCTGGCGGTCGGCGTGCCGCCCATGCTGCGGATGCACGGGGATCTCATGCCGATCAAGTTCCGCGACCTCGGCGAGGCCGAACTCGAGGGCTACATCACCGAGGTGCTCACCCAGTCGCAGCTCAAGACGCTGCGCGAGGGGCACGACCTGGACTTCTCCTACGTGTCGGCCGAGGGAGGCAGGTTCCGGGTCAATGTGTTCCGCAAGGAGACCGGCATCGGCGCCGCGTTCCGGGCGATTCCCACGCAGATGCCGACCATGGACCAGCTGGCGCTGCCGCCCAT
>CAVTNZ010000088.1:0-8288 GCA_963736185.1 uncultured Gammaproteobacteria bacterium | reverse complement strand
GATCGCCTACATTTCACCCGTGTCCACGCTGATCAAATGGTTTCCGGATCGTCCGGGCATGGCGACCGGCATGGCGATCATGGGCTTCGGTGGCGGCGCGCTGATCGCGGCCCCGCTGTCGGTCATCCTGATGAATCACTTCAGGACCGCAGCCTCGAACGGCGTGCTCGAAACCTTCGTCACCATGGGCGTCATCTACTTCATGTTCATGATGATCGGGGTGTACTCGGTCAGGGTGCCCGCCGACGGCTGGCAGCCCGAGGGGTGGACCCGGCCCGTAAAACCCGAGCCGCTGGTGACCGAAGCGCAGGTCGCGGTCGACGTGGCCTGGCGCACCCCTCAGTTCTGGCTGCTATGGGTCGTTCTGTGCATGAACGTCACCGCCGGCATCGCCGTGCTGAGTCAGGCCTCGCCGATGATCCAGGAAATCTTCAGCGGCCGGGTGACCCCGGAAATAGCGGCGAGCTTCGTCGGTTTGCTCAGCCTGTTCAACATGATCGGCCGGTTTTTCTGGGCGAGCACGTCCGACTACATCGGCCGGCGCAACACCTATTTCGTGTTTTTTGCGCTCGGCATTCTCCTGTACTCCACGGTTCCATCTATCGGCCATGCGGGCTCGATTCCGCTGTTCGTGGCGGCGTTCGTGATCATCCTGTCGATGTACGGCGGCGGCTTCGCCACCATTCCGGCGTATCTGCGCGACGTCTTCGGCACCATGCACGTGGGCGCCATTCACGGACGCCTGTTGACCGCATGGGCGGCCGCGGGCGTGCTCGGCCCGGTGTTGATCAACTACATCCGCGGATATCAGATCGATCGCGGTGTGCCCAAGGCGCAGGCCTACTCGGTGACCATGTATATCATGTGCGCTTTGTTGTTCATCGGGCTCATTTGTAATTTTTGCATGCGTCCCGTGAGCGAAAAACACCATCACAGGCCCACACCATGAAAGCACGAGGGATTATTCTGTGGCTCGCAGTCGGCATTCCCCTACTGTGGGGCGTGCTCAAGACCCTGCAACATGCCATGAAGCTCTTTTAGGAGAACGATCCATGAACTTGAACATGAGCCTGAGTCTCGCGCCCATCGTCGCCCTGATCGCCGGCCTGCTCATTCTGGTCGTTCCGCGGCTGCTCAACTACATCGTCGCCATCTATCTGATCGTCACCGGCCTCATAGGGCTGTTCCCGCATCTGCGCTAGCCGAACTTCGCAGCCTCGCTCACAGAAGCTGCGCGAGCACGCCGCCGTTCGGACTGCCGAGGCCCGTACAGGCGTCCCACCCGGGCTGGGCGGCATAACCGCCGTTGTTGCCCTGGGTTACGTCACGGCACGCCGGCGCATCGGGATAGAGCGCCGGGTTGACGAAGCCCGCGGGCTTGCCCGTGGCGGCATTGATGCGGGCGAGCAGCGCCGCCCACAGGGGCGCGACCGCGCTGGTGCCGCCGATGACGGTGTCGGCGCCGTCCACGCGCACCTCATAGCCCGTCTCGGGGTCCGCATCGCCGGCGACGTCCGGAACGCCGCGCATGGTCAGGGCGACCCTCGCACCCTCCGTGGTCAGCGCGCTCAAGCCGCTCTGCCACGCCGGCAGCGCGAAGAAACTGCTGATTCCGCCGCCGGTCGCGCCGCCGCTCGACCCGTCGTTCCACACGGTCTCGCCGGCGATCTGCGCTTGATTCGCCTTGAGACTCGTGCCGCCGCACGCGAGCACATGCGGGCTCGAGGCGGGAAAATCGACGTGGTCGCCGCCCCCGCTCACCCCGTCCGATGAACCGCCGTCGCCCGCGGCGACGCAGACGGTGATGCCCATGGCGGCCGCCGCCTGGAAGGCCTCATCCATGGCGGTCATCGCCTGCGATGTCCAGGTCGACTCCGCGCCGCCCCAGCTGATGGACAGAATCGACGGATCGTTGGTGGTGTCGTGAATGGCGGTGGTGATCACATCGAGGAAACCGGCATCGGTGTTCGGGGCGAAATACACCGCTATTCGCGCCCCGGGCGCTATCGAGCCCACGACCTCTATATCGAGCATCACCTCCCCATCGGGCCCGTCGCTGTCGCCCGTTGGGCTGTTGGTGGCGTGGTCGACGGATACGGCCGTGACCGCCGGAGCGGCCACATCGAGGCCGCCGAAATAGGCGCTAAGATCCGTCGGACGGTATCCCCCGCCGAGTTCGATAAGCGCCACGCACTGGCCGGCGCCCGTGCCCGATGGATATCCGTAGAGCGCGGCGACCTGCGGCGGCGTGAACGACACCGGCGACACCGCATGCCTGAAGATGTTACCCAGGGGCCTGCGCGTGCGGAAATGAGGTCTCGCCTGCGGGCGGTTGTCCAGCCCCAGAATCGCGTCGACCACGCCGTCCCACTCGGCGGGCAGATAGATGCCGCCGGTGCGGCCTCGATAGGTTCCGCCGGCGTGCGACATATGGTGCAGCTGGATTCCGAACGCGGCTGTGAATTGTGCAACGGTGCCGGAAAGCACGACCGTTCGCCGCGCAGCGTGCTCCTGCACCACCGAAAGACCCTGTGCTTCGGCAAAGGTCTGGTACGCGGCGATATCCGAGGGGTCCGCGCCATGGTCGCGCGCGAAATCCTGCTCGCTCAAGTGCCCCACACGCCGGCCGGCGGCGAGGCTCGCGACCCGCGCCTGCAGCGCCTGCTGGCCCCGGCGCCGCACCAGTACGCTCACCTCGAGACGTTCCGAGGGATTCGCCGGGCCGACCACATGGGCGCCCGGAATGGCCGCCCGCTCACTGCCCTTCAAGAGGATTTTCGCCATCTCTCGACCCCGCAGTTGACGTGACAGCCCAAGTCTACTACGGTGCCCGGATCGGCGCCGCTGTCGCCGCCGGCAAACAGTCGTAGGCGTGTGACTCTACTCGCGCGTGGCGCGTCGGCTGGTCGTCCGCCGGCCGGCTGCACCGGGGGCAGCGCCCGCCTGCCGATCCATTTCCCCCCGCAGCTGCGCCGCCGCACCCGTGGATATGGCGCCGAGTTTCGCTTCGATCGTGGCGAGATCGGGCCTGGGTCCGCGCACATGGGATTCCAGCGCGCGCCGCATCACCCGCAGATGCTCGGGCGTCGTGCCGCAGCAACCGCCGACGATTCGTGCCCCGGCGTCGAGCGCCAATCCCGCGTATACGGCCATGAGCTCCGGTGTGCCGTTGAAGCGGATGGCGCCATCGACGTACTGCGGAATCCCGCAGTTGGCCTTGGCGACGAGCACTGCGGACGAATCGGACGCCGCCGCGAGGTTGACGATGGACGCCACGAGTTCCGACGGGCTGACACCGCAGTTGCTGCCGCATGCCGCGAGATGGTGCTTGCGATGCAGGCCCGCGAGTTCCGAGGGCGTGATGCCCATCATGGTGCGGCCGTTGGTGTCGAAACTCAGCGTGGCGACCACCGGCAGGCCCGTGGTCTGAGCTCCCGACACCGCCGCCTCGGTCTCCTCCACCGACGACATGGTCTCGATCCAGAGCAGATCCGCGCCTCCGCGTGCAAGCGCGGCCGCCTGCTCCGCGAATGCATCGCGCGCATCGGCGAGGCTGAGCGGGCCGAGCGGTTGGAGAATCTCGCCGGTCGGGCCGATGCTGCCGGCGACCAGCACCGTGCGGCCCGCGCGGTCCGCCTCCGCGCGGGCGATCGCGGCCGCCTTCTCGTTGAGCTCCGCCACCCGATCGGCCGCATGGTGCAGCTTCAAACGGTAACGCGTGCCCCCGAAGCTGTTGGTCAGGATGATGTCCGCGCCGGCCTCGATGAAGGCGCGCTCCAGCTGCGCGATGCGTTCCGGGTGTGCCGAGTTCCAAAGCTCCGGCGCATCGCCCGATTGCAGCCCGAGATCGAACAAGTTGCTGCCCGTCGCGCCGTCCGCGAGTAGCCAGGGCCGTTGCGCGAGCAATGAGCTGAGTCGGTCGGTCATGAAGATAGTCTACCTGGCGCCGTCGCCGTCGGCCGCGCCCCTTGGACGCTGCGTATTATGCAAAAGGGTGCTTGCGAAAAATGGTCTGGTTGCGGTCGGGGCCGGTCGAGATGATGTCGATCGGGACATCGAGGAGTTCCTGCAGGCGCTGCAGGTACCTGCGCGCATTGTCGGGCAACTCCTCGTAGCGTGTCCTGCCGATCGTGCTTTCCTTCCAGCCCGGCGAATCCTCGTACACCGCCTCGCAATTGCCGAACTGATCGCACAGCAAAGGCGGAGTGGTCGTCAGGTTGCCGTCGATCCGGTAGCCCACGCATATCCGGATGGTGTCGAGCCCGTCCAGCACGTCCAGCTTCGTCACGCACAGCGACGAGCAGCTCGAGTTGACGATGGATCGGCGCAGGGCGACGGCATCGAACCAGCCGCAGCGGCGCTGGCGACCGGTGACCGAGCCGAACTCGTGCCCCACCTTGGACAGATGCTCGCCATATTCGTCGAACAGTTCGGTGGGGAACGGGCCGCCGCCCACACGGGTCGTGTACGCCTTGACGATGCCGAGAACCTCATGGAAACGCCGCGGCCCGAGGCCCGTGCCGGGCGCCGCGCCTCCCGCGCTGGTGGTCGATGAGGTGACGTAGGGATACGTGCCGAGATCCACGTCGAGCATCGCGCCTTGCGCGCCCTCGAACAGTACGTTCGAGCCCGACAGGCTGAGCGCCTCGAGAATGCCGGTCACGTCGGCCACCAGCGGCTTGAGCCGTTCGCCGAGCGCCAGATTCGCTTCCAGCTCGCTCTGAAAGTCCACCGGCGCCGACTGGAAATAGCGCTGCAGGATGAAGTTGTGATAATCGAGCACCTCGCCCAACTTGGAGGCGAAACGCTCGCGGTGAAACAGGTCGCAGACCCGAACCGCGCGCCGCGCCACCTTGTCCTCGTAGGCCGGACCGATGCCGCGCCCGGTGGTGCCGATGGCATTCGCGCCGCGCGCCTTTTCGCGCGCCCGGTCGAGCGCCACGTGCGAGGACAGTATCAGCGGACAAGCAGGACTCACGCGCAATCGCTCGAACACGGGCACTCCCTGCTCGATCAGCATCTGCGCCTCCTTGAAGAGCGCCTCGAGCGACAGCACCACGCCATTGCCGATCAGGCATTGCACGCCGGCGTGCAGAATGCCGGACGGGATCAGCGACAGCACGGTCTTCTTGCCGCCGATCACCAGGGTGTGGCCGGCATTGTGGCCGCCCTGGAAGCGGGCGACGGCCTGCACCTTGTCGGTGAGCAGATCGACGACCTTGCCCTTGCCCTCGTCGCCCCATTGCAAGCCGATCACGACCAGATTCTTAGCCATTGCGTGCCATCCATAATAGGGCGAGTCCGACGATCATGCTGATTAATCCGCCCCACCGCAGCTGCGCCGGCTCGGCTTGAGACAGCTTCGCCATCAGCCGTTTGGCCTTGGCCGGATACACGAACGGCAATATGCCCTCGAGCACGAGATACAGGGCGAACGCCCCGCCCAGATAGCGCCCCAATTCGGCCCAACCGATATCCATCCCCATGGCCCTCAGCGCTGCGGTTGGGGTTGAGGCTTGTTGAAGTACTTGAAGTAGGCATTGTCGGGCGGGATCACCAAGAGGTCCCCCTGCGTGCCCACGGCATCGCGGTAGCTCTGCATGCTGCGATAAAAGCTGTAGAACTCCGGATTCTTCGAGTAGGAATTCGCGTAGACTTCGCTCGCCGACGCATCGCCCTGACCGCGAGTCTGACTCGACTGGCGCGACGCATCGGCGAGGATCTCGGTGGTCTCCTTGTTGGCCTCGCCGCGGATCCTGTCCGAGGCCTCGACGCCCTCGGCGCGAAGCTTCGCCGCCTGCGCCTTGAACGTGGCCCGCATGCGGTCGAACACCGACTCCTGCACCTGCTGGGGCAGGTCGATCTTGGTGATGCGCACGTCCACGAGCTCGATGCCGAGCTGGTCCGCGAACGGTCTGGCGGTCTTCATCATCGCATCGGTGAATTCCGCCCGCCCCGCGGTCACCACCTGCTGCAGGGTGCGCTGCGTGACCACGGTCTTGATGGAGTCGCGGATCGTCTCGCGCAGGCGGGCATTCGCAACGTCCTCGCTGCCGCCGGTGGTCTCGTAATACAGGCGCAGATTCACGATGCGCCACTTGACGTAGAAATCGATGGTGAGCTGTTCCTGTTCGCGCGTGAGGAAGTGCTCGGACTGATACACGTCCGTCAGGATCCGGCCGTCGAATTTGGTCACCTCGTTGACCAGCGGGATCTTGACGTGCAAGCCGGGCTTGAAATCGGACTCGACGATCTCTCCGCCGGTCGATTTGATGGCGAGCTGTCCCTCGCTCACGGTGAACAGGCTCGCCCGGGCGAGCAGGATGATCACCACCAGGGACAGCATGATGTACAAAAGTCTGGTTTGCATCAGCGCACCCCGCGCGCGCGCGCCGGGTCCTCGGGCGGGGTGACCTGCACCTCCGGCAGCCGCGTGGGCGCGGAGGTCCCGCTGTCTCCGGGACTTCCGAGCGGCTGCGTGCCCGGAGGCAGGAGCTTGTCGATCGGCAGATAGAGCATGTTGCCCGTGCCCTTGGTATCGACTATCACCTTGCGGGCATTCTTGTAGACCTGGTCCATGGTGTCCAGATAGATGCGTTCGCGGGTCACCGCCGGTGCGTGCTCGTACTGGCTCAAAACCTGATCGAAGCGGGCGGTCGCGCCCTGCGCGAGCGCGAGAACCTGCTGTCGGTAAGCCTCCGCCTCCAACAGCACCTTCGCAGCCTCGCCGCGGGCGCGCGGCACCACATCGTTGCGGTAGGTCTCCGCGTCCTGCTGGTAGCGCTGGCGGTCCTTGTCGGCCTTGATCGCATCGCGCTGCGAATCCTGCACGGCCTCCGGCACCACGACTTCCTCGAGCCTGACGCCGATGATGTGGATACCCATGTCGTAGCCATCGATCGTGTGCTGGAGCGTCGCCATCGCATGGTCGGTGATGCTCACATCGAAGGCGAGCGCCTTGTCGAGCGAGGCTTGACCGACCGCCTCGCGCAGCGCGCTCTCGCTCACCTGCCGCAGCGTGTCCTCGACCCCCTTGACCCTGAACAGATACTTGCGCGGATCCGGCTGGGTGTACTGCACCGCGGAGCGGACTTCCACCAGATTGGTGTCGGCCGTGAGCATCTGTGCGTCATCCTGGACGCTGTTGGGTTGGGAGACGTTAACGATCACCTTGCGCTCGATCGGCCAGGGTATGTGCCAGTTGTAACCCGGCCCCACGGTCTCGACATAGGCGCCGAATCGAAGCACCACGGCGCGCTCCTGGGCGTCGACACGATAGGCGCCGCTCGCCAGCCAGATCAGCCGATGAGTATCGCGACGCCACCCAGGCCTCTGGCGAAACTCGGCGTCTCTGCCCGCCCCCGCCGCCACCGCCGCCGCGGCCGAAAAGCGCGGCCAGGCGCCGCTGCAGATTGCGCAGAACGTCATCCAGATCGTTCTGCGAATTTTGAGGGCGGTTCCAGGGATTGCGGTTCTCGCCGCCGGGTTCGTTCCAAGCCATTCGTATGCCTAAATATTGTTTCGGACGGGCGTCTATTGATGGGAGGCGGGGCATTTTAACAGCCGACCGGAACCTCACAAGGTCGGCTAGGCCACGCGTTGCTCGTGGACTTGGCGCGATTCGACGAGATCCACGCCCCGGCTGCCCAAAACCTTGGCCATTTCCGAGGAATCGAGCTCGACCTCGAGCTCCCAGCTGCCGTCGTCGCATTGCCGCTCGGCGCGCACGGCGTTGCGCCGGTACAGATCGGAGCGTACCGCCGCGGCCGGCATTTGCAGATGAAGCGTGCGCCGGATCTGGTTGGGGCGCACAGCCTGCACGATGGCCTCGCGCAACATCTCGATCCCCGCACCGGTCACCGACGACACCCAGGCTTGGGCCGGCAGTCCATCGGGACCCAGGACCACCCGGGGCGACTCGCGCGCGGCCGGGTCCTCCAGCAAATCGATCTTGTTGAAGACGGTGAGCTCGCGGATCTCCCCGGCGCCTATGCCCGCCAGCACCTCGCGCACCTGCGCCAGGCGCTCGCTGCGCAACGGATCGCTGGCATCCACGACGTGAAGCAGCAGATCGGCGTCGCGCGCTTCCTGCAGGGTCGAGCGGAAAGCCGCGATGAGTTCGTGCGGGAGCTGGCGGACGAACCCGACGGTATCGGCGAGCACCACCTCGCCGACTCCCGCGAGCTTCACGCGCCTCACGGTCGGATCGAGCGTCGCGAACAATTGATCCGCGACATAGGTGTCGCTGCCCGTGAGACGGTTGAAGAGCGTGGACTTGCCCGCGTTCG
>CAVTNZ010000087.1:0-57408 GCA_963736185.1 uncultured Gammaproteobacteria bacterium | reverse complement strand
GAAGGCCGATAACATCCAGTACATCGCCCGCTGGCGCCTGGAGAAGAAAGATCCCAACGCCGCCATCTCCGAACCGGTGAAGCCGATCGTCTACTACATCGACGCGGCGACGCCCACCAAGTGGGTGCCCTGGCTGATCAAGGGCGTGGAAGACTGGAATGTGGCTTTCGAGGCCGCCGGCTTCAAGAACGCCATCATCGCCAAGAAAGCGCCCACGCCGGAAGAAGATCCCGAACTGGAGCCCGGAAGATGTGCGCCACTCGGTGATCCGCTGGCTGCCTTCGACGGTGGAAAACGCCGCGGGTCCGCATATTTCCGACCCGCGCACGGGCGAAATCCTGAACGCCGACATCCAGTTCTATCACAACGTGATGACCCTGGCGCGCGACTGGTATTTCGTGCAGGTGGGGCCGCTCGATCCGCGCGCGCAGAAGCTGCCGCTGCCGGACGATCTGATGGGCCGCCTGCTGGAGTACGTGGTGTGCCACGAAGTCGGCCACACCCTCGGCTTCCAGCACAACATGAAGGCCAGTTCGCGATGTATCCCGCCGACAAGATCCGCGACAAGAATTGGGTCCACCAGATGGGCCACACGCCGTCTATCATGGATTACTCGCGCTTCAATTATGTGGCGCAGCCGGAAGATCACATCGCCGCCGGAGGATCTGATTCCGCGCATCGGCCCGTACGACATCTGGGCCACCAAGTGGGGCTACGCCCCGATTCCCGGCGCCAAGACCGCCGACGACGAGAAGGCCGACCCTCAACAAGTGGGCCAAGGAGCAGGACGACAAACCGTAGCTGCGCTTCTCGACCGCCAATTCCGGCGGGTTCCGACCCCGGCGACGAGACCGAAGCCGTGGGCGATGCCGACGCCGTGAAATCCACCGCGCTGGGCATGAAGAACCTGCAGCGCGTGGCCAAGATGCTGATGTCCGCCACGGCCTATAAGGATGGCGAGACCTACGACGATCTGGCCGAAGTATACGGCCGCATGCTCAGCCAGTGGCAGCTCGAAATGAGCCACGTGGCGCAGATCGTGGGCGGCTTCAACAGCCAGGAAAAAGTCGTCGGGCAGGAAGGCCGCATCTTCGTCCTGGTTCCCAAGATCCGCCAGGAAGAGGCCGTGAAATACCTGGTGGACAACGCATTCACGACGCCGTTGTGGGTGGTGGACCCGGAGATTCTGCGCCGCATCGAAGCCGTGGGAGCCATCGACCGCGTTCACAACGCGCAGCGCGCCGTGATGAACACGCCTGTTGAACAGCGCGCGTTCGCGCGGCTGATCGAGCAGGAGGCGATCGATGGCTCGCGGCCTATCCGCCGATCGAGTTCCTGGCCACGGTGCGCAAGGGCATCTGGAAGGAGCTGGACGCGCCGCAGGTGAAGGTGGACGCCTATCGCCGCGCCTTGCAGCATACCTATCTGGACCTGGTGAATTCCTAAGTCAACCCGCCGGTCACCGTGGCGGCCGCCGCGTTTCCGGCGCAGGATGCTCCGGGCGGAGGCCGCGGGGGTCGCGGAGGTTCGACGAGCGCCGACGAAAAGCCCATGTACCGCGCCGAGCTGCGTACGCTGAAGGGAATGCGCAGGCGAGCGCGATCGGGCAGGGTGCGGACGCCGCGACCGACCCGGCGGGCGCCTCGTCCGGCGGGAGCGCTGAGCCCATGGCCAATATGAACATGATTCAGGCGCTCAACTCCGCCATGGACATCATGCTCGGGCGCGACCCCTCCGTGGTGCTCATGGGCGAGGACATCGGCTATTTCGGCGGCGTGTTTCGCGCCACCGAGGGGCTGCAGCGCAAATACGGCGAGCATCGCGTGCTCGATACCCCCATTGCGGAGGGCGGCATCATCGGCACCGCCATCGGCATGGCGGTGAACGGCTTGCGGCCGGTCGCCGAGATACAGTTCGCGGACTACATCTATCCGGGCTTCGATCAAATCGTCAGCGAGCTCGCCCGATTGCGCTATCGCAGCGCCGGCGACTTCTTCGCGCCGGTGACCATTCGGACGCCCTGCGGCGGCGGCATCCGCGGCGGCCAGACCCACTCGCAGAGTCCCGAGGGCATCTTCACCCACGTGAGCGGTGTGAAGGTCGTGATGCCCTCGAACCCCTACGATGCCAAAGGGCTGTTGATCACGGCGATCGAGGACGATGATCCGGTGATCTTCTTCGAGCCGAAGCGCCTGTACAACGGGCCCTTCGACGGCGACCCCGGGAAGCCGGCGGTGCCGTGGAGCGCCCATCCGAAAGGCCAGGTCCCCGAGGGCCATTACAAGGTGCCGCTGGGCTTGGCGGAGGTGGTGCGCAAGGGGGCCCAGGTGACCATCGTGACCTATGGAACGATGGTGTTCGTCGCCCAGGCGGCCGCCGCCGCCCTCGGCGTGGATGCGGAGATCGTGGATTTGCGCTCGCTCGTGCCCCTCGATGTGGAAACCATCGTGGCCTCGGTCAAGAAGACGGGACGCTGCGTGGTGGCCCACGAGGCGACGCGCTTCTCCGGTTTCGGCGCCGAGCTCGTCGCCGTGATCCAGGAGGAGTGCTTCTGGCACCTGGAGGCGCCGATTCAGCGTGTCGCCGGTTGGGATACGCCTTACCCCCACGCCTTCGAATGGGAGTACTTTCCCGGCCAACGTCGAGTTGCAACGGCACTCAAGGCCGTGATGGAGGCGGCATGAGTCAGTTCGTGTTCAAGATGCCCGATCTCGGCGAGGGAACGGTCGAGGCCGAAATCATCGCCTGGCACACGGCACCCGGCGCCACGGTGGCCGAGGACCAGATCATCGTCGAAGTGATGACGGACAAGGCCGCGGTCGAGGTGCCGGCGCCGGTGAGCGGCAAGGTGGTGTCCATCACGGGCGGCCCTGGTGACAAGGTCGCAGTCGGCTCGCCGCTGATCGTGTTCGAGGTGGGCGCGTCGCCCCGGACCGAGGAGCCCCGAACCGCGGCGCGCGCGACACCGGAGAGTTCGCAGAGTGCGGCCGTGCCGTCGGCCTCGCCCAGGCCCGCGCCGGCCACGCCGGTGGCCGTACCGCCTGCCACGCCGGCCGGCCGGATCATGACCTCGCCCGCCAACCGCCGCCGCGCGCGCGAAGCGGGCATCGATCTGGCCACCGTGGTGGGGTCGGGGCCGGGAGGGCGCATCGTGCGGGAGGATCTCTCGGCGGCGCCATCTGTCCCGGCCGAGGACGTTTCCGCGGAAACCTCCGAGATCAAGGTCATCGGGGTGCGGCGCGTAATCGCCGAGCGGATGAGCGATGCCAAGCGCACCATCCCTCATTTCGCCTATGTCGAGGAGGTCGATGTCACCGAGTTGGAGGCGCTCCGTCAGCACCTCAATTCCAAGAATGCCCGCGGCGAGCCATCCTGGACCTATCTGCCGCTGGTCATTGTGGCTTTGGTGCGCACCTTGAATTCCTTTCCGCAGTGCAATGTCCTGTACGACGCTGCGCGCGGGGTCCTCGTGCGCCATCGGGCGGTGCACGTGGGGGTGGCCACGCAGACGCCGGACGGCTTGAAGGTTCCGGTGGTACGCCATGCCGAGCGGCTGACGCTCGCGGCGCTCGCCGCCGAGATTCGCCGCGTCACCGAGCGCGCACGCACCAACAAGGCGTCCCGCGAGGAGCTGACCGGCTCGACCATCACGGTCACGAGTCTGGGCAAACTGGGAGGGATCGCGTCCACCCCGATCATCAACGCCCCGGAAGTCGCCATCATCGGCCTCAACAAGGCCGTGGAACGCCCGGTGGTTCATCAGGGCGCGGTGGCGATACGCAGAATCATGAACTTATCGTCGTCATTCGATCATCGCTTCGTGGACGGTTATGATGCAGCGGCGATGATTCAAGCGCTGAAAGAGCTGCTCGAGCATCCCGCCATGATTTTCATTCCAAGGTGAAACCGCCATGACCGCGCAACCCCAACGTGTAGCTTCGGAGCCCAAGGCCCAACCCGCGCGCCCGGCGTTCGGTAGTGTGCTCGCCTCCCATATGGCGGTCGCCACCTACCGCGATGGACGCTGGAGCGAGTCCGAGGTCAAGCCGGTCGAGGCGATCGCGCTGAGTCCCGCCGCGCACGTGCTGCACTACTCGAGCACCTGCTTCGAGGGCTTCAAGGCGTTCCGTCATGCAGACGGGTCGGTCCACACGTTCCGGATGGATCGCCACGTACAGCGCCTGCGCCAAAGCGCGCGTCAGCTGGTGCTGCCGGAGCCCCCGGCCGCCCTCGCGGAGGAAATGGTTCGCGCCGTGATCGCGCGCTGCCGGGACGCCGTGCCGGAGGCGCCGGGAGCGCTGTACCTGCGACCGATCCTGTTCGGCACCACGCCGAACATCGGCGCGGCCGCGACGCCCGCGACCGAGGCCATGCTGCTGGTGCTGGCGAGCCCCGTTTGGGACTACTTCGCGGGCGGGATGAAGCCGCTGCGCATCCTGGTCGACGATGAGCACACACGGTCGGCGGCGCAGATGGGCATGGTGAAGACGGGCGGCAATTACGCGGCGGCGATGGGGCCGACCCTGGCGGCCCGCGCGAAGTATCAAGCGGACCAGGTCTTGTTCTGTCCGGGCGGCGAGGTCCAGGAAACCGGCGCGGCCAATTTTCTGTTGATTCGCGAAGGCGAGCTCTTGACGCGCGGGCTCGACAGCACGTTTCTGCACGGGGTCACCCGGGATTCGCTGCTCACCCTCGCCCGGGATCGCGGCTTCAACGTGTCCGAACGCATATTCGACGTGAAGGAAATGCTGGAGTGGGTGAAGACCGGGGAGGCGGCGCTGTCAGGGACCGCCGCCGTGCTCGCCGGCGTCGGCACGCTGATCTACCGCGGCGTGGAGCATCGGGTGGCGGGCGGCGAGGTGGGGCAGCAGACCCGCGGGCTGCGCGCGCAGCTCGTCGCCATCCAGCACGGGGAAGCGCCCGACAACCACGGCTGGTTGCAGCGGGTCTAGATCTCAGTACTCGTCGTGTTCCTCGTCGTCCTCGTCATCGAGGTCGTCGTCTTCGTCATCCTCGTCGTCTTCTTCGTCCTCCTCCCAGTCCTCGTCCTCATCCTCGTCGTCGTCCTTCTCGGACTTGGATCCGGACCAACCCTCGGGCTCCTCGGTGAGCTCGAGGTCGAGCTCCGCCCAATCGTCGACATCGAGCTCCTCGATGTCGCCGTCGAGATGCTGGATCTCGACGATTTCCCGGTCTTCGTCCACGCGAAGGACCTGAAAAGTCTCGTCGTTCTCGAGATCTTCATACCACTGACCGACGGTCGGTTCGTACTCTCTTCCCACTAAGGTTCGTCCTTCTTTCGAGCCGTTCTGCCGGATGGCTGGCGAATGTTTGATTGGCAGGCGAATATTAGGGGAGGCTGGTCCGCTAAGTAAATGGCAAAATCAAAGTCCGTATGAATGTCGCCGACCGTAAATTAAGCGCGCGCCGCCTGATAGAGGCACGCCGAGTCGTCGTCAAGGTGGGGTCGGCGCTTCTGGTGGATGGCGAGAAGGGGCGTCTCAACCGCACCTGGCTGGAGAGCTTTGCGGCGGACATCGCGCACCTGCGGCGGCGCGGCCAGGAGGTGATCCTGGTGTCTTCGGGGGCCATCGCTCTCGGACGGCGGCATTTGGGGCTCAGCACGGGCCCGCTCAAGCTCGAGGAAAGTCAGGCCGCTGCGGCGGTCGGGCAAATCCGGCTCGCGCATGCTTACAAGGAGCTTTTGGAAGCGCACGAGATCACGGTGGCGCAGATCTTGCTTACCTTGGGAGACACGGAACAGCGCCGCCGTTACTTGAATGCACGCGGCACCCTGCAGACGCTGCTCTCGCTCGGCGCGGTTCCGGTGATCAACGAGAACGACACCGTCGCCACGGCCGAGATCCGCTACGGCGACAACGACCGGCTGGCGGCGCGGGTGGCCCAGATGACGGGCGCCGACTGCCTGGTGCTGCTGTCGGACATCGACGGGCTGTATACCGCGAACCCGCACGAGAATCCCGCCGCCGAGCTCATTTCACGGGTGCTCGACATAACGCCGGCCATCGAGGCCATGGCCGGCGGCACCACCAGCGGTTTAGGGACCGGGGGCATGCAGACCAAGATCGCGGCCGCCCGGATTGCGGTGGGGGCGGGGTGTCATCTCTGCATCGCGAAGGGCGCGACCCAACATCCACTGAAGCACATCGAGGACGGTGCGCGCTGCACCTGGTTCGTGCCTTCCTCCACGCCCTCGGCGGCGCGCAAGCAATGGATTGCCGGCACCTTGAGGCCGGCGGGGGCCATCAGCGTGGACGAGGGCGCGGTGCGCGCCCTGTTGCAGGGCAAGAGCCTCCTGCCGGCCGGCGTCACGCGTGCCGTGGGCCGCTTCGACCGTGGCGATACGGTGAGCATCGTGGGCCCCGACAGCCTGGAGGTCGCACGCGGCATCTGCGCGTACTCGGACAGCGATACGGCGCGCATCATGGGCAGGAAGAGCGCCGAGATCGAGAACCTGTTGGGCTTCAGGGGCCGCGATGAAATCGTTCATCGCGACGACCTGGTGCTGATGAGAGCGACGTGACGACCAAAACCCCGGAAGCGGCGAACGGCGCCCGGCACGAGCCGACCGTGGCCGAGATCATGACCGCGATCGGCCGCGACGCCCGGGACGCCGCTCCCGTGCTCGAGCTGGCCTCCACCGATCAAAAGAATCGCGCCCTGCGCGCCGCCGCCGCCGCGCTTCGCAAACGCGGCCGCGAAATCCTGGCCGCCAACGAGCGGGACATGGAAGGGGCCGCTTCGAGCGGTGCCGGCGGTGCGCTGCTCGACCGCTTGAAACTCGACCCGGGGCGCGTCGAGGCCATGGCGCGGGCGCTCGAGGATATCGCGGAGCTTCCCGATCCGATCGGCACGGTGCTCGCCGAATGGACACGGCCCAACGGGCTGCGCATTCAGCGCCGCCGGGTGCCGCTCGGCGTGATCGGCATCATCTACGAGAGCAGGCCCAACGTCACCGCGGACGCGGGGGCGTTGTGCCTGAAATCCGGCAACGCGGTGATCCTGCGCGGAGGCTCCGAGAGTGTCCGGTCGAGCGAGCTCATCCATCAGTGTCTGGTCGAGGGACTGCTCGCCGCGGGGCTGCCCGCAACCGCGATCCAGCGCGTTCCGACCACGGACCGCGCCGCGGTCGGTTTCATGCTCGCCGAGATGGCCCAATACATCGACGTGATCGTGCCGCGCGGCGGTAAGAGCCTGATCGAGCGCGTTCAAAGGGACGCTCGTGTTCCGGTCATCGGGCATCTCGAGGGCGTCTGCCATGTGTTCGTCGACCGCGCGGCGAAACTCGAGATGGCACGCGACATCGTGATCAACGCCAAGATGCGCCGCACCGGGGTTTGCGGCGCGGCCGAGACCCTGCTGGTGGATCGCGGCTGTGCCGCCACGCATCTTGCCCCGCTGATCGAGGCGCTGCTCGCGGCCGGATGCGAGGTGCGCGGAGACGAGATGGCGCTCAAGGCCGATCCGCGCGTCAAACCGGCCACCGAGCAGGATTGGTACACCGAATACCTCGACGCCATCATCGCGGTGCGCGTCGTCGACGGAGTGGACGCGGCCATTGAACACATCCGCCGCTACGGGTCCCAGCACACCGACTCGATCGTGACCGAGGATGCCGCGGCGGCGGAGCGGTTCTTGACGAGGGTCGACAGCGCCATCGTGCTGCATAACGCCTCGACGCAGTTCGCGGACGGCGGCGAGTTCGGCATGGGCGGGGAGATCGGCATCAGCACGGACAAGTTCCATGCGCGCGGCCCGGTCGGGGTCGATCAGCTGACGAGCTACAAGTACATCGTCAGGGGCTCGGGTCAGCTGCGCGCTTGAGACGGCGGAGGCCGGTCCGGCGCATCCCCGGGCGGCGTCGGGTCGAGCGCGGCGATGGCGGCGAGCCAGCGTCGCACCTCCCGCGGGTTGTCGAGGCGCCATTGTCCCGTGAGCCGATCGCCCACCGCGATCGATATGCCGCCCGCCCGCTCGACGAAGCGCAGACCGGATTCATCCGTGAGGTCGTCGCCGACGAACACGGGCGTTCTGCCCGCGAACGGGCGCTCCGTCATGAACGCTTCGGCGGCGGTCGCCTTGGAAAAGCCCCGGGGCTTGAGCTCGAATACCTGGTTGCCGGCCTGCACCTCGTAGCGCACGTGGAGC
Source organism: uncultured Gammaproteobacteria bacterium (assembly GCA_963736185.1). Taxonomy (GTDB): domain Bacteria; phylum Pseudomonadota; class Gammaproteobacteria; order Steroidobacterales; family Steroidobacteraceae; genus Bog-1198. Next base: position 49,239 of record CAVTNZ010000087.1, on the reverse strand, counting down.
GGCGCGGCCGCTGCGGCGACCGCGCGGGAGACGTCCGCCTCGAACCCGGGGGCGAGCCGATAGTGAACGGCGATCGTGCGGCCCTTGTCCTCGAACAACGTGCCGGGATGCGATTCGACGAAAGCACGAAGCGAGGCGCGCGCACCCTCCAGGCATCCGTCGGGGCCGGAATCAGGCGCCCACATCACCCCGGAGGCATCGCGGCGTTCGGCGCCATGCTGCCCGGCCGCGGGAAGCTTCAGCGGCGCGAACAGCTGATCGATGGTCGCGAGGCTGCGGCCGCTCACCAGCGCGAGCGCTCCGTTCAGGCGCCGCGCCACGCCGCTGATCAACGTGTTGAGAGACGGGTCCACCACGACGGAGGACGGGGTGTCGGCGATCTCCACCAGCGTTCCGTCGACATCGAGAAACAGGCACCACTCCGGGGAGGGTGCAGGAGCGGCATTCCTCATTGCGCGCGACCATAGCCCATTCGTGCCGCGACCGCCACGGTCGGCGGCGCCGGCAGGTGTAATTTTTACATGTGCCCGAACCCTTGCCGCCAAAATAGGACGGCGCGCGTCCGGTACCGGAGACGGGTCGGGAGATTTTCGGTATTTTGCGGGCAACCGGCGTACCTTGACTGGATAGCTTTCCCGCGGAGGTGTGGTGTTTCGTTCGGTGATGTTGCGATTCGTTTTGCCGGTGGCGCTCGCCTCGTGCGTGGTCGCGTATTTCGGGCTGCCTTACATCCAGCGGCTGCTCGCGGAGTGGTTCACGGCGGATGTGGAGCTGCGCGCGCAACTGGTGATGCACACCATGGAAGCACCGCTGACCGAGCTCGTGGAACAGGGCAACGAGGCGCGTCTTCACAGCTATCTGGCGAAATTGACCGCGGATGAGCGCTTGCTGGCCGTCCTCGTATGCCGGCCGGACGGCACCCTCATCGCCAAGACCGAGCGGCTGCCGCGCGCGATCGACTGCGACGTGAGCAGCGGCGCCGCCCCCTCGTCGGCGCGAATCGTGCAGCTGCCTTCCGGCTCGGTGCAGGTTTCGCGTTTCGACTTCGATTCCGCGCAGCCCGTGCCGTTTCGCATCGTGATGCTGTACGACCTGAGCTTCGTCGACCGGCGTCAGCGCACCGCGCGCGATTTCGTCCTGGTGTTCATCGGCATCTCGGTGCTGCTGCTCGCGCTGCTGGTGGTGCTGGTGGCATGGCTGCAGCTTCGCCGCTGGGTCAACGTGTTGATCGGCGACATCCGCGGCAAGAGGTTTCTCGACGATGCGCAGTCGCCGCGGGCATCCAACCCGATCCTCTCCCAGGTTCGCCAGGTTCTGGCCGAGGCCGAGGAGAAGCAACGCCTGGAAATAGACTTCCGCGAGAACTGGACCCCGCAGGCCCTGCGCCAGGTGGTGAAGGATCATCTGCATTCCTCGCAGGTGATCATCGTCTCGAACCGGGAGCCGTACATCCACAACTACAACGCGGATCATCAGCCCGTCGTCCAGGTGCCCGCGAGCGGCATGGTGACGGCGCTCGAGCCGATCATGCGCGCATGCTCGGGCGTCTGGGTGGCGCATGGCGCCGGAGCGGCGGACCGCGATACCGTGGATCGTTTCGACCACATCGCGGTGCCCCCGGACAACCCTTCCTATACCCTTCGGCGCGTGTGGCTCACCGACGAGCAGGAGCAAGGCTATTACTACGGATTTTCCAACGAGGGACTCTGGCCCCTGTGTCACCTTGCCTACGTGCGGCCGGCATTCCGGCCGAGCGACTGGCGCGCATACGAGGAGGTCAATGCCAAGTTCGCCGACGTGGTGTCGGCGGAGGCGACGACGGACAGTCCCGTGGTGTTGATCCAGGATTTTCACTTCGCACTGCTGCCGAAGCTGATCCGCGCCAGGATCCCCAAGGCGACCGTCGCGCTGTTCTGGCACATTCCGTGGCCCAATGCGGAGACCTTCGGCGTCTGCCCCTGGAAGCGGGAGATGCTGCTGCACATGCTGGCGGCGGACATCCTGGGATTTCATACGCGCTACCACTGCCAGAACTTTCTCGACACCGTGGACCGGTTCGTGGAGTGCCAGATCGACCGCGAGCACATGACCGTGACGCTGCAGGGGCGGGTGTGCCGCGTGGCCGCCTATCCGATCTCCATCGAGTGGCCGCCGCGATGGCTGCAGTATCTGCCGGACGCCGCGGGCTGCCGCGCGGCCGTCCGCCAGCGACACCACATCGGGGCGGATGTGGTCATCGGCCTGGGTGTCGAGCGCTGGGACTTCACCAAGGGGATTCTCGAGCGCTTCCATGCGCTCGAGACGCTGCTCGAGCGAAACCCGCGCCATCGCGGCCGCATCACGCTTCTGCAAATCGCCTCGCCGTCCCGCAGCCAGCTGCCGGCATATCGCGATCTGCAGCAACAGACCTACCAGGAGGTGGAGCGCATCAACGCCAAGTTCGCGGAGGGCGATTGGCGGCCGATCGTGCTCATCGGCGAGCACCAGGAGCCGCACAGCGTGTTCGAGCTGTACCGCGCCGCGGACTTCTGTCTGGTCAACAGCCTGCACGACGGGATGAACCTGGTCGCGAAGGAATTCGTGGCCTCGCGCGATGACGAGGACGGCGTGTTGATCTTGAGCACGTTCGCGGGCGCCTCGCGCGAATTGGCCGAGGCCGTGCTGATCAATCCCTTCGATGTCAACGAGACGGCCCAGGCGATGGAGATCGCGATGCGCATGGGGCGCGAAGAGCGCCGCGACCGGATGAGCCTGATGCGGCGCACGGTCAAGGAAAACAATGTGTACCGGTGGGCGGGACGCATGTTGATGGATGCCGCCCGCATCCGACAGCGACAAAGCCTGCCGTCGGTGAGGTCGAGATTCGGGCGCTTCGGAACCTAACGCGCCGCGAAAGCGCGCAGCCGTTGCGCCGCCAGCTCGAGCGTTTGATCCTGTTTCGCGATGCAAAGGCGGATCAAGGTCATGGGGGGCGGCGAGGCGTAGAAGGGGGACAAGGGGATCGTCGCGACCCCGGCCTCGCGGATCAGGCGGTCGGAGAATTCGAGGTCGCCCGATCGGCTGAGCGAGCCGTAATCCACCAGCAGAAAATAGGTGCCGGCGGCCGTCAAGGGCTCGAAGCCCGAGCCCCGCAGAGCGTCCGCCAACAGGTCGCGCTTTGCCTGGAAGAATGCCGACAAACCGGTCCAGGCGTCGGGGCGCCGCGCGAGATAGCGGGCGATGGCGTGCTGCAAGGGCGCGGCGATGCTGAAGGTGTTGAATTGATGCACCCGCCGCAGCTCCTGGGTCAGGGCGGGGGGCGCCACGCAATAGCCGGTGCGCCAGCCCGTGGCGTGCAGCGCCTTCCCGAACGAGAAGACGGCGAAGCTCCTTTCGCGCAGTTCCGGATGGGCCAGCACCGAGTTCGGCCGCCGCCCGTCGAAAATCACGTTCTCGTACACCTCGTCCGCCAAGATCGTCACGGCGCGGTCGCGGACCAGCGCGGCGAGGGCGTCCAGATCGCCCCGATCGAAGACCGTGCAACTCGGGTTCTGCGGGCTGTTGACGATGACGAGCCGGGTGCGCCCGCTCAATGACGCACGCACCCGGTCCCAATCAACGGCAAACGCGGGCGGGCTCAGCGGAATCCGCACACACCGTCCTCCCGCCAGCCGGATCGCCGGCTCGTACGCGTCGTACGCCGGGTCGAAGATGATCGCCTCATCGCCGGGTCCCACGACCGCCTGGATGGCGTCGTAGAGCGCTTCGGTCGCGCCGCAGGTGATGGTGATCTCGGCTTGCGGATCGATCGCCACCTCGTAGGATGCACGGATCTTGTGGGCGATCAGCTCGCGCAGCGCGATGACGCCCTCCATCGGCGCATATTGGTTGTGGCCTTCGGCGATGGATTCCACCAGGGCCGCCGCGAGATCGGGATCGATCGGATAGTCCGGAAATCCCTGGCCGATGTTGAGCGCCCCTTCCTCGATCGCGCGGCGCGACATCACGGTGAAGATGGTCGTGCCCACATCCGGCAGCTTGCTGTTGAATCGCATGTCGGCGATGCTCAGGCGTGCTCGGCGGTCTCGAGCGCCTGCAGGCCGCCCGCGAGCGAGTACGCGCGCAAGCCGCGCTGTCGAAGTTCGCGCGCGGCGGCGAGGCTGCGCTTTCCGGATGCACACAACAGCAGATAGCTCGCTCCCGGGGCCAGGGCGCCGCTGTCCGCGAGCAGCGCGGCGAGCGGGATGTGACGCGAGGGCGTCGGCCTCGCCGAGAATTCCTCCGCGGTTCTCACATCCACGAGCTCGAAGCGCCGGGCCGCCGCGGCGAGCGACGGCAGGCTTATTTCGATGTCGCGCGCCTCGCCGGGCAAATCGCGGATCAGCGCACAGCCGGGTGCGACGCATTCGGCGCGGCGCGGCGCCTTGATCCGGGTGCTGCCGAAGCTCATGAAATCCATGAGCAAAAGCTCGCCGTCGAGCTGCCCCGCGATGCCGAGCAGGATCTTCAGCGTGAGCAATGCCTGCAGGCAGCCGAACGTTCCGGGCACGGGTCCGAGGACACCGGCCTCGGCGCAGTTGCCGACGACGCCGTCCGCGGTGGCGTCCGGCCAAAGACAGCGCAGGCAGGCGTGGCTCGGCGCGGGCCGGTAGACCTGGATTTGACCCTCGTATTGATAGACGCTCGCGAACACCGCGGGGCGCCGCGCGAGCACCGCCGCGTCATTGATGAGGAACTTGGTGCGGAAATTGTCGCTGCAGTCCACGACGATGTCGTGCGCACCGACCAGGCGCAGGGCATTGTCCGCATCGAAGCGGACCTCGTGCGTCTCGACGCGCACGCCGGGGTTGAGCTTCTGAACGGCGGCGCCGGCGAGGGCCGCCTTCGCCCGCCCGGTCTCCGCCAGGGCATAGATCGGCTGGCGGTGAAGGTTGCTCTCGTGCAGCGTGTCCGCGTCGATGATGCCCAGGAAGCCGACGCCGGCGCCCGCCAGGTATTGCAGGACCGGGCTTCCCAACCCGCCGGCACCCACCACCAGCACCCGGGCCGCCGCGAGTTTCGCCTGGCCGGCCGCGCCGACCTCCTTGAGCAGGACTTGGCGCGAATAGTCAGGCTGCATCGTGATCGTGCGCGTGATCGTGGCGGTGGTCCGGTGCCGCCGCGCAGCGTTCGCAGTTCACCCATCCGGAATCGCCGCTGCGATAATGCTCCTTCTTCCAAATCGGTACGCGGTGTTTGACCTCGTCGATGATGAAGCGGCAGGCGTCGAACGCCTCGCCGCGATGGGCCGAGCTCACGCCCACCCACACCGCCATATCGGACAATCCCAGACGCCCCAATCGGTGGATGCAAAGCGCGTGCTTGATCGGGAAGCGGGCGGCGGCCTCGGCGAGGATGCGCTCGCCTTCCTTCTGCGCGAGCTCCTGATAGGCCTCGTATTCCAGGTGCGTGACTTCCCGGCCCTCATTGAAGTTACGGACCCATCCTTCGAAGCTCGCGTAGCCGCCTGCGCCGGGGTCGAGCAGCTCGCGCCGGGCGGCAGCCGTGTCGATGGCCGTGCCGGTGAATCGAAAGCGCATCAGCCACCGGCCACGGGAGGTATGAATACCACGGCATCGCCGGCGGCCAGCCGCCGCGACCACGGGGCAAACTCGGAGTTGACGGCGACCTTGAGCTGCTCTCGAGACAGCGTGAAGCCGTGTCGAGCCTTGAGCTCGTCGTACAAATCCGCCGGTGTCGAGGCCAGCGTCTCGACGGTTTCTTCGGAACGGCCGGATTGCTCGCGCATCAGCGCGAAATATTGGATTTTGAGCTGCATGACGTGGCTGGCCGAGGCGCGATCGTACTCCTCGGGCGTGTTGATGTTGTCGAGCGCGCGCCGGTCCCGGAGCTCCAGGAGGCGCACGGCATGATTCATGAGGAATTTGCGCGGACAGTTCCTGCCGCCGGCGAGGAATGCATCGATCTGCGCGGCGGCCCCCGGCTCCCAGATCGCGCACAAGGGCTCCGGCAGACCATCCTGCACGCTCGTGAACGCGGTGGCGCTCGCCGACGGATCGCGCCCGGCGAGCAACTGGCTCACTGCCTGGTCGCTCAGGAACGGCAGGTCGCACGCCACCACCAGCCATGCATTGCCGGGATGGGCGGCGAGCGCGGAGCGGATACCGACGATGGGGCCCTGTCCCGGGACCGAATCGACGATCAGCGGGTAACGCGCGCGGGCGGGGTCCCGGCCCTGCGCGGGGCGCACCGAGACGAAGACCCGGTCCACATGCCGGGCGAGGAGCTCCACGGCCCGGTCGAGCTGGCTCCTGCCCTCATAAATGAGCGTCGCCTTGTCGCGCTTCATGCGCTCGCTCGCGCCCCCGGCGAGCACCAGGCCTTGAATGGGAGCGCCGGGCCCCCCGCTCACGGTGCCGCCTCGCGCGAGTAGCGGCTCTTGCCGCCATCCTTCGCGATCAGGCGCAGATCCGAGATCACGATGTCGTGAGACAGCGCCTTGCACATGTCGTATACGGTGAGCGCCGCGATGCTGGCGCCGGTGAGCGCCTCCATTTCCACGCCGGTCTTGTGGTGCACACTCACCGTGCAGCGGATCAACGCCGCGTCCCCCTCGAGGTCGATGGCGATCCTGCAATTCTCGATGGCCAGCGGATGGCAGAAGGGAATCAATTCATGCGTGCGTTTGGCGGCCATGACGCCGGCCACGATGGCGGTGTCGAATATCGGGCCTTTCGAGGAGCGCAGCCCCTGCTCGCGCAGTGCCGCGGCCACCGCGGACGGAAACAAAACCCGCACCTCGGCCACCGCTGTGCGTGGTGTCGCGGATTTCCCGCTCACGTCGACCATGGTCGGCCGCCGCTCGGCATCGAGATGAGTGAATGTCATGGGGTCATCCGCCGATGTAGTACATCTCGATCTTCTTTTCGGCGGATCCCTTCCGGTCCTGCCTGAGATCCTTGCGCAGCTCGCTGTAGCGATCCGAGCGGCCGCGCCAGGTGCCGCGGATCAGCTCGAGAATTTCCGGATCCGAGGCGCCGCCGCGCATCGCCGCCCGCAGATCGAGGCCGTGGGTCGCAAACAGACAGGTGTAGAACTTACCCTCGGAGGAGAGGCGTGCCCGGGTGCAGCCGCCGCAGAAAGGCTGGGTGACGGACGAGATGAAACCGATCTCCCCGCCGCCGTCGTCGAAGCGCCAGCGCTGGGCCACTTCGCCCCGATAATTCTCCGAAACCGGATGCATCGGCCAGCGTTCGGCGATGCGCGCCGCGAGCTCGCGGGAGGGCACCACCAGGTCCGAACGCCAGTCGTTGCGGTTGCCCACGTCCATGAACTCTATGAAGCGCACGATCACGGGCCGCCCGCGGAATCGCTCCACGAGATCGAGCACGGTGTGGTCGTTCACCCCGCGTTCCACCACGGTATTGATCTTGATCGGCGACAGCCCGGCCGAGATCGCGGTGTCGATCCCCTGCAAAACCTGGTCAAGGACCGCGAAGCCGCCGCTCATGCGCGCAAAAATCTCCCGATCGAGCGTGTCGAGGCTCACCGTCACCCGATTCAAGCCATTCGCCTGCAAATCGACCGCATGGCGCGCGAGCAATACGCCGTTGGTGGTGAGCGCGATGTCCTCGATCTCGGGGATCGCGGACAGATCGCCCACCAGATCCGCCAGGTTGGTCCGCAGCAGCGGCTCGCCGCCCGTCAGGCGGAGCTTGCGCGCGCCAAGCTCCGCGAACAGCCGCGCCAGCCGCACGATCTCGTCGAAGGACAGCCGCTCCTGCGATTTCAGGAATTGATAATGCTCGTGAAATTTTTCCTTCGGCATGCAGTACGGGCAGCGGAAGTTGCAGCGGTCCATGACCGATATGCGCAGATCGTGCAGCGGCCGGCCGCGCTGGTCGCGCGGATTCTGCTTTCCGTGGATGACGTGAACATTTGAGCTCGGCATGGACCCTCGTTTACCAGCGATACATGCCGGTCACGAATCCCTTCGCATAGGTGTTCGGGCCCGGCGGCAGCTCGACGAAGCCGTCGGTGCCCGCAAGGCCGAGGAAATCGCCGGGGCCCTTGGTCTGCCGGGGCGATGCCCACGGCCGGCCCCAATCGTCGTGCTCGATGGCGACGGGAAGAAAGACGGCGACCGCGGGGTTGACCACGACCTCCTGCGCCAAGGCGATGCGCTCGGGCGGCCGTCGCCGGGTGCCCATCGCTTCGGCGATGGCCGGAATCACGTAGCGAATCAAACACATGAGCGTGGACACGGGATTCCCCGGCAGGCCGAACACGGATTGACCCTGGGGACCGACTCCGAACCACATCGGACGGCCCGGCCGCTGCGCGATGTTGTGAAACACCTGCTGCACGCCGACGGACTCGAGAACCTTGGGCACCAGATCAAACTTACCCATGGAGACGCCACCACTCAAAATCAAGACCTCGTGAGTGGTCAGATGCAGCTCGAGACGTTCGCGCAGCCGCTTCTCGTCGTCCGCCACGTGATCGTCCCCGACCCGCGCGAAGCCCCTCCGGCGCAGGGTTGCGGCGACCGCATAGGCGTTCGACCTGCGGACCTGGTAATCCGCAATGGGATCGCCGGGCTCGATCAGCTCGTCGCCGGTGGATACGATCATGACGGCGGGCTGGCTGCTGACGCGGACGCGGGCCATGCCCGCGGACGCGGCCACCGCGATTTCCGGCGCCCGCAGGAGCGTACCGCTCTGAAGCAACAGCGTCCCCTGCCGGGTGTCGCTGCCCCGGCGATGGACGTTGTGGTACGGCGCGGCGGCGGCCGCGCTCTTCAGCACCGCGAACCCGTCGATGATGTCGTATTGCTCCAGCGCGATGACGCAGTCGCTGCTTTGCGGCAGGATGGCGCCGGTCATCACTTCGATCGCTTCGCCGCGCTCGAGTTTCAGCGGCGGCGCGCCCGCCGCCTGCGTCGCCTGAATACGAAAACGGCGCACGCCCCGGCGCAGCGATTCGCTGTCGACCGCCACGCCGTCCATGGTGACCCGGTCGAAGGGCGGTTGATCGCGCTCCGCGTAGATGTTTTCGCGCAACGTTCCACCGACACACTGCGTGAGCGGCAGTGATTCGATCGGCAGACACGTCAGCCGAGAGTTGATCGCCTCTTCGGCCAGACGCGGTGTGATGGGCGTACTAGCCTGCATAGTCAAAGGTGGCGGCGGAGCGCTTCCGCCGCCGTAGGGTTCAGGAAGCCGCGTGCTTGGCCTTGTAGACCTTCAATTGATCGTTGAACTTGCCGACGATTGCCTGCAGTTCGTCCACCGCCGCATTGTTTTTCTGCGTGAGGATCTTCTGCTGCTCGTCGGCCTTCGCCTTCTCGTCCTTGGACAGCTTGGAGGGATCCTTCGGGGTGGCCGCGTCGATCTCGAGCTTGATGCAATCCAGGTATGCATTCATCTCGGTGTTATAGCGGCTCACTTCGTTCTTGCCGGCGATCATTTCCTCCTTCGACGCGGTGTTGCCATCGGGAATATGATCCGGCGCCCGGGGATAGGTACAAGTCGCCTGCGCGTGAGCGGCAGAACCCAGTGCGAAAACCAGCGTGAGCGGTATCCAAGCCTTCATCGGGAATCCTCTATTTATCGGTGCGAATGTTTATCGGTCCACCGCGATCTTACGGCCAACAGCGGGAACCCCGCCAGCGGTTGGGTGAATTCGCGTAAGTGGCTGATTATTGTCTCATTCGAGCGGATCACCCGGGGTTTGGTTCCCCGGGTGGCCGGGATTCGGGGGCGCCCGGCAACGGTGGAACGTGTATTCGGCTAAACTTGCCCGCCTGCGCCCGTAGCTCAGCTGGATAGAGTACTTGGCTTCGAACCAAGTGGTCGGGAGTTCGAATCTCTCCGGGCGCGCATTTTTCCGCCAGGAGGCTTCCGAGATCGCGATGAACAAGCGACATGCATGGTGTTGCCCTTGGCGGGGGAGTATCGCCGGCCTGCTCGTTGCCTTGATCGGGCTGGCACCGCCCGCCAATGCGCAGGCCCGCAGATATTTGGTGACGGACCTCGGGACGCTGGGCGGGGGTACGAGCAAGGGGTACGGCGTCAACGGGCGCGGCCAGGCAACGGGCGAAGCGGCGACCAAGGACGGCGTGTTTCACGCATTTCTATGCACCCCGGGCGGTGGCATGGCGGACCTCGGGACGCTCGGCGGCGGCTCGAGCACGGGATACGCGATCAACGCGACCGGCCAGGTCGCGGGTGTGGCGGCGACCGCAAACGGCGCGCTTCACGCGTTCCTCTCCAGCCCTGGCAACGGCATGGTCGACCTCGGGACCCTGGGCGGCGGTGAAAGCAAGGCGTACGGCATCAACGCGAGCGGGCAGGTTACGGGGGAGGTGCCCGCAGGCGGGTTTTTATATAGCACCGGCAGCGGCATGACGGCCCTCGGGACCCTGGCCCACGGTCCGGGCACAGGATACGCCATCAACGCGCGCGGTCAGGTTGCGGGTGCAGCGGTGACCGTAAACGGTGCGCTTCATGCGTTTTTATATACGCCCGGCAGCGGCATGACGGATCTCGGAACGCTGGGCGGCGGTACGAGCAAGGCGTACGCGCTCAATGAGAGCGGCCAGGTCACGGGCCAGGCGGTGACCACGGCGGGGGTGTTTCATGCATTTCTCTACACACCCGTCGGTGGCATGGCGGACCTCGGGACGCTCGGCGGCGGCTCGAGCACGGGATACGCCGTCGACGCGGATGGCGAGGTCACGGGCGAAGCGGCGACCGCGAGCGGCGCTCTTCACGCATTTCTCTACACAAAGCGTGGCATGCGTGATTTGAATGCCATGATCGATCCCGCCACGGCGGCTTACGTGACCCTGTTTTCGGGCAAAGGCATCAACGACGGCTGGATCGTCGCCAACGGCGTCGACTCACGCACGGGCGAGACGCACGCGTACTTGTTGAGCAGACATTAGCCTGCGGCGCGCGAAGGAAGCCGCCTTGCGCTAACGCATTGCCACCCGCTCGCGGCTCACCAGCTGCTGCAATTTCGCGACCTGCTGCTTTAGCTGCTCGAGTTCGCCCAGCTTCTGCTGCTGATCTTGCACCTTGAGCCGCAGGTGCTGGACTTCAGCGAGCAGCAGCGGCGCGAGTTCTTCATAATGGACGCCCTGAATCTTGCCCGAGTCATCACGGATCACCAGCTCCGGATACACCTTGGCCACTTCCTCGGCGATCAAACCGTACTGCAGGGCACCCGTCGCGTCGGTCTTGTAGTGAAACGACACCGGGCGCAACCGGCCGAGCTTCTCCGAAACGTCGGCCATGGGCGCGATATCGGTCTTGTAGCGCTCAGACGAGGCTTGCACGCCGAGCTGGCCTGAGGAATTCACATACACGGCGCTTCCCGTCACGGCGGTGCCGTAAATGCCCGCGATATGGGCCGCGGTTTGCCTGCCCTGTGCGCCGATTTTGATCACGTCGGTATCCGTGAACGTTCCGACGTTCCCGATGAGGATGCTGTTGCTCCCATTCTGCAGGTTATAGGCCGCCTGATAACCAATGGCGATATTGTTCGATCCGGTGGCATCAGCATAGAGCGACTGATAGCCAAACCCGATGTTGTTGTTGCCGCTGGTGGTCGATCGGAGTGCCGCATAGCCGAAGCCGGAATTGCCCGTGCCGGTCGTATTGGCAATAAGCGAATAAGCGCCGAAGGCCGTGTCATAGCCACCCGTGGAATTGGCCTGGAGGGCGAAGGCTCCGACAGCGGTCGAGTAATTGCCGGTGGTGTTCGTCTGAATCGCCTGGTAGCCGATGGCCGTATTATTACTCCCCGTCGTATTGGCAAAAAGTGCCTGATACCCGCTCGCTGTGTTGTCGCTGCCCGAGGTATCGAAATCGAGGGCCAACGCTCCGCTTGATGTGTTGTAGCTGCCCGTCATGGCCGCGCCCGGGAACACGGCGGTCTGCTCTTCATATCCAACCGCGGTGTTGAAATCACCGGTGGCCGAATAAAGCGCGTACGCCCCCACCGCGGTATTGCGATTCCCATTGACATTGGTGTAGAGGCTATAGGCGCCGACAGCGGTGTTGGATGTGCCGTTGCCGTTGGTATCGCCCGTATTGGTGTACAACGCAAAGTAGCCGAGACCCGTGTTCAAAGAGCCGGTCAGGTTGCCGAACAGGGCATCCGCGCCATGCGCCGAGTTTCCATAGCCGCTGGTGTTCTGGAACAGCGATTTGCCGCCCACGGCGGTGTTGTCGTAGCCACCCGCATTGTTCGAAGAGAGCGACAGATACCCTATCGCCGTGTTGTCATTTCCATTGACGCCGCTATTGCCTGAAAGTGCGGAAACGCCCACTGCGGTATTGTTGCTCCCCGTTTTATTGAACTCCATCGCGCCCACACCGAACGCGCTGTTATTCGAGCCCGTGGTGTTGGTGTTGAGCGCGTCATACCCCGCGGCCGTGTTCCACGAACCGTTGGGAGACGTGAGATCGTTCAAGGCGCCTGCGCCCATGGCCGTATCAAGGTAGGTGTCGTTCAGCACATACGTCTGGCTGATCTGTGCGCGCGCCGTGACCATCGCCAAGCTCGCCGCCGCAAAACAACAAATCCGTGTAAACGATGAAAGAATCCGCATGTCCCCATCTCCTTTTTAGCCGGAGCCAGACCAGCCGAGATCTTAAGGCCGGGCGAGGCAGAATAGCCAAGATTGTGGCGGTTTCCCGCGGGTGTCGCCTATTCCACCTCCGACGCTGCATATCTTCGCTTGATCGCCATCGAGATTTCCTCCCGCGAGCCCGCGGCGTCCTCGCTCGATTCGACCCGCCGTGCCTCCTCGGCCAGCGCCTCGTCTTTGATGTCGTCGCGAAACCAAGCGGTGTAGTCGCCGCGCTTCAGGTGGAACAGCCAGGTTTCCTCATCGACGCCGGATGCGAGCTGCAGGAACGTCGCGAGGTTGAAGGCCCGCAGCTTGAGCGCGCCGGTGGGGCCCCGAAAATAAAAGCTCTTGTCTTCCCCGAGGCGACCCTCGGCGTATTTTCGAGTGTGGCGGCGATGAGTGCGCTTCGCCTTTCCCACCGCAACGGCGCGAGGCTTCTGTTCGGTCAGGTTCCACACCAGCACGGCGTCATCCGCGGGAGCCGCGCTCAGCATATCGGGCTGTGTCCGGCCGGTGGCGTGGGCGAATTCGGCGAGCACGTCGGCCGCCTCGGTGCCGATGCCGACCACCGTACCGACCGCGCGCAGCGCCGTTCGAGACAGATTGCGGGGCCGAGTGGTGATGAAAACGGCGGACGACAGATTATCGGGCAGCGAGGTATGTTCCGAGTCCTGGGTGTTGGGAGCCAGATGATGAGTCTCGTCGAGGATCAGCCAATGCGGTCGGCCCGTACCGGCGCGCAGCCCGCTGATCTGTCCCATGAGCCGGTCGAAATAGGAAGGCCGCTCCGGAACGTCGATGCCGAGCAGATTGACCGTGATGCTGGCCCTGGGCGCGTCCAGCACGCTCAGCACAACGTCGTCTTGCCGACGCCGGAACCTCCCGCAATGAGCACGGCACCCCGATCCGACGGCAGGGATACGGTGCTGCCTCGTTCGATCTGCTCCCCGAGACGGATATCGTGCTTGCGCACCCCGGAAAAAATGGCGGCGGGATCGGTGAGCCAGCCGACGATGAGCTCGGCGACCCCGGCGCCGCGCGGAGCGGCGGTCTGAAGGTCCGCGGAATCCTTGACCGCCTGTAGGGCGTTGGAAACGGCAACCGAGCACCCGCAGGCCGACAGGAACGACTGGTCGTTTTCAGCATCGCCGACCCCGACGACATTGTGCGGCGAGAGCTTGAGTTCCTCGAGCGCCGCCCGCAGGCCGCTGGCCTTGTTGATTCCCGGCGGCAGGCACATCACCGCCCCTTTGTTGAAAGTCAGCTGCCAGTCCAGGCCGAGCTCCCGGATCGCATCGAGGACCACGCCTTCGTTGGGGGTCCAGGTGGCGACGACGCTGCGGCCGACGGACAGGGGATGGACGCCTTTGGCGCGCAAGGCGGCGATGAAATCTTCGGGTGGAGGCGGGGCGAGCGCACGCTCCTCCTGGGTTGCCGGAAAATAAAGGACGGCGCCATTCTCCGCGATCACGATATCGAAAAGGCGGACGCCCTCGAACACGGCGCGCAAATCCTCGAGCTCGCGGCCGGTGACCAAGATGAGCCGCTTTCCCGTCGCCTTGAATCGTTCGAGCGCTTCCACCGTGGCGGCGTCGACTTTACCGTCCGTCGCGAGGGTGCCGTCATAATCGGAGGCTAGCGCACGATACAACATGCCGCGATCATCGCCACGCGGGCGCGCCCCTCGTGTAGGAAAAGCCAGTCACGCCGTGTAGTAGAACTATGGTTAAAGCTTGCGTGCCAAGGTCAGGCCGTCGCCGATGGGAACCATGGCGACCTCCACCCGACCGTCCTCGTGAATTTTCCGGTTGATGGCCCGGATCGCGGCGGTGTCGATGGACCGGTCGGCCATATCGGCGACCTTGCCGTCCCAAAGCACGTTATCGACGGCTATCAGGCCGCCCGGGCGCACCAATCCGAGAGCGTATTCGTAATACGTCCCGTAGTTCGATTTGTCGGCGTCGATGAAGGCGAAATCGAACGAATCGAGCTCGCCGGCCGCCACCAACGCTTCCAGGCTGTCGGCGGCAGCCCGAATGCGCAGGTCGATGCGATCCGCGACACCCGCCCTGGCCCAATGGCGCCGGGCGATTGCGGTGAATTCCTCGCTGATGTCGAGCGCCACCACCTTCCCCCTCGGCCCCATCGCTTTCGCGGCAACCATTGCGCTGTAGCCCGTGAAGACACCCACCTCCAGGGTCTTGCGTGCGCCGAGCAGATGCAGCAACAGCGCCATGAGCTGACCCTGCTCGGGAGCGATCTGCATGCCGGCCGAAGGATGCCTTGCCGTCTCTTCCCGGAGCGCGGCGAGATCGGGGTCCTCGCGCATTCCAACGCTGCGAAGGTATGTTTGCAGCGGGCCTGAGAGATTGATCGAATCGCGGGACATGACGAATTCCTTGGATCCCGGGGGGGATCAGCCGCCTTGACCATCGAAAAATGACTTCACCGCCGCGAGACAGAAGGGCGGCACCAGGCGCGCGTGATAGTCCGCGAGCACCGCCGCACGTCCGCCGTCGGTCGCGCCGCCGGCGACGGCGGCCACCTCCACGGCCGTCACGGCGGCACTGAAAGCGATTTTCTCATCCGCGTACGAATCGTTGGCGGCCGGCGCGGAGGCGATGTCGAGGACGGTCGCGGGCGCGGCGGGCGCATTCTTGGACCAGTAATCCTGCATGAGCTGGGTGTTGAAGAAGAAAACCTCCGGATCACCATCGCCGCCACACAGCAACGAGGGCATGGTGGGGGTCCAGTTGCGAAGATCGTTGGTTACCAGATCCTGGCGCAACGTGTTCTTCGGCGACGCCGCGGGCAGCCCGGTGGTTACCGTCGGAAAGCCTCCGTCCGGGTTGGCCTGTTCATCCTCCAGATACGCGAGACGGTAGCTGTTGAGGATCAGGTAATCGCCGGGCGCAAAGCCCATGGCGAACACCGTCGCGAGGCTGGATGGCGAGGTCGGCGGGGTGATCGAAGCGTACTGGGGGGCGGGGGGTGTGCTGCTGAAGAGCGCGCTCTCCGGCAGCAGGCTTTCCGAGTACAGGGTGCTGATGGGCGTCGTGCTCGGCAGCAGGCCGGCGATGTCGCCGGCATAAGGCGCCGCGAAGACATCCCCCGGCTCCGTGTAGAGATTGCCGTATGCGTTCTGATAGCCGTTCGCCAGAAGCGCCACGTTCTCCGTCGCGCTGCCATTCACCTCCCCCAGGAAAATCGCATCGCCGAACGCAGCGAGCGCGTACGGGCCGGACATCGGCGCCGAGGCGGTCACCGTCAGTCCTGAGGCCTGCATCGCCTTCGTTGCGGCCATTGCCACGTAGCCGCCCTGCGAATAACCGGTGACGAAGAGCTTGTGGTCGTCCGAGACCGTCGGCGCCAACGCGACCGGCAGTGCGCTGCGAGCCGCGGCCAACGCATCGATCATCTCGGCGGCCTGCTGTGCACCGACCAGGTACGGATGATAGGACAGGGTCGATGAGTCGTAGCCGGCGTAATTCGGTGCGACGACAATGTAACCTTCGGCGGCGAAGAGCGCCGCGAGGATGAGTGCTTCGCTGCTGGCGTTCGAGCCGGTCAGCTGCGCCATGTCATAGCCCTTGATCGGCGTGGTTCCGTGAGCGTATTCGACGATGGGCCTCGGGCCCTGGCAGTCGGCGGCCGTTCCGCTCGGCACCATCAGCGCACCGCTCGAGGTGGTGAGCTCGGATTTCGCGCCGATCGTCTCGTAGGTGATCTCATAGACGTTGACGGTGCAGATCGGCGAGTAGGCGAGCGTCAACAGCTCCTGTCCGAGGGCATCGATGCCAAGCTGTGCCACGAGATCGGCGGTGCCATAGCTCGCGACCCGCGCGGGAGGACTGGAGAGGAGCTGGCCGCGCTGGGGCGCCGAGGATCCGGGTGGCGAAGGTGCCGCAGGCGAGCCGCCATCCGACCCCGAGCCGCAGCCGGCCAGCATCAATAAAGCGGCGACCACCGCGGCGGCTGCGGAGGAGGTCGGATTCATGAAATATCCCCTGCGCCGGCTCGAAGCGGCGAATGAAGCTACCTGTAAGAACTACCGGGCGGGGGAAAGTTCACGGCGGGGGAGCGCGCGATGCAGCGCACACTCGGACGTACCGGCATGTGAACTGATACGGATTTTCGAGAAGTCCTACGCCGGCGTGAGCGGATGTCCATAGCCCTTGGCGCACCGATCGGCTAACAATCCAGGCGCCATGAATCTACGAGTTTCAGCAGGAACCGACAATACGGCCGGCGTCGTTCTGGAGGCGGCCCAGATGGCATTGGACGCGGGGCTCGTCTATGTGTCGGATGACGAGCCCGGTATTCGCCGCCGCCGGGTGGGCAAGGGATTCAGGTACTTCACCCCGGAAAACCGTCTCCTCGACCGGGCCGACGAACTCAAGCGCATCGCCGGCTTGGCCGTCCCGCCGGCCTACCGGGACGTTTGGATCTGCCTGCGTCCGCAGGGTCACTTGCAGGCGACCGGCCGCGACGCGCGCGGCCGCAAGCAGTATCGCTATCATCCGCAATGGCGCCAGGTGCGCGACAGCGCGAAGTTCGATCGCATGGTGATGTTCGGGGAGGCACTGCCGAAGCTGCGGCGCAAGCTCAAGCGCGATCTGGCGCTGCCGGGCCTGCCGCGCGAGAAGGTGATTGCGGTGGTCGTGACCCTGCTCGACACCACGAGAGTGCGCGTCGGCAACACCGAGTACGCACGCGATAACAAGAGCTTCGGCCTGACGACGCTTCGCAACCGGCACGTCAGTTTCATACGAAACGGCCGGGCGGTGTTGAATTTCCGCGGCAAGGGCGGCGTCCAACACGAGGTGCTCATCGACGACAGGCGCATCGCAGGGATCGTGCGACGCTGTCAGGAACTCCCCGGCCAGCATCTGTTCCAGTACGTGACCGATTCGGGAGAGCGCTGTCCGATCGATTCGGGCCAGGTCAACGATTACCTGCGGGAGGCCATGGGCGAGGAGTTCACCGCCAAGGACTTTCGCACCTGGGGCGCGACCCTGCAAGCGGTCACCCTGCTGGCGGGCGCGTCACTGCCGCAGAAGCCGAGCGAACAGGCCTTCAAGAGCGAGATCGCCAAGGTCGTCAAGCAGGTGGCGGCGGAGTTGCGCAACACGCCCGCGGTGTGCCGCAAATCCTATATCAATCCCGCGGTATTCGACGCGTGGCGCTCCGGTCTCATCCACAAGACCTTCAACGGCA
This sequence comes from uncultured Gammaproteobacteria bacterium, assembly GCA_963736185.1. Taxonomy (GTDB): domain Bacteria; phylum Pseudomonadota; class Gammaproteobacteria; order Steroidobacterales; family Steroidobacteraceae; genus Bog-1198. The sequence continues at coordinate 31,403 of CAVTNZ010000087.1, read as the reverse complement.
ATCTCACGCTAGCGGCGCCGCGCAAGGCCGATGCGCTGGTGCTCGACTTCCTGCGCCGCAAGCTTGGCTGACTTGCCGGCGTGTGGCCGGTCGCGCAGAGCGTCGATGTCGCGCTGCTGGCGGGACACGATGTCGCTCAACCGGGACCCACGCCGGCGGGCTAATGGATGGAAGGAGCGATGCCGATCGCGGCCATCGCCTCGAGCGCTTCGGCAAATTGCTCCGGATATTGCGGATCGGAGTACTCGCGGCTCCAACTCACCAGGTCCTCTTCGAGGTCAACGGGCATTCGCGACTGCACGATGGGCGTGTCGGAGATGCTGCCTCCATCCATCTGATCGATCACATGAAATAATTCCTGCAGGCGTTCATCGAGCACACCGATGATGTCCGGCTTCAGAAACCAGGGCACCGTGATCGACACGGTCAGCACGCCCTCGCGGCAAAGGACCACCATTTGAATCGGATCGGTGGTTTCTCCCCACCAGTCGCGCATCGCGTCGATCGCACGCATCGGCCACACCTCACAGGTAAGCTGAAGATTAAGTCCCGCGGGCGGCGCCGTTCGAAGGATTAACGCTCGTACGGCTGTAAGCAAACCACGCAACGCCTGGTAGGGAACCCGGACCAGCGATGTTGCGGCACCGCAATCACCTCGGGGTCCACCCACGACTGACTTTTTAAAGCTTCGCCGATCGAGGCCGATGCCAGTTAGGTGACCTGCGGCGATCATCGAAACGAACGACCGAGCGAGGATTGGCGTGATGAAATTTTCCCTGGCGACGATGTTGGCCCTAGCCCTCTGGACCCCGGTCACTGCCGATGCGGCTCAGAGCAGCCTCGATGTGGCCACCGCCCTGGCCGCCGTGGAGAGCGCCAAGGCGCTCGCCGTGGCGGGCCGCGGCACGCTGCTGCGAGTCGGATCGATCCTCTCCTCCGATGACCATGCCGACCAAGATGAGATCGTAGTGCTCGATTATCCCATCCTGCGCGATATGAAGCCGGGGATGGTCTTGATCCTTGCCAAGGTGGACTGCGAGCCCATCGATGATTGCCTGATCGCACGGCGCGTGACCCAGGTCACGGAGAAATATGGGGTCGAGACCGAGCCCTACGGCGGCGCCGAGGGATTGCTGCTCACGCAGATCAAGGCGACGCTCCTCGGCAGCGTCGCCTACGCCGTCGATCTTCATACCGGTGCCGTTCGCGACTTGCGCCGCGATGGCAGCCATCCGATCGCCGCTCGCGATTAGCGGAGGCGGAACCGCCGGGCTCAGCGATCGCCCAGCTTCTCGTACCCCAAGGCCCTGCTGGGGCCGCCCTTGCTCGGGCCATATATGGCAAGCAGGCGCGCATACTTCGGCGCCCAGTACCGGCCCACCGCACCGGCGGGAACTCGAACGGTGTCGCCGCTCCGCGCCTCGAGAGTGACGCCGCCGGATTCCACGAACAGCTGGCCCTCGATCACGAAGTTGTACTCGCTGTGCGGGTGCTCGTCGGTCCAGGATTCGGCGGTCAATTCCCACTCGAACAGCGCGGGCTCGGACCAACCTCCCGGAACCGGCGCGATGATGACCCGACACCTGGGTCTGTCGACACCGGGTTTGTCGGGACCGGGTTTGTCGGGACCGCTCGGATCGGTGCGTGAGAATTTGGTCGGCGTGCGGGTGGCATCGGCCATGGCGGCTCTCCTGATGTGGCGCGTGGGGCCGCAATTATACGGTGAGGCTGCCGGGGAGCCCGCTTGAAGCCTGTCGTCCGGATGGGCACAATCGGCCCCAGGCGCGATCGCGCCGAGCACTCGCATGCCCATATCGGCGGAACACGCAGCCAATTTGCAGGCCCTGGTCGCGCCCGGAGCGGTGCGCACCGCACAGGATCTCGCGGCGCGGGACCCGGGCGTGGACCCGAGGAATTTCGCGGCGGGCTTCATGGTTCGTCCGGGCACGACGGCGGAAGTGGCCCGTGTATTGGCGTACTGCAATTCGGCGCGCCTCGGGGTCGTTCCGCAGGGCGGCCGTACCGGGCTTTCGGGCGGCGCCGAATCGCACGACGGTGAGGTCATCGTGGCGCTCGATCGCCTCGACCGCATCGAATCGCTGGATCCCGTGAGCCGCACGGCGGTGGCCGGTGCCGGCGTGACGTTGGCGGCGCTCGCCGGCCGTGCCGCCGATCACGGGCTCGCGCCGGGCATCGACCTCGGGGCCCGCGACAGCGCCACCCTCGGCGGTCTCGTGTCGACCAACGCCGGCGGCAATGCCGCCTTTCGCCACGGCACCATGCGCGAGCGTGTACTCGGTCTCGAGGTGGTGCTGGCCGATGGCTCGGTGCTCACCGAACTAGGCCAGGTCAGAAAGCGCAACGAGGGCCTTGCCATCGAGCGGCTGTTCATCGGCGCCGAGGGCACCCTCGGCGTCGTCACCCGCGTCGCGCTCGGGCTGATCGCGAGTCCCGGGGCGCCTGCGACGGCGCTCATCGCGGTGCCGGACCTCGGCGCCGCCGTGTCGCTCTGCGACCTGGCGCAACGCCATCCCGGAATCGATTTGCAGGCGATCGAACTCATGTCCGGCAACCACGCGGCCGCCTGCTGCCGGGCCGCCGGCGCTGCCGACCTCGCGCCGCTCGCATCGGCGCCCTATCTCGTATTGGTCGAAGTCTGCGCGCCGGCCGCGCCGGCCGCCGAAGCCGCCCTGCTCTCGCTGCTCGAGCGGGCCTCGGAGCGAGGATTCGTCGCCGACGCGATGCTCGCCCAGAATCTCGCGCAGCGGGCGACGTTCTGGAGAATCCGCGAGGATTGGGCCGTCGACCGCGAACACCCGGGCGGATTGTGGTACGACGTGTCGGTTCCCCTCGCATCGCTGCCGCGCTACCTCGAGGATTGTCGTGGACGGCTCGCGGCGCACGATTCGGCGCTCGAGCTGTACGTGATCGGCCATCTCGCCGATGGCAACGTGCATCTGACCGTCAACGGGGCGCGGCCGATCAGCGAGCGCTACGAAGAGATCGCGCCGCTCCTCACGGACCCATTGGCCGTGCTCGGCGGCTCCTTTTCCGCCGAGCATGGCATCGGGCTCGAGAAGAAGGCGACGCTCCTGCGTCTCGGCTCCGCGGAGCGGCTGGCGCTCATGCGCGAAGTCAAGTCGTTGTTCGACCCGAACGGCATCATGAATCCGGGCAAGATGCTTTGAGTGACGGCAGGGCGTTGACCGCCCACCGGTCACCTTTGTCACGACGGCTGGGTCCATTGCCAATATAATCCGCGCTCTTTTTCCGGAGGGGGTGCGGCGCGCGTGATGTTCAAGAATCTGGTTTTCCATCGACTTCCCGCTGATTGGTCGATGACGGCGGGTGATCTGGAAAGCCAGCTTGCCAATCGCACGCTTCGGCCCTGCGGACCGTTCGACCTGTCGAGCCGCGGCTGGGTGCCGGTCACCCAGGGGGGGCGATTGCTGCATACCGTCAATCAGCAGCACCTGATTGCACTCGGGACGGAGGACAAGCTGCTGCCCGGCTCCATCATCCGGCAGGTCGCCCAGGAAAGGGCCGAAATCCAGGCCGCGGAGCAGGGCTTTCCCGTGGGAAGAAAACAGATGCGCGACCTGCGAGCCCGCGTCGCCGATGAGTTGCGCGCGCGCGCATTGACCCGGCGCCGGGTCACGAGAGCCTGGATCGACCCGACAGCCGGATGGTTCGCCGTGGATGCGTCCGGCATGCCCCGCGCGGAGGCCGTGGTCGAGACGCTGGGCGATACCCTCGGCAGCTTCGCGCCGGTGGCCGTGCCAACGGAGCGCTCGCCACAGGTTGCCATGGCGGCGTGGCTGTCGCGCGCCGAAGCGCCGGCGCGGTTCTCGATCGATGACGACCTGGAACTGCAGAGCGCCGACAAGACCAAGGCCATCGTGCGTTATACGCGCCATCCGCTCGACGCGAAGGAGGTTCGCGGCCATCTCAATGCGGGCAAATATCCGACGCGGCTCGGATTGACGTGGAACGATCGGGTGTCGTTCGTGCTGACGGACAAGCTGCAGGTGAAGCGGCTCGATTTCCTGGAGATGAACAAGGACGACACTCAGGCCGACGAAGTGGACCCGGCCGAGCAGTTCGACATACATTTCGCCGTGATGGCGGGGGAGCTGGCGAATCTGCTCAAGGATTTGACCGGGGTGTTGGCGGGCGATTCCGCCAATGGCGCGGATTGGGCGGCGCGCAGCAAGGTCGCTTGAGGCGGCACGCCGCAGGGGACTCAATCCCGATGCGCATCCACCTGCCAGGGCCTGCCGAAATACATCAGCTGCGCATGCAGCCAGTCACCCTCGCGTTCGACCGCGGACGGCAGAAACGCGCGCTTGCCGCCGAGGCCCATGGTCGCGGCGACGCACATCTCGTCGGGCGGCACCTGCACGACGATCTGTGAAGGGCGGAAGTTGCCGTGCAGCGTGCATGCTTCGAGCGACAGCCACTGGGACGGGTCGAAGGCGGAGGCGGCCACCGATGAGATGTCGACCGAAGGCCTCAATGTGTAGGGAATCATCTGCAGCGACCTGCCATCGGCCGTCGGTGTGATGTTCATCGCCCATACCGCATCGAGGGAGGTGTCCGATCCGGCGGATTGCGCGACCTCGGGATCTACGTCCATGTGCACCCGCCACAGCTCCCATCCCGGTGAACTCGTGGGCTCGACGGTGATGGTGACGTGTTGGGGCGGAGGATGCTGAGCTTTGCCCCCGGCCACCTGCTCCAGGTTGTCGTAACGGCCGGCGAGCAACGTATCGGCACTCGAGATGGAGGCGGTGCCGCCGACGCCTTCCTTGCCCTGCGCACCCCCGCACGCGGCCAGGATCGCCAGAGCGGCCACCATCGGCCGCGCCAGCGGGCTCCTCGAGCGGGTCGCGAGCATCGCCATGACGACAGCTTACCCGGATTGTCGATCCGTGCGCATCTCATCATCGCCGTCAGGGAAACGCGGTTTTGCCCGTCGCCACGGCGTGTCTCGCCATCAGAAATGCCGCGGCGTTCCAGGATTGTCCCGGCATGCCTCTCGGCGCCAGGTTCTTGCCGTGCAGCCATTCGGTGAAGTCCCAGTTCCCGAGCGCGCACACCCGCGCGAGCTTGGTCAGCTCCTGCGCCGCCTGATCGGCGCGGCCGGCTTTTACGAGCGCGCTGATCCAGAAGCCGCCCACCATGGGCCAGATGCCCCCATTGTGGTATTGCCACATGAAGTTTTGCCGATGGCGGGCCATGTAAGCGCGCCAGAGCGAGCTGCCCGGCTTGATGGGGCGCGTGACCGCCCGCACCGGGTAGGGATCGTTCACGCGCGCCCTGATCAGCGCATCGAGCGTGCGCGCGCCCGCGCCCTCATCCGCCAGGCCCAGCAGCACCGCGAGCACATTGCCGAACACGTCTCCTTCCTCGCCGAAGAACGAGAAATTGACGAAGCTCAAGTACAGGTCGCGATTGCGGCCGCGGCGCAATACATAGTCGTTGAGGAGCCGGGCCCGCCGGTATTCGGATAGCGCCGCGGAAAACGGATGAAAGAGTCCGTTGAAGTAGGCCCGGGTCTCGCGCGCGTGTCCGATGCGGTAGAGCCGCTTGACCGAATACCACAAGGTGTTGGTGTACAGGACGAATCCCGAGCGCGGCATGATGTCGGCCCAATCGCTCGCTTCGTTTTGCTGCAGCAGGAAGAACCGCTGATGTTCCTGGGCGAGCAGCCATTGGATCGCGAGCCGGATGCGGCGTGCATATCGACGCCGCAATGTGCTGCCGCCGCGAAATCGATCGAGCAGCGCCAGCGCGATCAGCCACCACAAGGTCGAGTCGATGCATCCCAGGTACCAGAAATCCGGCTCGTCCCTTTGCAGATCGACGAACTTCGCGATTTGTCCGTTCGGCGCCTGATGCTGCGCCAGGGTGTGCAATCCGGCCGCCGCCGCCCGCTCCAGCTGGGGATCTCCCGACAGCGCCATTCCGATCGCGCAGACGGCGGCGTCGCGCCCGAATATGGCGGTGTAGCCGCGCTGACGGGCGCGCGGTCCGGGCGAGGCGGCGAGGATGCCGTCGGGCGTCAGGTTCCGTTTCAGCAGCTCGATGGATCGTGTGCGGCAGGTCTCGAGCAGCGAATCGGGCATCGTCGGCTCGCTACCAGCGGTACAAGGTCGCGACGAAGCCCTTGGGGTAGGTCATCGGCCCGGGGGGAAGCTCGACGAAGCCGTCCGTGCCGATCAGGCTCAGAAAATCTCCGGAGGTGTTGGTCGGACGAGGGCTGGCCCAGGGCTGACCCCACTCGTCGATCTCGACCGAGACGGGGAGAAAGCAGGCAAGCGGCGGATCGAAATGAACGGCCTTCGCGAGTCCGATGCGCTCGGCGGGCGTCACGCGGGTGCCCATCGCGGCGATGATGGCGGGTATGACGAAGCGTGCGAGGCAGATCAGCGTCGATACCGGATTGCCGGGCAGTCCGAACACGCCCTGACCCCGCGGCCCGACTCCGAACCACATGGGTTTTCCGGGGCGTTGCGCCACGCGATGGAACACCTCCCGGACACCGAGACTTCTCAACACCTGGGGGACGAGATCGAACCGGCCCATCGACACACCGCCGCTCAGGATCAAGATCTCATGGGTGGCGAGATGCAGCGACAGACGGTCGCCGAGCATGGCTTCGTCGTCGAGCAGATGGTCGTTGCTCACCCGCTCGAATCCGCGTGCACGCAGCGCGGCCATGACGGCGTAGGTGTTGGAGCGGCGTATCTGGTGGCCGGCGATGGGTTCGCCCGGCTCCACGAGCTCGTTTCCGGTGGATATCACCATGAAGGCCGGCTGACTTCCCACGCGCACACGGGCGAGCCCCGCGGAGGCGGCGATCGCGATCTCGGGTGCGCCGAGTATCGTCCCGGCCTCGAGCATCAGGGCGCCGTGACGCCCATCCTCGCCGCGCCGCTGGATGTTGCGGAAGGGAGTGTCTTTGACGGGGTCGGTCAGCGACGCGACTCCCTCCCGAAGCTCATAATTTTCCAGAGGAATGACGCAATCCGCACCCCGTGGAAGCGACGCCCCGGTCATCACTTCGATGGCGCTGTCGGCATCCGCGAGCGTCAAGGGCGGAGCGCCAGCGGCCTGGGTGGCCTGCACCGCAAAACGGCGCACACCGCGCCGGGACGCCTCGCTCGCGATGGCGATGCCGTCCATGCAGACCCGGTCGAAGGGCGGGTAATCGCGCTCCGCATAGATGTTCTCGCGCAGCGTGCCGCCCACGCACTGTGAAAGCGGCCGCGCTTCGATCGGGAGACCGGGCAGCTCGGCGTCGATGGCGGCTTCGGCCGCCCGGGGAGTCATGAGCATGCCGCTATGATAAATGTTCACGGGAGCTGCGAGTGCTCGAGTTCGGCGAGCGTGTTGATGTTGAAGAACGCGGCGTCCTGATCGAACACCACGCGGGCGTGACGCTGCCCGCGTGCAAAGGCTCCAGCCTTGAGCTCGCCGGCATCGATGAACGCAGCAAGCGCAGGCCGGAGCGAGGTCTTCATGAGGCAGAAGACCGGTTGCGGGATCAGCTGCTCGCCGCCGCGGGTATGGGCAACGGCGATGTCGGCATCGGCGCTCAGCAGGCCGTGAGTCAGCCGCTCCACCAAGTCCAGCGGGAAATTCGGCGTGTCGCAGGGCACGGTGGCGAGCAGGGGGGTCTCGCAATGGGCCAGCCCCGCCAGCATGCCGGCAAGCGGTCCCGCATGATCCGGCACCTCGTCCGACCATACCGGGACACCGAAGGCGCGGTATTTTTCCAGATTGCGGTTTGCACTGAGCATCAGCCCGCCCACCTGCGGACCCAGCCGCTCGAGGGCGTGCGCCGCGAGCGTGCGGCCCCGATACGCCTGCAAACCCTTGTCGATGCCGCCCATGCGAGTGCCCCGTCCTCCCGCGAGAATCAGGCCCGTGATGTCGTTGCGCGCGATTATCATACTCACATCCTAGCCACCACCGGACGTCCCCGCCATGGAGCCCAACGACCCAAACGCCCTCGTCCTCGGCACGGCCAGCCTGGCCTTGAGCGCCGTACCCGGCGCGCCGCGTTTGAGCGCCGCCTCGGTGGCGCCGCTGCGAGAGATCGCCGCACGCGACGAGCAGGGCGTCATGCGGATGCTGCAGGTGCCGATCGAGCGGCCCCTCACCGTCGTGGCCGATGGGCGTGAGATCGTCACCCTGATGACGCTCGGGGCCGCGCCGGAGTGGCTGACGCTCGGCTATCTGCGCAACCAGCGGTTGATCGAAGACGTGGCCGACATTCGATCCGTCGAGGTCGACTGGACGCCCGGGGTGGCCCGCGTGATGTCGCGCGATGGAGCGCTCGGCGGGCCTTCGAGCGCCGCGGCAAGCCGGGCCGCCACGCCCGCCTTGGGCTGCGGTCTCGGTACGGCCTTCGGCGACGTGCTGAACCGGGTCGGGGGGCTCGCTCCCGTGACCGCGCCCACGACGTCGCAGGCGTCGATCTTAGCCATTCTCGACAGCATGCGCCGCCACGACGCGATTCATCGGGCGGCGGGATCGGTGCACAGCTGCGCGCTGTTTCGAGGCGATGAGCTCTGGGTCGCGGTCGAGGATGTGAGCCGCCACAACGGGGTCGACATCATCGCGGGATTCATGCGTCTGCACGGAGTGCAGGGCGGTGACAAGATTCTGTTCACGACCGGGCGACTCACCGGTGAGATGGTGATGAAGGCTGCGCACAACGGCATTCCCGTGATGATCTCGCGAAACGGCACCACGGCCCTGGGTCAGGAGCTTGCGGTGAAGCTTGGCATGACGCTGATCGGCCGCGCCTCCAATGGCCGCTATCTTTGTTACACCGGCGCCGAACGGATCGCGGACGATGCGGCAGGCATCAGCTGAAATCGAGGTCGCGATCCCACCGCCGCCAGCGCAATCGGCGGTTCGTCTTGTCGGTTCCTGCCCACATCTCGTTCCAAAGGTCGGGGATGGAGGTCTTCTCGCGGTTCACGCCGAACGGCGCGCGCTGGCGTTTGGCCGGTTTGATGGGCTCTTTACGGGACATCGCTTCCTCCGTCGGCGGCTCGCTTCGAGAGCGGCAGTGTCGTCCGCGCGCGCTCCGAAGTCCGAGATGGACATCCTAAAGTGCGCTCATGGGCGGTTGAATATGTCGCCACCGAAGGGTCGAAGTCCGTCGTAACCCTCGATCTTGACGCCGCCGCGTCGGCGGCCCGTTCTCGAGGCATAATGGGGCACATCGCCCCCCTAGCATTGCGAGGCAGTCATGACCGACATCACGATTCGTGCGCCGGACGGCGGAAGTTTCACGGGCTACCTGGCGGTGCCCAAGAGCGGCAAGGGTCCCGGCATCGTCGTTGCGCAGGAGATCTTCGGCGTCAACGCGGTGATGCGCGCCGTGTGCGACGCTTTGGCGGCCCAGGGCTACGCGGCGCTCTGCCCGGATATTTTCTGGCGCATCGAGCCCGGCATCCAGCTCAGCGACAAGACGGAGGCGGAGTGGAAACGCGCCTTCGAGCTGTTCAACCTGTTCAATGTCGATCAGGGTGTCGGCGACCTCAAGGCGGCGCTCGCGCAACTGCGGCATCATCCGGCCTGCACCGGCAAGGTCGGCAGCGTCGGCTATTGTCTCGGCGGCAAGCTCGCCTTCCTCATGGCGACGCGCAGCGACGCCGATTGCAGCGTCGGTTACTACGGCGTTGGAATTCAGGATCTCGTCGGCGAGGCGAAGCACATCCGCAAGCCGCTGGCATTGCACATCGCGGAAAAGGATCAATTCGTCCCGCCGCCCGCGCAGGAGACCATCAAGCAAGCCCTCAAGGGCAATCCCCTGGTGACGCTCTACAGCTATCCGGGCGCCGATCACGCGTTCGCGCGCGTCGGCGGCGCGCATTACGATGCGGCGGCCGCGAACCTGGCAAATTCCCGAACCTCCGAATTCCTGCGAAGTCACCTCGGCCGCTGATCGCCATGGGTAAATCGATTCTCGTGGTCGACGACAACCGGGATGCCGCCGACAGTCTGGCCATGCTGCTCGAGATCGGCGGCCATGAAGTGACGGCGGTGTATTCCGCATCCGACGCGTTGCAGCGCGCCTCCGAGCTCAAGCCCGCCATCATCGTGATGGATCTCGGATTGCCGCAGATCGACGGCTGCGAAGTCGCGCGCCGGATGCGCGGCATGCCCGAGCTCGCGGGCGTACGTCTGCTGGCCCTGACGGGGCACGGGCGGGACGAGGATCGGCAGCGCACCCGCGATGCCGGGTTCGATCACCATCTGGTCAAGCCGGTGGATCTGGACGAGCTGGAAAGACTGGTGGGGGCCTGAGCTTCGTGTCCGCGCCCGGCGTCACGTCCCGCGCTAGGGTTCATGCCCGTATACGATCCTGCCGTCCCACATGGTGAAGACGACGGCCGCCCTCTTCAGCTCCTCGGCGGGAACCGTGAGCACGTCCCGGTCGATCAGGGCGAGGTCCGCAAGCTTTCCCGGCGCGATCGTTCCGATGTCCTTGAGCCGATCCAGCACCTGGGCGGAATTGCGGGTATAGGCGTAGAGCATCGCCTCGCGAGGCATGCGCTGCGCGGCATCGAGCACGCCCTGCGGCCCCGAACGCGTCTCGGCCTGATAAATGGCGGCAAAGGGGTTGGCGGTGCTCACCGGCCAATCGCTCGCTCCCGCGATCACCGCGCCCGAATCGAGCATCGAGCGCGCGGGGTACATCCAGCGGTAGATCGACGGATCGACATAAGGCTTCACCTGCTCGTTGGTGCTTGGATCCGCGACCGCCCATAAAAGCTGCAGCGCCGCCATCACGTGAAGCTCGGCGAACCGCGGGATGTCCTCCGGGTCGACGAATTGCGCATGCGTCAGTGAGAACGGCAGCTTCGCGGCGGGATACGCCTGGCGGGCGGCCTGGAAGGCGTCGAGCGAGGCCTTCACCGCCAGGTCGCCGATGGCGTGAATATGCACGTTCAATCCGCGCCTCGCCGCCTCGGTCACCAGCGCATTCATTTTCGCCGGCGTGAAGAGCAGCTGCCCGGACCGGCCGGTGTTGAGGTAGGGCTTGGTGAGAGCGGCGGTTTGCGAGGGGATTTCCACGACGCCATCGGCGAACACCTTGAGCCCCGGGATCGTCAGGTTGGGGATCGCGCCGTACTTGGCGCGCAACGCCTCGACCACGTCGATCTGCTGATTGCCGAGGTCGGGCTTGACCACCGGATAGGCGGCGACATGGGCGGTCAACTCACCGCGTTCGGACAGCGCCTGGTAGACGGGCAGAAAGCCGGGGTCGTCGACGCTCGCGGGAACGGCTCCTCCGACCACTCCGCTGACCGCGGCGTCGAGCCAGCCGGTGATGCCGAGTGCGTTCATGTAATGGACCGCGGCCTCGCCCGCCGCGAGCATGGTCTCGGCCGATGGCGCGGGGAGGCTCGCGTCGAGCTTGACCTTGCAGGCATCGACCATGAATCCGTTCGGCTCGTAGGAGGCGCGATCGAAGCCGTAGCAATGCTGCAGGTCTTTCGGCAAATGGCGGATGTAGCGGGCGGTGATTCCCGCGCGTACCCGCGCCGCCTTGTTGGCCCACCCGGTGTGCCCATCCGACCCATACAGCACGATGGGTTGAGCGGCGAAGTCACCCGCCGAGAGAGCGGCATCGATCTCGGCCGCATGCGCCCAGTAGCCGATGTCGATTCCGTTCACGACCAGCACGTCGCCGAGGCGGCTGTCCTTCTTCTTGACGTGTTCCGCGACGAACGCCGTGAGGTTGGGAATGGAGTCCTGGGTGTCGGGGTAATTGGCCTGGATGAGCGTCACCCCGCCCGCGATCGGATGCGCGTGTCCGTCGATCATGCCGGGCATGAGAAATGCGCCTTTGAGATCCACCTTGCGCGCTCCGGGACCCGCCGCGGCGGCGACCGCGGTGAGATCACCGACCGCGAGGATGCGATTGCCGCGGACGGCCACCGCGTCGGCATAGGGGTGGTCGGGCTCCGCGGTGAATACCTGGGCATCGTAAAACAGCGTCGTCTGCCGATCGCCGGCCGGGGATCCGGTGCCCCCCGCGGCACCGCCGTCCGGTCCGCCGGTCCCGGCTGCGCCGAACGCGGTGGCCGCGACGCACAGACACGCGAGCGCGACATGGACGCGCCCCACCCAAGATTTCGACCCGGCAAAACGGCTCACTCGATACATGGCATCCCCTGGTTCGTGCGGTGAATATTGACGATGATGTCAGTATAATCCAGCCGATCCTCAGTCAACCGCGGTGCTGCCCGGAATGCGGCCGCTCCGAGCGCAACGATGAAGGCAGCCGTTTCCAAGTCCAAGTCGATGCCGCCTGAGAGCATCCGGACGGTCGGCTTCCTGGGGGTCGGCCTCATGGGTTCTCCCATGGCGCGTCACCTGGTGCGCGCAGGTTTCGGCGTGCGGGTCTGGAATCGCACCGCCGGCAAGCTCGATCCGCTGATCGAGGCCGGCGCGATCCGCGCGCCGACGCCCGCTGCGGCGGCGGAAGGCGCGGACGTGCTGTGCCTCTGCGTCACCGACAAAACCGCCATCGAGAGCGTACTGTTCGGTCCGGGCGGTGCGGCGGAGGCGGCGCATGCGCCGCCGGTGGCGGTGGACTTCTCTACCATCGGCCCGACGGCGACGCTCGCCCTGGCCGCACGATTGAGGCGCCAATGCGGAACCTCGTGGGTGGACGCGCCCGTCTCGGGGGGCGCGACAGGCGCGGAGCAGGGCAAGCTCGTGATCATGTGCGGCGGGGAGGCGGGTGACATCGCACGGCTCGGGCCGCTGCTGGCCGCCTTTTCCCAGCGTGTTACGCGGATCGGCGAGCTGGGCGCCGGGCAAACCCTGAAGCTCTGCAATCAACTCATCGTCGCGACCAACCTGGTCGCGATCAGCGAGGCGTTCAAACTCGCGAGCGTCAGCGGCCTCGATCTGGGCATCATTCCGCAGGCGCTCGCCGGCGGCTTCGCGGATTCCATCCCCCTGCAGATTTTCGGCCGCCGCATGGCTCAAGGCGAGTTCACCCCGGTTCTGGGCGAGCTTGCGCTCATGCTGAAGGATCTCTCGGCGGTTCGCGATCTTGCCCGCGAGCACGGCTCGGTGTTGCCGATGACCCTCGCCGCGCTCGAGGTCTATCAGCGTGCGTCCGATCGCGGGCTCATTCGCGAGGATCTCGCGGCATTGTTCAAGCTCTACGCCGGGGACCCTGCGTGAGCGAAGGGCTGCCCATCGCGGCAAACATCAGCACGCTGTTTCGGGAATTGCCGCTGCTCGCGCGCTTCCAGGCCGCGCGGTCGCATGGGTTCGACGGAGTGGAGATTCAAGCCCCCTACACGGAGCCGCCCGAGGCGCTCGCCGCGGCGGCCGGCGCGGCCGGCATGCCCGTGGTGCTCATCAACGTTCCGGTGGTCGCGTCGGAGCACCCGTTCGGGATTGCCGGACGGCCGGATCTCAAGCCCCTGTTTCGTGCGCAACTGGCACGGGCGGCGGAATATGCCGGGGCGTTGGGTGCGAGATTCGTGCACGTTCTGGCGGGACTTGCGCCGTCCGAGACGGACCGCGGGGAATGTCTTCGCACCTACGAGGACAACCTGGATTTCGCGGCCGACCTGCTGCGTCCCAAGGGGATCGTCGTATTGATCGAGCCCTTGAACCCGATCGACGTGCCGGGCTATCTGCTGAGCTCCTTCGATGTCGCCCGCTCGATACTTTCACGACGCGCGTCCGGGATCGGGATGCAATTCGATGCCTACCACGCGACGCGCATGGGTCTCGATTTGATCGACGAACTCGACCGGTCGCTACCCTACGTCCGGCATGTGCAATTCGCCGATGTCCCCGGCCGGCACGAGCCGGGCACGGGCAGCGTGCCATTTGCCGATTTGTTGAGCGCCCTGCGCGCCGGGCGTTATGCCGGCTGGCTGGGCGCCGAGTATTTTCCCGCCACCACGACGGATCGAAGCCTGGATTGGCTGGCGCAATGGCGCGCCGCGATGGGCGCACCGCCCGACCATGCTGCATGAGTACCGCCCTCTCCCTAGAGCAAACGCCCATGTGGTGGAGCGAGGCCTCCATCGAGCGCCGCGCAATCGGCCGCTTTCGCGTTCCCCGGATCGACGATCGTCAATTTACGCGGCTGCACATCGATGGCCGGATGGCTCAGCGTGCCTTTGAGCAGCACAGGAGCCCGGAATCGGAAAAGCCGCAAGCTCTTGGGGTGGCCGCTGATGGCAAGATCCAGCGCTTCCGTATCCAAGTTAATTTGTCCCGTCCCGGTGATCAGCACGGGTTCGGTATCCACGATGAGCCGCGTCGCCGTGAGAGTTCCGTCCTTCGCCTCGAACCGGGCCTCGGCGCATTTCAGCGGAACCTCCTTGCGGCTCTTCGTCAGCATCAAGCCCAGCCCGCGCAAGTCCACGCCCGTCATTTCCGCCAGCGAGTCCCTCACGCTCCCCTGTTGCACGGCGGCGGCGGCGGTCCCGTCCGCGCTCGCGGCGATTTGGTGGAGTGAGCGTCCCGTTCCGGTGAACGCGATCCGCACCTGCAGCAGACCGGTGGCCGGGGGGGCGCCGGCGTTCTTGCGTTCGATGTCGCCGAGTTGCAGCCCGTCGACCTCGATGTCGGCGTGAGTCTTCGGGTCGTCGGTTGTCGAGTCGATGCGAGCCCGCGCGCGAAGCTTCCCGGCGAGGATGTCCGCCGTCAGCGGCGCGACGGTGAGCACGCCTCGATCGAGCGTCCCCCGCGCCGCGACGTCGGCGAGCGTGACGCGGCCGATCAGCAGTCGCTGCGCTGCGTAGCGGATGCCGGCGTCGCCGAGCCGCAGGGTCGCAGGGTTGAACGGGGCGTCCGACAGCAGCAGGGGCGGTGCGCCGGTCTCGGGGGCGCGCCCCGCGGCGCGCAGCCCGAAATCCGCCATCCTCAGGAACTTCGAGTCGAGGTCGACCTCGAGCCGGGGCCTTCCGTTGGACACCTGCACGTTCACCGTGCCTCGAACGTCGCTTTGGCCGGTTTTCAGCGCCAGGTCGGCAAAGCGGGTCAATCCGCCGCGCCGCTCGATCCTGCCCGCGAAATGGTAGGTGCCGCTGTTGACGAGCGTGACGCCGGTCAGGAAATAAAGATCCTTGAGGTCCGCGCCCGCCGCCTCGAACGTCGCATCGATGACGTTGAAATCGAAGGGCTTCGGCAGGAGGCCGTGCCCGCTCAGCTCGGAGCCGCTGGAGCGTTCGCTGAAGGAGAAGTGGTAGGGAATATGATGGCTCGCCCCGGTCAGGGGGTCCCCGGAGATCTCGAACGAATCGGAATGGCCGTTGAGCTGGCCGCTGCCCTTGATCGTCAGCTGCGAGCCAGGTCCGGCGCCGCCCTCCGAGGACACGATCCCTTCGAATCGCAGATGCCTGCGCTGGTCGTCGAGAAGAACATGCGCGGCGGGTATCGAGATGCTCCGCAATATCGGCAATTTTTTCGTGCTGGGACGGGAGTCGGGGTTCTTCCACTGCCAGTTCGCATATCCGCCGGCGTTGCGCGTCAGGTGCAGCGTGGCGGACTTCATCGACAAGCTCACGATTCCGAATGCGCCGTCGAGCCACGGCACGTGCATCAGCAGGGAGATTTCACCCGCCTCGACCAGCCGGCCGGCGGGCACCCAGGGCGGATTGCCGATGGTCACGCGCTCGGCGATGAGGCCGGGGTAACGGGCGAGCAGATGCACGTGCAGCGCACCCGCAATCTCGATGGGGCGACCCGCCCGGCTCGAGATGACACGGATCACGGCGTTGCGGAACAAGCCCGCATCGACGCAGGCGGCGAAGCCCACGGCGGCGGCGGCGAACACGGCCGCACAGCCCACGAGCGCGATGAGCGCCCGCCGGGCGATCAGCCACGCGCGCACGGCGTCCGCAGCGTCATGGGCTCAGGCGGTGCAGCCCGGCCTTGTCCGCCGCGCGTTGCGCCGCTTCGTATCCCGCGTCCGCATAGCGAAGCACGCCGAGCGCGGTGTCGTTGGTCAATGCCAGGCGCAGGCGCTCCGCCGCGGCGGCGGTGCCGTCCGCAATGAGTGTGACACCGGCGCTGGTCATGAAGCCGGCGTAGCCGCCGCCGCCGGAGTGAATGGCGACCAGATCCGCCTGCGAGGCGCAGTTCACCAGGGCGTTCAGCAGCGGCCAGTCGGCGACGGCATCGCTCCCATCGCGCATGTTCTCGGTCATGATCCTGGGGTGTGTCATGGCTCCGGCGTCGAGGTGATCGCGCGTGAACGCGATAGGTCCCTTGAGGCCGCCCCGGCGGACCATGTCGTTGACCGCGAGACCGAGCGCGGTGCGCGCGCCGTGGCCGAGCCAGGCAATGCGCGCGGGCAGCCCTTCGAACGGCACCGCATCGCGCGCGATACGGATCCAACGGGTGACGGAGGCGTCGTCGGCGAACGCCTCCAGCAGGTGATCGTCGATCGCGCGGATGTCGCTCCCCTCGCCGGAAAGTGCGATCCAGCGGAAGGGACCGATCCCCTCGCAAAACAGCGGCCGCAGGAACGCCTCGGTGAACACCGGGATGTCCAAGGCCCGCGTGACGCCGGCTCTCACCGCCTGGCTGCGGATCAAGTTGCCGTTGTCGAACACGATGGCGCCGAGCTTCTGGAATTCGAGCATCGCCCCGACGTGAACTCCGATCGAGCGCACACCGTCGGCCGTGAGCCTGGCGGGGTCGCGTTCCCGCTGGCGGCGCATATCGGCCGGCGAATAGCCCTGCGGCACATACCCGTAAAGCAGGTCGTGAGCCGCGGTCTGGTCGGTCACCACGTCCGGACGCAACCCGCCCGCGCAGGCGCCCGCGGCAATGGCCGGGTAGACGTCGGCGGCGTTGGCCACGAGCGCAACGGCCCACGCGCGGCGTTCGGCGATGGCGCGCGCCACCGATTCGAGGGCGCGCGGCAGCGAATCCGTGACCTCATGGACGGCGCCGTTTTCGAGCCGCTTGGCCGCGCGTTCGGGATCCACCTCCACGGTGATGCTCGCCGCGCCGAGCATGGTGGCCGCGCGCGGCTGCGCGGAGCCCATGCCGCCGAGTCCGGCGGTGAGAAAAAATCGTCCCGTCAGGTCGGCGGCCCCCAGGCGCGCGGCGGCGCGCGCCAGTATCTCGAAGGTGCCCTGCAATACCCCCTGGGACCCGATGTACTGCCAGCAGCCCGCGGTCAGGCCGCCCCAGCAGATGAGCCCGCGCTGCTCGAGGTCGTAGAACACCTCCTCGTTGGCCCAGCGGCCGACGAGGTTGCAGTTGGCCATGAGCACGAGAGGCGCGCGCGAGTGCGTGGTGAGAATTGCGATGGGCTTGCCCGACTGCACGACCAGCGTCTCGTCATCGGACAAGGTCTTGAGCGCGTGGACGATGGCTTCGTAGGCGGGCCGGTTGCGCGCCGCCTTGCCGAGCGCCGCATACACCACGAGATTCTCCGGATCCTCGCCCACCGCGAGCACGTTCTCGAGCAGACGAAGGAGCCCTTCCTGCCGCCAACCACGGCAGCGCAGGGGTTTTCCGGCGAATTCGCGGTTGCGCGGCTCGGTCACGGGCGCTTTCCTTCCAGCGCGAAGCGCGCGATCTCGATGCCGAGCGCGCGCTCCACCACCGGGTACACGGACGGATCGAAAACGCTCGCGGACAATGCAATGCGGCTTTTCGGCACGTGCAGGATGCGCACGGTCATGCCTTCGGTGAGCCGGCCCGCGCTCACCGGGACGCCCGCCGGCGTCAGCGTCGTGATGATGTCGGGATACGTTCCTATCCGCTGGCCGTCGCGCTCGAGCGCCATATACTCGTTCAGCACGTGCGCCACGATGCTGCCGCCCCGCGCCTCGATCTCGATCGTGCCGCAGTCGAACGCTTCCTTGGTGTACACCACGCCGTTTCGCACGATCCTGCCCTCCGCGAGTATCGAGCCTCCGGTTGCCTCGCAGATCGCCTCGGTGACCGCATCGCCGCCGCGCGGCTCCGCGCGCACGATGGCGCGGCCGACGCTGAGAGCCTGGCTGATGCCGCCGAGCACCGCGCGTTCGGCGACCAGCCGCACCGGGATGGGATTTCTGCAGCTCGCGATGAAGCCGCCGGCCTCGTTCGCAGCCGTGCGCAGCGCCGGCGACACGCGCGCGGTGGCGCCACGAACCACCACCTCCATGTAGGCGCCGCGCTCGCGATTGCCTCCGGCCGCGGTTTGAATCATGGGCTCGGGACTGTTGGCGAGACCGAGCGATCCCATGTCTCCCGTGGGATGGGCGCGCAGGTCGCCGACCGCATCGACCACCGCGAGCCCGAGCGCGGCGCCCGGAAGCCAGGCGTTCAGCGTGCTCGACATCCCGTTCTGGCCGATGATCAATCCGACGATCGGCCGCTCGGATGCCTGCTGCAGCAGCTCAACGGCCCGCAGGTAGTCGACGCCGCGCATCTCCCACTGCGTGAGACCGCCGGGTGCGCCGATCGCGGCCATGGTCGCCACCAGCGCTTCGGGATCGAGCTCATCGACGCTCACCAGCTCGGGACGGCCGATCGATGTCGCGATGTTGCCGAGCGTTCGGCCGTGATCGGCAAAGCCGCCGCCGCCGCAGCCGTACACCGATCCGCCCTTGACGGCGAAGTCGACATCCTCGGGTAACAATTCTCGTCTCATCGTTCTGAATGCTCCCGCAGTGGTTTGTAATTCTTACAACGAATCGTAGCGCGTCGTGCAATGGACTTTTCTTGGATGGTACGCGAAGATTTGGCGGCGCCGCCGGGCGGCCCGCGGCATGAATGTTCGACGCATCATAATAGTATCTTTTCGAACCGGGACGATACATCGGCGAGGGATGAGGTTCGGCGGCCGGCTTCGGGGAGGGGGCGACTCTCCATTCCATCGACGGTTCCGCCGCCAAGCCCCTGCCGCTCGCTCCATTCAAGCAGACGGCCTTCGCGCGCCACCGGTTGTGCGAAGCGGCAGAGGTTGATCATGGAATCAAGTCAAAGCGTCGCACGCAAGAAAAAGCCCAACGGCCATGTCGCCAAGGCCGCCGCCATGGCCTCGCCCGATCTGAATCTCGGCGAGCTGCTCGACGCGCTGCAGGCCATGCAGGCCGGCGACTTCTCCGTGCGCCTCCCCGGTTCGAACACCGGCGTCGCGGGCAAGATCTGCGACACCTTCAATTCCATCGTCGCGGCCAATCAACGCATCGCCGAGCAGCTCGAGAACGTGGGCGAGGTCGTCGGGCGGCAGGGCAAGACCAGCACCCGCGTCAGGTTCGGACTGTCGCAGGGCGCCTGGGCTGACATGGAAGGCTCGGTCAACACGCTGATCGACGATCTGTTGTGGCCCACCACGACCGTGACGCGCACCGTGTCGGCGGTGGCGCGCGGCGATCTGTTGCAGACGGTGCCGCTCGATGTGGATGGCCGCGCGCTCAAGGGCGAGTTTCTGCGCTCGGCGACCATCGTCAACACCATGATCAAACAGCTCTCCGTGTTCACCTCGGAGGTGACGCGCGTGGCGCGCGAGGTGGGCACCGACGGCAAGCTCGGCGGCCAGGCGCAGGTGCGCGAAGTCACCGGCGTCTGGAAGGATCTCACGGAGAGCGTGAATTCGATGGCCTCGAATCTCACGGCGCAGGTGCGCAACATCGCCGAGGTCACCATCGCGGTGGCGAACGGGGATCTCTCGAAGAAGATCACCGTGGACGTGCGCGGCGAGATCCTGCAACTGAAGGAAGCCATCAATACGATGGTCGATCAGCTGCGATCCTTCGCCTCGGAGGTGACGCGCGTGGCGCGCGAGGTCGGCACCGAGGGCAAGCTCGGCGGCCAGGCGCTGGTGCCGGGCGTCGCCGGCACCTGGAAGGACCTCACCGACTCCGTGAATGCGATGTGCGGCAATCTCACCGCGCAGGTGCGCAACATCGCGCAGGTGACCACGGCCGTCGCGCGCGGCGATCTGTCGCGCAAGATCACCGTGGACGTTTCGGGCGAGATCCTCGAGCTCAAGCAGACGATGAACACCATGGTCGACCAGTTGAACGCGTTCGCGGGCGAGGTGACCCGCGTGGCGCGCGAGGTGGGCACGGAAGGGCGGCTCGGCGGCCAGGCGCAGGTGCCCGGCGTCGCGGGCACCTGGAAGGACCTCACCGACAACGTGAATTCCATGGCGTCGAATCTCACGGCGCAGGTGCGCAACATCGCCGAGGTCTCCACCGCCATCGCGAGCGGCAATCTCGCGAAGAAGATCACGGTGACGGTCTCGGGCGAGATCCTGGAGCTCAAGGAAACCATCAACACCATGGTGGATCAGCTGAACGCCTTCGCCTCCGAGGTGACGCGCGTGGCGCGCGAGGTCGGCACCGAGGGCCGCCTGGGCGGCCAGGCGAACGTGCGCGGCGTGGCGGGCACCTGGAAGGACCTCACCGAGAACGTCAACTCGATGGCGTCGAATCTCACCGGGCAGGTGCGCAACATCGCCGAGGTGACCACCGCGGTGGCGAACGGGGATCTCTCGAAGAAGATCACCGTCGACGTGAAGGGCGAGATCCTCGAGCTCAAGGACACCATCAACACGATGGTGGACCAATTGAACGCGTTCGCCGGCGAGGTCACCCGCGTGGCGCGCGAGGTCGGCACCGAGGGCAAGCTCGGCGGCCAGGCGCAGTTGAAGGGCGTCGCGGGCACGTGGAAGAACCTCACCGACTCGGTGAATTCCATGGCCTCGAATCTCACCGGCCAGGTGCGCAACATCGCCGAGGTGGCGACCGCGGTGGCGCAGGGGGATCTGTCGAAGAAAATCACCGTGACCGTCTCGGGGGAAATCCTGGAGCTGAAGGAGACCATCAACACCATGGTCGATCAGCTGCGCTCGTTCGCGGGCGAGGTGACGCGCGTGGCGCGCGAGGTGGGCACGGAAGGGCGGCTCGGCGGCCAGGCGCAGGTGCCCGGCGTCGCGGGCACCTGGAAGGACCTTACCGATTCGGTGAACTCGATGGCCGGGAACCTCACGGCCCAGGTGCGCAACATCGCCGAGGTGTCGACCGCCATCGCCAACGGCGATCTGTCGCGCAAGATCACGGTGGACGTGCGCGGCGAGATCCTGCAGCTGAAGGAAACGCTCAACACGATGGTGGACCAGTTGAACCGGTTCGCCTCCGAGGTCACGCGCGTGGCCCGCGAGGTCGGCACCGAGGGCAAGCTCGGCGGCCAGGCCAATGTGCCGGGCGTCGCAGGGACCTGGAAGGACCTGACCGAAAACGTCAACTTCATGGCCGTCGAACCTCACCGGCCAGGTGCGCAACATCGCCGAGGTGACCACGGCGGTGGCGCGCGGCGACCTTTCGCGCAAGATCACCGTCGACGTGAAGGGCGAGATCCTGGAGCTCAAGAACACCATCAACACCATGGTGGACCAGCTGAACGGCTTCGCCGGCGAGGTGACGCGCGTGGCGCGCGAAGTCGGCACCGAGGGCAAGCTCGGCGGCCAGGCCGAGGTGCCGGGCGTCGCGGGCACCTGGAAGGATCTCACCGACAACGTCAACTCCATGGCGGGCAACCTCACCGGCCAGGTGCGCAACATCGCCGAGGTCGCGACCGCCATCGCCAACGGCGACCTGTCGCGCAAGATCACGGTGGACGTGCGCGGCGAGATCCTGCTGTTGAAGGAGACGCTCAACACCATGGTCGACCAGCTGCGCTCGTTCGCGGGCGAGGTCACGCGGGTGGCGCGCGAGGTCGGCACCGACGGCCGCCTCGGCGGTCAGGCGGTGGTGCCGGGCGTGGCGGGCACCTGGAAGGATCTGACCGACAACGTCAACCTGCTGGCGGCGAACCTGACCACCCAGGTGCGCAACATCGCCGAGGTGACCACGGCGGTGGCGCGCGGCGACCTGTCCCGCAAGATCACCGTCGACGTGAAGGGCGAGATCCTGGAGCTCAAGAACACCATCAACACCATGGTGGACCAGCTGAACGGCTTCGCCGGCGAAGTGACGCGCGTGGCGCGCGAAGTCGGCACCGAAGGGCGCTCGGCGGTCAGGCCGAGGTGCCGGGCGTCGCCGGCACCTGGAAGGATCTCACCGACACGGTGAACGTCATGGCGGCCAACCTCACCGAGCAGGTGCGCGGCATCGTCAAGGTCGTGACCGCGGTGGCCGACGGCGACCTGAAGCAGAACCTGACCGTCGCGTCCAAGGGCGAGGTCGCGGCGCTCGCCGAGACCATCAACAACATGACCGACACGCTGGCCACCTTCGCCGACCAGGTGACCACGGTGGCCCGCGAAGTGGGCGTCGAAGGGCGGCTCGGCGGCCAGGCCAACGTGCCGGGCGCCGCGGGCACGTGGAAGGACCTGACCGGCAACGTCAACCTGCTGGCCGCCAACCTCACCACCCAGGTGCGCGCCATCGCCGAAGTGGCGACCGCGGTGACCAAGGGCGACCTGACCCGCTCGGTGCAGGTGGAGGCCCGCGGCGAGGTCGCCGAGCTCAAGGACAACATCAACACGATGATCGGCAATCTGCGTCTGACCACGGACCAGAACACCGAGCAGGACTGGCTCAAGACCAACCTCGCGCGCTTCACCAACATGCTGCAGGGCCAGCGCGACCTCGCCACCGTCGGCCGCCTGCTGCTGTCGGAGCTGGCGCCGCTGGTCGAGGCGCAGCAGGGCGTCATCTACCAGGTCGATGCCGACGACGCGGCGAGCGGCGCTGAAACTGCTTGTCCGCCTATGCGGACGACGCCGTCGGGGGGCATGCCGAGCCGTCTGCAGCTCGGCGAGGGGCTCATCGGCCAATGCGCGCTCGATGCGCGGCGCATCCTGATCACCGAGATGCCGGACAACGCCGTGCCGATCACCTCCGGCCTGTTCAAGGCCAGCCGCGCCACGTGATCGTGCTGCCGGTGCTGTTCGAGGGCCAGGTCAAGGCGGTGATCGAGCTCGCCTCGCTCGGCGGGTTCACCGATCTGCAGCTCACCTTTCTCGAGCAGCTCACCACCTCCATCGGCATCGTGCTCAATTCGATCGAGGCGACGATGCAGACCGAGGGGCTGCTCAAGCAATCGCAGCAGCTCGCGACGGAGCTCCAGACGCAGCAGCGCGAGCTGCAGCAGACCAACGAGAAGCTCGAGCAGAAGGCGCAGCAGCTCGCCGACCGCAACGTCGAGGTGGAGGCGAAGAATCAGGAAATCGAGCAGGCACGGCGCGCGGTGGAGGAAAAGGCGACCGAGCTGGCGCTCACCTCGAAGTACAAGTCCGAGTTCCTCGCCAACATGTCGCACGAGCTGCGCACGCCGCTCAACAGCATCCTGATCCTGGGCCAGCAGCTCACGGAGAATCCGGACGGCAATCTGTCGGCCAAGCAGGTGGAATTCGCGCGCACCATCCACGGCGCGGGAACGGACCTGCTCGAATCTCATCAGCGACATTCTCGATCTTTCGAAGATCGAATCGGGCACCGTGTCGGTGGACGCCGAGGAGGTCTATTTCACCAATTTGCTCGAGATGATCGCCCGGCCGTTCCGCCACGAGGCCGAGAATCGCCGGCTGCAATTCGAGGTGGAGCTCTCGCCGCACCTCGAGCGCAGCATCACCACCGACTTGAAGCGCCTGCAGCAGGTGCTCAAGAACCTGCTGTCGAATGCGTTCAAATTCACGGCCGAAGGCGGCGTCAAGCTCAAGGTGTCGCCGGCGGTGAGCGGGTGGAACGAGGATCACCCGACGTTGCGCCGTGCCGCCTCGATCGTCGCGTTCGAGGTGTCCGATACCGGCATCGGCATTCCGCCGGAAAAACAGCGCATCATCTTCGAGGCCTTTCAGCAGGCCGACGCGGGCACCAGCCGCAAGTACGGCGGCACGGGCCTCGGGCTCGCGATCAGCCGCGAGCTCGCGAACCTGCTCGGCGGCGAGATCCAGCTGCGGTCCACGCCGGGGATCGGCAGCGTGTTCACGCTCTACCTGCCGATCACCTACATGGGCAGCGGCCTCGCGAGGGCGCCGGCCGCCGGCGCGGAGGCGCCGCAGCCGGCCCAACCGCCCACCTTCTCGATCCGGTCGGCGGAGCGGCCGCCGGAGCAGATCCTCGACGACCGTCACACCGTCGCGCCCGGCGAAAGCGTGGTGCTCATCGTCGAGGATGACCCGCATTTCGCGCGGCTCATGATGGGGGCCGCGAGGGAGAAGGGATTCAAGGTGCTGGCCGCAACCCGCGGCACGGAGGCGCTGGCGCTCGCGCGCGAGCATCACCCGACGGCCATCTCGCTCGACATCTTTCTGCCGGACATGCTGGGCTGGACGGTGCTCAGCCAGTTGAAGCAGGATCCGGCGACCCGGCACATCCCCGTTCAGATCGTGACGCTCGACGAGGACCGGCACCACGGTCTCGCGCGCGGAGCCTTCTCGTTCGTGCAAAAGCCCGCCTCCTCCCAGGGCCTCGACGAGGCATTCGCGCGGATCAAGGGCTACGCGGCCCCGCGACGCAAGCGCCTGCTGCTGGTGGAGGACGATCAGAACGAACGCAACAGCGTCGCCGAGCTCCTGAGCCACGAGGACATCGAGATTGCGTCGGCCGAAACGGGAGCCGAAGCGCTGGCACAGCTCAAGCGCGATCAGGTCGACTGCGTGGTGCTCGACCTGAAGCTCCCCGACATGTCCGGGTTCGAGGTGCTCGAGACCATCCGGGACGATGCGGAGCTGCGCGACATCCCGGTGGTGGTGTTCACGGGACGCGAGCTCTCGGCGGACGAGGATGCGACGCTGCACACCATGGCGCGCAGCGTCGTGGTCAAGGGCGTCGAATCCCCGGAGCGGCTGCTCGACGAGACGGCCCTGTTCCTGCATCGGGTGGTGGCGGATCTTCCCCCGGCCAAGCAGCGCATGCTCGAGCGGCTGCACAGCTCCGATGAGGATCTCCTGCGGCGCACCGTGCTTCTGGTGGATGACGATGCCCGCAACATCTTCGCGCTGTCGAGCGTGCTCGAGCGCCGCGGCATGGAAGTGCTGACGGCGACCACGGGAAGCGAGGCGATCGCGGTGTTGAGCTCGCGCGAGGACGTGGCCATCGTGCTGATGGACATCATGATGCCCGGGATGGACGGCTACGAGACCATCCAGGAGATCCGCTCGAAGCCGGCCTTCAGGCGGCTGCCGATCCTCGCGCTCACGGCGAAGGCGATGAAGGGCGACCGCGAGAAATGCCTCGAGGCCGGCGCATCGGATTACCTGGCCAAACCCGTCAACGTCGACCAGCTCCTGTCGGCGCTGCGCATGTGGCTGCATCGGTGAGCGCACAAGAGGCCTCCGACCGGGTGAACATCCTGCTGGTCGATGACCAGCAGGCAAAGCTCCTGAGCCACGAGGTGGTGCTGGCGGAGATCGGCGAGAATTTGTTCAAGGCGTCCTCGGCGCGCGAAGCGTTCGAGTGCCTGCTCAAGAACGAGATCGGACTGATCCTGATCGACGTGTGCATGCCGGAGCTCGACGGCTTCGAGCTGGCCGCCATGATCCGCGAGCATCCGAGATTCCAGCGCACCGCCATCATTTTCGTCTCCGCGGTGAATTTCGCGCATCTGGATCAGCTGCGCGGCTACCAGCTCGGCGCGGTGGATTACGTTCCGGTTCCGGTCGTGCCCGAATTGCTGCGTGCGAAGGTCAAGGTGTTCGTCGATCTGTATCGCAAGACCCGCCAATTGGAGCGGTTCAATGCCGAGCTCGAGGCGCGCGTGCTGGAGCGCACCGCGGATCTGCGGCGCTTCAACGAGGAGCTCGAGCAGCGCATCGAGGAGCGCACGCATGAGCGCGAGACCGCGCTCGCGCAGCTGTTCGAGGCGCAGAAAATGGACACCATCGGCCAGCTCACCGGCGGCGTCGCGCACGATTTCAACAACCTTCTGATGGCGGTGCTCGGCAGCCTCACGCTTCTCGAAAAGCGCCTGCCGGACGACCCTCAATGCAGCCGGCTGTTGAAGAATGCCGTGCAGGGCGCGCAGCGCGGAGCCGCGCTCACCCAGCGCCTGCTGGCGTTCTCGCGCCGTCAGGAGCTCAAGCCCGAAGCCGTGGATCTTGCCGCGCTGGTGAGCGGGATGGAGGAGCTCCTGAAGCGGGCGCTGGGGCTCGCGATCGAGCTCAAGTGCGCTTTCTCCGAGGCGCTTCGCCGGTGCTGGTCGACGCCAATCAGCTCGAATTGGCGCTTCTCAATCTGGCTCTCAATGCGCGCGACGCCATGCCG
Organism: uncultured Gammaproteobacteria bacterium; assembly: GCA_963736185.1. Lineage (GTDB taxonomy): Bacteria > Pseudomonadota > Gammaproteobacteria > Steroidobacterales > Steroidobacteraceae > Bog-1198. The sequence continues at coordinate 5,175 of CAVTNZ010000087.1, read as the reverse complement.
AATGGCGGAAGGCTCAGCATTACGGCCATGGGTGAGACCAAGGAGGAGTCGAGCGCCGGCCCCGATTCGCGGCTGCCGCCCGGCGATTATCTGCGGATCAGCATTGCGGACACCGGCTCGGGCATGGACGAGCAGACATTGGCGAAGGCGACCGACCCCTTCTTCACCACCAAGGGCCCCGGCAAGGGGACGGGTCTCGGTCTGTCGATGGTTCATGGATTGGCGGCTCAATCCGGGGGGCTGCTGCGCATCGACAGCGCCCCGAACGTGGGAACGACCGTTCAGTTGTGGCTGCCCCGGGCGAAGACGGCGCCCGCGGCCAATCGAAACGTCGAGCGGCTCAAGCCGGCGCCCGCGGCCGCGCATCCGTGCCGGGTGCTGATCGTCGATGACGATCAGCTGGTGCTGACGGGCACGGCCGCCTTGATCGAGGATCTCGGGCACACCGCGATCGAGGCGCATTCGGGGGCCGAGGCGCTGTCGACCCTGGCCGCGGGGGCCCAAATCGACCTGGTGATGACCGACCACGCGATGCCGAACATGACGGGCCTGCAGCTGGCGCAGACCATACGGGAGCGATACCCTGGGTTGCCCATCATCCTCGCGACCGGATTCGCGGAGCTCCCAGCGGACCCCGCAAAATTTCGCATTCAGAAGCTTGCGAAGCCGTGCACCCAGCACGAGATCGCGGTGGCGATAGAGACGGCGTTGAATTCGCGGGAGTCCGCCTCGGCGTGCGCGTGATCCGCGCGCGGGCTCGCGGGGCTGGCGCGCGTATCGGGGCTACGCTGCGGGAATCCCGTTGCGCAATATCGGCTGCGGCGCTTCCCGCACCTCGAGAAGCTCCTCGAAGAGCGACCGATAGTGCACCACGGCTCTGCGCAGTAATTCGGTATCGGCCTGCCCTCTCTCATCCGCCAGCGCGATCGCCCGCGCCGCGCGATAGTTGGAGACGACGCCCGGGTGATCGACGGAGATGTCGGCGGCGCGCGCTTCGAAATCTCCCATCGGATACCCGCGCTTCTCCATGACCTCGTAGACGAGGTGGTCCGCGTCGATCACCGCCGCTTTGGGGTCGTCCACGAAGCGGGCCTGCGTGGCAACCCAGGCTTGGTGGAAGCGCGTGGCTTCCGCCATCGAGAGAGGGACGATGTCCAATCGCGCGACACGCTTTTGTCGGGCTTCGAGCTCCGCCTCGGCCTTGCCGCGGTTGCCCATCTCATTGACCGTGCGGTCGTATTCCGGGCCGAAGCGCTGGCGCAGCGTCGCCGACTGTTTGCGCTTGCGCTGGGCCTGAGACCAGGCAATGACCGCAATCACGGCGACGATGAGGACGCCGACCAGAATGAGCGCATACATGGAGTTGGTGTTCATGGCGCCACTCTCCCCTCAAGCCCGGGGAAAAGCAGTCGGCCATGCCCGCCGGCGCCCGTAGGTGTTTACTCACGGCATGAGATCCGCCGGATAAAGCGGCATAGTACAATCCAGCGTCGCCAGCATCGGCGTCATGAGTTCGACGGACACCCTAAAAGAGTGAGTGCAATCAGCTTGCCGCAGGAGGATGGGGCGGAGGCCGCGCGTCAATCGGCGCGCCAGGTGCAGGTGGCTAGGAGAATCCGCCTCCGCGTCCACGGGAATGACCACGGAATTGATCAGAAACTGCTCGCCAAGGGTTTCACTCCGTTGACCTTCGACAGCTCTGCCGTTCTATCCCTTCCATTAGACATCCGTCCTCCAGGTGAAAAACGCGATCGCAATGCGGAATGATGCGGGCGTCGTGGGCGACGACCAGGATCGTCGCGCCGTTGTCGTGGGCCGCGACCCGCAACAGTTCGATGACCTGTTCGCCATGCTTCCAGTCGAGGGCGGCGGTCGGCTCGTCGGCGAAGCAGAACTGCGGCTCCTTGATCAGGGCCCGGCCGATGGCGACGCGCTGCTTCTCGCCGCCGGAAAGCTGGATCGGCCGCAGATTGCCCTTCTTGCCCAGGCCGAGCAGATCGAGCATCGCCGTCGGCCCTCTGGCTCGCCTCTTCACGGCGATTGACGTTGCTGCCCCAGCGCAGCACCATCTCCAGTTGCTGCCGGGCGGTCAGGGCGGGGAACAGGTTGTAGCCCTGAAAGATGAAGCCGCAATATTGCAGGCGAAAGTCCTCGCGCTGCCGTTCGGTCATGCTCCAGAGGTCGTGATCCAGGGCCAGCACCCGTCCATCGTTGGGATGCAGCAGCCCGGAGAGCACGGCCAGCAAGCGTCGATTTGCCGCTGCCGGAGGGGCCCATCAGCATGGCCAGTTGGCCGGGATAAAGTTCGATGCCGACGTTGCGCAGGGCCACGGTCAAGGTTTCGCCCGGAGCCAAAAGTGCGCGTCAGGCCCCAGGCTTTCAGGTTGGCGTCGATACTGATTCAATGTACATAGCTCTTTCTTCCTACCTCAAGGTTTTCACAGTTCGGACCCATTGTAACAGAGCGTGCGAACTTTTCCTCTTAAATTTCCCGGAAAACCCCGCTTTCGCAAGACGCCTGCCTGGCCCTAACGCAAAAGCGTTACAGGCTCTATGATCCCGCAAGCTCCGCAGGGCCCAGCACCCCGGACATCAAGGCCATGCACATGGTCACGCCAACGGCGCCGACCCAGCAGCCACCACGGCAAGATGATCTTGGCGCCGATGTCTTCCCCAAAGCGGGCGAGGATGTAAATAGCAGGGCAAGGCGAAGGCGACGCCCGCCACGCCGATCCAAAACGACTGGGCCATCACGTCATGACCATGCGCCAGCGCGGAATGCCCAGGGCCCGCAGCACGGCATACTCCTTCATCGACGCGGCGGTGGCCGCGTACAGCGTCTGGCTGGTGACCACGGAGCCGACCAGCAGACCCAGGGCGGCGGCCAGCCCCAGGGCGATGCCGGCCCGGTCTTGGTCAGCCAGTGCATGCGGCTATGGAACGAAAACGCTTCCGTGGTGAAGGCACGAGATCTTTTGCGGGATACTTTCGCTTCAGCTCGGCCACGATTTTGGGGCGTCTTCCTTGTTGTGGCAGCGGGCCAGGATGAAGGTGGTCTGATCGGGCATTCCGGCAGCAGCAAATCCGGGCGGTGTCGACGGAACAGAAGAGGTACGGAGCGGCCAGGCTGCGAAGACCGTGCACGGTGCCGACCATGCGCACCGCTGGCCGATGACCTCGGCGGTATCGCCGACCTTGGTGATGCCCAGCCGGCCGAACTCCCCTTCATCGACCACCACCGCCCCCGGCTCCGACAGCAAGTATGCGCAGTTCCGGCGTGAGCTGATCGATGGCCCCGAGCGGATCCTTGTCCGCCAGACGCGTAGCCGATGACCAGGGCCAGTTCGTTGCCGCCGGTCGGTTTGACCCAGTGTGAACCCTTCGAGGAAGACCTCGCAGCGCTCGACGCCCGGCTTCGCGCGATATAGGACATCCACGCTTCGGGAATCGGCCGGCCCAGATCGATGCTCGGAATCTCCGGATGGCCGACCCAAATATCGGCGTGCGACATGTCGATGGGAATCGACGTGATGGAAAACAACCCCAGCAGCAGTCCGCACTGCAAGGCGATGAGCAGGGCGCTGAAGGCCACGGCCAGCACGCCGGGCATGAAGCGTTGCCGTTCGTACCAGAGGGTCGCCAGGGAATACGACATTCACGACCTCGTCTCTTGAGGCAAGCGGCAACGCGTGAGGACCCGCCGAGCGGGTTGGCTCGCCCTAACCGATGCGAGCCGCGTTACCATCCGGTCTCGGGCTCAGGATACCCGCCGCCAGCGACGGCAAATCCGCCAGACTGCCGTCGATGAACGTGTGATGCCAGAGCTGCGTCGCCACGACGCCCGCCAGACCCATTTCGATCACGACCCGCTGATTCGATCGTTCACGCATCGTTCTTGAACGCATGCCGCCAATGACTACCGCTGCACGTCGAAATAGCCGGTCCTGGCCAGCGATTCCGGGCTGAGCAGCTGATCGACGAAGGTCGGCAGTCGGCGGTGTGGAAGCCGTCCATCGGGGCCCGGAACATCGCCTTGCGCCGCCAGGCGATCGACTTCGGCACCCAGCGATCGGCCATGCAGCCGGAGAATGTACTTGTCGCGCAGGCCGCGCATCTTCCAGCGTGGATGCAGCCCGGCGAGATAGCTGAAGACCTCCTCATCGAGAAACGGATAACGCGTCTCGACCGAGGAATTCATGGCCACGCGGTCCCCCTTCGAGGCCAGCAGCAGTCCCGGCAGCATACGCGGCCCCCACATACAGGGAGCGGTTGAGCGGATGCCAGCGGCGGGCCCGGTCGACGTTGAGCTTGAAATCGTCGTAGGGAAGATGATCGCCCAGCTGTTCCCACATCTGCTTGCTGAAGAAACGCAGCTTGGAACTGCTGAACAGGCCATAAATATCGAGCCAGGCGTTGGGCCCGCCGACCGCCTTCTGGCCGCCGGACCATGGCTTCCCAGGCAAACGCGGCACCCCCGTGAGCCGAAGATACGCCTTGCGTGCCAGAGAACTAAGCGGAAGCCCGGGTACACAATCAAGGACGTTCAGTACTCGATGCACCTTGTACCAGGGATAGCCGGCCAGCCATTCATCGGCCCCTTCACCGGTCAGGGCCACCTTGTAGCCATGCGAATGGACCGAACGGGCCAGCATCAGCAGGGAGGCACAGGCGGTGTCGATGACCGGGGCCTCGGCGGCGCGAATCAGCTCGGGATAGGTTTGCAGCACCTCGTCCCGGCCGCAATCGACCATGACGTCTCGGAGCCGACGTGCCGGGCCATGGCCAACGCTTCGTTCTTTTCGTTGAGATGGCGATCCTGGATCGAGATGGTGAAGGTCGGGATCGCCCCTTTGCCTTCCTGGCGGCGCAGCTTGCTGGCCAGGGCGACGACGACGCTGGAATCGACGCCGCCGCTCAGATACGACACCACCGGCACATCGGCCCGCAGCCTCCTGGCCACGGCCCGCTGAAGGACCTCCTCGAACTCGTCGACCGCCTTCGGCCTGGCGATTGCTGCCCCAGCGATGGAAATCGACGAGCGCTTCCTGGCCCTGATCGGGAAAATCGATCTCCCAGTAGACGCGTTCCTGGACCTGGGCCGTTTGGCCTTGCCAGCCCGGCTTAATGGTCAATATCTTCCGGGCAGCAAAATCTGCACGTCCTGGAAGCGATGTC
>CAVTNZ010000086.1:0-22301 GCA_963736185.1 uncultured Gammaproteobacteria bacterium | reverse complement strand
AATACACGGCAATGCCAACATACCCAAGAGTCGTATCCGAAGCGAACATTCCCAGCGATTTAAGGCTGGGTAATATCACGGACTGAGCCACCTTCTGAGCGCGCATAATGGGCGAGCTGCCATACGTATTATATGTTGTGGTACTAACAAGCCCGGTAAAGATAACGCACATTGAAGAATCCTTCCGCGCTACTTAGGTCCAGGGAGATAAAAAAGGCATCGCAAAGGTACTGATCCTTCACTTCGCTGGATGCCGTGGGAAGAGAAAGCAACATCTTCTTTATTCCTTCTTCATGATGTTTCAGCACCGAAATTTCTTCTTTGCTTGCGCGTACTGGAGGCCGATCGATCTCCGTATCTAGATAGTTCCACCGCTTCCAATGGACTTTTGGCTGGGAAACGTGTGTCTGCAAACGTATAAGACAGATAATAAAGGTTTCTACCGGAAGCTAATTGCGTGGCAAGAGACGGAAGATCCAGGGAAGCTCAGAATTTTGGCCTGACGCCACGCATGGGGTCAGAAAAATTATCGCTATCAGTGCGGTTCCGAATCGTTTCAATGAATGGCTTCCTATAAATCAGAACGCTTACTGTAGAGGATACGCAACAATCCGGTCGACGAAGGCCTGATGCTCAACGATGATCTCGTCGTAGGCAATGTACGTGATAAAGTAATCCGTTGCCGATTCCCCGATCTGAAGATCGGCCCATAACGTTCCGGGTTTCAGCCGACGGGTCAAGCAATCAGGCTTTTGCATTCCATTCCCCCCTGCGATTCTCAGGCCCTCAATCGCGCGCCGCTCGGATCATACGGCGGCTCCGTCAAGATTCGTGCCGGCAGGCGGCGTGACAATACCTGCACCTCAACCTGCGCGCGCAGCGCATCCCCGGCCGGAAGATACGCGAAACCGAGCGCTCGGCCGATGCCGGGCGCAAAAGCCGCCGACGTCAATCGCGCGACCGGGTTTCCGTCCAGATAGACCGGCTCGCCGCCCACCGGATCGGGGTCGGAGGAGTCGACCGCGAGCAGCGTGAGCCGGCGCTTCAGCGGGCGGCGGCGCGCCTCGAGCGTGGCGTTTCGTCCGATGAAATCGCCCTTGTCGACGCAAACGAATCGCGAAAGACCCGCCTCGTCAGGCGTGGCATCCGCGGAGTACTCCCGCCCCCAAGCTCCGTAGCCTTTCTCGAGCCTCAGAGCATCCAACGCCCGCAGACCGAAGTTGCGCAGACCCAGCGAGGAGCCCGCTTCCCACAAACGCTCGAATACATGCCGTTGTTCATCGGCAGGCATGTAGATCTCATAGCCCAGCTCGCCGGTGAAGGACAAACGCAGCACCAGCGACCTCGCGAGGCCGACGAGGAGCGTCCGCGAGCGTAGAAACGGCACGCCCGAGTCGGAGACGTCCTCTGTGGTCACCCGCGAGAGTAATTCGCGGGCGCGTGGCCCCGTCACGCTGAGGCCGCACAGCTCACGGGTGCGACTGCGAATCGAGATTTTGGCGCCCGGCCGCAGTTGCTGTCCGAGCCAACGCAGATAATGACCCTCGGCGCTGGGCGAGCCGAACAGCAGGAATCGATCCGGATCGATCCGTGCAACGGTGACCTCGCCCAGGATCCGACCGGCCGGCGTCAGCATCGGGCTCAAAACGATGCGGCCGGCCTCGCGCGGCAGGCGATTCGACAGAAGACCGTCGAGCCATGCCTCTGCGTCGGGGCCCTCGATCTGCAGCTTGCAATACGACGAGGTCTCCCAGATGCCGACGGCCTCGCGCACCGCGCGGCACTCCCCAATCACCGCATCGAAGGCCGAGGAACGGCGAAACGACGGCTGTTCGTACGCGCCTTCCGGCGATCCGGCGAACCACAGTGGAACCTCATGGGCTGCGGATACTCCGAACACCGCGCCGGCAGCCACGAGTCGATCGTAGATCGGCGAGGTGCGCAACTGGCGCGCCGCCGGCAGCTCCTCGTTCCAGCAGGGAAGAATGAATCGCCTTTGATAGTTCTCCCGCGTCTTGGCGCGCACGTAGGCGGTATTGGCAAAATCACCGAAGCGGCTGACATCCATCGCGAACACATCCATTCCAGGCTCGCCCTCGACGATCCAGCGCGCGACCGTCAGACCGATCCCTCCCCCCTGCGAGAAGCCCGCCATGCAACCGGCCGCGACGAACGCCCCGTCGAGACCGGGCAACGGACCGATGACCGGATTGCCGTCCGGCGAAAAAACCATTGCACCGTTGACGATTCGCTTGATGCCGGCCTTCTTCATGACCGGCATTCGCTGCATCATCTTGTCGAGCGGACCGGCGATTCGGTCGATGTCCGGCGGCAGGAGCTCGATGCCGAAATCCTGCGGGGTTCCGTCGACCGCCCAGTGGCGGCAGTCCTGCTCGTAGGTTCCGACGAGAAGGCCCTTGCCTTCCTGGCGCAAGTAGACCGCGCCGTCGAAATCGACGGCGGCGGGAATCTCCCGGCCGAGCGCCGCCAGTTCGGAAATTTCGTTGGTGACGAGATACTGGTGCTCCATCGGTATCACGGGGAGATCCACCCCGACGAGGCGCCCGACCTCGCGCGCCCAGAGTCCCGCCGCATTGACGATGTATTCGGCGCGAAGCGGGCCGGCGGGTGTCGCGAGTTCCCACTCGCCGGAGCGCAGCCGGCGCACCGCCGTGACCGGCGTGTGACGGTGGATGTCCGCGCCCGCATCGCGGGCAGCCTTCGCATAGGCGTTGGTCACGCCGCTCGGATCGACGTGCCCGTCGTTCGGATCGAACATGGCCGATCGGTAGTGAGAAGTGTCGATGAGCGGATTGCGCTCGCGCACTTCGTCGAAATCGATGAAGTGCAATCCGACGTTCAGGTGCCGGGCCTTGGCGTCCTCGGACTTGAAGAATTCCGCCTCCTTTTCCGTCACCGCAAGATAGATGCAGCCTGTGCGATGCAGGCCGCAGGAAATCCCGGAAACCTGCTCGATCTCCCGATAGAGTTCGATGGTATACGCCTGAAGCGCGGCCACGTTGGAGTCGCCGTTCAAGGTGTGCACGCCCCCCGCCGCATGCCACGTCGAGCCCGCGGTGAGCTCGGACCGCTCGAGCAGCACCACGTCGCGCCATCCGAACTTCGTGAGATGGTAGAGGACGCTGGCGCCTACGACGCCGCCGCCGATGACCGCCACGCGAGCATGAGTCTTCATGAGCGGATTATCCGGAGCCCGAGCGGCGCAGACTGAGGAATACAGAGAAAGAAATTAGGGAAGAAGAGCGGGGAGCTGAAAATCGGCGGCTCGGAGGCGAGGCGCCTTCCGGCGAGGCGCTCCTCAGCGCATGTACTTCGCGCAGCGCCAGTAATGCCAGGCCGCCCAGAAGCCGGTGAAGGCCATCGGAATCAGCACATGACGCAGCGACTCGGCGCCGTAGAGGGGGTGCAGCCAGTCGCTGGCGAAGCCCACCGCCTGGGGGGCGATGACAAGGTTGGCGATGTTGGCGCAAAACAGCATCACGGCCACCGCCTGTGCGCGCATGGAGGCTGGCACGAGGTTTTGCAGGAGCGCGAACGTAGGTCCGAATGGCGCGTAGGACAGCGGAATGAACAGCCACAGCATGGACAGCGCGGCCCGGGAGGAAGCGGCGCTGTAGGCGAGTATGGATGGCACGGTGCCGATCACGATGCACCCCGACACGAACCAGGGCACGAGCCTTGGATCGCGTCTTCCCAGCGGTCCCATGAGCATCATGGTGATCAGGAGCACTGCGGTTCCGCCAATTCCGTGCATGAGCGATAGTGCGCCGCCGGCATCGCCCAGGGTCATGTGATGCGATCTCACCAGAAACGAGGGCGTCCACCACATCAGACCCCAGGACCACAGCGTGTAGACGGTGGCGCCGATCCAGGTGTGCAAGAGTGCCGGCTGGGCGCGGGTGAACCGAAGCGTGTCGCGCAACGTCGTCCGGGCGCCGACGTGCGTGCCGTCCAGCCGGCCGCGCTCGGGCTCCCGGATGGTGAGCGCGACCAGCAATGCCACCGCAATGCCCGGCGCTCCGAGCACGAAGAACGCCGCTCTCCAGCCCCAGGCATCGCTGGCATAGCCGGCGCTCGAGCCCATCATCGATCCGAGCGAGGCACCCACCGAGAATACCGACAACGCCAGGGCTCGCCGACGCGGAGCGAAGTAGTCCGACAGCAGGGAAGCGGACGGCGGAGTGCCGCCCGCCTCGCCGACGCCGACACCGATCCGCGCGAGGAGAAGCTGCCAGTAGTTCTGCGCGAAACCGCAAAACGTGGTCATGACAGACCAGGCGCCGAGGGCGAGCGCGATCATGGTGCGGCGATTCGTCCGGTCGGCGAGCGTCGCCAGCGGCAATCCCGCGGTCACGTAGAAAAATGCCAGCGAGGAGCCGGTGAGAAAGCCGATCGAGGAATCCGACAGGCCGAGATCGGCCTTGATCGGTTCGATCAGCGTCGACATCACGAAGCGGTCCGCAATGCTGAGCGCGTACACCAGGGTGAGCACCAGCAGCACGTACCAACGCCGCGCGACGCCGAGGTCGACGGTCGAGGCGGCGACGTTCACGACGCGGGCGGGCTCGATCGCATGTCGAATCTTAGCGGACGCCCGCAGAGCGCGCGATCAAAACTTCACGTGGGCATGTACCCCGATGGTTCTTGGACGCCCCCAGTATTCGAGGTTCCCCGGCTGATATGCCCCGGCCGTGTTGACGTCGACGAGGCTGACGAGGTGGTTGTCGGTCAGGTTGGTGCCGTACACGCTGACCGACCATCGATCGGTGACGTATCCGATCGAGCCGTTCAGGAGCACCGACGACGGAATGACGGTGTAATCGAATGCCGTCGGACTGAAATCCGTGAATTGCCGGCTCCGATAGGTGTAGTCGGCGGAGACCTCGACCTTCCCGCCCGGCAGCGGGAAATCGTAGGTGCCGTTCACCGTGACGATATTTCGCGGGAAGAAGGGGGCCCGATTGCCGTTCGTCGCCCCGAGATTGGGAATCGGACCGTCGGCGGTGGCGTCGGTATAGGAGCCGCTGATGCCGAGCGTGAGCGCGCTGGTCGCCCGGACCTCGGATTCCCACTCGATGCCCTGGCTAGTGATCTTGCCGGCATTTTGCGCAAAATTGTAGCCGCATGCCAGCTGGTGCAGGGTCTGCACGTTGTCCCAGTCGATGTAGAAGCCGTCGACGTTCATCTTCCAGCGGCCGTTGCCGAAGGTGCCCTTCTCACCGAGGGTGTAGCTCCAGAGGTGGTCCGGTCCGAACGACTGGGGAGATTCCTTGAGTCCGATCGCCTCGAGATCGGCCGCGCAGAACACCACCGGCGCGGGCTCGTTCACGCCCCCGTAGCGAAATCCGCGTGCCGCCTCGCCGTAGACGATGACCTGATCGGTGGCCTTGAAGGTCAGCACGGCACGCGGGTTCACGCCCTTCGAGCTCTGCTCGCCGTTCCCGGTATCGGGCTCGCCCGGATTGATGGCACCGGCGACACCGGTGAAGAAGAGATTGAAATGGTCCTTGAAATCGAAATATCGCGCGCCCAACGTCAGATCGAGCCGCGGCAGGATCGAATACGTCGCCTCGCCAAAAAGGGCGAACTGCCGCTCGAGCACATTGATGGTCCCGTAGAACGGCGTATCCGGGGCCGGCGTGCCGTACACCGTTTGTGAATTGAAGCCGGGATCGCCGATCTCGGCGCCAAAGGCCGAGTCGAATCCCGGCGAGACCAGGTTTTGCGGGTAGAACTGCGAATCCCGCTCGAAGTAGACGCCGGTGACCCATCGCAGATCCTGATCGGGGCGCGAGGCCAGGCGGATCTCCTGCTGGAATTTATGAATATCGTTGCCGTTCAAGTTGTTCGCCGGGATTCTGTCGCCGGGCGTGAGCAGGTTCTCGTCGAGCGATTCGAAGCTCTCGTACTCGGCGATGTGGCGCTGCGTGTAGGAGCTCGATGAGATCAGATGCGCGAATGACAGGTCCCAATCCGCGGTGACGTTGTACAGCTTGAAATAGTCGCTCAGCTGCTCGGGCGTCAGGGACTCGTAGGTATAGGCGCCGAGCTGCGGGTATACGGTGTTGCGTCCTTGGGCATTCAACCGCGCGAACAAGGCGCTGACATCGAGGGTAAACGTGTCGCTGGGTAGCCAGCGGACCGCGAGGCGTCCCTGCGTGGCGTAGGAGGGATTCGCATCCCGTTCGCCCAGCTCGATGTTGTCGATGTATCCTGAGTCATCGCTCCGGTAGAGCACCAGCCGCGCCGCCAGCTTGTCGTCGATGAGCGGCAAATTGACCATGCCCCGAATGCTCGTGTTGGTGCCCCCGTGCCGGGTGTCGGAGACGGACAGGTCCGCATCCCCGAAGTACGACGTGGCGTCGGGCTTCTTGGTGATCAGCCGAATGGTGCCGGCCATGGAGCCCGCGCCGTACAGAGTTCCTTGCGGACCGCGAATGACCTCGATGCGCTCGAGGTCGTACACATGCAGGTCGGGATTGAATCCCTCCTGACCGATCGAGGCGTCGTCGAGATACAGCGCGACGAGGGAGCGTTGCTGGGCGTTGGTGGGGTTCACCTCATTGGTGACGAGGCCCCGCATGTCGACCACGTTCTCGCCCGGCGATACCGACTGCAGATTGACCGAAGGCAGCTCGCCCACGAAATCCGAGATGCCACTCAAGCCCTTGGCATCGAGCGCCGCGGGAGAGACCACGGAGATCGCCATGGGAATCTTCTGCACCGATTCCTCCCCGACGCGCGAGGCGCTCACCACGATTTCCTGCAACGCGAGTTTGTCGCCCTCGGCCGGCGTGTCGGCGCGGGAGGCGACCGGCCAGAGAGCGCTCGCCGACAAAACGAGTGCAGCTGCCGCGCTCGCGGCGCGGACCAGGATGGACACCGGAGGGCTCTCGAGCATCTGTCGCTCCCCTTTTGAGTTGAGTTCGGAGGCCTATCCCTGCCCGTCATCCGCGGCCGTGCCGCCGCTTCGATGAAACGGTAGCACCGGAGGAAGCAGTCCATTTAGTCGCGGCGGCCTGTCGATGAGGAAATTGGCCAGAACCATGGGTACGGCCTACACTTCGGTACATGCAGGTTCGGACAGGCGGGAATCGAGCGAAGACGATCGGCGCGGTGCCGTCTCCCGGGCTGCTTCGCTCGACGCTGGTGGGGCAGAAGCCGGCTGGAACGCTGCATGAGTTGTTCGGAAATCTGCGTGGGCTCACCCGCGGCGAGATCATCGGCGAGGATCTGGGCCGAAACGCTGAGGCCCGCCGCCTGCGCGTCGACCGCACGGACGGCCATGGGAGCTACGAGCTCTACCGATTGGACCGCGACCTCTTCATCCTGACCATCGATTGCCTCTTCGATACGTCACGGGAAGAAGTGGTGCCGGGCGAGGCGCTGATCGAGGTGCACATCTGTCTGCACGGATGCTTGACCATAGAGACCGCGCACCGTCGATTGGTTGCGCAGGGCCCCTGCCTCTTGCTGTTGTACCAGCCTACCGGCGCGGATATGAGGGAGCGCCTCGAGGCCGGAATGCGCTACACCGGACTGTCGCTGTATTGCAGGCCGAGCTTTCTCGCCCAGCTCCTGCATCGTAACGGAATACCCGGTTGTTCGTTGCTGCGCGCGATCGAGCTGCACGATCAGAGGACCGTCTGGCATGAAATCCGTCCCCTGTCGGCCGTCCTTCATTACGTCGCGTCCGGGCTCTTGCAAAGCCCCTATCAGCAAGGGTTCCGGTTGCTGCACTCGGAAGCGAAGGCGCTCGAGATCCTCTGCCAGGTCTTGAGTCCCGCCCCCGGCGAGATCGAGCGGGCGACGGCCACCACGACCCTGGTGCGGCAGATAGACATGGTCCGGCGGATTCTGGGCACCCAATTTGCCCCGATTCCGCACATCTGCGATCTCGCGCGGCGCGTCGGCGTCAGCGAGTCGAAGCTCAAGCGGGCGTTCAAGGAGCACTTCGGCATTACCGTGTTCGAGTACGGGCTGGAGTGCCGGATGCGCCATGCGCTGGAGCTTTTGCAGGGCCACGCCATGAGCATCTGCCAGGTGGCGGAGAATGTCGGCTACCAGCACCAGACGAGCTTCACTGCGGCATTTCGCGACCATTTCGGGTTTCTGCCCAGCGAGGCGCGGATACGCCGCACCGGCATCGTCACATGATGGGCCGGATGTCCTCATCGACGGCGCTGGAATCCTAACCGCCGGGCCGGATCGGCGGCCATAATCCCGCGCAGCATCCACATCATCCGCGCAGGACCATGACCCACGACGCACGCTTCGCGACGGTATTGCTCGGCGTCCGCCTAACCCTGGCGGCGCTCCTCGCGATTGCGCCGCAGGTGCGGGCCGCCGGCTCCGACGATGTGACCCTGACACTACCGGCACACGGCGCTCGCGTTGCGCCAGGAGCTCGCGGACGCCCGGGCGATGACTCCGCTCGAGGCGTTGGGTCTCGAGAAGGAGGCGGTGATCGAGCCGCTGGTTCCGGTCCCGATGCGCGACGGAGTCCGCTTGGCGGCGACCATCATCCTGCCCAAGGACAAGGCGCAGCAGAAGCTTCCGGTGATTCTGATCCGCTCGCCGTACAAGCCCAGCAGCGAGGTCTCGGAACCGCTGGCCTCCAGCCTCCTTCCTCACCTGGTGCGCAACGGCTATGCCGTCGTCATCGTCAACGATCGAGGCACTCAGTGGTCGGAGGGAACGTACCAATGGCTCAAAGGGGCCAATCAGGACGGCAGTGATACCCTCGATTGGATCATCCGGCAGCCGTGGTCGGACGGCAAGGTCGGCACGTTCGGTTGCTCATCGAGCGGCGAGAGCCAGCCTCCGCTCGCTACCCTCAATCATCCGGCGCACAAGGCCATGGTGGAGATGGCCGGCGCGACCGCAGCGGGCACGATCCCGGGCTACCACGATCAGGGAATCTTCTATCATGGGGGAGTACCGGATCTGGCGTGGACCTGGTGGTACCGCCGATTCGGGCTGAAGGAGCGTCCCGTGTTCCCTCCCGGCGCCGGGCAGGAGACGCGGGAGCGCATCGCCGCCAGTTTCTCGCCGGAGCCCGATTTCGGCGGGGGCGACTTCCTTTCGCTGGCGAGCCATCTGCCCTCGCGGGATATTCTTCGCGCTAGCGGGATCCCCATGACGGAATGGGATCGGCTCATCCAGCTCACGCCGACCAGCCCGGAATGGAAGGCCTTCGATTTCGTCCGCGAGGGCGACAAGACCCAAGTCCCCGGGCTTCACATCGACAGCTGGTATGACGAGATCGAAGCGTACCCGACAGTCAAGATGTTCCAGTACTTGTCGGGCAACTCGCCCAACCAGCATCTGGTGATGGGCCCGACCGCCCATTGCAAAATGGGCACCGAAACCCCGGAGACCTCGGTCGGCGATCGCACGGTTGGAGACGGCCGCTTCGATTACGTGACCCTCGTCACCCGCTGGTTCGATCGCTGGCTGAAGGATGACTCATCCTCGCCCGAGCTGCCGGCGGTCCAGTATTACGTGCTGAATTCCAGCGTATGGAAAACGGCGCAGGCGTGGCCTCCCCCCGGCACGCGGCCGGTGCGGCTTTACTTGTCGAGCGGAGGACATGCCAATGGCGCGTCCGGAGACGGCCGGCTCGTGGCGAAGGAGTCCGCCGCGGGCGCGACTTCCGATGAGCTTGTCGACGATCCCATGCATCCGGTACCCTCGCTCGGAGGCAGCTGCTGCTCCGACCAGGTGGCCCGCGATCAATCCCAGATCGAAGCACGCCAGGATGTGCTCGTGTACTCGAGCGAGGCCTTCACCGAAACGACGCGGGTCATCGGTGACGTGACTGTGAATCTGTACGTGAGTTCTTCCGTACCCGATACCGACGTGATGGTAAAGCTGATCGACGTCGACACCCAGGGCCATGCGTACAATCTCAGTGACACCGCATTGCGCCTACGTTACCGCAACGGCTCCGCTGCCGCTCCGCCGATGCGCCCGGATCAGGTCTATCCGATCAAGCTCGTGGGCATGGTCACCGCCAGCGACTTCCTGCCGGGACACCGCCTGCGCATCGAGGTGGCGAGCACGAACTTTCCGAACTACGAGCGTAATCTCAACTCCGGCGGACGCAATGCCGACGAAACCACGGCGCACACGGCGCGGACCCGAATTCTCCACGGCGCCGGAAACGCCTCCTTCGTGGAATTCAGCATCCTCCCGCTTTGATCTTGACAAGCCGCCGGGCGCCCCTAAGGTGGGGATATCGCAGGTAGCCGGGGCGCCCCATGTGCAGGAACATCCGAACGCTGTTCAATTTCGAACCGCCGGTCACCGACGCGGAGATCGAGGCCGCCTCGCTGCAGTTCGTGCGCAAGATCTGCGGCTTCACCAAGCCGGCCAAGGCGAAGGCGCGCGCGGCCATGCGATTCACCCCGGTGGGTTCGTAGAACGAAACGCGACCGACGGGGGAGGGTAGATGTCCGTCCGTATCGTGCGCCTCGGCTCGCCGCGAAGTCCCGGCGAGGGGCTGCGCATCGGCACCGTGCGGCGCCCGCCGCGCGGGGTGCCCAGGAATGAATTTTCGCGGCGCGATTTCTACGACGTTTGGCTTCCGATCCTGTCGCCGACCGGCGCCCTGGTGGATGCGGCGCGCTCGGCTCCCGACGACGCCGCGTGGCGCCGCTTTGCGCGCCAATACCGTGCCCAAATGAAGGAGCCCGATGCCTCGCGCACGCTCGACCTTCTCGCGGCCCTGTCCCGGTCGGCGGACTTTTCGGTGGGCTGCTATTGCGCGGACGAGGCACGCTGCCACCGCGGCATCCTGCGCGATTTGCTGCTGGAGCGGGGAGCGAAGCTCGAGCCGCCGGCGCCGGTATCGCGCCGCCGCGCGGTTTGACCGTACACTAGGGCGCGCCAGACGATCGAGCTGGCTACCGAGACGATCGAGAGGATGGCCGGCATGCGTTCGAGTGGGATACGGGGTACGGCGCTCGGCCTGTGCGCGGGGGCGTGTTTTTTTGTCCTGCCGTCCCCCTCGTTTGGCACCGCGCCTTCCGAGATGACCCGCACCCCCATCAAGCACCTGGTGGTGATCATCGGCGAGAACCGCACCTTCGACCACGTATTCGCCACCTATGTACCCGCCCGGGGCGAGCGCGTGTGGAATCTCCTCTCGGAGGGCATCGTGACCGCGGACGGCGCCCCCGGGCCCCACTTTGCAAAGGCCGAGCAGCAAACGGCGCCCGATCCCGCCGCGGATGCCTTCCTGCTGGGACCCGCCAAGAAGCCTTTCCCGAACAATGTGCTGCCGGCGCCGCTGGTGGGCGGTCCGAAGGAATCGTTCATCGAGGGCAACAGCTTGCAGCTCGCCAAGGATTCCGAGAACGGCCTGCCCGATGACTACTATCGCTTCCTCGTGTCCGGAGGAACCGGGCTTGCACCGAAGACGGCGGACACGCGCATCGAGCACGCGGACTCCCTGCCGGCCGGCCCGTTCCAGCTCACCAACGGCAGGACGTTCACCTACGACGACTATTCCGCGAGTCCCGCGCACCGTTTCTATCAGATGTGGCAGCAGCTCGACTGCAATGTCGACCATGCCACTCCCGCCCGGCCCTCCGGCTGCGACGGGCAGCTGTTCGCCTGGGTCGCGGTGACCGTGGGGCACGGCTCGAACGGCCGGCAGCCGGCGCCGAATTTCAGCACCCGGTACGCGCCGGATGCGACGACCACCGGCGAGGGCTCCGAAGCGCTCGGCTTCTACAACGTTCAGCACGGCGACGCGCCCTATTTCAAGGAGCTCGCCGACCGGTTCGCGATGAGCGACAACTATCATCAGGCGGTCAACGGCGGCACGGGCGTGAACCACATCGTGCTCGGGCACGGCGATCTCATCTGGTACAGCGACGGGGCGGGCCATCCGCTCGTGCCTCCTCACGGCGTGACCGTCGCGGCCGGCACCCCGAACGAGGGCACGGTCGATGAGATCGAGAACCCGAACCCCGCGCCGGGAACCGACAATTGGTACGTCGAGGACGGGTTCGGCGGCGGCTCCGCGGGCAAGCCCTCCTTCGGCGGCGGCTCTTACACCGATTGCGCCGACCCGGCCCAGCCGGGCGTTGCCGCCATCGTGAAGTACCTGCAATCGCTGCCGCGGCCGATCGACCCTCACTGCGAGCAGGGACATTACTATCTGCTCAACAATTACAACCCGGGCTACTTCGGCGACGGCCGCAACGCCTTCACCGACTCCGATCCGCATAACACGGTGTTCACCGTGCCGCCCTCCTCGACCCGCAGCATCGCGGATGCGCTGCTGGCGAAGCGCATCTCATGGAAATACTACGGCGATCAGTGGAACAACTATCTGTCCGATCCCTATCAGCTCAACTACAAGGCGATCGGCGCGAAGACCGACGAGTACTGCACCATCTGCAATCCTTTCCAGTACGACACCTCGATCATGACGCATCCGCAGATCCGCGAGGCGCATCTCAAGGACACCATCGACCTCTACCGGGACATCGCCCGCGGCACGCTGCCCGCGGTGTCGTTCGTCAAGCCGAGCGGATTGGTGGACGGCCATCCCGCCGACTCCAAGCTGGACCTGTTCGAGGGGTTCTGCATGAAAATCGTGGATGCCGTCCGCGCCAATCCCAGGCTTTGGAAGGATACGGCGATTCTCATCACCTTCGACGAGGGCGGAGGCTACTATGACTCGGGCTACGTGCAGCCCCTGGATTTCTTCGGCGACGGGCCGCGCGTTCCGCTCATCGCGGTGTCGCCCTACACCAAGGCGGGACACATCTCGCACGATTACACGGATCACGTATCGATCCTGAAATTCATCGAGCGGAACTGGAGCTTGGCGCCGGTGACGCATCGCAGCCGCGACAACCTGCCCAACCCACGGCCCGAGGCGTCCAATCCCTACGTGCCGCTCAACACGCCCGCCATCGGCGATCTGTTCGATCTGTTCGATTTTCAACGCCGGTAGCCGCACGTTGCAGATCCCCGACTCCGTTCTGTCGGCGCCGAGCCACTCTTCGTCCATCGAGGAGGTATCGCAGTTCATCCGCTCGCACTACGGCATGTCGGGCGCCCTCGACAAGCTCGGATCCGAGCGCGACGAGAACTATCGCATCACGCTGCCCGACGGCGGGCAGCGGCTGTTCAAGCTCACGCATGCCCTGGAGGACCCGGCGCTGACGGACTTTCAGACCCGGGCGCTCGGGCACCTCGCGCGCGTGGCACCGGAGCTGCCCGTGCCGCGACTGGTGCCCTCGCTGCGCGGCGATGTCGAGACCAGCGTTCCGGGTGCGGACGGACGCTCGCGGCGGGGCCGGATGTTCACGTTTCTGGCGGGCGCTCCGCTCAGCGGGTTTCCGCGAAGCGCGGCTCAGGCCGGCGCTCTCGGCCTGCTCGCCGCGAAGCTGGACTCGGCGCTCGCCGATTTTCATCACCCGGCCGCGGGTCATGAGTTCCTGTGGGATATTCAGCACGCGCTCCGCACCCGGGAATTGCTGGCGCACACGCGCTCGGCGCCCGACCGGGATCTCTGCGAGCGCACCCTTGACCGCTTCGAGCGCGGTTTGGCGCGCGAGCTCGGTGCAATGCGCCGTCAGGTCATCCACAACGACTTGAACCCTCACAATCTGCTCGTCGATCCGGCGAACCCCGACGAGCTGACCGGCATCATCGATTTTGGCGACATGGTGCTCGCGCCGCTGATCGACGAGGCGGCGGTGGCCTCGGCCTATTTGTTGACGGCGGGTCCGGCTGCGCTCGGAACCGTACCGCAATTCCTGGCGGCTTATCACTCGAAGCTCCCGCTGCAGACCGCGGAAATCCTGGCACTTCCCCAATTGATCGGGTTGCGTCACGCTATCACCATCCTGATCACCAACTGGCGCGCGGCCAGATATCCCGACAATCGTGACTACATCCTGAGGAACCAGCACCATGCCGTCGCCGGACTTCGGAAACTTTCTTCACTGCCCGAGTCCGCCGCGCAGGAGCGGCTGCTTGGCGCCTGCGCGGAGGTGAGGCCATGAGCTCGGATCCGATCATGATCAACGCGTTCGATCCCGGCCGCGCGAACGAGCTGCCGGAGAACGAACAGGCCCTGCTGGCCCGCCGGCAACGGGTCCTCGGCCCCGCGTATCGACTCTTCTACGAGCATCCCGTGCATTTCGTTCGCGGCGAAGGGGTCTGGCTCTACGACGCCGAGGGCGCCGCCTACCTCGACGCGTACAACAACGTGCCTTCGGTCGGTCATTGTCATCCCCGGGTGGTGGAGGCGATCGCACGCCAGGCGGCGCCAGCTCAACACGCACACCCGCTATCTGCATTCCGGCATATTGGATTATTCCGAGATGCTGCTCGCGACGTTTCCCGGCGAGCTCAGCCAGGTGATGTACACCTGTACCGGCAGCGAGGCGAACGATTTGGCGGTTCGGGTGGCCCGGCAATTCACCGGCGGCACCGGGTTCATCGTCACGCGTCTCGCCTACCACGGGGTCACCGACACGATCGCCGCCATGTCGCCCTCGCTCGGCACGCACGTGGTGCTGGGTCCCCACGTGCGCGTCGTGCCCGCGCCGCGCAGCGCGGGCACCGCGGCGAAGCTGAATGCTGAAGCGGCCGGGATGGCGGGCGCTCCAATCGGGCGGGATTTCGCCGCCGGCGTGGAAGCGGCACTCGAGCAAATGCGCCGCGAGGGCATCAAGCCCGCCGGCCTGATCGTCGATACCATTTTCTCGAGCGACGGGGTGTTTGCCGATCCACCGGGGTTCCTGCAGGACGCGGTGGCCGCGGTTCGGCGGGCCGGGGGCGTGTTCATCGCGGATGAAGTTCAGCCTGGTTTCGGGCGAACAGGGGACGCGATGTGGGGATTTCAGCGTCACTCCCTGGTTCCGGATATCGTGACCCTGGGAAAGCCGATGGGAAATGGTTACCCGGTCGCCGCCCTGGTGGCGAAGCCCGACGTGCTCGCTCCCTTCGGCAGCCACTGCCGCTACTTCAATACATTTGGAGGAAGCCCGGTGGCCATGGCGGCGGCGCGCGCCGTGCTCGAGATCATCGGCGAGGAGCGGCTGCGCGAGCGCGCCCAGGAGACCGGCTGTTATTTGCGCCGCGGGCTCGCCTCTCTCGCGGAGAGATTCGAAGTGATCGGCGATGTGCGTGGAGCGGGGCTGTTCATCGGGGTGGAACTCGTGGACGACCGCGCGACCCTGTCGCCCGCCACCCGCTTCGCCGGCGAGCTCGTCAACGAGCTGCGGCGCCGCCGCGTGCTCATCAGCGCGGCGGGCCCAGCCGCGAACGTCCTCAAGATACGTCCGCCGCTGCCGTTCGGCCGCGCGGAAGCGGATTTATTCCTGGAGGTGCTCGAGGCAAGCCTCGCTCATTTGCAGGCTTGACCCCGTGTCGCGGGTCGCTCGCGGCGAGCGGGGCGCGAGCGGCGAGCGGGCGCGCGCGCCGGTCACTGGGTGAGCGTACGCCGCAGAGCGTCCTGCCATCCTGCGATCGCCTCCGTGCGGCGCGCGGCCGTCATCTTCGGTGCGAACGCGGCGCCCCTCGTCCAGGTGGCCGACACGGCGTCCATGTCCTTCCACACGCCCGTCGCGAGTCCCGCCAGAAAGGCCGCGCCGAGGGCGGTGGTTTCGAGCTCGGTTGGGCGCTCGACGTTCGCATCGAGCACGTCGGCCAGGAACTGGCAGAACCAATCATTGGAGGCCATGCCGCCGTCGACCCGGATGGTCGCCGCCCGCGCGGCGCCGTCCCTCGCCATGGCGGAAGCGAGGTCGAGTGTTTGATAGGCGACCGATTCGAGCGCGGCGCGCGCGAGATGCGCCCCCGTGGAGTCGAGCGTCAGGCCGCAGATCAGCCCGCGAGCATTGGGATCCCAGTGCGGGGCACCGAGCCCGACGAACGCGGGGACCAGGTAGACGCCGTGATTCTCGGGCACCTGCTGCGCGAGCGCGGCGGTTTCCGAGGCCTTCCGACCAGGCCGCAGTCCGTCGCGCAGCCATTTGATCGCGGCGCCGGCGACGAAGATCGAGCCCTCCATGGCGTAGGTGGTGCGGCCCTTGATGCGATAGGCCGGCGTGGTCAGCAGGCGGTTGCGCGACTGCACCGGCGTGTCGCCGGTATTGAGCAGCACGAAGCAGCCCGTGCCGTAGGTCGACTTGACCATGCCCGGCTCGAAGCATGCCTGGCCGACGAGCGCGGCCTGCTGGTCGCCGGCGATGCCGGCGATCGGAGATCGGCTGCTCGAACAGTCCGGCCGCGGTTTCGCCGTAGATCTCGCTGCGATCCCGCGACCTCCGGGAGCAGCGCACGCGGCACGCGAACAGCCGCAGCAGCTCCTCGTCCCATTGCTGGCGATGAATGTCGAAGAGCAGCGTGCGCGAGGCGTTGGTCACATCGGTGGCATGGACGCGGCCGCCCGTCAGCCGCCACAGCAGGAAGCTGTCGATGGTGCCGAAGGCGAGTTCGCCGCGCTGCGGCGCGCCCGCGCGCGCCCGGCACGTTGTCGAGCAGCCACGCGATCTTGGTGCCCGAGAAATAGGGATCGAGCAGCAGCCCGGTCCGCTGCCGCACCATGTCCTCGGCGCCGTCCCGCTTCGAGACGCGGCGCAAACATCGGCGGTGCGCCGGTCCTGCCAGACGATGGCGCGGTGAATCGGGCTTCCGCTGCCGCGATCCCAGATGACCGCGGTCTCGCGCTGATTGGTGATGCCGATGGCCGCCATGTCGCGCGCGCCCAGCCCCGATCGGGCGAGGCTTCACGCGCCGTCGCCAGGGTGTCGCGCCAGATGTCCTCGGCATCGTGCTCCACCCAGCCGGCGGCGGGATAGTGCTGCGGGAATTCGCGCTGCGCGACGGCTATTTTCCGCGCGTCGCGGCCAAACACGATGCTGCGCGTCGAAGTCGTGCCTTGGTCGATGGCGAGTAATGTGCTCGATCTCAGTCATGCTCTTGCTCCCCCTACTGCCCGCTCGCGCCTGCGCGGCGCGCGGCCGTAAAAACGGCCGAATCGCGCCCTGGTACAGCGCGCCGCCGACGACCCCGCCGAGCAGCGGGCCGGCGATCGGCACCCACCAGTAATTTTGTGGCGCGGGCAGGCCTGCGCACCCCAGCCGCTAAGAAGCAGAACAGCCGCGGTCCAAAATCACGCGCCGGGTTGATGGGCCATGCCTCCAGATACCCGGCACATGCGCCGATGGTCGCGACCAGAAGGCCGATCAGCAGAGCACCCGCGTTGGCCGCCGGCGCCAAGGTGTTGAATTCCTCTGTAATGGCGAAAATCCCCAGAACCAGGATGCCGGTGAGCACGATCTCGTCCACGAACGCATGGAGCGGCGTGATGGCAAGACCCGGATGCGTGAAGAACACCCCTGCGGCGCCGCCGTCCAGGTTGCGGCTGAGATGATGCAACCCGTTGTAGTGATCGATCACCGGTGAGAACAAGAGATACACCATGGCGGCCCCGAGAAACGCGCCCAGCACCTGAGCCGCGGCATAGGGCAATATTTTGGCGGGCGGGAATCCCCGGAACAGCGCCAGCGCGAGCGTCACCGCGGGATTGGCGTGGGTGCCCGACACCGCCCCGGTCACGTGGATCGCCAGGGTGACCGCCAGCCCCCAGGCGATGCAGACGCCCCAATAGGCTTGCGCGTAGGGACTCGGATCGTAGAGCACGTACATCGCGGCCGCCGAATCACCCAGTGCGAGAATAATGAAGGTCGCCATGCATTCCGATAGGAGCTCTCCGCCGCGCACTCTCGCGCCGGGCACGTCACTGACTTCGATTTCGCTCCCCATGCTGCTTCAGCGAGGCGCAACCGGGCGGCAATCCTGACCCGCCGCGCCGGCGCCGCTCCCTCGATTGTTATGGTCTGGATCGAGCCTAACCCGCGTACCTGGGCTTCGCAAGCAAGCACCGCCGCGCCGCCTCTGTCGGCGCAAACCGGACAGCAGGTTGCGACGCCAGATTCTAGCCACCTGGCGGGAAGCGCCCATACTCCTGCCACCTGGGCGAACGCGCCTGATCACGCCGAGAAAAGCCATGAACCGACTATCTCTAGTGGTTGCAATCACGGGCACCGTTCTTGGGACCTTGGGCGTTCTGGGGACCTCGAGCGCTCTTGCCGCAGACCCCGGGCATTCGGTTTCGGCCAAGCGCCAGTTTGCGAGCCAGGTGATCACCTGCATGCGAAAGCGCATGGCAAGCGACAAGTACGTCTCGTACAACCAGGCCGCCAAGACCTGCAAGGAAGAAGTGACGAAGCATCTCGACGGCTCGGATGCCGGACCCCTGGTCGCGGCCGACACGAAGTAGCAGCGAAGGCGGGGCCGGCACCCGGCGAGGCACCCTGGTCCGTCGCATCGCTCAGACACAGTTGCGCTTACAATGGGACGCATGCGCGTCGTCACTTACAACGTCAACGGCATCACTGCCCGGCTCCCGAACTTCCTGCGCTGGCTGAAAGAGACCCGCCCGGACATCGTTTGTCTGCAGGAACTCAAGGCGCCCCAGGATAAATTTCCGGAGGCCGAGATCCGTCAACTGGATTATGGCGTGATCTGGCACGGGCAGAAGAGCTGGAACGGCGTCGCCATCCTCACCCGGAACGCCGAACCCGTCGAAGTGCGGCGGGTGCTCCCGGGCGACCCCGAGGATGAGCACAGCCGCTACATCGAAGCCACCGTCAACGGGCTTCACATCGGGTGCCTGTATCTGCCGAACGGCAATCCGGCGCCGGGACCCAAGTTCGAGTACAAGCTCAGATGGCTGGCGCGCTTCCTGGCGCACGCAGCCACGTTGGTGTCGAGCGAATCGCCGGTGGTGCTCGCGGGGGACTACAACGTGATCCCCACGGAGCGCGATGTGTACAAACCGGAACGCTGGGTCGATGACGCGCTGTTCCGCGTCGAGGTACGCCAGGCGTTTGGGAAATTGCTCCAGCAAGGATGGACGGACGCGCTTCGGTTTCTGCATCCCGACCAGACGATTTATACGTTCTGGGACTTCTTTCGCAACGCCTACGGACGCGATGCGGGACTTCGAATCGACCATTTGCTGCTGAATGCGCCCGCGGCGGCACGCCTGCAAGCCGCCGGGGTCGAGCGCGAGGTACGCGGGTGGGAGAAGCCCAGCGACCACGCGCCCACCTGGGTGGAGCTACGCAACATTTGAGCAACCTGGTGCGGTGGAGGAACTTGGTGCGGTGGGGAAACCTGGCGAGCTTGGGGAACCTGGCGAGCTTGGGGAACCTGGCGAGCTTGGGGAACCTGGCACTGCGGAATCCGCCCCCGCGTCCCTCCCCCCGTTGCCCGGAGCAGTCTCGAACCCACGAGCTATATAGCGCCCCCGCCGGGACACCCGTCAAGACACGAACGCGCCCCGTTTGTGCAGAAATGCCATGAATTCTCCGATCCCAGGACGTCTCGGACACCGCCTTCTGGATCGCCTATCACCGCGCCCTCGAGACCGCTCGTCCCGACGCGCTGTTTCGCGACCCGTTCGCGGCCCGACTTGCCGGCGAGCGGGGCCGGCGCATCTCGGATGGCATGCCCACCTCAGCCGTCGTCGCATGGACCGTGGCATTGCGCACCCGCATCATCGACGATTACATCATGTCCGCCCTTCGGTCGGGGATCGATACGGTTTTGTGCCTCGGCGCCGGCCTCGATGCTCGGCCCTATCGCATGGCGCTGCCGCCGGAGCTTCGTTGGATCGAGGCCGACTATCCGCACGTGATCGACTACAAAGAGGGGATCCTCCGGGAGGACACGGCTGCCTGCCGGGTGGAGCGCGTGAGAATCGATCTCGCCGATGTGGCCGAGCGGCAGAAGCTGTTGGACCGGGTCGATGCGAGCTCGCAAGGAATCCTCGTGCTGACCGAAGGGGTGATTCCTTATCTCGACAACGACGAAGCCGCATCGCTCGCCGACGCCCTGCGCTCGATGCGCCGCGCGCGGCTCTGGATCGTGGATTACCTATCCCCGCAGGCCGTGGCCTTCCGGCGCCGCAGGGGCGTGCGCCGCTCGATGCAGAATGCGCCCTTCAAGTTCGCGCCCGGCGATTGGTTTGCATTCTTCGATCGGCATGGCTGGCGTGTCAAAGAGATCCATTACTACCCGGAGGAAGCGGCCCGCTACTCGCGGCCGATGCCACTGCCGCTGGTGGCCCGAGTGCTGATCACGGTGTCACACCTTTGGATGAGCGCCAAGCGCCGCGATGAGCTGCTCACCTTCGGCGGCTATGCGATGCTCGAGCCCGTCGTTTCGGACGTGACCTCGTCGGTCCAGACCCGGAACACCTGAAGAAAGTTCGGCCCGAAGGCCGTGCTGATGGCGACATCCGCCGCATCGCGTCCGCGCGCGATCAATATCCGGCCGATGCGGCGCTGGTTGTTGCGGGGATCGAAGGTGTGCCACGCGCCGCCGATATAGGCCTCGAGCCAACCCGCGAAATCCATGGGCGCATCGGTGACAGGCACGCCGATGTCGCCGAGATAACCGGTACAGTAGCGCGCGGGAATGTTGAGGCAGCGGAGCAGCGTGATCGCGAGGTGCGCATAATCACGGCACACGCCCTGGCGCTCACTGTACGCCTCCCAGGCCGTCTTGGTCGGCCGCGCGAAGGGATAGCCGAAAACGATGTGCCCGTGCACGAAGTCGCATACGGCCTGCACCCGCTGCCATCCCGGCTCGAGGTGACCGAACAGGCGCCACGCCTCGTCCATGAGCCGCTCCGTCTCGCAATAACGGCTTCCCAGCAAGAACACCAAGGCATCGTGGGGGAGCACCTCGACCGGATGCTCCTGGGCCTGTGGATGGAAGGGGTCCGGAAGACCCGTGTCGCGGATCAAAGCGTCGGCGGTGATGCGGATGCCTCCCGCCGGAACGACGATCCGGGTGCAGGTATTGCCGAACGAGTCGGCATAAACATCCTGAGGCACGTTTGGATGGGTCATCAAGCGGTCGGCCCGCAACAGGTCGGCGCTTCGACTGTGGTGGGCGTGCAGCATGAGAATCATCGGCAGCGGCTGCGAACAGGTGTATATCAACTCGTATCCAAAACGAATTTTCATGCGAAGCGCCCAGGGTTAGCCGCGGTGTTGCGTCGAGCCTCGGCCTTTATGGCATCCCGAGGGAACCGGCCGCGTAGGACTATCGAGACTCCTGGCGTAGGCGTCACGCGGAAGTCGCCGCACGGCAAAAAAATGCGAGATTTCTCCACGCTCGCCTCGCTTTCAAAGACAATGGATGGTCTCGCGACGAGATCGCCCATGAAAACCTTTCACTGCACTCATTGCCAGAATTTGGTCTTCTTCGAGAATGTACGCTGTCTGAACTGCGACCGCTCGCTCGCGTTCCTGCCCGACCGCGGAGTCATGGCGGCGCTTACCCAGGGCCCGGATGGACTCTGGCGGGCGGAGATCCCGGGCGCGGAGTCACAGGGCTACCGATTGTGCGCCAACTACGATGGCGTGAGCGTCTGCAACTGGGTGATTTGCGCCGACGATCCCAGTGATTTCTGCCGTTCATGCCGCCTCAACCAGGTGATTCCGGATCTGTCGTCCGAGCGCAATGCGGTCGCCTGGTTCCGCTTGGAGGTCGCCAAGCGACGCATGCTCTATACGTTGCTGGGTTTCGGCCTGCCGGTGATCCCGAAAAGCGTCGATCGCACGCAGGGGCTCGCATTCGAGTTCCTGGAGGACTACTCCGACGGCGATGCCAAGCGGGTGCTGACCGGCCACGACAATGGCTTGATAACCCTCAATATTGCGGAAGCGGACGATGTGCATCGGGAAAAGGAACGCACGCTGCAAAAGGAGCCCTACCGCACTCTTTTGGGGCATTTTCGCCACGAGATCGGCCATTATTTCTGGGACCGGCTGATCGACGGCGGTCCCTTGCTCGAGCCGTTCCGCGCGACCTTCGGCGATGAGCGCGCCGACTACCAGACTGCGCTGCAACGCCATTATCGGGAGGGTCCGCCGGCGCACTGGGAGCGCAATTTCATCAGCGCCTATGCCACCACGCACCCTTGGGAAGATTGGGCGGAATCCTGGGCCCACTACATGCACATGGTGGACGCGGTCGAGACGGCCGGTGCCACAGGACTCGCCCTGCGGCCGAAGCGCAGCGACGAGCCGCGCATGCAGACGCCGCCGGACCCCCTGAACCCGAGCGAGCGCGACTTCGACTCGATGATCGAGTCCTGGCTGTCGCTGACCTACGTGCTGAACAATCTGAGCCGCGGACTGGGACTGCCCGAAGACAGCGATACA
>CAVTNZ010000085.1:0-138700 GCA_963736185.1 uncultured Gammaproteobacteria bacterium | reverse complement strand
GCGGCCCCAGCATCCCCTCCAGCGCCTGCGGGTTGCTGGCCAGGTAGTCGGCGAGCGAGGGCGCGGCTCCGAGCACGCCGGCGACGCAGTCGAGCAGGGCCGGGTTGCGCTGGAACAGCGAGAGCAACTGCACCCCGGTCGGCAGCCGGCCGAGGAAGGCGTCGAAACGGGCGAAGGTGGCGTCGGGCTGGGCCTGGCGGGCCAGCGCCGCGAGCAGGCCGGGCAGCACGCTGTGCAGGACGTCGCGGGCCCGCTGTGAGCGCAATGCGCGCACCCGCCCCGCCGACCAGCCGCGCACCGCCTCGACGACGTGGGCGGGATCGGGGTAGCCCATGGCGGCAAGCGCGGCCGTGGTGACCGGGGAGGCGTCGCCGGTGCCACTGAAGTCCAGCGGCGGCGGGGCCGCGTCCTCGTAGGGGTTGGGGACGCCTTCGAACACCTCCAGGTAGCGGCTTTGCACCCGCGTCATGTGGCGCAGCAGCACGGTGGCGAAGCCGGCGGCGTCGGGCTGGCCCATGAAGCGGGCGAAGCCCTCGATCTGGGCGAGCTTCTCGGGCAGCGCGTGGGTCTGCCGGTCGGCCACCATCTGCAGCCGGTGCTCGACACGGCGCAGGAAGCGATAGGCGGCGGCGAGTTCGCCCCAGGTGCGGCGCGGCAGATGGCCGGCGCGGGCGAGCAGGGCCAGCGCCTCCAGGGTACGCGGGCTGCGCAGCGCCGGGTCGCGCCCGCCCCAGACCAGTTGCAGGGTCTGGGCCATGAACTCGATCTCGCGGATGCCGCCCTGGCCGAGCTTGACGTTGTGGCCGGCGAGCGGGCGATGCGGTCCTCGCCGGCGCCGATCCGGTGCTGTTGTGGGCGTCGATGCGCCGCTTCATGGCGTGGATGTCGGCGCATCGCCGCGAAGTCGAGATGGCGGCGCCAGATGAACGGGCGGATGGCCTCGAGGAAGCCGGCCCGAGGGCGAGGTCGCCGGCCACCGGGCGCGCCTTCAACATTGCCGCGCGTTCCCAATTCTCCCCCATGCTTTCATAGTAGGTGATGGCCCCGGGGAGGGCGATGCAGGGCGGCGTGGCCGCCGGGTCGGGGCGCAGGCGCAGATCGGTGCGGAACACGTAGCCGTTGGCGTCGCGCGCTTCCATCAGGCGACACGAGGCCGCGCGCCATGCGAGTGTAGAAGGCGCCGGCGGAGTCACCGCGATCGACCCCAACTCCGGGTCGTGCAGCAGGATGAGGTCGATATCGCTGGAATAGTTCAACTCACGGGCGCCGAGCTTGCCCATGCCAAGGACGGCGAAGCCGCACTCCCGCTCCGGTTCCTCGGGGCGGGGCAGGCGCAATTCGCCACTGTCGTGGCCGGCGCGAAGCAGGTGCGCCACGGCGGCGTGCAGAGCCGCGTCGGCGAGGTCCGACAGCGCCTCGGTGACGCGGACGAGGTCCCAGATGCCGCCGATATCGGCGAGGGCGGTGACCAGGGCGATGGTCCGTTTGGCGGCGCGCAGCGTGGCCGCCAGCCGTGCCCGCGGGGCGGTCACGGTCACGGCGGCGATCGTCGCCATGGCACGCTGCACCGGCACCGCGGGGCCCGCTCGCGCGCACAGGCGCAGTGCCGCCGCCTCGCGCACGGCGAGGTCGGCCAGATAGGGGCTGTTGCCGCCCAGGCAGAGCAGCATGGCGCGGGCGGCGGGGTCGGCGGCGAGTCCGCGCCTCGGCCCGTCCGAGTGCGGCGAAGCGTTCCACCAGCCGCTCGGCGGCGGGCGCATCGGCGGGGGCCGGCCAATTGGCGGGCAGGCGGAATTGAGGCGTGGGAGGCGGGGTGGTCATGTGCCCGCAGGCTGGTCGTGAGCGGCGGGCCAGGTCAAGTCATCCGTCGCATGACCGGCCACGCGATGTGGCACGGCGGGCGTATCGTCCACCTGCTGGCGCGCGTGGCCCTGACGGCTGGCGCTCGCCGTGGCGGTAGCCGGCGGTGCGCTGGCCTGGCGGCTGGCGCAGGGGCCGCTGGAGATCGACTGGCTGACACGCCGGCTGGAATCGGTGGTGAATGCCGAAGGCAAGCCGCCGGTACTGGTGATCCACAGCGCGGCGCTGGCCTGGGAGGGGTTCACGCACGGCGTCGATCGCCCGCTCGACATCCGGCTGACCGGCGTGGCGCTGTTGGATGCTGGCGGGACCCCGATCGCCGAGGTGCCGCAGGCGGAGGTGTCGCTGTCCGCCGGTTGGCTGGTGCTGGGGCGCATCGTGCCGCGGGCGCTGGAGATGGATGGCGTCAGGCTGCGCGGGCAACGCGACGCCGAAGGAAAGGTCAGCATCGACCTCGGTCGGCTGGCCGATGACACGGCCGCGGCGCCGGCCGCCTCCACCGGGCCCGGCGTGCTGGCGGCGCTGCTGGGCGAACTGGCGCGGCCGGTCGGAACCGACGCCAGCGAGCGGGACTCGCATTGGGCCCAGTTGAGCCGGTTGCGCATTCGCGCCGCCGCCCTGACCATCGTCGACCGCCAGCTGGGGGCCACCTGGCACGCCGGCCAGGTCGAGCTCGACGCCGTCCGCCAGCCCCAGGGTGGGGTCGTGGCGACCGGGGGCCTGATGCTGGCGCTGGGTGACCAGAGCGTGCGAGTTGCCGCCAGCGCCGCGCTGCCGGCCGGCGGGGGCGATGCCACTGTGAGGGCGCATCTCACGCCGGTCACGCCGGCCCGTCTAGCGGCGCTGGCCCCGGGGCTGGCGGCCCTACGGGTACTGGACGCGCCGGTCACGCTGTCGGCCACCGCCACCATGGGCGCGGATCTGGTTCCGGCGCGGATGAAACTGCAGGCGCAGGTCGGCGCCGGGCGCATGCTTTTGGGCACCGGCAGCGTGCCGCTGGTGGGAGCGCAGGCCGAGGCGGAAGGGTCGCTCGACGCCGCCGTGCTGACGGTGCAACGCCTGGAAGTGGCACCCCGGCCGGACGGTCCGCGGACCGCCTTCAGCGGCAGCGTGCGGGCTGCGCGCGCGGACGGGCGCGTGGACGCCACCATCACCGCCGAGCTCGACCAGATTGCCTTCGCCGACCTGCCGGCGCTTTGGCCGACCGGGCTGGGCGATTCCGGCCTGCGTCCCTGGATCACCGAAAACATCACCGCCGGGCTCGCCCGCAACGGCCACGTTCAGCTCAGCCTGACGGCGCCCGAGGATCTGTCGGACGCCACGGTCACCGCCCTGTCGGGGGGGCTCGACGGGCAGGACCTGTCCGTGCACTGGCTCCGCCCGGTGCCGCCACTTGAGCACGGCAACTGCCGGCTGACTTTTCTGTCGCCCGATTCACTGGAGATCGCGGTGACCGGCGGGCGGGAGGCCGGCGGGGCGCAGGGCGGCATCGTCGTGCAGTCCGGGCGGCTGCTCATCACCGGCCTGCTGGTGCACGACCAGTACATGACCATCGACGCCGACCTCGCCGGACCAGCGGGCGATCTTCTGACGGTGCTGAAACACCCGCGCCTGGGGCTGCTCGATCGTCGCCCGCTGAACTTCGGCGAGGCGACCGGCAACGTGGCGGGACACCTGACCATCATTCGGCTGTTCCTCGACCACAGGGTGACGGTGAACGATGTCCATATCCAGACCAGCGGCAAGCTGACCGACCTGCATCTCGGCACGATCGCGGCCGGGCGCGCGCTCGACGACGGCATGCTCGACTTCCTGGCCAACAACGACGGGCTGAAGGTGACCGGCACGGCGCGGCTGGCCGGGATCGCCTCACAGGTGCAGGCCGAGCTCGACTTCCGCGGATGGCCCCGGCTCGCAGGTGATCCAGAAGGTCAGCGTGTCCGCTACCGCCACCGCGGCCCAACTGGCCGCCGCAGGCCTGGACACCGGCGGCGTGCTCGACGGTCCGGCGGCGCTGCGAGTGAACCAGCAGGCGCGCCGCGACGGCCGCGGCGAAGTGCTCGTGCACGGCGACCTCGGGCGGGCCGTGCTGGCGCTGCCGTGGCTGAACTTCCGCGAACCGGCGGGCCAGCCGGCAAGCGGGGAGATGCGCGTGGTGCTGCGGTTCGTCGACCGGATCACCGCCATCGACGGGCTGCGCATCGATGGCGAGGGGGTC
This sequence comes from uncultured Gammaproteobacteria bacterium, assembly GCA_963736185.1. Classification (GTDB taxonomy): domain Bacteria; phylum Pseudomonadota; class Gammaproteobacteria; order Steroidobacterales; family Steroidobacteraceae; genus Bog-1198. Next base: position 134,622 of record CAVTNZ010000085.1, on the reverse strand, counting down.
GCCGTATTCCCGGGCATGTCGCTTTTGCCGATGGCGCCGCGCAAAGCGCCCATTTCGACCAGGTCCGGCTGGGCACGGCGACCGATGCCGGCGGCGATCTGCGCTTTCCCGGACGGCCCGGCGCCCCCTGGGTGGCCACGCTGAGCGGGCGCAGCATCGACGTTTCGGCGGAACTCAAGCATGACCACGGCAAGCCGGCCACGAACGAGCAGGAACCGTCCGGTCCGCCCTGGCGGGTCGAGGCGCGCTTCGAGCGGGTGGTGCTGGGCGACGCCGGCCGGGTGCTGACCACGGTTGCCGCCAGCGCCGAGGGCGACGGACACGATGTCCGGCGCGGCCGGCTGACCGGGCTGACCGGCGCGGCGCCGTCCTCGTCCGGCGAGCCTTTCGACATTGAAATCACACCCAGGCAGCTTAACCGGACGCTGAGCGCCAGCGCCAGGGACGCCGGCGCGTTGCTGAGGGCGCTCGACCTCGTGGACAACATGCAGGGCGGGCAGTTGACGATTCACGGCTCCTATGACGACCGTGCGCCCGGCCACCCGCTGCAAGGCATCGCCGAGATCACCGACTTTCGCATGCGCAACGCACCGGGGCTGGCCAAGCTGTTGCAGGCCATGACCCTGTACGGGCTGGTCGAGGTGCTGCAGGGGCCCGGGCTCGGCTTCAGCCGCCTGATCGCCCCGTTCCGGCTATCGCGCGACGTGCTGGAACTGAGCGACGCACGGGCGTTCAGTGCCTCGCTGGGGATGACGGCGAAGGGGAAGGTGGACACCGCACGCGACACCGTCGCCATCGAGGGCACGATCGTGCCGGCGTATTTCTTCAACACGCTGCTGGGCAGGATTCCGCTGATCGGCCGGCTGTTCAGCCCCGAGCAGGGCGGCGGAGTGTTCGCCGCGACCTACACCATGCGAGGCGCGCTCGACGACCCGTCGGTGAGCGTCAACCCGCTGGCGGCGCTGACACCGGGCTTCCTGCGCGGGCTGTTCGGGATTTTCGGCTCCCCGTCCGGCGGTGGTGCGTCGCCACCGGGCGGGCCGACGCCGAACTGATGCTTGCCGGCGACGTGCGGTCCTGGGAAAACATGCCGTAGCGGATGAGGACAGTTCCATGCAGGACGTGCGGGCCATTCTGTTCGACACCTTCGGCACCGTGGTGGACTGGCGCACCAGCCTGATCGACGCAATGACCGGCTTCGGCGCGGCGCGCGGCATCGTCGCCGACTGGGCCGGGTTGGTGGATGCTTGGCGCGGCGCCTACAAGCCCTCGTTGGATCGGGTGCGCCGCGGCGAACTGCCCTGGACCATTCTGGACGACCTGCACCGCGCCAGCCTGGAGCGCCTGGTGGGCGAATTCGGCATCGCCGGGCTCACCGGGGCGGACCTCGACTGGCTGAACCGGGGCTGGCACCGGCTTAGCCCGTGGCCCGATTTGGTGACTGGGCTGACCCGGCTGAAGCGGCGCTTCATCATCGCGCCGCTGTCCAACGGCAATGTCGCACTGCTGGTGAACCTGGCGAAGCATGCCGGGCTGCCCTGGGACATGGTGTTCGCCACCGAACTGTTCGGCCACTATAAGCCCGATCCCGAAACCTATCTTGGCGCCGCACGCCTGCTCGGGCTGCCTCCGGGCGCGGTGATGATGGCCGCTGCCCATAACGGCGACCTGCGCGCGGCCAGAAGCTGTGGGCTGAAAACCGCGTTCTTCGCGCGGCCCGGCGAATACGGCCCGCACCAGGCCAGGGACTTCGCGCCCGACAGCGACTGGACGGTCATCGCCGCCGACATCGAGGCTCTGGCGAGCCAGATGGGCGCCTGAGCATGGCGGTCGCTACCCCGCACGGCATCCGGTTGGCGCGACCGATGCCGGGGCTGAACCATGTCATCGCCTATGGCCAGTCGCTGTCCACGGGTTGGGAGGGCTGGCCGGCGCTGTCGCTGACCCCGCGCGGCGACTTGCTGATGCTGGGACGCAGCGTCCGTCCGGCCAGCGAGAGCGCGCCGGGCTTCGAGCCGGTGGGCGGACCGTCGCTGCATCCGCTCGCCGCCACGGTGCAGGACAACCCCGGCGGCACGCTGCTGAACGCCGAACAGGTGGCGGGGTTGCCCGAGGGCAGCGTGGCGCTGGGTGAGACCGGTCCTGGAGGGTGCGGTCAATGCCTATCGCGGCGCGCAGTTGACTGAGCGCGGCGCGGCGGCGGCGCCGCTGCTGGCCAGTGCCTGCGGCGTCGGCGGGCGGACGCTGGAGGCACTGTCGCGGGGCGCGCAGCCGGAGTTGTTCAACCGGCTGCGCGACTGCGTGCGCCTGAGCAGGCAGGCCGCGCTGTCCGGTGGCGAGCCCTACCAGGTGCTGGCGCTGCTGCTCCTGCAAGGAGAAAACAATGCCTGGGCGCTGAACGGTGGCACTGCCGACCGCGCCGCCTACCGGACGTTGCTGGTGCGGCTGTACCAGGACATCGTGGGCGAACTGGCGCACGGCATCGCGGAGCAGGAGAACCCGCCGGCGCTCTTCACCTACCAGACCGGTGGCGCCTATGCTTCCGACGAGTTGGGCGTGGCGATGGCGCAACTCGACCTGGTGCTCGGCCTGCCCGGCTGCTTCATGGCCGGGCCGGTCTATCCCGTCACCGACAAGGGCGGGCATCTCGACGCCAACGGCTATCGCTGGCTGGGGGCGCAGTTCGGCAAGGTGATGCACCGCGTGCTGAACCTGGGCGAGGCCTGGCGGCCGCTCCACCCCCTAGTCGCCGTGCTGCGCGGGAGCCAGGTGCTGGCGCGGTTCGCCGTACCGGTGCCGCCGCTGTCCTGGGGCCGCCCGTTCGCCGGGCATCGGCCGGTCGAGGTGGCCGATCGCGGCTTCACCGTGACCGACGCCGAGGGTGTGGTGGCGGTGCAGGAAGTGGCGCTGGTCGGGCCCGATACGGTCGCGGTGAGCCTGGAGCGCCCGCCCCGCGGTCCGGCCGGTCTGCGCTACGCCGATCGCCGCCATGCGGGATTGGGCGCCTTGCATGACAGCGATGCCACCGTGGCCGAGGACAGCTATGTGTTCGACCCGCGCACCGGCCACCGCGCCTCGGCCGAGGTGACGGAACTGGTGGGCCGGCCCTATGCGCTGGCGAACTGGTGCGTGGCGTTCAACATCCCGATCACGACGGAATAATGCGCACCATCCGGTGGTGCTTGCGCCCGGCCGACAGTTTTATCCCGGCCCGCAGCGCCGCGGCGGCCACCATTTGGCCCTCGTCGGTGACCGGGAGCATCGTCCAGCCGCGCGCCGCCGCCGCGCACCAGGCGGCGCGCCTCGGCATTGCTGGCGGCGAGACCGGCGCAGAACAAACAGGCGGAACGCCGGCATCGCCGCCGCCACCTCCGCGGCCGGGATGCTCACCTGCGGCAGCGCCGCCGCCGCGGCGCCCTCCTCGAAGGTGCTGCGCGCCGCCTCGGCGGCGGCCTCGGCGGCCGGCGCGGCCATGCAAAAGGGCGGTCGCCTCGGTGGCCAGCATCTTCTTGGCCTCGTTGATCTCCGCGCCACCGAGCGCCTCCAGCCGGGCGATCTCGGCCAGGGGCAGATCGGTGAACAGGCGCAGGAAGCGGCCGACATCGGCGTCCTCGGTGTTGCGCCAGAACTGCCAGTAGTCGAACAGCCGACAGCCGCTCGGCGGTGAGCCAGACCGCGCCCTGCGGCGGTCTTGCCCATCTTGGCGCCCGAGGCGGTGGCGATCAGCGGCGTGGTCAGACCGAACACCGCTGCGCCCTCGGTGCGGCGCACCAGTTCGACGCCGGAGACGATGTTACCCCACTGGTCCGAGCCGCCCATCTGCAGCGTGCACGCCATGGCGGCGAAACAGCTCGCGGAAATCGTAGCTCTGCAGGATCATGTAGTTGAATTCGAGGAAAGTCAGCCCCTGCTCGCGGTCCAGCCGCAGCCTGACCGAATCGAAGGTCAGCATCCGGTTGACGGTGAAGTGCACGCCGACTTCGCGCAGCAGCGGGATGTAGCCGAGCGCGCCGAGCCAGTCGGCGTTGTTCGGCATGATGGCGTCGCTCGGGCCGTCGCCGAAGGTCAGGAAAGGGTGAAGCAGCGGCGGATGCCGGCCATTTGGCGGCGATCTGCTCGTCGGTCAGCATCTGGCGCGACTCGTCCTTGCCGGAGGGATCGCCGATGCGGGTGGTGCCGCCGCCCATCAGCACCACGGGACGATGGCCATGGCGTCTGCAGCAGGCGCAGCAGCATGATCTGCACCAGGCTGCCGACATGCAGGCTGTCGGCAGTGCAGTCGAAGCCGATGTAGCCGGCGACGACGCCGGCCCGCAGCGCGGCTTGCAGGCCGTCGGTGTCGGTGCACTGGTGGATGAAGCCGCGCGCGGTGGCTTCGTGGAGGAATTCGTCGCTGGGCATGATGTCGGGTCCGGACTGCTCGGAAGGCGGGGGGCTAGCACAGGAGGAAAACGGATGGAAATGCTGCGCGCCATCGGGCTGATGAGCGGCGCCTCGCTCGACGGTGTCGACGCGGCGTGGCTTGAAACCGATGGCGAGCGCGTGGGCCGGCGGCACAATCCCAGCCTGATGACCGCGACTCAACCAACGCCTGGGCGCAGTGGCGCCGGCGGAGGCGGCGGGCTGGGACGGCGACACGCTAAAGGCGCAGTGCTTCGGCTTCCTCGCCGTGCGCGTGCTGCGCGGTCTGGCGCTCAGCTTTCCCGGCACCGCCGGGGTGGCCGCTCCCTTGCCGGGCGGACGGATGGAGGAGCCCTGATCGGGCCGCCGGTCAGTCGGCGGCGAGCGCCATCAGGCGGCGGGCCATGGTCTTGCGGACGTAGTCCTCGACGTGCTCGGCGATGATGTCGGCGTGCTTGGCGAACACGTGGTCGGCGCCGGCGAGGATGCGGTAATCGACGCTGACGCCCTTCTGGGTGTTCAGCTTGTCCACCAGTTTCTTGACCGCGGGTTCGGGCACCAGTTCGTCGGTGTCGCCATGCAGCATCAGGCCGCCGCACGGGCACGGCGCCAGGAAGCCGAAATCGTAGTGGTTGGCGGGCGGGGCGATGCTGATCCAGCCCGAAATCTCGGGCCGGCGCATCAGCAGTTGCATGCCGATGAAGGCACCGAAGGAATAGCCGGCGATCCACAGCCCGCCCGAGTTCGGGTTGACCGCCTGCATCCAGTCGAGTGCCGCGGCGGCGTCGCCGATCTCGCCGATGCCGCCGTCGTAGTGGCCCTGGCTGCGGCCGACGCCGCGGAAGTTGAAGCGCATCACCGAGAAGCCGAGGCGCTGGAACGCCTGGTAGTTCGTGTAGGTGATGCGGTTGTTCATCGAGCCGCCATGCAAGGGATGCGGGTGCAACAACAGCGCCAGCGGCGCCCCCGTCTCCTTGGAATGATGGTAACGACCTTCCAACCGACCGTCTGGGCCGGCGAACATGACTTCAGGCATGGCGTTCCGAAATCCGTTTCCTATTCGCGCCGGTCGGGACCGACCGGGCTAAGACCTTGGCAAAGACCCGGTCCGCCGTTGCCGGCCGGGTAAACCATCGTCGCGTGGCGACCGACTAACTCGCCGATCCCACGATTGCTACCGCGACCAGCGACACCCAACATCAGATACGACAGCAACCCTCGTCGGAAGCGAGTCCCAAGTGTGATAAAGCGCAATTTCTTGACCCATAAACTCGGGAATGCTTGCTTGCACCGGGAGCCATGCGGGGGCGCGACCCCAGGCTCCCAGGTACCGCTCCGGGCTGGTCCGTGGACCCGAAGCGGCCGGGACTATAAGTCGTCCGCCACGACTTTCATAACGGAAATGACGCATGAGGTTCATGTTTTTGCGCGAATCCATCAAGGCCTATCAGGAGCGCGACCCAGCGGCGCGCTCGGCGCTGACCGTGTTTCTTTGCTACCCGGGGTTGCATGCTCTTTTATGGCACCGGATGGCCCATGCGATCTGGCGAGTGCATTTGTATTTGCCCGCGCGGCTGTTTGCCCAACTGGGACGATTCTTGACCGGCATCGAGATCCATCCGGCGGCGCACATCGGCCGGCGGCTCGTCATCGACCACGGCATGGGCGTGGTGATCGGCGAAACCACCGAAATCGGCGATGATGTCACGCTCTACCACCAGGTCACGCTGGGTGGCATCTCGCTGGCTCCCGGCAAGCGCCATCCGACTATCGGCAGTAACGTCATCATCGGCGCCGGCGCCAAGGTGCTGGGAAACATCACCGTCGGCGCCAATGCCCGGGTCGGCTCCAACGCCGTGGTGCTGGAGCCGGTGCCGGCGGGCTGCACGGTGGTGGGCATTCCGGCCCGCCCGGTGGAGCGCAAGCCGACGCGCGACCTCGGGACGCATTTCGACGCCTACGGCACGCCGGCGGAGGGCGTGCGCGACCCGTTGCTGCGCGACATCGAGCAGATGCGGGCGGAACTGACCGAACTCGAGGCGCGGGTGGCCCAGCTTTCGGGCTCGTCGCGCAGCGCAGCGGAGTAGCAGCCATGCAGCTTTCCACCCGGGCCCGTTACGCCGTGATGGCCATGGTCGAACTGGCCAGCCACGAGCAGGCCGGCCACCACGGCCCGCTCACCCTGACCCAGATCGCCGCCAGCCAGCAACTGAGCCTGTGCTACCTCGAGCAACTGTTCGGCGGACTGCGCCGTGCCGGCTTGGTGCTGTCGGCGCGTGGCCCCGGTGGCGGCTACCGGCTCGGGCGGCCGGCGGGCGAGGTCGAGCGTGGCGGAAATCGTCGATGCCGTGGACGAGGCCATCCATACCACCCGCTGCACCGGCGGTGGCGGCTGCATGCTGGGCGCGGACGGCGGGCAGACGCATTGCCGCACGCACGAGTTGTGGCACGAGCTCGGCCAGCACATCCGGCTGTTCCTGTCCGCCGTGAGCCTGGCCGACGTGGTGGGCGAGCGGGTCGGCGAGCGTGCCGGCGGGTTGCTGATGGCGGAGGAGAGATGACTTATCTCGACGCCAACGCCTCCGAGGCGCTGCGCCCCGAGGCGCGTGCGGCGGTGCTGGCGGCGCTGGACAGCGGCGGCAACCCCTCCTCGGTGCATTCCGCCGGCCGGGGTGCGCGACGCCTGTTGGAAGACGCGCGCGAGAGCATTGCGGTGCGTTTCGGCGGCCGGCCGGCGGACCTGGTGTTCACCTCCGGTGGCACCGAGGCCGATGTGCTGGCGGTGCATGCCCTGGGAGTGGGGCGGCGGCTGATCGTGGGCGCGACCGAGCACGACGCGGTGCGCGGTGCCACCCAGGGTGGCGCCGTGCTGGCGGTGGACGCAGACGGGGTCGCCGACCTGGAAGCATTGCGGCGCCTGCTGGCCGAAAGCGGGCCGGCGTTGGTCTGCCTGATGCTGGCCAACAACGAGACCGGTACGGTGCAACCGGTGGCCGAGGCCGCCCTTCTGTGCCAGCAGAACGGCGCCCTTCTGCACGTCGATGCGGTGCAGGCGGCCGGCCGCATGGCGGTCGATTTTTCCGCCCTTGGGGCGGACAGCATGGCGTTGTCCTCGCACAAGCTGGGCGGGCCTTTGGGCGCCGGGGCGCTGCTGGTGAGCCCGGCGCTGTCGGCCGGGCTGCACCCGCTGATCGCCGGCGGCGGGCAGGAGCGCGGGCGTCGGGGCGGCACCCCGGGGCTGCCGGCGATCGCTGGTTTCGCCGCCGCCGCGCGCGCACCGGTCGGGGCGGCAGGGCTGGCGGGGCTGCGCGATACCGCCGAAGGCGGCGCGGTGGCGGCCGGCGCGGTGGTGCTGGGCGCCGGCGGTCCACGCCTGCCCAACACGAGCTGCATCGCCCTGCCCGGGGTGGCGGTCGTTCCGTTCGAGCGGAACAATTGCGAGCCTTCGCATTGCACAAACTCGACGTTCATTTGCAGGACATCGAGCAACTTGACCCATTGTGGGTTTACGAATGTTGCGTACCGCTTGTCACTGGCAACTAGAGTTGGCACGGAATGATGCCCTTTCCATCCGGCTTAAATGCAATTCGTCATCGGTCTGAGTTTACCCTGATTTCAAACGATGAGATGCAGGGGAATTGTCAAGGGTTGGTAAAAATGCGATTGCAGGAACGAAATCCTCAAAAAATGCCGCTGTTGCAGAGCGCCAAGGTGTGCAGTAACATTTTGGGCAATGTTAGCAATAGTTTTCTGAAACGGTCTTTTTGGGCCACATTGTTTGGGAGGTACACATGAAAGTTCTGGTGGTCGGTGCAACAGGTACGATCGGAGCGGAAGTGGTAAAGGCTCTGCAGGGACGGCACGAGGTCGTTTCGGCGAGCCATTCGCGCTCGTCATTTTCATTTGACATGGAGAACCCAGAATCCATCCGGGCGCTCTATAGCAAAATTGGAATAATAGACGCCGTCTTGAGTATTGCGGGGAGCGCGGCATTCGGTTATCTGCCCACACTGACCGACGCGGAGTTTGCTTGCAGCCTGAGGAGCAAGTTGATGGGACAGATCAATCTCGTCCGCTTCGGATTGGACAACGTCACGGACGGCGGTTCGTTTACGCTGACCTCGGGAATCCTTTGGCCGATCAGGTGGACCTTCGCGCGCTGCCGCCGGGCTGTTGCGTCTGCAATGTGTTCGAGCACGAGATACCGCTCTCCGAATACATTTTGGCGGCGATTCTCGACCATGCGATCGACTATTGCGCCATGTGTGCCACCTTCGACCCGGAACGCTGGCCGGAAATCTATGCGCGTAGGCGCACCCATGGCGAGATTCACGGTAAGACACTCGGGCTCGTGGGCTATGGTCATGTCGGCAGCGCGCTGGCGCTGCGGGCGAAGGCCTTCGGCATGCGTGTCCATGCGGTGTCGGCCAGCGGCCGAGCTCCTGGTGCGGACTGGTCATCGCCGGTGGCGGCTCTCCATGACCTGCTGCCGGCTGTCGATTATCTGGTGATTGCGTGCCCGTTGACGCCGCAAACGCGTGGATTGATCGGTGCCTCCGAGCTCGCCCTGATGAGGCCGAGCGCCGTCATCATCAATGTCGCCCGCGCCCAAGTGATCGAGGAAGAGCCTCTATTCCTTGCATTGGAGAGCGGCCGGCTGGCTGGCGCGACGCTCGACGTTTGGTATCAATACCCGGCTCCGGAAACGCCTGCGGCGCGGCCGTCTCGGTTCCCCTTCCACCAGCTGCATAACGTCCGTTGCACCCCGCATGCCTCGGCATGGACGGAGGAGCTGTTTGCGCGCCGCTATGCGGTGATCGCGGACAACCTCCATCGCCTGCGCTTTGCGCTGCCCTTGCGCAACGTCATTCACCCGCTCGCCTCGTAACCTCAAATCCTCGTTGACGTGGCAGCCGCGTCAACGTAGTCTTATACAGTGGACACATGTCTCAATGAATGAGACTACTAAAGTTTTGCTTTGGGGAGTATGGCGACCTCTATGAACGCGCAAGGTGCCCATCGCATCAGCCCGCTTGGTCACTCGGACCTCGGTGGCCGGTCGGACGGCGTGCAAGTGATGGTCAACAAGGGTTTTGCGTTCGTCGGTCATCCCTTCAGTGGTGGCGGTGCGACGGTCATTGACGTCCGGGACCCGCGCCACCCGGAACCCGTCAATTTCATCGGCGTTCACCCGCGTTCATGGTCTCTGCATTTTCAGACCTTCGGCGAACTCCTGCTGGTCGCGGAAGAATTCAATTTCATTGCCCACCAACCGAAGGCCCGATGGCGCGATCCCGACTGCTCGGCGGGACTACGCGTCTATGACATTTCCGATCCTGCCAATCCGCGCGCCATCGGTTTCATGTCGGTGGAGGGATTGGGCCTGCATCGTATTTGGTGGAGCGGAGAACGCTATGCCTATGCCTCCGCGCTGCTCGATGGCTTCACGGACCATATTTTCATCTGCATCGACATGGCCGTGCCCGCGCGGCCGGTGGAAGTGGGACGCTGGTGGATCCCCGGCATGTGGCAGGCGGGCGGAGAGACCAACACGTGGACCGAACGGGTCGCGCTGCATCATCCAGTGATCGCCGACGGGTACGCCTACGGGGCGTGGCGCGGCGGGGGCATGGTGATACTCGATGTCTCGGATCCGGCAGCGCCCAAGTTCGTCGGCCAGCGCAACTTGAGTCCTCCATTCGGCGGATCGACCCACACCACGTTGCCGCTGCCCAAACGCGATCTGGTGCTCGTTGCGGACGAGGCCATGGCCGACATCTCGGTCGAGCCGCAAAAATACATCTGGGTCATGGATGTAAGGCACAAGGAGAATCCCGTGCCGTTCGCAACCATGCCGTTGCCCGCGGAGCACGACTTCGTCGGCCAAGGCGGCACGTTCGGGCCCCACAATTTGTGGGAGAACCGGCCCGACGGCTTTGTCAGCGACAGAATCGTCATCGCCACTTTTCAAAGCGCGGGCGTCCGGATGTATGACATCCAAGACCCGTTCAGGCCCGCAGAGATCGCTTATTACGTGCCGCCGGCGCCCCGGCGTCTCATCGATCCGCGACCGGGCATCAAACGCATTACACATAGCGCCGACGTGTACGTGACGGCCGATATGAAGCTGTACGTCACGGATTACAACGGCGGATTCCATGTCTTGGAGTATGGCTGATAGTCATTTTGGCTAGCGGGGAGAGAAATCAAATGCAGAAACTGCGACGCGCGAGCGCACTGTCGGCGCTCTTGTTATGCCTCGGAATCAACGAGCGTGGCTACACGGCGGACGAAAGCACGCCATCGAGCGAGCCGTCGACTCAGCTCGAGGAGGTGGTGGTGACGGCGGAAAAGCGTTCGGAGAACCTGGAAAAGGCGCCGGTCACGATTTCCGTAGTTTCGGGCGATGATCTGACCACCCGCGGGATCGAGGACATCAGCCAGGCGACCGCGATCTTCCCGTCGGTCAAGTTCGGCCAGATCAGCGGCACGACCCACCTGTACATTCGCGGCATCGGTGCGGAGCAGGATCGGGCGTCGATCGATCCGTTGTCGGCGATGACCGAGAACGGCATCAACCTGCCGCGCGAAGTGACCGGAAACAATCTTTTCGATGTAAGCGCCGTGGAGGTGTTGCCGGGCCCGCAAAGCACATTGTATGGCACGAGCGCCGCGGGCGGCATCGTGAGCGTGGTGGACAATCGGCCGGTGAGCAAGGAGGGCGGCTCGGCGATGTTCGAGACCGGCAATTACGATCTCAAGCATGTGTTTGCCGTGGAGAACATGCCGCTGTCCGACACGTTCTACGTGCGGGCGGCCTTCGATGATGCGGTCCATGACGGCTATCAGACAAGCGGCGCGGATGCGGAGGATGAGCTCGGCGCCCGCGTGTCGGCACTCTACGAGCCGAACAAGGACTTCACGGGCTATCTCTGGTACAGCTACAACCACACGGGTGGGCAGCCGGCCAACACCGTCACCTTGACCGGCAATCACCAGTTCGCCGACCCGAAAAATCCGTGGAACGATTATCTGTGCACCCCTTCGGGCGCGGGTGCGCCGCTCGGCGCCAATCCGACCTGCGATCCGTTTTACATTGGGCAGCAGTTCCAGGATTTTCGCACCAACCTGTTCGGCGGTCAGTTCGACTGGCATTTGCCGGGCGCGACGCTCACCATGATTCCCGGTGCCCTGGTCGATTACGGCACGACGCTTCAATACTTCAGCCCGTTCCCGAACTGGCAGCTGATCGCGACGCATCAGTACAGCGATGAGCTGCGCATCACCAGTGATTCGGAGAAACCGTTCAAGTGGAACGCCGGCCTTTACTGGTACCAGAGCAAGGAGTACCAATATTTCAGCGTGAACAATACGCTGCTCGAGAACCTGGAGCAGATCGACGGCAACCCCCAGATCTGGAACGAGGACCGAACCTACGCTGCCTTTGGCCAGCTGACTTATTCGATCACCGATTCCTTCCGCCTGACCGGCGGCCTGCGCTATTCGGAGAACAACAAGGATGCCAATGGCTGCAACTGCTCGGCGGGGGGCGGCGAGGGCGTGTACTTCACGTTTGCGCACACCTGGCCGAGGCTCGATTGGAAAGCAGGGGTGGAGGCGGATATAGGTGCGAACGGCTTATGGTATGCGACCGTGCAAACCGGCTACGATAACGGCGCGTATCAGTACTACAACACCTCGGGTCTGTTGGGGAAGGAAAATGTCGGACCCGCGCCGCTGGTGCAACCCTCGACTCTCACGTCATATTCCACCGGCACCAAATTCCGTTTCCTCGACAACACCCTCGAAATCAACAACGAGGTGTATTTCTACAATTACAAAAACCTGCTGATTGCGCCGTTCGACGACAACCCGGCGCACTACGGGAATGCCTTCTACAATGCCGACAAGACCGAGATCTATGGCGATGAGCTCGACATCAAATACCTGATCACGCCGAGCGATCAGATTCAGCTGAACGCAAACTACAATCATGCGCGCGCGATCGACTTCGTGGTTGGAGAGCCGCCGGTCAACTACGGCGGATTGCAGCTGATCGAGGCGCCGGACATCGTGGCCGATTTTGGCTATCGGCACACCTGGACCATTCCGGGCGGGGCAAGCTTGGAGTTGAACGCCGATACTCACTACGAGAACGGCTTCTGGGGCACCTTCAATCATGCGCCGACGACCCACCAACCGGCATTCACCATGACCGATGCAAACTTGACCTACCGGGCGCAGAGCGGCAAGTGGTACGCGGCGCTCTGGGGCCGTAATCTCGAGAACAGTGCCGTCATCGGCCCCGGCGCCTATGTGGGGGCGGGTACCATCGGCGGCGTCTACTGGGTATTGCCGCCGCGCACCTACGGTGCCCGTTTCGGCATCAATTGGTGAGCGCGCCCCGGATGCGGTCATGAGCGACACGTCTCAGGGGATCCCGTCACCCGTCCGCGATTGGCGCTTTTGGTGTGCCTATGCGGTGATGATCGCGCCGAACGCGGCGGTGGGCCTTACGCTTGCAGCAATGCCACCGATCTTGCCGGAACTCGCCGCTCGCCTGGGAGGCGCCCACGCCGCGCAGCTGGTCGTGTCGGTGGCGGGATTCGGCATGATCGTGGGGGGCATGTTCAGCGGACGGCTGCTGGAGCGCTTCGGGATTCGGGCCTTCACCCTGACCTCGCTCGTCATGTACGGTGCTTTCGGGGTGCTCGGGGGGTTTCTCTCCTCGGCCTGGTCCATGGGCGCGAGCCGTTTCGCGTTGGGCATGGGCGGCGTGTTCTTCAGTACCGCTGCGCTCGCGCTGACGGCGGCAACGTTCTCGGGCGCGGCACGCTCGCGGGTCATCGGGCTGCAGCAGGCCACCTCGCAGATCGTGAACGTGTGTGCGGTGTTCATCGTGGGCGCCCTGGTCGGCATCACCGGCTGGCGCGGAGCATTTCTATTGTATGCGGCGTTCGCGCTCGTGCTGCTGCTCATGACGATCTTGGGCGTTCGGCAGATCCGTCCCGCGCGCGAGTCAACTGAAGCTCCCGGCGACGCGGACGGCGTGGCGTCTCTTGCGCAAACCGTGAAGCCCGTCGGTTTCGGCCGTACCGTCGCCCCGGTCTGTGCCTTGACGACCTTGATGGGCATTCTCACCGTCATTCCGATGGCGCAGCTGCCTTTCGCGATGGTGGATAACGGCGAGGGCTCGGCGCATCTTGTCTCCATCGTACTTGGCGTCAACTTCGTGTTCGCCGCGGTGAGCGCCATGAGCTTCGCTAGCTTCAAGATCCGCTTCGGCAAGCGGGCGACCTTCATGGGCGGTCTCGCATGCGGGCTCATCGGCATCGCGGCCATGGGCCTCGTCCAGGGAATGACGCTCTTTTGCGTCGCCGCGGCGCTGGCCGGGTTCGGTACCGGCATCTACAACACCTACGTGTTCGATCACGGCGTCGAGATATCGCCTCCGGTGTATCACGGCCGGGCGGCGGGACTTTTGTTCGCGTTCATGTTTTTCGGCGCGGCGATCAACCCTCTGGTCGCGGGGCTTTTCGAGGGCTTGTTCGGGTTGCATCGTGCGTTTCCGGTGATGGCGGTCGTCGCCTTTCTCTGCGGGTTGCCCGTTCTTCTTTACCGCCCCGCGTCTTCACGACCGGCTGCCGCTTCCCTGACTGGATCTCGATGAGCGAGGGTGTCTCGATCCGAACCGCACCGAGCAGTGCGACGGCCACGGGCGAGACACGAGGCAATGTGCTGGTCTCAGGCTCGTATGGAGGCGAATACAACGCCTACCATGCCGGCAAGTGGGGCATCCGCGGCGTCATCCTGAACGATGCCGGCGTCGGCAAGGAGGGAGCCGGTATCCGCGGCCTGGCATACCTGGATCGTGTCGGTTTGGCGGCCGCGACCGCCGATGCACGCTCCTGCCACATCGGCGACGGCGATCACATGCTCGCGCACGGTGTGATCAGCCACGTGAATCGCGCCGCGGCGTCCCATGGCTGCGTGCCGGGAGAAACGGTGCGTCAGTGCGCCGAACGACTCCGTGCCGCTCCGGTAATCGACGTCCCCATGCCGCCGATCGAAGGGGGCAAACGGCATGTGATCAGCCACCGAACCGGCGAGCCCCCGGTGATCTGCTTGGATGCGGCGCCCCTGCTCGAGCCGGGCGATGCCGGCAGCATCGTCGTCACGGGATCGCATGCGGCGCTGTTTCGGGGCCGGCCGGATGATGTGGTGGGACCGGATGTGCGCGCGATTTTCTTCAGCGACGCGGGCGTGGGGTTGGATGGCGCGGGCATCGCCCGCCTGCCGACGCTGGATGAGCGCGGAATCGCCGCCGGTACCGCTTCCGCCGAAAGCGCGGAGATCGGTAATGCGCGCTCGATCTACGAACACGGTGTGCTGTCGCATGTGAATCGAACCGCCGCCGCGCTCGGGGCAGCGGCGGGTGTTCCGATCCGCGTATTCATCGCGGATCTCGTCGCCCTATGGAGGATTGCCCATTGAGGGCGGTGCGCTATGGAGAACGCGGCGCAGAGCGCCCGGGGCTCATCGATGGGGCCGGAATCCTTCGCGATTTGTCCGGCGTGATCGACGATTGGACGCCGCCGCAGCTAGCCCCATCCTCCTTGTCACAGCTCGCGACCTTGGATGCTGCCCGGCTGGCCCCGGTGGGAGCGGGGGTGCGTCTCGGCGTTCCCCTCGTCGGCAGCCGTAAGTTCATCGGCATCGGGCTCAATTACAGGGGATTCGCACGGGAAGCGAACCGACCACTCCCGCCGGAGCCTTCGATGTTTACCAAGGCCGTGAGCTGCATTACCGGCCCGAGCGATGCCGTGGTCTTGCCGCCGGGATCGATCAGGACGGATTGGGAGGTAGAGCTGGGAGCGGTCATCGGATCGACTGCGCGATACGTGGAGACACGACGCGCGCTGGAACATGTCGCGGGCTATGTATTGGTCAACGATCTGTCCGAACGTGAGTATCAAAACGACCGGGGCGGTACGTGGGACAAGGGGAAAGGTTGCGACACGTTCGGGCCGGTCGGTCCCTGGCTCGTCACCGCCGACGAGATTCCCGATCCCCAGGAGGTCGACCTGTGGCTCGAGGTGAACGGCCATCGCTATCAGGACGGCTGCTCGCGCGACATGATCTTCAGCGTGGCGGAGCTCATCGCATATGTAAGCGCCTTCATGACGCTGGAGCCGGGCGATATCGTGACCACCGGCACACCCGCCGGGGTCGGCATGGGCCAGAAGCCGCAGCCCGTCTATCTCGCGGAGGGAGATTTCATGCGGCTCGGCAGCTGCAAACTCGGCATTCAGGAGCACCGGGTGCAGGCATGGCGTCCGCCATGATTCATCGAATTGCTCATCGGCGACCGCGAGCTGCCGCCACTGCAGCCCCCTGAGGGGACTTCGATACTTTCAACAAAGGGGCGGATGAGAATATGCCTATCCGGGGACAGCTGTTTATCGGTTCGGAGCGGGTAACCACCCCGTCGATCTTTGTCGCAGTCGATGCCGCCACTCGCCAACCCCTCGCCGGCGAATTCTCCATTGCGACCCAAGAGCACGTGGCGCTTGCCTGCACTCTCGCGGAGGAAGCTTTCGAGCAATTTCGAGCCGCGTCGCTCGAGAAACGGGCTTCTTTCCTCGAGAGCTGTGCGGCAAACATCGGCAAGCTCGGCGATGAACTGCTGCAACGGGCAGGTGCGGAAACCGGCCTGGCCCGCGGCCGGCTCGAGACCGAGCGGGGCCGCACGATGAACCAGCTGAACCTGTTCGCCGGAGTCGTCCGGCAAGGCGATTGGCTTGGCCTGCGGATCGATCGCGCCCAGCCTGACCGTAAGCCGCTACCTCGCAGCGACCTGCGGCAGCGGAGGATTCCCCTGGGCCCGGTCGCCGTATTTGGCGCCAGCAACTTCCCGCTCGCGTTTTCCGCGGGCGGCGGGGATGTGGCCTCGGCACTCGCTGCGGGATGTCCAGTCGTGGTCAAGGCTCACCCGGCCCACCCAGGGACATCCGAGCTGGTCGCGGGCGCAATCGCCGATGCGGTCGCGGAGTCGGGGCTTCCTCCAGGAATATATTCGCATCTGAGCGGGCCGGGCAACGAACTCGGCGCGGCGTTGGTGAGCCATCCGTCGATTCAGGCGGTGGGGTTTACGGGCTCGCGCCAGGGCGGCCTCGCGCTCCTTGGGCTGGCCGCGCGCCGCCTGGTGCCGATTCCAGTTTATGCGGAGATGAGCAGCATCAACCCGGTCGTTATCCTGCCGGGCGCCTTGAGAACACGTGGTTCCATGCTCGCTTCGGCATTCGTCGCCTCGCTCACCCTGGGCGTGGGACAGTTCTGCACCAAGCCAGGTCTGGTGATCCTCATCGACTCGCCAGAGGCTGAGCAGTTCATTGCCGCGGCCGGTGAGGCGGTGGCCAACGTGCCGAGCGCGCCGATGCTGACGCAAGCCATTCAGGCGAACTTCGACCGGGGTGTGGAGCGCTTGTGCGCCAACTCGCCGGTCACGCAACTCCGGCGTGGAAGGGAGGGCGGTGGCGCCGCCGTCGCTGCGCTGTTCAGCGTGCGGGCCGCAGACTTTCTGAACGTCGAACACCTGGCAGAGGAAGTCTTCGGACCAAGCTCATTGATCATCCGATGCGCGAGTGAGGCGGAGCTGGTGCGGGTGTTGCGAAAGCTCGAAGGGCAGCTGACCGGCACATTGCACGTTGATCGGGCCGACTATCCGTTCGCGAAATCGCTTATTCCGCTGCTCGAACGAAAAGTCGGGCGAGTGCTGGTCAATGGCTGGCCGACGGGCGTCGAGGTTGCGGCCGCGATGGTGCACGGAGGCCCTTACCCTGCGACTTCGGACGCACGCACCACTTCGGTGGGTACATTGGCCATCGAGCGCTTTCTGCGACCGGTGTGCTATCAAGATCTGCCCCCGGATCTGCTTCCCGACGAGCTGCGCGATGGGCAGTCGTCAGCGTTCCGGCGGATGATAGAGGGTGACTACCGACGGGACTGAGCCTGCGGCCCTCCCACCGGCACGGCACCTCTGCCACGTCCCGCGAGCCAAATTTGCTTTGATCGCCTACCCTATGTAGACTTACAACCATGGGTAAGAAAGGCGTGGACATTCCCGTACGGATCTCGCTGCAGACGCTTCGGGTACTGGAAGCCTTCCTGGAGAACCCGACAGCTCAGTTGGCGGGCGCAGAAGTGCATCAACGCTGCGGTATCGCATCCGGAACCCTGTATCCCATTTTGATTCGACTCGAATCCGCGGGCTGGTTTGTGAGCCAGTGGGAAGCCACCGATCCTTCGAGTTTGGGCAGGCCGCGCCGCCGGCTTTACCGATTGACCTCAACCGGCTTGAAACGCGCCAGTGAAGTGTTCGCAAGCTTCAACAGGGGGGTACTCGCATGACGCAGCGTAACGAGCGACCGACGCCAATCGGTTTGGAGGGCATGACAGGTTGGCTGATCCGTCATGCCGCCCACCGGGCTCCCGAATCTTTGTCTTCCAGGCTCGAAGAGGAATGGCTCGCGGATCTTGTGTCCCGACGCTCCGCGTGGTCGAGACTGAGCTTTGCGATCGGCTGCTGCTGGGCGAGCATGGTGATTGTCAGTGATTACCCGCGAGCCCGGGTCGCAGCGGCGAGTTCCGCGGTGCAAGCTAGGGGCTTCATCGCGCTCGCCGATCGAAAACTCGGCTCCTTTTCGATGCGCTCAGGCACGCTGTTCCTGGTTGCGGGGCTGCACGCCGCGCTGTTCTACGGGGTGATTACGTCGCTCTCGCACACGCACCGGTTGGCGACACCCCAGGATCTGCAAAATCGAGTGCTGAAACCCGTCCCGCCGCGGACGTTGCCGCCGCTCCTACCGCCGGTGACGAAGTTGAAGACCTCGGTGATCGAGGTGCAGAAGCTCGTTGTGTATGTTCCACCAAATGTCGATATCGAAAGGGATCTGGTGCCACAAGTCGCAGAGAAGCCGCAACCCCAATTGCCGCAGCTGCCTCAAGAAGCAGCGGTTCATGTGGTTCAGCGAGTCGCAGGCGGTCCGGGCGCGGGATTTCCAGACACGGCTGATTTCTATCCGTCCCTTTCGATTCACCTGGAAGAGGAGGGCATGTCCACCGTGCTGGTCTGCGTCGATCGAAAAGGCAGGCTTCTCACCGATCCAACCACGGTGAGGAGCAGCGGAAGCGAGCGGCTCGATCAAGGCGCCCTGAAGTTGGCGAGAGCCGCCTCGGGGCATTATCGTGCGACGACCGAGGACGGGCACCCGGTGAATTCCTGCTATCCGCTGGGCATTCGGTTCCAGCTGAGGAAATAGGTTCCAGCTGAGGGAAATAACGTGCGCAGCCGGGGCGTGCGACGCCGCAGGTCGACCTACAAGGACCCAACCGCCCGTTGCAGCCGATAGTCGGCGACGAGCGCGTCGAACATCGCGTCATCGCGGTTGGTCAGCGCGCCGACCCGCAGGGTCTCGGCGTCGAGCACTTGATTGTTGGTGCCCAACCCGGTGCCGTAGAGTTCTCTCGCGATTCGTACATTCTCCTCCGATTGCGCGACTGCGGCATACGCGGCGTGTACCCGGGCAGCGGCATCTTCCCGGTTGTAGAAGGCGCTCTCGACATCGAGCCGCACCCTCGAGCGCATTTCCGCGAGCCGCTGTTCCGCGGCGTGCGCGCGGCTCTGCAATGCGTGGGTTCGTGCCTGCAATTGGCCGCTGTCGAACAGACGCCATTGGAAGCCGACCCCGATGGAAGCGAAGTTCTGATGGTCGAGGATTTCGTTGTCGAGGTGGTTGTAGCCGGCCTGCAGGACGATTTGCGGCAGCGCCTGCGCCCGCTCCGATCGTGCGGCTTGCTCGAGACCTTCCTGCTGCGCTCGCACCGCCTCGAGTTCCGGGCGATGCTCCAACGCCTCGGCGATCAGGACATCGAGCGGATCGGAGGAGGCCGAGGACTGCATCGCCGCAGGCTCCTCGAGGTCCGGGGTTCGATCGAGCGGCTGTCCGACCCATCGGTTATAAGCGGCATCGGCTATTCGCAGCGCATTGGCGGCCCGGAGCCTTGATTGCGTTGCGTTGGCGAGCGCCACCTGGGCCGCGAGCACGTCCGCTTGCGCCACCGCCTGCTTGTCATACATCGTTTGAACGTCATCCGCATGCGCCTTCAGGCTGGCGACGTTCGACTCGGCGACATCGAGCGCGCGGCGCGCGCGAAACACCGCGATGTAGGATTCGGCCACCGCGAGTTTCAGGTCGGCGGTGCTGCTCACTTCCAGGGCGCCGGCGCCGCGCGCGCCCGCCGCCGCCGCGCCGATCGCGCCGCTGATCTTGCCGGATGTCCAAAGCGGCACGGATAGGCTTGCCCCCGCCATGCTGTAGCCGTCGTGACGCCAAATCGGCGCCTGAAGCTGCCCGGTGGGCGTCGAGATGTCGAGCGTCGGTGCGTTGCCGAATTGAGTATACGATCCGGTGAGATCGAGGGCCGGCCAGCGCTGCCGGATCGCTGCGCTTTCGTCGGCATCGGCGGCCTCCCGATCGCTGCGCGCCGCGGCCACCGTGCCGTCGGACTGCAGCGCCATCGCCCATGCGTCCTTGAGGGATTCGGCGCCGGCGGCCTGGGCCAGCCCCAATAGCGCCAATACGAGTACGCCGGCGCAAGGGCGCAGGACAGGCCGTTCGGCGTGCTTGCGATTGCTCATCTCGAGTCTCCGGCCGGCATCAGGCGCGCTTCTTCAGGGACACGATTCCTATCGCCTTCAAGACATAGGTCTCGTAGACCGGTGTGAGCGAGCCGGTGCGCACCTTGCGCATGAAGTATTTTTCGAAGGCGATCTTCGCCAAATGGACCCATTTTCCCTTCCTGGACCAGGTCACGTTGCGCGGCGGAATCTGCGGCAGAGCCACGAAGGCCGCACCCGTGTCGCCGAAATCGGCGAGACAGATTGCATTCCAGGTCGCCTCGTGATCGGCCGGCCTTCCGGCAATTTCCGCGGCAATGTTGGCCGCCGTCGCGGAGACCATGGATTCGATCATGTAGCCCGTCTTCGGGGCGCCCGTCGGCACGGGTGTGACCTCGACCGGCGGGATCGCGACACAAACGCCGACGGAATAGATGTTCCGGTAGGTCGGATTGCGTTGATGTTTGTCGATGAGCACGAAGCCGCGGGGATTGCAGAGTCCCGGCACCGCGGCGACCGCGTCGACACCTTTGAACGCCGGGATCACCGCGCTGTAGGCGAACGGCAATTTGTGCTCCTTCTTGATGGCGCCGTCCTCGTTGAGCTCCTGGACGGTCATCTCGTTCGCGGTCACCGAGGTCATCCTGGCGTTGGTGATCCATTTGATATGCCGTTCCCGCAGCTCCGATTCCATCAGGCCTTTGCTGTCGCCGACCCCCCCGAGACCCATGTGGCCGATATAGGGTTCGCTGGTCACGTAGGTCATCGGGACGCGGTCGCGGATCCTGCGTCTGCGCAGGTCGGCATCGATCACCATGGCGGTTTCGTAAGCGGGGCCGAAGCAACTCGCGCCGGGGGCGGCGCCGACGATGATGGGTCCGGGATTCTTCAGGAACTCCTGATATTTCGCCCAGGCCTGCAGCGAGTGGTCCTGGCTGCACACCGACTGGGTGAAGCCCTCGGGCCCCAGCCCGGGCACCTCCTCGAAGGCGAGTCGCGGTCCCGTCGCGATGACCAGATAGTCGAAGCTGAGCTCCTTGCCATCGTCGAGGGTGAGCCTGGAGTTGCTCGCATCGATCTGGGTGACCGTATTGATGCGCCACTCGACGCCCTTGTTGTCGAGCGGGGTCTGCATCGGCACCTGGGTTTCCTTCGGGGTCCGCCAACCCACCGCGATCCACGGATTCGAGGGGGTGAATTCGAAGTAAGGCCGCGCTCCGATCAAGGTGACCCGGTGGTCCTTGCTCAAATGCTTGCGCAGATCGAAGGCGGCGGGTATGCCGCCCAAACCGGCGCCGATGACGATGACATGTGCCATGAGAAACTCCCCTTAATGGACGCCCTCGCGGGAGCGCCGTATGTAGCCAAAATAGAGCAGTGGTATCAGCAGCAACGTGAGCGCGGTCGACACCAGGATGCCGAAGATCAGCGAGATGGCGAGACCGTTGAAAATGGGGTCATCGAGTATGAAGAAAGCGCCGATCATGGCCGCAAGGCCGGTCAGGATGATCGGGCGCGCCCGTATGCTCGCGGCCCGGATCACGGCCTCGGCAAGCGGTTGGCCCGCCGCGATCTCCTGATTGATGAAATCGACCAGCAGGATCGAGTTGCGCACGATGATGCCGGCGAGGGCGATCATGCCGATCATGGAGGTCGCGGTGAAGTTGGCGCCGAGCAATGCATGTCCCGGCATGACACCGATGATGGTGAGCGGGATCGGCGCCATGATGATCAGCGGCACCGCGTAGGAGCGGAACTGGGCGACGACCAGCAGATAGATGAACACGAGGCCGACCGCGTAGGCGAGGCCCATGTCACGAAAGGTCTCGTACGTGATCGTCCACTCTCCGTCCCACTTGATGCTGAAGTCGCTCAGCCGATCGGGAGGACTGATGAATCGCTGGGTGATGACCTTGCCGGCCGGTGGCTTGTCATTGATCTGGGAGACCAGGCTGAACATTCCATAGAGTGGGCTGTCGAGCCGGCCCGCCATGTCGCCCGTGACGAACACCACGGGCAACAGATCCTTGTGGTAGATGGTGGAGTCCCAGGGGGCCTCGGAAACGCTGACGACTTCGGACAGGGGTACGAGCGCGCCGTCCGCCGCGCGCACGGGAAGGGCCAGCGCCTGCTCGAGACCGCGTTTGTCGGCCGAGCCCAATTCGAGCCGCACGGCGATCGGATCGCGCTCGCGACCGGCATGGATGAACGTCGCATCCTGACCCCCGACTGCCGTGGCGAGCGCATCCGTGACCTGCGCCTGGGAAACACCCAACAGCGCTGATTTGGCGCGGTCGAGGGAGACCACGAGGCGGTGCGCGGGGGCGCTCAAGGTGTCATCGGTGTCGACGATGTCCTTGGTCGTGTCGAACATCGTTCGCAGGGCGTGCCCGACCTGCTCCTGGCCGGCATAGGTGGGTCCGTAAATCTCAGCGACCAGGGGTGCCTGGACCGGGGGACCCGGCGGGACCTCCACCACCTGCACCGATGCGGCACCCAGCCGCCTGCCCTCGGCCGCGAGGGCAGGGCGAATCGCCCGCGCGATCTCGTGGCTCTTCCGGCTGCGATGGCTCTTGTCGACGAGGTTCACCTGCAGGTCGCCCTGGTTGGCGTCGCTGCGCAGGAAGTACTGGCGCACCAGGCCGTTGAAATTGATCGGCGCCGCCGTTCCGGCATAGGCTTGATAATCGGTCACTTCCGGCACCTGGCGCACGATGGCGGCCAATCCGGTCAGAACTCGCGCCGTGCCCTCGACCGGCGTGCCATCGGGCATGTTGACCACGACCTGGAACTCCGACTTGTTGTCGAAGGGCAGCATCTTCAAGACGACGAGTTGGAATACGGCGAGCAGCACCGCGACGACAATCGCGCCCACGGTGCCGAGGTAGAGCCGATGGCGCCGCTTGCGGGCGTCGCCGCCGGCCAGGAAGGGGGTCAGGAGGCGGACGAAGAATCGATGCGAGCTGTCCTCGATGCGCGCCTCGGCCTGCGTGTCGTGCCGCTCGTTGGCGAAGAGCTTGCGGCACATCCAGGGCGTGAAAATCAGCGCCATTGCGAGCGAAATCAACATTCCCATGCTCGCGTTGATAGGGATCGGACCCATGTACGGACCCATGAGGCCCGAGACGAAGGCCATCGGCAGCAACGCGGCAATCACCGTGAACGTCGCCAGGATGGTGGGGCCTCCCACCTCGTCGACCGCCATGGGAATTATTTCCGCGAGGCTGCCCTTGTCCGTTCGCAGGTGCCGGTGCACGTTCTCCACGATCACGATCGCATCGTCGACCAGAATGCCGATCGAGAAAATCAGCGCGAACAGCGAGACCCGATTGATCGTGAATCCCCAGGCCCACGATGCGAACAATGTCGCGGCCAGGGTGACGATCACCGCGGTCCCCACGACGACCGCCTCGCGCTTGCCGACCGCGAGCAGCACGAGAAGGACGACGGATGTCGTCGCGAACAGCAGTTTCTCGATCAGCTTGGTCGCCTTGTCGTTCGCGGTCACGCCGTAGTTGCGGGTCACCGTCACCTCGACGCCCGCGGGGATCGTGATTCCCTTCAGCTGATCGACCCGCTCGATCACGGCCGTGGCCACATCGATCGCATTGGTACCCGGCTTCTTGGCGATCGCGAGCGTCACGGCGGCGGCTTGGGCCACCGGCGCGATGCCCCGCCTGGCATCCGCGGCTCCGGTGCCGAACCACGCATAGTGGCTCGGCAAGCCGGGCGAGTCGGTGACGGTCGCAACGTCGTCCAGATAGACGGGTTTGCCGTCCCGTGCCGAAACGATCAGTCCGCCGATGTCGTCCCGGCTGGCGAGGAACTGTCCCGCCTGCACGGGCGAGAGGACATCGCCATTCAACACCCCGCCCGCCTGCCGAACGAGGTTGGCCGCCTGCAGTGCAGCCGTGAGATCGGCGACGGTGAGACCTGCCGCCGTCAGACGCGCCGGGTCCAATTCGACGCGCACGAGGGGCTCGTTGTCGCCCACCGAATAGACGTTGCGTGTGCCGGGTACGCGTTTGAGCTCGCTCATGGTCGAGCGCGCGATCTGACCGAGCTCGTGGGCCCCGAGCGCGGGATCGCGGCTCCACAGGGTCAAAGTGACGATCGGCACATCGTCGATGCCCTTGGGTTTTATCAGCGGCTGTCCGATTCCGACGCCGGCCGGCCGCCAGTCCTGGTTCGAATAGACCGCGTTGTACAGCCGTACGATGGCGTCATTGCGGTGGACGCCCACCTGGTATTGAACCGTCAGCACCGAAAGTCCGGGACGCGAGACCGAATAGATGTGCTTGACGCCGGAGATCTCGCCCAGCACCTTCTCCATCGGAGTAGACACCAGATTCTCGACCTGCTCGGAGCTTGCGCCGGGGAAGGGAATCAGTATGTTCGCGAAGGTGACGTTGATCTGAGGCTCCTCTTCCCGGGGCGTCACGAGAACCGCGAAGACGCCCATCAGCAACGCCGTCAATGCGAGGAGCGGAGTCAGCTGGTTCTCGAGGAAGAACCGCGCAAGCCGGCCGCTGAGCCCCAGGGGCTGCGTCACTTCGAAGTCTCCGCCGACTCCAGGCGTGCGGTGGCGGCCACCGGATCGAGGGCGATACGTTCGCCGGCCGCGAGCCCGGAAAGGATCTCGATCTTGTCCCCGAAGCGGTGGCCGGGGCGCACGTACCGAAGCGACACCCCGCCTTTCCCGTCAAGCACGTAAACACCCGTCACTTCGCTGCGCTCGATGAGGGCCGCTGCCGGCACCAGCAGCCGCTCGGCCTGACCGATCACGAGGCCCACTTTGACGTACATGCCGGGCGCGAGATCCAGGGCGGCGGGAGGCAGATCCAGGCGAGCGCGAAAGCTGCTCGTGGGGGTGGCGGCCTCGGGGAAGATGGTGATCTTGGTCGCCTCGATCCGCCGGTCTCCCACATAGACGGCGGCCTGCTTGAGCGTGCGCACTTGCATGACGATGCTTTGCGGGATCGTCGTATCGACGCGCAGGTCGCGCAGCGACAAACCGGTCATCAGGGGCGTTCCGGGGCTCACGGTTTCGCCGACCTGCACCAGCCGCTTCGTGACGACGCCGCCATAGGGGGCGCGAATCTCCGTATAGCCCACACCCTCGCGAGCCGCGGTGATGCCGGCCTGCGCGGCGGCCAAACGGCCGGCAGCCGCATCGCGGTTCGCCGTGGCTTGATCGAGCTGGGCTTTGGAAACCACCCGCCGCTGAAACAGATCGGCGATGCGCTGGTAGCTGGTCGCCGCCTCCTCATCGCGGGCATGCGCCTCGGTGAACGCAGCCTGCGCGGCCTGCAGGCTCGCCCGCTGCTCCGTCCCCTGGAGTCGTACGATGACCGCTCCCGCCGGGACTACGTCATCCACGTCGTACAGAATCTGCACCACCCGGCCGCTGGTCTGCGCCGACACCGTGGCTTGATTGACCGCTTCGATGGTGCCGTCCACATCCCGTTCGAGGGGGGTCTTCGCCTGTTCCACGACGGCACTCGCCAAAGCCGGTGCAGGGGATCGCGCAGCGGGAGCCGGGGTCTTGGCGCAACCCGCGGCGCACAGGCACAACACGGGAAAGATGACCCGCAGGGACGCCCGATTCAGGAGTTGCGTTCGCACGAGGGGCTCAGGAAAATGCGTGGCCGGGTTGGATCCCGAGCTTCTTCAAAAGAATCGCCAGGGGACAGAAGCCGGTGAACGATGATTGCAGCAAATTGGCGCCGACGAAGGCGGTCAACCAAAGCCAATTCGGGTTTACGAAGTGGGCGAGAAGCAGGCTCGCCAGGACGACGGTGCCTGCAAATCTCATGACCCAGCGCTCGATACTCATGGCGATTCTCCGCGTGCAATAGGAAGGGCTGATGGACGATGGTTGGCGTATTATATCGACAAATGCTAAATTAGCAATTACCGAATAACGTGATGGTGTTCGCACGAGGTTTTCATGACGGTTGAGCCAGCAGGTCCGACAAAGCGCGGGCGACCCATGCCGGGAATGGCGCAGGTCCGTGAACATGCGACCGAGGCGGCGGCCTTTTTGAAGGCGCTCGCGAACGATCAGCGTCTGCTGGTCCTGTGCGCGCTGCTGGAGGGCTCGTTGTCCGTGGGGGACATCAATGAGCGCGTGCCGCTCAGCCAGTCGGCGTTATCGCAGCACTTGAGCGTCCTGCGCGACGCCGGACTGGTTACCACGACCCGCCGGTCGCAGACCATCTACTACACAATCGCCCCCGGCCCGGCGCTGCAGATCATGGAAGTTTTGTATGCGACGTTTTGCGCTCCGAGCGAACCTGCGACACGCCCCAAGCGGGGCCGCTGTCCGCCGGCGAAAGCGCCTTAGGCGCGAGAGGGAGGGGCATCAGGGGACTTCCCCGTCGCGGCGTCGTTGCGCGCCCCGGCGCTTCAGTGCAACTGGAGCAGCTTCAAGACGCTCCAATTGATCGCGCCGCCGCCCACGATCAACCAGAGGAAAATCAAGCCGCCGAGCAGCAGCGGCTTCGGGCCGGCGTCCCGCACCGCGCGCAGATGCGTCGTCATGCCGAGCGCCGCCATCGCCATCGCGAGCAGAAACGTGTCGATGCCGACCACCCCTCGGACGATCGATGAGGGCAGCAGACCGAAGGAATTGAAGACCACCGTGGCGATGAACCAAACGGCGAACCAGGGAACGCGGATTCGCGCGCTGCCTCGAGCATGGGTCTGGTGCCCGGAGTTCCGGCTCAACCAGGCTGAGAGGATGATCAGGAAGGGCGCGAGCATCATCACCCGGACCATCTTGGCAATCACGGCGGTATTGGCCACCGCTTCGCTGACGGAACGGCCGGCGGCAAAGACCTGGGCAACCTCATGGATGGTGGAGCCCGCATAGACGCCGAATGCCTGGGCATCGACCGGGGCGGGACCGTGGTTCAGCAGCGCGTACAACGCGGGGTACACGAAAATCGCCGCCGTGCCGAAGACCACCACGGTCGAGATGGCCATGGTGACCTGCTCGGCCTTCGCGCGGACCACCGGTTCGGTCGCCATGACGGCCGCCGCGCCGCAGATCGAACTGCCGGCGCCGATCAGGATCGCCGTTCTACGATCCAAGCCGAATAGCCGGGTCCCGAGGAACGTTGTCAACAAGAACGTGGTGCCGAGCACGATCGCATCGATGACGATGCCCGCAAATCCCACGTGGCCCACGTCATGCAGCGTCAGCCGAAATCCGTAAAGGATGACGCCGGCGCGCAGCAGCGTTTGCCGGGAAAAGTTCACGCCGGCACCGGCGATCGGAGCCACCCTCGCATAAACGGTGTTGCCGATGAGGATCCCCAGCACGATCGCCGCCGTGAGCGCACTGACTCCATGCGCCGCAAGCCATTCGATGGTCCCCATGCGCATCGCGACGAGTGCCACCCCGGCGCTGATCGCGATGCCTGCCACCAGGTGCTTGGGGTGCGATATCGGCGGGTGCGGCGGGGCGGGGCGGTCGTGCTCCTTCGCCTGCCGGTCGATCGTCGGCGCCATCATGTCGATCACCTCTTGAGAATCCGGGGTAAATATACGAGGATGCCGTTAAGCGATCCAACAGATTCCTAGCGAGCAATCAAGCGATTAAATAGGTTAATTATGACGCCACTAAAGATTGCGAGCCCGCATCTGACGCTCCGTCAGCTGCAGATTTTCTGCGTCGTCGCGCAAACCGGGACGACCGCCGCGGCGGCGGCGTCGATCGCGCTATCGCAATCGGCCGCCAGTGCGGCGGTCAACGAGCTGGAGCATGCGCTTGGACTGGCGCTGTTCGATCGGATCGGAAGGAGGCTGCAGCTCAACGACAACGGCCGAGCCTTGATCCCGACGGCGCGGGCCGTGCTCGACGGGGCTCAGTCGATCGTGCGCTGGGCCGCGGACCGCGAAGCGCAGGTTGGCAATCTGCGCATCGGAGCCAGCACAACGATCGGCAACTATCTATTGCCCGCGATTCTCGCCGGCTTCCGACGGAGTCTCGACGAGCCGGGGCGCGGTAGGTTCAATCTCAGTGTCGCGATCGCCAATACGGCCGCCATAGCCGGGCAGGTGGCCGCATTCGAACTCGACCTGGGCCTGCTCGAAGGTCCCTGCCACGAGGCAGCCTTGACGGTCCAACCCTGGTGCGAGGACGAACTCGTGGTGGTGGTCGCGGCGACGGATCCTCTGCTGAAGGGCCGGAGAAGGCGCAAGCTGTCATTGCGGGAGCTGAGCGAGGCGACCTGGTTGCTGCGCGAATCGGGGTCGGGCACGCGAGAGGTCATCGATCAGCTGTTGACGCCGCATCTGTCGAGCCTGCGCCTCGGGGTGGAATTCGGAAACTCGGAGGCCATCAAGCGGGCCGTCGCGAGCGGTCTCGGGGTGACCTGCCTCTCGCGCTGTATCGTCGACGATCTGCTGCGCTCCGGTGCGCTGGTGGCCCCGCCGACGGAGCTGCCGCCGCTTCGCCGCCCCTTTTATATCGCCGTACACGAGCGCAAGCGCAACACGCGCGGCATGGATCTGCTGATCGACTACCTCGCCCGGTCCCGGCGGGATGGGGCCAGCACAAAGTCCCCGCGCCTTTAAAGGTAAGAGCCTGTGCACCCCGGCGTCGCGGGCAACATGCCAGGGGACCGCCCGCATCGAGCGTCCCCTGGCACATTCAGTTCGTCAAAATTTCCAGGACAATCCGCCGAAGAAACCTCGTCGCGGCCCGTACTGCGGCGCGAAGACGCCGATGCCCGTGCCGCTGCGGATCTGGTAGATCTTGTCCGCGACGTTGATGATGTCGAATCGCGCCGTGAGCGGACCCGAGCTAGGGAGCTCGAAGGCGTGGCTCACACCCAGGTTGATCTGGTTGTAGCTGGGGGTGTGATCGCCGTTGGGAACGACGAAGCCGTTGGGGTAGACGAGATCCTGGCGCAATCCCGTGCCGAACAGGTCGTCGATGCTGAAGCGGGTTCCCAGCCAGAGATAGCCGATGCCGCTCGATGCGGACACGCGCCCCTCGTGATCGAGATGGATGTAATTGCTTGCGATGTAGTCGAGCTGCTGCTGGGTGAAGTTGAACTGTGCGGACTCGACGCCCTTGCCATGCGCCGCCTGCCACGCGCTGTTCAAATAGTAATAAAAATTGTCGATGGTGTAGTTGACCGTGAACTCGATGCCGCCGATCAGACCATAGCGGTAATTGAACGGCGTCAGGATGATGGGCGCGCCGAATTGACCCTCGTCGATCAGGTTCTTCGACTGCTCGTAGAAGCTGTCGACGCCCAAGGTCAGGCTCTTGTCGAGAAGTTTCTGCTGCACACCGAGATCGTAATAGTTGGCGCGCTCGGCGATGGGCGGGCTGTCCTTGGTCACCGAACCCGGTGGCACGGCGCTGGTGCCGGCAAATTGAGTGAAAGTCTGGCTGCCCACCAATTCGAACGGCGGTGGCGTGAAGTAGCGCGAGTACCCGCCATGAACCGTGGTCCCGGTATCGAACTCCCAAACGGCATTGACTCGAGGGCTCGTCTGGCTGGCGCTCGAGTAGGCGCTGTAGCGGTCGAAGCGCACCCCATAGTTGATCGTGAAGGGGAGCCACACCCGCCATTCATCCTGCAGGTAGACGCTCTCGATTTGCTGCACCTGGGTACCGTTCTCGACGATGGTGAGGGGCAGGGGGGAGGTTTGCGCACCGGTGATGGGATCGATGGGCACCACCTGCGAGCTCGTATCGCTCTTGGAATCATCATGCTGGAAATAAAATCCCGCGCGCATCGTATGCGAGTCATTGAGCTTGTAGGAGCCATCCGTCTGCCAGCCGATGGCGGTATCGTCCTTGAAAGCGTCCTGGCCGATGCCGTTGAACAGCAGATCGCCCACCCAATCGGGCGCGAAATGCAGGCTCGTATAGCGCGCGGACACCGATGTCTGCCAGTTGAGCGGACCCTCGGAGTGTTGCCAACTGAGGATCGCGTATTCGGCGAGCTCGTGCTGTCGCTCGTTCAGGTCATTGCTCAGATAGTTGCTGACGCCGTCATAGTTGTAGCCGAGCGAAGGCTCGAGACCCACCTGGTTCGGAATCTGGAACTCATCATCCGAGATCCCGGTAATCAGGGACAGGCGGTCGTTCGAGTCGATGATGTCCTCGAAATAGCCGAATCCATGTATCTGCGTCGTGTGATCATGCAGCGGATTGGAGCTGCCGTTCGGCGATTCGATGCCGAGATCGTCCTGCTTGTAGTCGCCGGTGACGTAGTAGGTGTACTTGCCGTCGCTCCCGCCGTATTCCGCGGACGGCTGATAGGTCGAGTGGCTGCCCCCGTAGATCGACACCTCGCCACCCGGTTGGAGCAGCCCGCTGTTCGTGCTCAGATCGATGATGCCGGCGGTGCGCAGCCCGTACTCTGCCGGCAACGCTCCGGTGATCAGCTTCAACGAGGAGATCAGCCAGGGGCTCAGGGTCTGGCTGAAGACACTGATGCCCTCCGGCAGGATGATGCCGTTCAGCCGGTATTGAAGGTCGTTGTGGTCCGCGCGGACGTGGATCTGCCCGAAGGAGTCCTGGACCACGTCCGGAGCCTGCAAAAGCACCTGATTGAGCTGCGCGTTCTCGCCGCCCGGCATTGCCGCAATCGCCTCGCTGTCGATCGTATAGGTCGATGCGCCGGTCTGGGTCTCGATGGACGTTCGCGCGTCGTTCAGGCGTTGCGCGGTGATCTGAATCTCCTGGAGTTCGGGATGGGTGGAGAGGTTGGCGGAAGCCGACGCATCGGCGCTCGTCGTGGTGGAGGTGACCGGGTCGGCCGGTGCTACGGAACTGGTGGCCAAGAAAAGAAGCGACGCGGCAGCGCAGGCCGCCGCGGCCGCAGTGGAGGATGTGGACATCGGAAATACTCCGCAAAAGCTGAAATGAATGGAACCGCTGCCGATTGCTCGGGCAGTTCATTTCACGAGGCAATATCTCAGCTTAGGGAAGGCGGTCCGCGGCTACGCGGGCGAGGAGTTGCGGCGTCGATCGCGGCAAATTGAGGCTCCGGCACGGACTCCAGAGCGAAGCGAACGAGAAACGGGATATGAAACGCATGGCTGAATGCCGGGGTAACGACTTGTGCAAAGGCCGGACATAATTCGCAAGTCTTGTCGGCCGCGGCGCGATCCGACCGCGCTTGCAGATCGACATGGTTCGCGCCGGATAAGTGGCTGAGTTCATGGACCACGGCACCTTGCTGCGCCGCCATCAGCAGCAGCAAGAGGCCCAGGATTTTGAACAGCGGTCTCATTCGAACGGCGGTCGACCATTACCCCAATGACTCCGGAAAGCTACCAGAATCTTCGGCCGTTTGCAGCAGTTGTGGGTGGGCGACGACAAACCGGCCCAGAATGACTAGAACGCGCTCTTCACTACGCCGCCATCGACGCGCAAGGCGGCGCCCGTCGTCGCAGAGGCGAGCGGGCTGGCGATGTAGGTAACGAGCGAAGCGACCTCCTCGGGCGTCGAAAAGCGTCTGATGAGCGAGGTGGGCCGTACTTTCTCGAAAAACTCTGCTTCGACCTGTTCAGCCGTCTTTTTCCCGGCCTTGGCCAAGGCGCCGACGAACTCGACCACTCCGCGGGATTTTGTCGGACCCGGCAATATGCTGTTCACCGTGATGCCTGTGCCCGCGACTGACTCCGCCAAGCCCCGGGCAACGGCTATCTGCGCCGTCTTCGTCATGCCGTAGTGGATCATCTCGACGGGTATCTGCAGCGCGCTCTCGCTCGAAATAAAGATGATCCTGCCCCAGTTTGCGCGTTTCATGGCAGGCAGGAACGAACGCGCGAGGCGAATGCCGCTCAAGACATTCACCTCGAAGAACCGGATCCAATCCGCATCCGGAATCTCCTCGAACGGCTTGGGTTCGAACACCGCGAGATTATTTACCAGGATCTGCACATCGGGATGACGACGGGCGATCTGCTCCGCCGAAGCGGCGGTGCCGAGATCGCCGGCGAAGCCCACGATGTCTCCGCCGGTCGCGGCCTTCAATTCGGCAACTGCCTCGTCCACGGCGGGTTGCTTGCGGCCGTTCACGATGACTCTCGCGCCCTCCGTGGCCATACCAGCGGCGATCGCGCGTCCGATGCCCGCGGTGCTGCCGCTGATCAGCGCGAGTCTGCCTTGAAGTTGCAAGTCCATCAAACTTCTCCGGCGGCAGTCCTTCTGCCGTGGACGCCTTTCTGCACACCCGGCGCGTCACCCGTGTGCTTCGATGTCGAGCGCGAGCCCGCGATCAGGATGTCGACAAGGCGGCGGGCGCTTTGTTCCCAGCCGGGGATGGCGGTGGTGTGGAAGACGCCGACGAGTGCGCGGATGAAATCCTCCGGCTGGGTGTCGGGGGCGAGATCGCCGCTAGCGATGGCGCGCTCGACCAAGGCCACGAAAGCGGAATGGACGAGTGGCCGGGAGCCCTCGATGAGCCGGGCGACCCCGCCGGCGACGGTGTCCAACGCGGGAAGGATGAGCTTTTTTTTGGAGACATGTTCGATGAACAACAGCATCCAGGCGCGCAGCGCTTCGAGCGGCGGCAGGCTGGCGGCGAAACGCTGCTCCGCGGCGGCCAGCTTTTCCACCTCGCTGCGGTAAACGGCTTCGATAAGTGCGTCCCGGGCGGGAAAATGGCGGTAGAGGGTGCCGGGCCCCACGCCTGCCTCGCGCGCGATGTCGTCGAGGCTGGCGGCGGCACCGTCGCGGGTGAAGGCCTCTTTGGCGATCTGCAGGATGCGTTCGCGGTTGCGCTGAGCATCTGCGCGGGGCTTGCGAGCGGGCGGCGGCGGAAGTTTCCGGGTCGGCATGAAGGTTGTTGAGAAACTTGTTGAATCGGAGACAGTCTCCGTTTATTCTACTATCCGGAGCCTGGCTCCGTTTTAGCGGGCAGATGGGCCGATGTCAATTCCGGCGCGACCCTCACGGGTCGTGCTCCAACGTTTAGGAGGCAACGATGCGCGTATTTGTGACGGGAGCAACCGGATTCATCGGGACCGAACTGGTGAAGGAACTCATCGAGGCAGGTCACAAGGTCCGCGGGCTGGCACGAAGCGAGGCGGGTGCGCAGCAGTTGAAGTCAGCGGGCGTCGAGGTTCATCGCGGCGATCTCCAGGACCTGGACAGCCTGCGCGGCGGAGCGCGGGGCATGGATGCCGTCGTCAACCTGGCGTTCAACCACGATTTTTCCAAGTTTGCGCAAAATGGAGAGGACGAGCGCAGGGCCATCGAGGCGCTGGGTTCCGCGCTCGAGCCCGGCAAGCTGCTCGTCGTGACCTCCGGGACGGGATTGACGGTCGGCGGACCGGGGCATGTGCGCACGGAAAGCGATCCGCCCGCGGGCTCGGCTGCGATACCGCGGCAGCCGGAAAAGGCTGCCAGCGCGGCGGCTGAGCGGGGGGTGCATGTGGCGATCGTGCGCTTGCCGCAGGTGCATGACACGCGCAAGCAAGGGCTGGTCCCGCTGCTGACGCAAACGGCACGGGAGAAGGGCGTATCGGCATATATCGGAGAGGGTGCGAATCGCTGGGCCGCGGCTCCGCTGAGGGACGTTGCGCACCTGTATCGTCTCGTGGTCGATCAGACCGGAGCGGGCGTGACGGTGTATCACGCGGTCCAGGAAGAAGGCGTGCCGCTGCGCCAAATCGCGGAGGCTCTCGGCAGAGGGCTGAAGGTGCCGGTGGTTTCGATCACTCCCGAAAAGGCGGCGGAACACTTCGGATGGTTTGCGCACTTTGCGGGCCTGGATATGCCGGCGTCGAGCGAGTGGACCCGCAAAAAGCTGGGGTGGGAGCCGACTGGGCCGGGGCTCATTCAGGATCTGACGAGCATGAAATACTGAGCCTGAAAGTCCTAATCCGCCTGCGCCGAAATCGGCCGCACGGCAGCCGAGCGCACCAGCCGTGGACCCTCGGGCCCGAACACGCCCCGGGGCTCCGGAAATATCACCAGGCACAACGGGTACAAGCCGGCCGGCAGCGCGAGCGCGGCAAGCAGCGACAAATCCAGATTTGCGCCGATCGCTCGCGCCAGCGGCCCGACATAGTGATCGGGTATGTCCACCATCAGGAGCGCGAGCAGCGCGGAGACGATCCAGGCCGTCATGCCCGCCAGATTCCATCCGCGCGTGAACCAGTAGATGCCCCCCACTTCGCCGCGATTGAAGACCTGCAGCGCGTCCGGCAGGTAATAGCCGCGGCGGATGAGATAGCCGATCATCATGATCACCATCCACGGCGTCGTGGTCACCACGATCAGCGAGACGAAGGTCGTGATGGACGAGATCAGCGTGAAGTAGAAGCGGCCGATGAATATGAGCGCGCAGGAGATGAGCCCGATGAACAGGGTGGCCCGCGGACGGCTCAGGCGCGGGAATACGCTCGAGAAATCCAGCCCCGTCCCGTAGAGGGAGGTCGTGCCCGTCGACATGCCGCTCAGCACCGCGAGCAGGAACAGCGGCGCGAAGAACCAGCCGGGCGAGACGGCGAGCAGTCCGCCGGTGTAATCGGCGCGCTCCAGGTAAGCGGGTGCCCGCTGCGCCATGATGGAGGCGGTGAGCGCGCCAAAGGTGAACGGCAACAGGGTCAGCAGTTGCGCAAGCACCGTCGCGCCGATGAGGCGCACCTTGGGAGTACGGCGGGGAAGGTAGCGCGACCAGTCGCCCAGGAAGGCGCCGAATGAGATGGGATTGGACAGCGCGATCAGGCTCGCGCTCACGAACAGCGGCCAGAACCGCGCGGAGCCCCAGGCGAGGTGCGACCCGGGGAAGTGCGAGTCGAAGGCCGGCCAGAACGCCAGGAGGCCGACCGCGAAGAGAACGGAGCTCGCGACGACCGCCAGCTTGTTGACGAGGAGCATCACGCCGTAACCATAGATGCAAACGATCAGCACGCCCGCTGCGAAAACCCCATAGGCGGCTGCAAACAGCTTTTCCGATTCGTGTACCCCGAACAGCGCATGCGCGGCGCCGACCACCGCGTCGCCGCTCGACCAGACGCTGATCGAGAAGAACGCGATCGCGGTCAACAGGCTCAGGAACGACCCCACGATGCGTCCGACGACGCCGAAGTGCGCGCCCGAGGAGACGGCATTATTGGTGCCGTTCATCGGACCGAACACGGACATGGGTCCGAGAATCAGGGCGCCGATCCCCACGCCGGCGGCGTTGGCCGCCATCGATTGCCAGAAGGACAGGCCCAGCATGACGGGAAAGGCGCCGAGCACGGCCGTCGCGAGAGAATTGCCTCCGCCCCAGCACACCCGCAGAAAATCGGCGATCGAGGAGGTGCGGTCCGCGTCGGGAATCGATTCGATACCGTGCCGCTCGAATCCCGGGGGCAGATGTGCGTCGGCCTCCTCAGAGAGGGTGTGGCCGTGCCGAACAACGGGGTCGCCGGAGCTCACGAGGTGCCTCGGTGGGTATGGACGGCCGGCCGCCCGACTATTTGAGATGGTAGCTTAGAGTGATGCCGACGGTTCTCGGCCGCATCACGTACTGCTCGCGATAGTTCGGGTAGAAGTCCGCGTTTCGCAGCACGGCGCCCGCGGCGGACACGCCCACCTGATTGGTCAAATTGGTGCAGTACAGTCGTGCGTGCCAGTGCTCGCCCACCCCCACGCCGGCCGAGGCGCCTACGGTGGTGAAGCCGCCGAGCAGCTGGTA
The DNA here is from genome assembly GCA_963736185.1 of uncultured Gammaproteobacteria bacterium. Taxonomy (GTDB): domain Bacteria; phylum Pseudomonadota; class Gammaproteobacteria; order Steroidobacterales; family Steroidobacteraceae; genus Bog-1198. The sequence continues at coordinate 98,874 of CAVTNZ010000085.1, read as the reverse complement.
GCCCGCGGCGGTGGAATTGATCTGGGTGGTCACGTTGCTGCGATAGGAGGCGTCGGCATGAGCGTCCATCGTGATCTCGCCGGAGAGGTTTCTGGCATAACCGAGTCCCGCCGTCAGAGTTTGAGCGGGGACATACGGCAGTCGGTCGCCGCTTTGAGCGCTCAACAGCGTCTGGCCCCGGTCGGTGATCGCGAAGTCGCTGGTGACCTTGGCATCGGTGTAGCCGTAGCCCAAGCTGGCCGACCAACCGTGTCCGAGCTCACCCTCGAGCTCGAGCTCCACACCCTGGCTCACCGCCGTGCCGCCGTTGGCGACGTACGCGCTGTCGGTGGCATCGAACAGCTGGATCTGGATGTCGTTCCAGTGCATGCGGTAGACGGCGGCGCTGAAGCGCAACCAATTGTCGGCCGTTCCCTTGACGCCCACTTCGTAGTTTTTCACCGTATCCGGCTGAAAATACGAGGTGTTCGGGGAGTCGCAGAAGGCGCAGGTTCCAATGGCATTGGCATTCGCGCCGCCATGTCGAAAGCCCTCCGAGTAGGTCGCGTAGAGCCGCAGCGTCGGCGTGAGCGCATAGCCCGAGTTGAGCTTGAACAGATGATTGTGAAAGAGCTGGGTGCCGCCGGCAATGGTGCTGCCGAGGGCATCCGTGAGATTGGCGGGCGGCGGGAGCGTCGAGAAATAAGGGCCGCCATACGGGATGGTCTGGTACAGATCCTCCGAGACATCCTGCCAGAACACGCGTACGCCCCCCGTGATCTGCCATTGGGACGTTACGTGCCAGGTCAGCTCACCGTACAGGGCGCGGTCCTTGAACCCAGACTCACGCTGATAGGTGTAGTTGGTATCCAGGGGCGACAGCGCGCTCGGGCGCGTGCCGCCGTTGTAGCCCGTGATGTAGTCGCCGAAATTGGCGTAATTCGTGCCGAGGATCTGATTTACGGCATTCGCGGAGCCGGGCAATTGCGACCAGGCGGCGAATCCGGGGATGGTCTCGTACTGGAACAGGTCATTGTTCTCGTGCCGGAAAAAGCCGCCCACCACGTAGTCGAGCGCGTGCCCCTCCTTCGAAACCAGGCGCAGCTCCTCGACCAGGGAATGATCCGTCGAGTTCGTGAAGAATTCCGTCGTCGCACGCGGATAGTTGCCGTAATAAAGCGGGCTCAGGGAATTGTAATTGAGCAGGAAAGGAGACTCGTCATAGTCGCTCTCGTCGTGATTCTTGGCGTAGGAGGTCGACGAGGTCACCGTGGCGAAACCCACATCCGCCGACAGCGTGAGGGAGCTCAGGTCGACGATTCGATGATCGGGCGCGAGCGGTATGTACGCCCCGTCCGTATAGGATTGCCCCTCGCTCTGCCGGGAGAACGCGTTCGAGTGGTCGTCCTGTCGTTGGTAGGCGAAGGTGGTGTCGATCCCCGGCGTCACGTGCCACAACAGGGCGGCACGAAAATAAGTCGAGAGCGCCGAATCGATGTCCCGCAGCGACTGCGTGCGAAAGCCGCTCGTGAGCGGGTTGGCCGGATCTGCGAGGGCGGGCTGCTGCTGCGCATTGAAGACCACCGCGTTGGAGGCGTTGATGAACCCGGCCACGTCCTTGTAGCTCGCGTTCATGCGCAGCGCCGCGGTGTCCGAAATCGGTATGTTCAGCAATCCGTCCGCGGTGTACGAGCCATTGGCGGCGTGGCTGGTATCGGCGGCATCGAGCGACACTTCTGCGTCGTACTTCGACGGATCCGGAAGGTTGTGGATGATGCGGATCGTGCCGGCGACGGCGCCCGAGCCGTAAAGCGTGCCCTGGGGGCCCCGCAGCACCTCCACGCGCTGGATGTCGGTGAGGTTGAGGTTCACGAACATCGGCACTTCGTCGACGTAGGTGGATACGAGCGGAACGCTCTCCCACGGAAGATAGGCCGAGGAGACGGGATCGTTCGCATTCAGGCCGCGGATGATGATGTTGCTGTTGCTGCCGTTCGCCCGGGGACCGAGATCCGGTACGTTGATGCCGGGCACGAGCCGGGCGATGTCGGTCAGGCTCGTGATGTTCGCCGCCTGCAGCGCCTGCCCGGAGACCGCCGAGATGTTGTAGGGCACGTCGAGCACGTTTTGCTCGCGTCGATTGGCCGTCACCACCACTTCCTCCAGCGTGTCGGAAGGATCTGCTGCGAAGACCGCGGGCACCGTGCCCAACGCCACGGCAATGGCTGCGGCAAGCGCCAAGTGGGGACGACGCTCGGCAGCGCCAAGGGTCGAAGGATCAATCAGGCTCACGGAATCTCCTCATCTCACAGTGCATGTGCTTCTACCGGGCAGCCGGGCTGACGCCGCCCCGCGATGTACTCATCGATCAGCTGGCGGTATCGCTCGCGGCCGAAGCTCGGATAGTGTCCTGCGTGCACCACGCGGACCGGCAGTTCGCGCAGCCGATGCATGGTGTCCACGTAATCCCCGGGGTTCGAGTGGTAGGCATCGTCGACGAGCTCACCGTCATACACGGCGTCGCCCGCGAGCAGGATGCCGCTCGCCGGCTCCCACAGCGCGATGGAGCCGGGAGAATGCCCGGGGACGTGGATCACCTGGAAATGACGGCTGCCGAGATCGACGATGTCGCCCGCTTCGAGGAGCCGGGTCGCGGGCGCCGGGCGCACTCGATAGCCGTTCTGGTCGAAACCGTCCGGCGGCAGGCGATCGAACATTTCGAGCGTGGCGAAACGGGTCGCCAGGGTGTTTTCGGGCGTAGGGGACTCGAGGATCTTCGCCTCGAGTCCGTGGCAGGCCCGTTCGGTGAACTCGTGATGACTGCCGACATGGTCGAAATGAGTATGACTGGCGATCGCGATCGAGTCCCTGAGCCAGGGAAACCGCTCGATCAGGCTCACCGCCCCCAGACCGGAGTCGAACAGGATGCTTCGGTCGCGGCCGCGAACGTGCCAGATGTTGCAGCGGTAGAACGGTTTGATGTGCGGCTCGAATATGTGCGTAACGCCGTCCGCCAAAGGGACGCTGCGGTACCACTCCGTGCCATTGCCTACGCGATCGAGTGCCGCACCGCCTATCCCTTGACCCTCGATGTTCCGCTCCCGTTTTTTAGGCGATGTTTTTTCAGGCGATGCTAAGCTCGCTCACCGCAAGCTAGACTAACGATAAGTTCGCGTGCTTGCCAACACTTGCGCGCCGGTACGCACCGCGTGCACGGCGTTGGAGCGTTGCGGGCGCGACTGGAGCCTGATTTGCACCATATTGATTCACTCCGGCGCGCTGTCGCCGGGAGATGGGCACCGACCCGCGGCGGCTGGTGGGTTGTGCTGCTGTCATTGGCGGCGGGCACGGGACACGCCGATCCGCAACCGACGCCGGCCATGATGGCGCCGGTTCGGGCGCTTGCGGCCTTCATGAGCACGCTGCCCGCGGGCGAGCACCCCGCCGTGTTCGCGCACCGGGGGCTTTGCATCGTGGAGAATTTTGCGCCCTTTTTGTTCTGCGGCCCCGGCGCTGCGCTCGCCTGGGAGCGGGGATTTCGCGCGCATGCGGCGGACGAGGGTCTGAGCGGGATTTCGGCGCAGTTCGCCGACGCCCACGATTTCAACAGGTCCGGGAATCGATGCTATTTCTCGCTGCCCACCACCTGGGTGGGTCTCACCCACGGGCGCAAGTTCGAGGAGCACGGCGCCTGGGCGTTCGTGGTCGAGCATCATGGGGCTGCCTGGCAGATCGTCGGCTACGGCTATGGCGTGACCACGTACACCGAAGCGGCGCAGTAGCGATAAGCTTGAGCGAGAACGAGGGTGTGTACGCGCTCCGCAGCATAGGGAGTCCGATCAAAAAAAGGCGCAGTTGACACGTCTTTTTCCGTGGGAGGATACTCGCCTGCATAAAAACACTTCACTTCGCAGGTTTTGATCCAATCGGTTCGGTCAGCGCGCCTTCGGCTCGATGATCACGGGATGCTGGCTAGGCCGTGGAGTTCCCATGCCCATGCACAACTTCTGTCTCAAGATTGCTCTCGTAGCGGGCCTTGGCTTGGGCTGCGGGCATTCACCGGCGGCGTCGAACTCGCCGATACCGGGCGCATCCGAGGCTACGGTGGCGGTCAAGCACGCAGCGCCTGCCTCGCTGACGGTCGCCTACTCAAGCGTTTTGTGGCCCAAGGTCAACGGAGTCGCGACCGTTTACTACGTCATCGATCCGGCGTCCGACCCCAATGCCACTTCGAAAATCAATGCGGCGATCGGGATATTCAATGCCGATTTTCCGAATCTCATCCAATGGGTGCCCTGGACCGCCTCCGACGGACCGAATTACGTCGATATCAATCTCAGCGCATCAAACTTGAGCGGGGAATGTGAAGCGAATGAAGGCTACGAGGCCATCCCCGCGCAACCGATGACCGGCTCGACGGCGTGCAGCGTCGGGTTGATCCTGCACGAAATGGGCCATGTCATTGGGTTGTGGCACGAATTCGACCGCTCCGACCGCGCAACCTACGTCACCGTCAACTACGCCAACGTGATCAAGGGTTCCTGGGGCAATTTCGAGATCCTGACCGATGACGAGCAGATTCTCGGTCCCTACGACTATGCGTCGGTGATGCACTATGTTCCTTACGCCTTCACGAGAAATGGCGGTGTGGTGCTCGAGTCGATCCCCGCCGGGATTCCGATGGCCGGATACGCAGGCGTGCCGGCGCAACCGGGAGCGACCGGAACACCTTTGTCCGGCTTCGATTATTCTGCCGGCGACAAGGAGTCCGTCGAGCGTCTCTACGGCGCCGCACCCACCGCAGTGACGGTCACCTCCAATCCGATCGGGTTGAGCGTGATCGTGGACGGTGTGACCGTCACCACGCCTCAGACCTATTCGTGGCCGCTGTATTCCTCCCACACCTTGAATGTTTCCTCGGAGGTCCAAACCCTGGCCGGCGCCGTGCTGAACAGCGATCCGGAGGTTGCCGCGAATTTTTACTATACCTATGGCCGGTGGAATAACACCACGGCGCAGTCGCAAACGATCTTGGTGCTTCCGGGCAACGGCAGCCCGACCTTCCCGACAACGTCACCGCAGATTGCGACTTACTCCGCGAATTTCATCCAACTCGTTCCGTATACCGCCACGGTCATCTCTCCCGCCGGTACCGGCACCGCCACGATCTCACCCCAGCCGCAGGCCTACTCCGGCGCGACGGGTGATTTCTTCGTTGCGCGACAACAGGCGACGCTCACCGCGACCGCCGATGCGGGCTGGAATTTCTATGAATTCATCAACGGGCCGTTCTGGCTGCCCGGAGGGCTTGGCGCGAACCCGAAAACCTTTTATGTGCCTGACACCGGGAACCCGATCAACACCACCGCCTATTTTTCGGATGCCCCGGTCTACACCGTCACCGTGGCCCCGAATACCTCCAGCTCCAACCTGTATGTGTACGTGGATTCCGTGTTTGAGTATGCACCCAAGAATTTCTCCGCCTATTACGACTCCACGTGGACGGCGGGTAGTACGCACAGCTTGAGCGTGCCCGCGGCGCAATATCCATACAGTTCCAATAGTCGTTATAACTTCGCCAAGTGGAGCGACCGCGGAGCAATGACCCATGACATTACGTCGCTGCCGGCCTCGGCCACGGTCTACACGGCGACCCTCACGGCGGAATACCAGCCGGCCACCAATTTCAACTACCCCCCGTGCGGCGGTTCGGCCGCGATGTCGCCGGGCTCGCCGACCGGCGATGGATTCTACCCCTCCGGGCAGGTGCTGAGCTTCAGCGCCACACCGGATTCCGGATGGACTTTCGCCGGCTGGACATTCGACGTGACGGGAGACGCCAATCCCGCCGATTTGACCGCCAAGGGTGAAACCCTCGTGTTCGCAAACTTCAATACGGTGGCGACGCCCCTGACCCTGACCGGGGTGAAGCCCAGTACTGCGAAGCAGGGAGGCGCTGGCTTCGTGATGACATTGACGGGCACCGGGTTCTCTCCCCAGTCACTGGTATCGGCCAACGGCCAATATCGGACCGTGACTTACGTGAGCCCAACCAAGTTGACGATACCGCTCACCGCCTCCGATATCGCCGCCCCGGGAGCATTTCAGGTCTTTGTCGAGAACTATCCCGCAGGCTGGACGGGGTGTGCGGTCTTCGGCTACCAAACATTCCTGGTCGAAGGCAAAGGGGCTCCGGCGGCCACTCCGGTGTTCTCGCCGAGTGCGGGGAAATATACCCAGGCTCAGATGGTCTCGATCAGTGACGCGCTGACCGGCGCCACGATCCACTACACCACGGACGGCACCGTCCCCACCCCATCGTCTCCGGTGTACACCGGTCCAATCTCGGTGGGGGTCACTGAGACTCTCAAAGCGGATGCGACGGCGACGGGTTATCTTCGCTCGGCGGTGGCGAGCGCAAAATACACCATCGCGCCGTAGAGCCGCGCCGCCTCCCGCTCTCTCGCCCGCCGGATCAATCCGCCGTGAACCGGTCCTCGGGCCACGCGGCGGCAGCGGCCTTCGCGCGACTGACAGCCAGCGCCTGCACGTCGATGCCGTCGCTTCCGGCTTCTCCGACCACGGTGTACGGCTCACCGAGTGTCAAGATGGCGATGCGCTCGTTCGCGACTGCCGTCGAATCGTCGATACGCACGGTCTTGCCGCCGCGCATCGCCAGCGTGAGTACTGTGCCGTCGACGGAGAGGAGGGTGCCGGAAACCCGCAGCGTAGGATCGACCGCCGGTGCCGCGACTTGGGCCGCCTTCGCGCCCGCCGCCGTCGAGACAGCCGCCGTCGAGACAGCCGCCATGGAGACGGCGGCCGTCGGGAGTGCATTCGGTCCGAAGATCATCAGGCTCTGATACGAGGCAACGTACACCTTGCCATTCGCGACGACGGGCACGACATTGGCATTTCCGCCAAGATTCGGCCACGTACCCGCGGGTGCCGAGAACAGCTGCGGCAAGGTGCCGTTCACCGGTGCCGCCGAGAAGGCATACAGCGTGAGGCCGGTGGTCGCACTCGGCCTTGCCACCGCCCAGATGATGGCGCTGCCCGCGCGCTCGCCGCGCGATGAGACGACGGTGAAGAATCCGGGATCCTGCACCGAGGTCTGGACATTGCTCGTCGCCTCCGCAACCAGGTGGGGGGAGGGCGTGGTCTGCACCTGCCAGGTCTGCAACGCGTTGCCGGCGCTTGTGACCAGACGGTTGATGCCGTCCGACCCTTGGAAATATGACGTGCCACACCAGCAACCGGCCGCGAGCTGATGCATATCGAGTATCGATGCCAGATTATCGCCATCCAGCAACCACAGCCGGGCGTCCTTCGAGACGATCGCCGCCAGGTTCGCACCGACCCGCTGGCTCGGCATGAGCATGACACCGGCTGCACCGAGGTCGGCGTCCGCGATGTCCATGGCGAATACATTGCTGGGCGTGAACACGCTCTCGCGCGTCGACAGCGTGGCGTCCATGCCGATGACGCTTTCCTGGATATTCGTCACGCCGTCGTAGGTCGACTGCGAGGGGCAGGCCTCGGGGCTGACATAAAAGTTGCAGTCGGAGTTGCCGGTGGAAAAATAAATCGTGCCGCCGGTCGCGGCGAGACCGAAGCCCGACATCCATACGGAGCTCAGGAAGAAGTTGGTCGGTGAGGTCGCCTGCGTATCGTTCAGCTCGGCCGAGGCGATGGGCTTGAGCGTCTTGTCGCTCCACCCGAGCACCCAGCCACGAGACTTGCTGGCGGCGAAGTCGCAGAAGCTGCCGAATCCCGCATAGACGACCCCGTTCAAGTGCAGCAGGCCCGGACGTTGCCGCTGATAAGTGGCATCGAAGGTGAACGTGGAGCCGTCGGTGAGCTTCTGCGACGCCGCGACCGTGACCGGCGAGACCTCATCCGCCAGCGTCGTCAAACTGAGCGCATGCAGCTGATAGCTCGGCGTCAGCCCGTTGATGTATGCCATGACGATGAGTCGGCCGCGGGCGGGCTCGATCACCGGGGTGCTGGTGATGCCGACGTTCGGCCCGTTGTTGCCGCACCCGAGCGGTGTCGGCACCGGGGGCCCCAGATTGCGCTCGACCAGGACGGCGCCCGTATCCGCGTCGATCGCATACACGGTGTTGCTTTCGGAGAAGACGTAGACCACGTCGTGCACGCCGCCCGCGATTTGTTGCGCGGGCATGAGGAGCGGCTGTGCATCCACCTGGTCATCGATCGCCACGTTTTGCAGCAGCCCGAAGGTTGTCGGGAAGTGCGACGCAGTGAGCGTCTGCTCCTGCGCGTTCCACCCGGTACGCAGCGTATCGTAGTGATGCGTCAGCACCGACCTTGATTGGCCCCAGAGCGGTACTGCGCTCGCCAAGCCGATCAACATCGTCAGAAGATGCGAAATTCCCAGTCGCCTCATGAGCTACTCCCCGGTAAATCGATGACAGAAGAGGGGCCAAGCAGGTGCAAACCTCTCCCGGGAGGTGCCGCAGCCACCGCATAGGAGGACGAATGGGTTGTGGTGCATCCCGGACTCCGTCGGGCATCGAAGTTTGTAGTTATTCGTGACAACCCATGATAGTGCCAACGCGGACCGAGATCCGGTGAATTTTTGGCGCGGTCGAGGCGCTGTCGATGGTGGCGCGCGCGCGACCTATTTGACTTAATGCAAGGGCGGCCGAACGGCGCAGTGACGACCCTAGTCCACCTGCGCCGAAATCGGCCGCACGACGAAATCCGCCGTCGTGGTGCAACCGGAATCATCCTGGAATTGGACCTTCACGTGATCGCCGACCTTCGGCGTTTCCTTCAGATCCGACAGCATCAAATGCTTGCCGCCCGGGGCGAGTACGGCGCGGCCGCCGGCGGGTATGGACAGCGAGTCCAGCATGTCCATCCGGCTCACGCCGCCGACGATTCGAGTTTCGTGAAGCATGGCCATGCCGGCCGCCGCAGCGGTGATGTTCGTGATTCGCAGCGGATGCGATCCGTGGTTTTCGAGAACCGCGTAGCCTGCGAGCTCGGTCTGTGTGGGTGCGGGCGCGCGGATCCACGCGGAGGCGATCCGTAAATCGCAACCCATCGCGGTGGAGCAGGCACCCGCGAGCACCCCGAAGGCGGCCATGAGGACTTGGGTTCGTCTATTCATAAAATTGGCTCTCTGCTTACCCGTGATAACCTGCCGGACTTTCGGGTTGGACCCTCACATGCGACACCGTGGAGATCGAATGACCCTTCAACGACCGGCACCGCTTTCGATTCTAGCCGCTTTGCTCGGAATGTGCGCCATGGCAAATTCGGCCAGCGCGGCGAACGCGGGGGAGCCGCCATTGCTGCTCGTGCACGGCCATATCTACACCGGCGATCCCTCGCGGCCCTGGACTCAGGCCATTGCCGTCGAGGGCACGCGAGTGGCGGAAACGGGTACCGATCGGGCGCTCAGCGCGCGCTGGGGCGCTCGCGCGCGCACCATCGACCTGAAAGGCCGCACGGTCATTCCGGGAATGATCGATGCGCATATGCATATGCTGTTCGGCGCACTCGAGATCGCGGGGTTCAACCTGTCGACTCCCGGGCACAGCATCACGCCGGCACAACCCGAGGCGGTCATCGCGGCCATACGGGAGTATGCGGCGACTCACCCGGCCAATCGCGTGCTCATCGGCCGCGCGGATTTCAGCTCGGAGCCGCCGGCCGCTCCCACACGCGCACTGCTCGATGAGGCGGTGAACGATCGGCCCGTGGTCATCCACAATTCGACCGAGCATTCGCTGTGGGTGAACAGCCGCGCGCTCGAGCTGGCGGGAGTGACCGATCAGCCGCTTGCCGATCCGGATGAGGAGCGAAATGTGGTTCGCGACGCGAGCGGCCATCCGACGGGATTGCTGCTCGAGGCGGCACAGGAGGCGGTGAACCGCGCGGTGATGCGCACGCTCAGCTTGGAGGAGAAGCTCGCGCTGCTGCACGACGCCACGCGCTACCTCAATCGATTCGGCATAACGAGCGTGGTCAATGCCACCGGCAATCTCGAGGAGATCGAACTGTACGGGAAGCTGCGCGATCGGGGCGAGCTTACGGTGCGCACCCGCACGGCGTTCGGCGCCGTCGCGGTGCCTCACCATCTCACGCCCGAGCTGTTGAATGAGCTCGACACCGCCCGCACGCGATTTCACGACGAATGGGTGTCGGCAAACCTGGTCAAGTTCTTCGTCGACGGCAGTTCGGGCATGTACCCGCCACTCGTTTACCGGGCCTCCGAGTATCGCGCGCTGGTGCTCGAGCTCGACAAACGCGGATATCAGCTCATGTCGCACGCGGAGCGCCGCGACTCCATCCATCTGGCGCTCGACGCTTACGAGGATGCCGAGCGCGTGAACGGCCCCCGCGACAGGCGCCTGCGCATCGAGCACGATTTCGTGATCACCGATGACGATGCGCGGCGGCAGGCTCGTCTCGGCGTGATTGCCGGCGTGCAGCCGGCGTTCTGCTGCAGCGACGTCGGCACCAGCTTCGATCCCAACGATCCGACGCCGTCGGACCGATGGAACACGTTGCTCACCGACGGCGCCGAGCTCGCGATGAGCAGCGATTGGCCGTGCATGTGGCCGCCGGATCCTTTCGTCAACATGCAGCAGGCGGTCACGCGCCAGATCTGGCGCTCGCCGGATATCGCCGGCATCGAGACCGCGCCGTTCGATGGAGCCGGGCAGGCCGGCGCGCTTCCCCAAGCGGGCAGGATCTATTATCCCGAGGAGCGCATCAGTGTGCGCGAGGCCGTGGATGGCTATACGCGCGGCTCGGCACACGCCTCGTTCTTCGAAGACCGGGTGGGTGCCCTGACCAAAGGCCGGTACGCGGATCTGGTGGTGCTGTCGCAGGATGTTTTCTCGGTCCCGGCGTCGCACATCGGCATGACCCGCGCCCTGCTCACCATGGTGGGCGGGAAAATCGTCTTCGACGCGGAGGCAGAGGCCGGCTCTGCGGTCCACTGAGGTCGACGGCGATCAGAAAGAAGGCGCTCGCGGAGGCGGCGACGCAGGCGAGCGCGCACAGGATGGCGGCGCGATGGAAGCTGGCCGGAAGTGCCGGAGCGGCCGCGCCGAGAACGCCTCCCAGGAGCGCCGTTGCCACCATTCCCCCGGTGCGGGCGACGGCGCTGTTCAGCCCGGAAGCGGAGCCGGAATGTTGCTTATCGACCGAGGCGAGGACTGCCGTGGTGAGTGGAGCTACCGCGGCGGCCATGCCGATCGCGATCGAGAGCACGGCAGGAAAGACGGTGGTCCAGTAGTCCGCGCTCGCCTGGATTCTGAGCGCCAGCAAGAACCCCCCGGCGACCACCAGCGGTCCGAGAGTCAGTGGAGTGCGCGGTCCCGTCCTGCCCGCCACCGCGCCCATCAGCGGGGAGGCCAGTGCCAGCACGGCGGCCAGCGGAACAAGCGCAGCGCCGGCCTCTGCGCCGGAATAATGACCTGCCTGAATGAGCACGAACGGGACCAGCACCAGGAGCGCGCCCAGCGCCCCATATAAGAGCGCGGTCAGAAGGGTCAGTCCGATGAAACTGGACGAGCCGAACAGGGTGAGCGGCATCATGGCCCGTTCGCCCATGGATTTTTCCACGGCCAGATAGACCAGCATGAGCGCGGCGCCGATGCAAACGAGCAGAACCGCGAGGAACGTCCAGCCCGCGCGAGCCGAACCGAGGGTGAGGCCCCCTATCAAAGCGCCGAGCGAAGCGGTCGCCAGGACACCGCCGAGCAGATCCAGCGCCGGAGCGGTGTCCTCGCGGGGCGGATTGCGGATGAAAATAGACGCCAGGATGACGGCGCCGGCCGCGAGCGGAAGGTTGATGAGGAAGATTGCCCGCCATCCGACGGTGTCGATCAGCCATCCGCCGAGGACGGGTCCGAGCGCGCCCATCACCGCACCCGCGGACGCCCAGATGCCTATCGCGCGGCCGCGGGCTTCGCCCGCAAAGGCAGTGCCCAGAATGGCCAAGCTGTTGGGCATCAACAAGGCGGCGCCGGCTCCCTGCACCCCGCGCCCGATCAGCAGCCATGGCAAGCTCGGCGCAAGGGCGCAGCCGACCGATGCGGACCCGAATATTGCCGTGCCCACGATCAGCAGACGTGCGTGTCCGTAGCGGTCCCCCGCCGCACCGCCAAGCAGCAGCAGGGCGCTGAGCGGTAACAGGTAGGCGTTGATGACCCACTGTAAATCGGTGGCCCCGGCCTTGAAACTGGCGCCCAAGGCGGACAGACCGACGTTGACCACGGAACCGTCGATGAAGGCGAGGCTCGAGGCCAAAATAGTGGTGGTCAGCACCCAGTTGGGGTGGGCGGTATCGCGGGCGTAACGTGGCGGCATGCAAAGGAAGCTCCCAATGGGGACTATGCGCGAGGTCCTCCGTCGCCATCAAGTTTGATGAAACGTTGCGCCAAGCCAGTCGAACAGGGAGGCCTGCCACAGGCTCGGTGCGCCCACCTGACAATGCTGGGAGCCGCCCGATGCGCGGTCGAACTCCACCGCGGCGACGCTATGCGCGTGGGTGAGGCCGCTTTTGAATTGCTGCATCTGGTCGGCAGGGATGAAGTGATCGTCGGAGCCGGCGAGAATCAGCACATCCGCGGTGATCCGCTCTGCAACCGGCGCAAGGCGATAAGCCCTGAAGGCGTCCAACACGGCAAAGGGATCCTCGACGCCGAACACCCACTTGCCATTCTCCTGGGCCCATCGGCTACCCGGGTCGCCGCCCCGTTGGGCCAGGAATTTCAGCGTGCGGTCGTAGCCGTGATCGCGCAGCCAGAACGCGAACTGCGGAACGTTGCGAGTGGCTACGGCGTAACCGTCGAAGAACACATCGAACGCGACGACGCCGTCGATGCGCCGATCGAACGCGGCGGCGCGCGGCGCGAGGTACCCGCCGAGGCTTTCGCCAAGCAGGACGATCTTCGCCGGCCGTGTATGGGTCGCCAGGAAGGCATCCAAGACCGCGCCGTTGGGTTTCTCCCAGGCGGGTTCGAAGGTGAGGCCCTGCTCGCGCAGCACCGAGCCCTGCCCCGGTCCCTCGTACGTCAGCACCGAGTAGCCACGCCGCAGCGCAGCCGCTCCCACCGACAGGTACAGCTCCTCCATGGTGCTGTCGTATCCGCCCACCACGACCAACAAAGGCCGCGCCTGCGCACCCCGCGGTCCCGGATAGTAGACCGCATTCAAGTGGTGTTCGCCGTAGGGAATCGAAAACCGCTCGTGCGCGACCCCGAGCGATGCGAGGCCCGCGTAGAACGCCTCGACATTCCTGGTCCAGACTCCGGGTCTGCGCGCATCATGCGGCGCGAGAAAGAATTCGGCGCTTCGGTAGTAGGTGTGCGCGCGAAGCAGCGCATCCCCCCTGCTCAAGGGGTCCTGGGTCCGCAGGGCGAGCGCGCGAACGCGATCGCCCGCGGCGTTCCAGGCCTCATACCATGCCGACGCATCGCCAGCCTTGATGCTGCCTATGGCCTGCTCGGCCTCCCCGGTGTCGCCGCCGGCCGCCGCGACATCGTTCAGTACGCGCTCGGCTTCGAAATTGTAGCTGCGGTCGGCGAAGAACCGGGACCGACCGACATCCGGCGGCTGCGGCCAGAACATCCCCGCCGCGACGAGCAGCGCCGCGGCGAGCGCGACGACGACCAGGATCCTGCGCATATCCGGGCACTCCGTAACGGCGGGAAGTTTTGCATTTAACACGATGTCCGGGGCGAATGGTATCGCCCGGCATCGCGCGCAAAATCACCGAAACGTGGCGAAGCGCTCAGAAGGCGTAGTTGCCCGCCAGCCCCACCGTCCGCGGCCGCACGGTGACGCCGTATTCCACCAGGGCGATGTTGGGCCGCTGCAGCACCTTGTGCTGATCGAGCAGGTTGGTCACGAACAGCGAGAGGTCGAAGCGCTGCCACTGCATGCCGATATTGCCGCCCATCACGAAATACGCCGGCCGCGAGAAGTCGGGATCGGTGTGGATTATCGTGCCCTGACTGGGGCCGATCCACTGCCCATTGAGATCCCAGCGCCCGCGCACGTTGTCCGAGACCGGGTGCGAGTAGTCGATCGCGGTCGAGAACTGATAGCGGGGGACGCCCGGCACATGATCGCCGCGTTCGACCCCGAGAATCGTGACCGGCTCGGTGATGCGCGCATCGGTGAAGTTGCCGCTCAGGTCGACCTTCAAGTCCTCGGTGGCGCGCGCCGTCGTCTCGAACTCGACGCCGCGGTTTTCGGCGCTGCCGATGTTGTCCTTGATGTCGAAGGTGCAGTTGGGCAGGATGATGTCGGTCTGGATGTTGTTCCAGCGGATGTCGAACAACGACCCGGACACGGACAGACGATCGGAGAGCGGCCGGCTCTTGGCGCCGAGCTCGTAGCTCCAGAGCGAATCGGCCTTGTAGGAGGGCGGGGCCTGGGTCAGGCCGAGGGTGGCGAGGTCGGCGGAGCAGAGCGGAATCGGCACAGGCCGGTTGATGCCGCCGTCGCGGAATCCCTCCGCAGCCGAGGCGTAGATCATGGTCTTGCCGATTTCGTAGGAGATCACCCCTTTGGGGGTGGTCTTGTAGCCGGTGGCTGAGCCCGAGTAGGGTGCGCCGCTCGCGAAATAGCCGAGCGAGTTGAAGGAGAGCTCCTCGGTGGCCTTCTCGTAGCGAGCTCCGGCCGTGACCTTGAGGCCGGGGATGATCTGGTAGGTCGCCTGACCGAACAGCGCTTCCTGCGTATTCACGAATTCGGTGAACGCGTTGTACACCAGATCGTTCGGGAAGGCGGCGCCGAGGATGTCGAGCGGCGTCGCGTGATAGATCGACTCGAAGGTCGAGTTGAAGCCCGGAATGTACTCGTTGTCGAGCAGCCCGGTTCGCGCGCGCGAGTAGTACAGCCCGCCGAGCCAGGACCAGGGGTCATCCGGTCCCGCCGGCTTGCTCGCGAGACGCACTTCCTGGTTGATCTGGTTGATGTTGGTGTTGAACTGGACCGGGGCGGCGAGTCCGGAGATCTCGGCGCCGCCGTAGCCTTCGGTCTGCTGCAGATATCCGCCGAGATAGGCGCTGTCGTAATAGGTTCCGTCGATCTTGCGGTCATTGGCGCGCCAGAAGTATCCGGTGACCGACGTGAGATCCGACCAGCCGAAATCGTACTTGACCGTGAGGCTGGTGATCGCGAACTCATCGCTCTCCTTCTCCGGCACGAGGGTCGGGGATTCGAACTCCGGGAGCGCGAGACCGAAAGTGTCCTGGCCGCCGGTGCGCACCCGCTGCACGAACAGGGAGGGCTCGATCGAGAGGCCGTCGGCCGGGTGCCAGTCGAGAGTCGCGCGCACCACCGCGGTATTCACCTGATTGATCTTGGTGGCGACGATCGTGCCCGCATCGTTGCGGTCGATCCAGCCGCTCTCGTGGTCGAGCAGCGCCCCGATGCGCAGCGCCGCGACGCCGTCGACGAGCGGCAGATTGACGCTCGAGTCCGCCTCGCTGTTGATGCTGCCGCCCTCGGTGTCGCTCACCCAGCTGTGAACGTTCCCCGAGAACGCATGCAGGTCCGGGGCGTTGCTCACGAAGTGGATGGTCCCGCCCATGGAGCTCGCGCCGTAGAGCGTCCCCTGCGGGCCGCGCAGCACCTCGACGCGGTTCACGTCGAAGAAGCGGGGCTCGGTCGCGCCCGAGGTATAGATGTTCAAGATATTGATGGGCACATCGTCGAGATAGATGCCGGTGGTGGCGGAGCCCGCCTGCGACGCCACGCCGCGGATCTCGATGTTCGCCTGGCCGGGACCTCCGGAGCTCGAATAGGACAGATTGGGGACCGCGCGCGACAGCTCCTCGTAGTCGGTGATGTGCTCCTCGTCGAGCGTGGCCGAGGACACCGCGGAGATGCTGATGGGCGTCTTGCTCAGCGGCTCGCTGGTTTTCTCGGCGGTCACGACGATCTCCCCGAGCTCGTCCGCGGAGTCGCTCCCGGCGGCGAGGGCGGCGACGGCGGTCGAGGACAGCACGGCGGCCATGAACGCGATCTGGACTCTCATGCGGCTCATTCTCCGGGTCTCGGTAAAGGATGGAATTCGACGCTCTCGAGCCCGAAGGCGGCCGGTCCCACGACCGCGAGCGCCTCGGGCGTGCGCAGCAACGGATGACAGGGGAGCGCGAGCACTGCGATGCGCTGTCCGTAGCGCAGCACGTCGGTGGTGATGGCATGCCCCGAATCCACGTCGAGAATGACGATGAGGTCGGGCACGCAGACCTCGATGCGTCCGGCGCGTTCGAAGGTCAAGAACTCGTTCTGAAAATCGATGCGCGCGCTCGAGCCCGCATGCGCATCGATGCCCTCGAGCTCGAGCCTGCCCACCGAGAAGCCGCCGCGCAGATGGCGCTTCAAGTCGACGATCTTGGCGTCGATCAGGTGAATGCCATGCTCCTGGGCGCAGATCCCGGGGATGGCGGAACGGTGCGCGAGGTTGGCCTCGAGAACCAGCCGGCCGAGCCGGATCGATTGACTGACCGTGCCCGGGACGCCCGCGCGTTTGACGTACCGGCCCCGCATCGGGGCCTCGGCGCCGATGGCGGTTCCGCCCATCGAAACCACCGTCGCCCGGGCCAGCCGCTCGAACCAGAGCTCCGAGACGGCGTGCCGGAACAGCACCACATTGCCGTGCTCGTCGCACACCGCCGCGGGGGTGGAACGGTGGCCGTAAATGGAAAACGTGGTCATCTGCATCTCGGGAAAGGCGCGACCCATGCCGTCGGCATCGACCACGGGCAGATCGAGAGCCGCGCGCGGTGACCATGGGCTCGAGACCGTTGCCGCCGCCGATCTCCGCGGAGATCAGGGCGTCGATCTTGGCGCCGAGGAACTCCTCCAGCGCGCGCAACACCCGCACCCCCTCGGTCCCCTCCTCGAGCTTCTCGATCGACACCGCCGGCGCGCCGATGCCGCCGATCGACAGCACCAGCGCGTCGTCGTCGAGCTCCTCGAGGCCGAGGAGCTGGACGCGCCGGCCGCGCTTGAGCTCCTCGAGCACGCGGAGCTTGGTGATGTAGGGATTGCCGCCGCCTCCCGTGCCGAGGATGGCGGTGCCGATCGCGAGCGCCTCGATGTCCGATGTGCTGAGGGTGCGCATGATCTTCCTCTTCAGAATTGCAGGTCGCCGACGACCTTGACCCGCACGCGCGTGGCATTGCCGCGCAGATACGCGAGCGGCACATCCTCGCGCTCGGTCACCTCGATCGTGTGTTCGAGGGCGCCACTCGCGGCCGCCTGGGCGCGAGCCTCGGCTTCCGCCTCCGCGAGCGCCGCCTCGCGCGTGAGACTCTCGAGCGAATAGATGCGGTCGACCTGTCCGCTGGTTTGCGCGATGGCGGCGCCGATGGCGTTCGCCGCCGCGAAGTAGGGCGGGCGGATCACGTCGAGTCCCGCGAGACGCTCGGGCATCAGGATGCTGCCGCCGCCGACGGCGATCAGCGGGATGGGATCGGCCGATAGGCGGGTTCGGTCGACCGCGAGCGCGAGCTGCGATTCGATGTTCTCCAGGGCGCGGCGCACCACGCCGGCATCGAGCCCGGCGAGCCGCGCCGGATCCCCGATCCGGGCGCGCCCCGCGGCCACCGCGATGTCGGTGGCAGTCAGCGTTTCGCCGCCGAATACGCGGGCGCGCCGCGTGAGCTCGTAGCCGACGCTGCGCGGCCCGACGCGCATGCGGCCCTCTTCCACCTGAACCAGCGAGCCGCCGCCCAGGCCGATGCTGAAGACATCGGGCATGCGGAAGTTGGTGCGCACACCTCCGATATCGGCGGTGGTGGAGGCCTGGCGCGGGAAGCCTTTTTGCAGCAGTCCCACGTCCGTGGTGGTGCCGCCGATGTCGAGCACGATGGCCTCCGACCGGCCCGACAAAAACGCGGCGCCGCGCATCGAATTGGTGGGGCCGCTGGCGAAGGTGAGCACCGGAAAGCGCGCCGCGGTGGCCGCATCCATCAGGGTGCCGTCGTTCTGCGACAGAAACACCGGGCAGCGCAGCCCGCAGCGGGCGACCCCGTCCTTGAGCGATTCGACCGTGCGCCGGGCGAGCGGGCGCAGCGAGGCGTTCAGGATGCTGGCGCTCTCACGCTCCAGAAAGCCGAGCTGGCCGATGTCGGCCGAGCAGGTGATCGCCGCTCCGGGACAATGCCCGGCAAGTATGCGCGCCGCCTCGCGCTCGGCATCGTCGCGTACGGGCGCGAACACCCCGACCACGGCGATCGCGTCGATGGCGCGCGCATGGATGTCGTCGCCGATGCGCGCGATCTCCGCGGGCACCAACGGCGTGATGGCTGTGCCGTCGAAGTTGAAGCCGCCGGCGGCTTCGAACACGTTCTCCCCGACCGCCGCGCGCAGATCCCCGGGCCAGTCGACCATTGGGGGCAGGCAGCGGTTCGCGGGCAGGGCGAGCCGTACGATCGCGGTCTGGGTCAGGTGGCGGCGCTCGATGACGGCATTGGTGAACTGCGTCGTGCCGATGACCACGAGCCCTATCTGTTCGGGTGCGAGCGCGGCCGCCTCGAGCACCTGCCCGAGGGCCTGCATGAGCCCGTCCATCACGTCGGGCGTGGTCGGAACCTTCACGACCGCCCGCACGGCGCGCTGCTCCATGACTACGGCGTCGGTGTTGGTGCCGCCGACATCCACCCCGATACGGAACATCTGCACCCCCTTTGAGTGGGGAGGATGCTAGCGAGCCCGGAAGGATAGGTTTTTGCCGAAATCGGTCAGGTTACGATGCCGCGCGCGCGGCCGGCGTCGCCGAGCGCAGCGCGCGAGCGCACCGCGAGCTTCTTGAAGAGGCTCCGCAGGTGAAACTTGACCGTGCTTTCCGACAGGCCGAGAGCGCGCGCCGCCTGCTTGTTGCTATAGCCGTCGGCGACGTAGGAGAGCACGCGGTGCTCCTGGCGCGAGAGGCCGGCGAGATCCTTGGAGCGCAACGGGGTGGCCGGCAGATCCTTCAGCCGCTTCAGAAGCGAGGCGGCGAAGGCGGCGAGCCGCGCATTGCCGGGGCCGGGCTCGGCGATGAACCCGGGCAGCAGCCGCTCCAGGCGCTCGCCGTCCTCGATGAGCACCGCGAGCAGGCCCTGCGCCTGCGCCTCGCGCAGCGCGATGCGCAGATGCCGCCGTGCCACGGTCTCGGCCCCCGCCCGATGCCGGGCGGCGGCATCGAGCACGGCGAGGGAGATGCGCTGGCGCGGCTCGAGCGCCGGGTGATGCGCGAGCGCGGCGCTCAGCCGCACCAGCTCGGCGCGCGAGCTCTCGCGCTCCAGGGCGTGCCGCAGCCGAATCAGCCCGCTCTCGATTTCGAGCGCGGCGGAGGCCCGTGCATCGGTCGACAGGTCGTACTCCTCGAGCAGCGTTCCCGCCTCCGCGTGCCGGCGGGCCGCCTGCAGCAGCCGGATTCGAATCAGCTCGAGGCGCCGGCTGGCGGTCTCCCCGTGACGCCGGCTTTGCGCGAGCGCGCACCGATCGAGCTGCTCGAGCGCGCTCTTCAGGCCTGCGCCCCAGAGCGCGGCGAGCGCCACCGGCGCCGCCACCCGGGGCAGCAGATCCGGCCAGCTGTCGCCGCTGACGAGCGCCTCGAGCAGGGGTTGGATCTCCACCACGCAGTCCTCGAATCGGCCCTGTTCGAAGGCGAGCCGCGACTTGAGCGAGCCGATGATGGCGTGCTCGGAATTGAACGCCTGGCCCGAGGCGCGCAGCATGCTCTCGGCGCGCTCGATGTGGCCCGAGGCCTCGGCAAGGCGGCTTTGCCGGAGGTCGATTTCGGCCAGGTGCACATGCATGAAATGCGACAGATACGGCATGCGCGCGCGCTCGTAGGCCGCGAGCGCCTCCTCGGCGAGCTGCCGCGCCTCGGTGAGCGCATCCGCCTGCAGATAGCCGATGGCCATCGAGTTGTAGAGCAGTCCGCGCGACAGCTCATCGCCCGGTTCCATGAACGCCTGCAGGCGCCCCCAGCTCGCGATCACCTCGAGCGGCGGCGTACCGTCGAGATCGAGCGACATGTCGGCGCGCAACAGCAGCAATTCCGGCCGGTGCGACAACCGCAAGCTCCGCAGGTCGACCGGCAGCCCCGGATGGCGCGCCTCGAGGCGCAGCAGCGCCTCGCGCGTCCTGCCGGTCTTCACCATCATCCAGAGGCGCGCGATAAAAATGTCCTCCGAGCGCTGCTCGAGCTGCGGCCCGAAAAGTGCGAGCACCCGCTCGAGCGCATGGTAGCCCTGGGCGTAGCCGTAGTACGCCCCGCCCGCCCGGCGGAAGATCTCGAATGCCGCAGTCGAATCGCCGACGCTCAGCAGGGCGGCGATTGCGGGCGCCGGGTCGGTGAGACTCGCGTAGAGCGTCATGAGCCGCTCGCGCACGCCGGGGGCGCGTGCCGCCGCTCCACGACGCAGGCTCAGGAGCGCCGCGCGCACCCACTCGCCCGCGACGCGGGTCTGCCCCGCCTCGCTCACGAGCAAACCGCAGGGCGGGACGAGAGTGCCGAATGCCCCTGCGGGCAGCGGCATGGAGACCGCCGCAAACAGTCCCGCGAGCGCCTCCTCGGAGAGCTCCGGCAGCACTTCGCGCTCGAGAAACTCCGGTAGCAGCGCGCGCACGCCTGCCTCGCGGCCGGCGAGCGCGGCATCGACGAGCCAGGGCCAACCGCCGGTTGCGGCGAGCAGGCCTTCCTCCCCGGGGAGGGCATCCCCGATGCGCACGAAGAGCTCCTCATCGACCAATGTCTCGACCAGCCCATAGGCGCGCGGCCTCAAGAGCAGCGGGGCAGCGGCCGATGGGGGACGCGAGGCGACCAGCAGCCGTCGACGATCGCCCGATCCGCCTTCCGTGACGATTTCGAGCTCGCGCTCGAGCGTGGACGGCGCAGGATCGTCGAGCAGGCTGAAGCCCCGCCCGCTCAGGTTCGGGCGCAAATGCTCGAGCAGTCTCGACTTGCCGCTGCCGGCCGTCGCGCGGAGCCAGACGATGGGGGCGCGGGAGCGGAGCAGCCGCTGCACGAGCCGTGCGGTACGCCGTTCGAGTGCGTTCGACGCTCCAGACACAGAGCGCCGTCCCGTGTCGATGTGCGTGATCTTAGACATCGGCGTTCGAGGGCGCGGTTCGATAGCTGCGCGAGCGCCGCCGCAGGAACACGTACAGGAGCGCGGTGACGAGCAGCGCGTCGAGCGCGGCGACACCCGTCACCCGCAGCAGGCCGGCGGAGCCCAAAAGAGCGACCCCGGCGCCCACCGCCCAGGCGCCGAGCGCCGTCGGCTCGATCCCGCGGCTCTGACCGTCGCCGACGAGATAGTCGCTGCGTCGCAGCCAGAAAAAATCGATGACGATGATGCTCGCCACCGGGACGAACACGATGGAGAGGTAGAAAAGAAAGGCGAGGAAGTGGTCGAGGATGTTGAGAAACGCCGCGAGGGTGCCGAGGGTCCCGCAGGCCACCGTGGTGGTGGTGCGCGAAAGCCGCGGGATGGCCGCATCGACGCTCAACGCCGCGCTGTAGAGATTCAAGGCATTGAGCAGCCAGCTGCCGCCGATCACGATGGCGAATGCGGCGGCGCCCAGACCCATGGCGAGCATGAGGTCGAGCATTTCGGTTCGATGCAATGCGAGCGCCGCAAGTCCGCCGATGATCATGATGCCCGCACTGCTCACGAAATAAGTCAAAATCGCGGTCCATACGGCGCCGTGCGCCGGCCCGATGAAGCGGCAGGTGTCGGGCATGATCACCGCGCCCACGATGTAGCCGCCGACGATCGCCGAGACGGCATCGCCGAAGGACATTCCCGTGGCCGGCGCGCGCGCGAGGATCTGCGCCGCCGAATCGTGCCCCAGCGATTTCACCAGCAACAAGGCGCACACCAGGAGCAGCACCGGCACGATCAGCATCGACAGGCGGTTGATGGCCTTGAGCCCGACCAGGGTCGTGCCGGTGATGAGCACGCCGGCGCCGAGCTCCGAAGGCCACGCGGGTCCGCGGTGGCCGAGCTGCGCCTCGAGCAGCCGCTGGATCGAGTCGCCGAACAGGTTGAGATTGACGCCGAACCAGCCGATCAGCGAGAGCGCGAAGGCTAGGTTCAGGAGCATCGAGCCCCTGGCCCCGAAGGCGATGCGTGCGAGCATATAAGAAGAGAAGCGGGCGCGGCAGCCGACGATGCTGGTGAGGATGCCTATCGCAGTCAGGATCACCGAGCCGGTCAAAATGCTCGACAGGAAAACGGCGCGCGAGCTCTGATTGGCCAGGTCCATGCCGGTGATCAGCGTCGGCAGCGAGACACTGAACAGCACGTTGATGGTCGCGATCCTCCACCAGGGTATGGAGCGTCCCGGGGGCACCCGGCTGGTCGAATATTCGTCGGACTCCATAGCAACCCTCGGCTCGCGCCCATTCCCCATCGAGGCGGGTCGATCTTAATTACTTAAAGACCGCGGGGCCAGCAAACTCGAGCGGGGCGCCGTAATTAGCTTTGCGTTCAATAGAGCGCTAGAGTGGCTGCACTATCCGGGGTGCTTGATCTTGAAAGAGGAAGACCGCTATCGGCTCCTGGTGGATTCCATCACCGACTATGCCGTTTTCATGCTCGATCCGGACGGCATCGTGGTCAGTTGGAATCCCGGCGCGCGCCGCCTGAAAGGCTACGAGGCCGCGGAAATCCTCGGCCGGCATTTCGAGCGGTTCTACACCGAGGAGGACCGCCAGGCGGGCCTGCCGGCCCGTGTCCTGGCCACCGCGCGCGAACAGCGGCGCTTCGAGGGCGAAGGCTGGCGCGTTCGCAAGGACGGAACGAAATTCTGGGTCAACGTCATCATCGATCCCATTTTTGATCATACCGGCGCCCTCATCGGCTTTGCAAAGGTGACGCGTGACCTCACGGAACGCAAGGCGGCCGAGGAGTCGATTCGAGCGAGCGAGGAGCAATTCCGCCTTCTGGTGCAGGGCGTCACCGACTATGCGATCTACATGCTGAGCCCCGAAGGCATCATCACCAACTGGAACGCCGGCGCCCAGCGCATCGAGGGCTTCGCTCCCGCCGAAATCATCGGCTCGCATTTTTCACGTTTCTACGGCAAGGAGGACGTCGAGGCCGGGCTTCCCGCGCAGGGCCTGCAAATCGCGCTGCGCGAAGGCCGCTTCGAGAATGAAGGATGGCGCTATCGCAAGGATGGATCGCGCTTCTGGGCGCACGTCATCCTCGATCCCATCCGCACGCCGGATGGAACCCTGCTCGGCTTCGCCAAGATCACCCGCGACATGACGGAGAAAAAACAGGCCCAGGAGCAGCTCGAGCGGGCGCGCGAGGCGGTCGCCCAATCGCAAAAGATGGAGGCCATCGGTCAGCTCACGGGCGGGGTCGCGCACGATTTCAACAATCTCTTGATGGCGGTGCTGGGCAGCCTGGAGCTGATCCGCAAGCGCATGCCGGAAGATCCCAAGTTGAAGCTGCTGCTCAACAACGCGTTCGAGGGGGCTCGCCGGGGGGTGAGCCTGACCCAACGCATGTTGTCCTTCGCGCGGCGCCAGGAGCTCGCGTTGACGGCGGTCGACGTCCAGGCGCTGGTGGCCGGGATGGCCGACATCCTCGAGAGGTCGCTCGGCGCCATGATGAGGATCGAGACCGACATACCCGATGATTTGCCGAAGATCAAAGCCGATGCCAATCAGCTCGAAACGGCGCTCCTGAATCTCACCGTCAATGCCCGCGATGCGATGCCCGCCGGCGGCACGATCAAGATCTCCGCCCGGCTGGTCGACACGCCCGCGGTGATGGGAGCGAAGGCGCTGAACGGCGAGTGCGTGGTGCTGACGGTGAGCGACCGCGGCGAGGGCATGGATGCCGCCACGCTGGCCCGCGCGATGGAGCCGTTCTTCACGACCAAGGGGGTGGGAAGGGGGACCGGGTTGGGTCTGTCCATGGTGCACGGCATGGCCGAGCAGCTCGGCGGCCGGTTGCGGATCCACAGTCAAAAAGGCATGGGCACGTCGGTGGAGATCTGGCTGCCGATCGCGGGGGGCGAAACCATGGATCCCGTCATCGTGGCCGAAACCGCGCCGCCGGCGTCGTTGGAAGTCGAGTCCATCGTGGTCGTGGTGGTTGACGATGACAAGCTGGTGTTGACCAATACGGTCGCCATGCTGGAGGACTTCGGCCACACTGTGATCGAGGCGACATCGGGCATTGCCGCGCTGGATGCAATCCGCAGGGCCCCCCGCGTCGATCTCGTGATCACCGATCAGGCAATGCCGCAGATGACCGGCATGCAGCTCGCCGCAGCCATCAAGATCGAGTGGCCGAAGCTGCCTGTCATTCTCATGAGCGGCTACGCCGAGCTGCCCGCGACCGCTCCGTTTGAAGTGCCGAAGCTCGCGAAACCCTTCTCGCTGGACGATCTGGAGGAAGCGGTCGCCAAGACCATCGCCGGCAACCCGACCGTGGATAAATTCGATTCGAGCTACCGGAGGTAGCTTCGCCATGGACAGATTGATCCGGGGCGATGCAGTCGAAGTGCCGAGGAGGAGCGGAACCGCTTATCGCGCGTGAACATCCGCCTCGACGACCTTTCCAGTCCGGCGACACAGGCGCTGGTGCGCCTTCACTTGAAGGGGATGCACGCGAATTCGCCGCCGAGCCACGCCTTCGCGCTGGATATCCCGGGTCTTCGAGATCCAAGCGTGACGTTCTGGAGCGCCTGGGAGGGCGATGAGATTCTGGGGATGGGCGCGCTCAAACGTCTCGCTGCGCGAGCGGGCGAAGTGAAGTCCATGCGCACCCACCCGAAACATCTGCGCCGCGGCGTGGGATCGGCGCTGTTGGATCACCTCATCGCGGAAGCCGGGACGCGCGGTTATCACACTCTGAGCCTCGAAACCGGCAGCGGTCCGGCGTTCGAACCGGCGCTCGCGCTCTATCGCCGCCGGGGTTTCGTCGATGGTGAACCCTTTGGAGACTACGTGCGGAGCGACTTCAATCGGTTTCTGCACCTGCGGCTCGATCCGTGATGCCGCCGCCGGCGGAACCCGCTTTCACCGGGCCCAGGTAGAACGCGTGTTGCCCCAGACACGCGTGGATGAAGCTGCCGGCGCCGAAGCCACCCCGGCGCAACACCGAACGATGCGTCGACCAAACGATGGCGGCCGCGCTCGCGACGAACGCCCGGTGAGCCGAGTGCAGGAGAGCCTGCGCCGCGGGGCCGCGTTCCGCCCGCAGCGTCAGCAGTAGCTGGGATTCGAATCCGACGTGCGCAAGCTCATCGGACACGAGCACGCGGCAGAGCAGGATCAGGCGCCGGCAGTCCGTGGCCGCTTCGAGCGCCCGGTAATACACCATCCCGATCAGCTCCGCGCCGATGAGCACGTGAAGATAGAGCTCAAAGCCCGCGAGCCGTCGTAGGACACGGAAGACCCGGTCGGTCCAGTCGGTCGTCTTGAGCGCGATGCGGTGATCCTCCATGAAGTCGCGGAGCAGAGCGGCATGACGCTGCTCCTCGCGAATGATGAATTCCATGATCCGTCCGAGCGCGGCCATGCCGCGCCGGTCGGCGAATTGCCGCGCGGCCTGCAGGAGGCCACGCCCCTCGGATTGCTCCCCGAGCTGGAAGGTCGCGATGGAGCCCGCGATGAGACGCCGCTCGCAAGGCTGCAGAATGTCGCAGACACCCTGCGGAACGGAGCGCGGATGCCGGGCGTGGTACTCGAAGTGATTCAGCCAGATTTCAAGATCGACCTGGGACATGGCGCGCCCTCCTGATTCGGTTGAGGGCCAGTGTGCGAGCCGTTTCTGGCGCCCGGGTGGAGGGATTGAGGCGAATTCTGGCAGAGGGGCGGAGCGGATTTATCTCCCGACAAGCGCCCCGCGAAGTCTATGCTAGGCTGCGAGCCAAACTAAGAGGAGCAAAGCCCAATGACCAAAATCACAGTCATCCAGAACGGACCCTTGAAGGTCGACAGCGCCGACGCCACGGTCGTCGACTGGAACGGCGCAGCCTATCCAATCGCCAAGCGGCCGTTTTTTCTGTGCCGATGCGGTGCTTCCACGAACAAGCCCTTCTGCGATGGCACCCATTCGAAAATCGGATTCAAAGCCGCCGAAGCGGCGGTGCCGGGGAGCGCGGACAAACCGGCGCAGTGAGTTGGAAGCCCTTCGGCGGGTCCGCATGCAAAGGCCGCCGCTCCCCGCCTAGCGCGGCCGGTACGCCGCCAGCTTGCTGTGCGTGCGCTGCGCTTCCGCCTCGGTGAATTCCGGGTCGTCTTCGCTGGTCGCGCGCACCAGCGCCTCGAACTGCGCGGCGGGCAGCGCGGGGCTGAAGTGAAAGCCCTGATACTGATCGCAGCCGAGCGTCTTCAGGAACTCGAGCTGCTCGACGGACTCGACACCCTCGGCCACGACCTTCAATTTCAGGCTGTGGGCCAGCGAGACGATCGCGCGCACGATGGAAGCGTCGTCCGGCCGTGACATGACCTCCCCGATGAAGCCGCGGTCGATCTTGATCTTGTCGATGGGGAGCCGACGCAGGTAGCTCATGCTCGAATAGCCCGTGCCGAAGTCGTCCACGGAGACCAGCACGCCCATGGCGCTCAGCTGCTCCAGGATCGCGATCGACTCCTCCGGGTCGCTCATCACCACACTCTCGGTCAGCTCGACCTCGAGGAATCGCGCCTCCAATCCCGCGCTATCCAGGGCATCGCGAATGATCGAGAGGAGGTCGCCCTGGCGAAACTGCGAGGCCGACAGGTTGACCGCAACCCGCAGCGACGGCAGACCATGGTCCTGCCACACGCGCGCCTGGCGGCAGGCTTCGCGGACCACCCAGGCGCCGATCGCGCCGATCAACCCACATTCCTCCGCGATGGGAATGAATTTGGACGGCGGAATCTCCCCGAGCTCCGGGTGTGTCCAGCGCAGCAACGCCTCCGCGCCATGCATCGCGCCCGTCGCGGTGTTGACCTTGGGCTGATAGTGCAGCTGGAACTGTCCCCGTTCCAGCGCCGTATGCATGTCGGCCTCCAGCCGCACCTTCTCCTGCGTGGCGGTGTCCATCCGGGGCATGAAACATTGGAAATTGTTGCGGCCCTTCTGCTTGGCGAAATACATGGCGGCGTCGGCGTGCGCCAGCAGAGCCTCGGTGGTCGACGCATCGCGCGGGTAGAAGGCGATGCCCATGCTGGACGTGGTGTGGACGTCGATTCCCGCGATGCGGACGGGGGTTTGCATGACCTCGATGATCCGTGCCGCCACATTTTCGGCGGCATCGGCCTCGGAGCTCTGGGTGATGATCAGCACGAACTCGTCTCCCCCCAGGCGGGCGACCGTGTCCACGTCGCGGACGACCCCCTTGAGGCGCAGCGCGACCTCCTTCAGAAGCTCGTCGCCGACGCGGTGCCCGAACGAGTCGTTCACCATCTTGAATCGATCCACATCCAGCACGATGACGGCAAAGGTCTGGTTCTGCCGGTCGGCAAGGGCAATGCACTGCCCGATGCGGTCGTCCATCAGCACCCGGTTCGGAAGACCGGTGAGGACATCGTGCGTCGCCAGGTGGCGCAGCTGCTTGTTCGCGGTTTCGAGCCCGTGAGTCCTCGCGGTGACCTCTTCCTCCAGGGTTTCGACCTGATGACGCACCATGCGTTCGTTCTGCCATTTGCGCGTCAACGCATTGGCCGATTGAACCACCTCGACGGCCTCGAACGGCTTCTTGACCACCAGCAGTTGATCGGAATGGTTCAGCCGGGACACCACGTCGGTCCAGTCGCGGTCGGAATGGGCGGAGCAGATGACGACCTGCATGTCCGGATCGATGGCCCAGAGGCGCTCGATCGTCTCGAGCCCGTCCCATCCCGGCGGCATGCGCATGTCCACGAACGCCATCGCATACGGTCTTCCCTCGTTCACCGCCTGCTGGATTTTCGCGACGCCCTCCTGGCCCTGGTATGCGCTGTCGACCTCGAACCCGCGGCTCAAAGCCTGCGGCGGGGCTTCGCCGAGAATCGCGAGCTCGGCCGCGGCGAGACCGCTTGCATCCTCGCTGTCGGCGCCGAGCACCTTGCGGAAATCGTTGTGGATTGCCGGATTGTCGTCGATGACGAGGATCCGTCTGTTGATCGGGGCGGCGACTTTACGCACAAACGGTCTCCGGAGATGTCAATGGCAGATCGAGCGTGAACGATGCCCCATGGCCGAGTCCGTCGCTCGCGACGCGCAACTCGCCGCCCAGGTCCCGGGCCGCCAGGGCGCCGCTATGCAGGCCGAACCCGTGGCCGTCCTTCTTGGTCGTGAAGCCGTGATTGAAGATGCGGGTCATATGCTCCGGACGGATGCCGACGCCGTTGTCGGTGACGCCGATGCGAACGCCGTCCGGCAGCTTCTCGATGCTGATGACCACCAATTTGTCCAGCCGCGGCGAGGCCTCGCAGGCGTATTTCGCATTGCGCAGCAGGTTGATCAAGATCTGCAGGACCTTGTGCTTTTCGACCACGATGTCCGGCACGTCCTCGAAGTCGCACCGCACGCTGACGCCATGACGGGTGAATGCGCCGGCGTTCATGCGCAGGGCGTCGTCCACGAGACTCGCGACCGTGAGTTTCTCGGGAACGCCGACCAGCTTGGAGTAGGCCTGCTGCATGACCACGATCTCCTTGATGTGGTCGATGTTCTTGCGCAGCAGGTCGAGCTCGTTCAGGGTCGCGCGCTGATCGACGGCGAGCTGTTCGGACAGCTGGGTGAGGTAGGTGGGCAGGTGCCTGCCGCGGGCATCGTTGGACATGAATGCCCCGAGATCGCCGGCATGCTCCTGCACCAGCGCGGCTATCTTGCCGAGACTGGCGGCCTTCGGCGCCTTGATCCTCTCCGTCACCACCGTCGCGGATATGTTGACGCTGTTCAGCACGTTGCCGATGTTGTGCAGCACGTTGGTGGCGATCTCAGCCATTCCCGCGAGCCTGGAGGAGTCGCGCAGCTGTTGTTGCAGCTTGCGCTCGCGTTCGTCGGCCTCGATGCGCTCGGTGATGTCGAGGTCGATTCCCACCAGACGCGAGCGGCCGTCCACGGTGTCGGTCACGACCGCCGCAAGCGAGGTGATGTGGCGTTCCGAGCCATCCGGGCGGACCACCCGATATTGCGATCTCAGCTGACCCTGATCGAGCATCGCGGCGGTGATCGCATTCTTGGCCGAGTGCCGGTCTGCGGGATGGATGAGCTCGAGCCATGTGGCGATCGCCGGCTTGAAAGCTTCCGGCGACTGGCCGTAGAGCTCGTACATGCTGTCGCTCCACCACAGGTCGAGCCCATCCTCCTTCAATTCGTAGACGCCGGCGCGCGCCGCACGGGTGGCGATGCCGAACCGTACCGACATGGTCTCGAGCTCCGTCCGGCGCCGCCGCTCGGTCTCGATTTCCTCGTCCATCCGCGCCTTCAACCGCCTCCGGGCGTGGCGTACGAACACCACCGACAAGATTGCGCTGATGATCAATGCACCGATGACCGCCTGTCTCTGGCGGACCGCGTCCGCGATGGCTCCCTTCACCGCGAGCTCATCGCGACGTTCGTAATCATCGTTCACCAACGTCGTGAGCTCGTCGCCGCGGCCGATGCTTTGCCGCAGCGGTGCGATGGACTTGAGCGTGGCGTCCTTGGCGACGGCGGCCGCGATGTTTCCCACCACGCGCGCCGCCTCGCTGACGCTGTCCGACTCGCCGAGAACGGCGAGCGCATTGAGCTGCGCGCCGCCCTGTATCAGCGCATCCACCGACGGCTTGCCCAGCACGCCCGACGTGGCGGCGTCGGTGACGCCGTTGGTGAAGATCTTGTAGTTTGCGCGCGCCTCCGCCGCGAGCAGTCGGAACGGTCTGGAATATTCGAGGACTTCGGCGCGACGTGCGTCGACCATCATTTGCACGAGCAGTACCACCGCGATCGGCAGTACGACGGCTAGAAACTGCAGTGCTATCAGCTTGTCTGTGGCGCGTTTCATGAATGCCAGGCTCGGTGACGCCTGATTATTGTGGAATTTAACGCCGAAATATAATACGCAGTGCTCAAATCCGGCCTCGAAATCCGGGCTTTTTCCCTGCGAGCGAGGTCGCCCGCCGTCGGGGCCGCAGGTGTGGCCATCACCGCGGTACCGCGCGCCCCCCTGGTATGTCACTATTGCCCGCAGGCATGAAAATCGTCGCGGTCACCAACATCAAGGGCGGCGTCGGCAAGACGACGACTGCCGTGAATCTCGCTTATTTATGCGCGGTGGGCGGTCGGCGCACATTGCTGTGGGACCTGGACCCCCAGGGCGCCGCCACCTATGTCCTGCGGTGCGGTCCGCAGGAAGGCGCCTCGGCCAAGAAATTGGTGTCCGGCAAACGCGAGCTCGCCGAGCTCGTCGTCGACAGCGCGTACGAGGGGCTCGACGTGCTGCCGGCGGATTTTTCCTACCGCCACTTCGACCTGCATCTCAGCGCCCGCAAGAATCCGACGGAACGGCTGCTGCGGATGAGCCGCAATCTGCGCGAGATCTACGACGTGCTGTTCCTCGATTGCCCGCCGGGCATCTCGCTATTGTCGGAGAATGTGCTGCGGGCGGCCGACGCGGTCGTCGTGCCGCTGATTCCGAATCCGCTGTCCGTCCGCATGCTGGTGCAGCTGCGCGATTTCCTCGTCGCGAACGCCTGGGTCGACATGACCCTGCTGCCTTTTTTCTCGATGGTCGATCGGCGCAAGGCGCTGCACCACGAGATCATTGCCGGCACGCGCCTGCAGTTCCCTGGGATGCTGAAAACCGAGGTTCCCTACTGGAGCGAGATCGAGCGGATGACGCTGCGTCGCGCTCCGCTTCCGGCATACGCGCCGCGCAGCGACGGGGCGAACGTGTACTCGGCTCTCTGGTCCGAGGTGGAGCTGAAGCTCAAACAGGCTGCTTTCACGCGCGCCGTGCCGATATCGACGGGGGCGGTCGATGCCGCGCCGGCGGCGCCCCCTGGGGCCGAGTCATGACAGGACGAATACGTAGTACTTGCGCACCCGCTCGACGACTTCCCACGTGGCCTTGAATCCGGGCTCGATCACGAACACATCGCCGGCCTTGAGCTCGATCGGCTTGCCGCCTTCCGGTGTGAGGATGCAGCGGCCTTCGAGAAAATGGCAGTATTCCCAGTCCTTGTAGCCGACTTTCCATACTCCCGGGGACGACTCCCAGATGCCCATCAACCGCTTGCCGTCGTCGGACTCATAGCCGTTGAGCGTCACCGTGTGAGGGTCGCCCGAGACCGGCGTGCCCGGCCACGGCGCGTCCAGCGCGACCTCCGCGCGTGCGTTGCGGTGAAGGAAGATGTGGTGAGGCGTTGACATGGTCGGATTCCGTTGGAGAAAAGGATGATGGAGAGTATGGCGGCATTTGGCGCCGCAATCCATCATCCTCGGCATCAAGGGGCGGTCACGTGGATGCAACAAATTCGTCGATCTGCGGCGGCAATCCTTCGTAAGCGCGGTGCAGGAGACGGACGATCGGCGCTCTTTCCAGCGGCCGCGGATTCCAATAGGGATTCGCCAATGCGAGATCGGCGGCTTGTTCGATGGCGGCTTCTGCGAAGCCCAATTGACGAAGACTCGTCGGCGCGCCATTCGCCGCCGCGAACGCATGCATGAAATCGGAGGGTCGTTCGCCGCGCATGACCCGGGACATCCGCCTCATGGCCGGCAGGGCGGCCCGGTGGTTATAAGCGAGCGCATGGGGCAGTATCACGGCGTGCGTGGACGCATGCGGCAAGCCGAAACTGCCGCCCAATGTGTGGCAGAGTTTGTGATGCAGCGACATGCCGACCTGCCCAAGCACCGAACCGCACAGCCACGCTCCCTGCATGGCCTGGGTCCTCGCCTCAATATTTCCGGTCTCGCCGTGAATGATGGGAAGGCTGTCGATCAAGGTGCGGATTCCCTCGCCGGCCATCAGCATCGTGAGCGGGTTGGCGTCCTTCGAATACATCCCTTCGGCCGCATGGGCGATCGCGTTGATGCCGCTGGCGATGGACAAGGCGGCGGGCAATCCGAGCGTAAGGGAGGGATCGTAAATCACGGTTTTCGGCAGAACGCGGCCGTCGACCCCCGTCCTCTTGAGGCCTGACTCGGTGATTCCGTAGATCGGCGTCATCTCGGAGCCCGCGTACGTCGTGGGGATGGCCAGCAGGGGCGATGCAGTCTCGAGGGCGATCGCCTTCCCGAGACCGATCGTGGATCCGCCCCCGATGGCGACGATGCAATCCGCATCGACGCGCCTCGCGTACGTACAAGCATCGCGAGCGACCTCGATGGGCACATGCAGGAGCGAACCGGCGAAGAGGCCCGCGGCTTCGGGCCCCAAGCGGCTGACGACGGCCTCGCCCTCGGCACGCCGCTGGGCCGAACAAACCACCAGCGCCCGCCGAACCCCGAGGCGCCCCAACTCATCCGGCAATCGCGCCAGTGTGCCGAGGCCGAACAAGACCCGCGACGGCAGTGCGGAATGGATGAAACTCTGAACGGACGGCTCGCCCTCGGAACGCGCGTCGCGGGTTTGTGCGCGGACTAACTTGAAGTCGTAGTGCAATGTGTAGAAGGCGGTGCGCGACGAGGTGCCGTCCGCGAGCATCGAGCCCGCTTCATGCCGTTCCCAATCCACGATCAGCGCAGACCGTACGCCGAACACGGCATCCGAATCGAGGTACGGGCCCCTGGACCGGAAGATGTGCGTGATGAGAGGTCGGTAGCCCGGTGCGGTGATCATGAAATGCATGTGAGCGGGCCGCCAGGGGTGCCGGCCCACCGCGGACAGCATCCTGCCCACCGGACCATCGCTCGGAATCGGATAGGGAGCGGCAAGGATGGATCTGAAATGAAAGCGCCCGTCGCCGAGGCTGCGCAGATTGCCGCGGGCCTGCAGACGGATCGGGTCCGACCGCTGGACGTTGTAAAACCCGTCCTCATCCGATTGCCATACCGCAATGTGGGCATCTGCGACGGCCTCTCCGTCGTTGCCTGTGACCGTTCCAGTCACGTAACAGGGGTCGCCGCGCGCTCCGTTCGCGATATCGTCGCCATTGTCGTACCACGGCGCCTTGTCCACAAAAAACGGACCGAGCACCGTGGATTGCGTAAAGCCTTCGGGTTTGCAGTTGTTTTGCGCCGTGACCAGCGTCGAGAGACCCAGCGTGTCGGAAAGAAGAATGAACTCCTGCCGGTGGTGGTCCGTGAACCGGCCGACCTCGGTGAGAAATCGAATACCCGCGTGCCACTCGTCCTCGGTCAAATGAATTTCGCGCGCAAAATCATGGAGGTGCGTCACCAGGCTGTCCAAGACCGTCTTGAGCCGAGGGTCGGTGCACGCCCGTTGGGCGGCGAGCACCGCCTCGGTGATCGTCCATTGGTCGATATCCACCGTCATCGGCTCCTTGCCCGGCACACCGCCTTCCGTCTCAAATACCGAGCTTGAACAGCTGGATCGCGTTGGTGCGGCCGATCTTCAGCCGATCCGCTTCGCTGATGGCGGCGGTATCGAACCACTGCGCCGCATGATCGACATTTTCGAAAGGCCAGTCGGTGGAAAACAGGATCCGATCGGAGCCGATTTCGAGCAGGGCGTCGATCAGCGTTTGCGTTCGAAAATTGCCCGACGTCGTGAGATAGAAGTTGTTTCGAAAGTACTCGCCGAAGGTCTTCTTCGCGGGGTAAGTCTTGGGCGCCTTCACCCAGGCATTTCGATTGTCGATTCTCCACATGCTGTAGGGCAGGCCTTCCCCCATATGGCCGAGCACGATCTTGAGCCGTGGGTGTCGGTCGAACAGACCGCACGCCATCAGACGAAGCGCGTGTACCGCTGTTTCCTGGCCGAAGGCCCAGGTGGGACCCATCAGCCAGGGGTGCCCACCGTAGATCTGAGCCCATGAGGGAATCGGGTTGCGCGGATGCAGGTAGAACGGCACATCCAGCGTTGCGACCTCGGCCCAGAAATCGGCGTACTGGGGGGCATCGTAATAGACGCAGTTCTCGGACGAACCGATCTGCGAAAATCCGTTGACGAGGGCTCCTTTGAAGCCGAGCTGCTTCACGCAGCGCACGAGCTCCTCGGCGGCCATCCCCGGGTCCTGCAGCGGCAATGCGGCGAATGCCTGGAATCGGTCAGGCCGCTTGGCCACTTGCTGCGCGAGAAAATCGTTGGCCCGCGCGGCGATGGTTCGTGCCTGGGCCGGTGCGGCGATGGCCTGCACGGCGGGTGCGTTCAACGACAGCACCATCATCTCCATGCCGTTGTCGTCCATTCGACGCAATCGGTCGTCCTGGATATCGAGGAGCCTGCGGCTCAGTTCGATCCAGTAGTCGGCAGGGACGAAGCCGGCGGAATCCTGAAGCGTCTCGGGGATCGCGAAATGCTCCTCCAACCCAATTTTGCCGATCATGGAGCCCCCTCGAGACCGAATGACCAGCGCAGTCGTCGGGCCGCACTTGCCGAGGTCAAACGATAAGGCGGGTGCCGGCCAGGCTCCAATCATCTGTTGAAATGCACCGCATAGCCCGGGGGCATATCCCCCGGGCTCCAGGGCGGATGGAGGCCTGCGATCAGGCCGCGGCCATCAGGATCTGCATGATGAGCTGAACGATCTGCCCGCCTTCCTCGCTGGCCCAGCTGCCGACCAATTCGGCGACCATCTGATTGGAGCTGGTGATGGTGGCGCCGGCCTTCTCCATCCGGTTCAGCGACACCCGGTCGGCGATTTCCGTCGGTGAGCCGCCCGCGTCGGCGACGACCTGCACTTCGAAGCCCTCCTTGAGCAGGGTCAGGACCGGGAAAACGGTGCAGACATCGTTGGTGACGCCGGCAACGACGAGCTTCTTGCGGCCGGTCGCGCGCACCGCGCCAGCGAATGCCGGATCCTCCATGGCATTGACGATTCCCATGCGCTTGATCCGCTTGGCAAAGGCGTCAGGAACGATGGTGGCGAGCTCGGCGAGCAGCGGCCCCTGCACGAATTCCTCCATGCTGGAAGTTAGAACGACCGGCATGCGCAGGATCTTGGCCGACTTGGCGAGCATGATCGTGTTCTGCTTCATCACCTCGAAGGGAATGGATCTTGCCCAACCCATCGTGCCGGTCTGATGGTCGATCAGGACCAGGGCGGAATTGCCGCCGTCGAAACGTTCTTGGCTCATTGCTTCCTCCTATAAGAATGACGAAAATTTAGAATGAATCCGGCGTCGCGGGCCCCCCGCTCGACGCGAAGACGGCAGTGACCTTGCTGGAATTGAACACATAGGTCTCGGCCATCTCCGCCCAGACACACCGGTTGCCCAGCTCGGCCATGGCGCCGGCCAACGCGCACCAATTCAGCAGCTCATGATTTCCAGTGGCCTCGAGCGTCGACAGGTCGAGTTCGCGGAACGCCGTCAGGTTTCCCGAGCGAAGTTCGGCGAACATCTTCCTGTCGAACTCGACATTGGGCTGCATGCGGTAGGTCTGTTCGTTCAAAAAGGCGTGCGACCAGCTCGACGAGGCGATCAGCGCCACGCGCCAGGGGCTCTCCTGGCAGATTCGCGCGACGGCGGCGCCCAGCTTATAGACGCGCTTGGGGGAGGGTGCGGGGGGGTCCGGCGGGCGGTCCGCCTCGGCTATCTGGCTCGCGAAACCGCGAAACCTGATGACGCCGCGCCCATAGCAGTTGATCTGAAAGGGGATCAGGGGCCACGGGAAGCCGCGGCGATCATAGTCCAGGTACAAAACCGAATTCAGGAAGGCGTGAGCCAGACCCGGATGGTTCAAGGGCTCGTAGGCATAGGACACGTCGAATTCCCGCTCCAGCAATCGCGTGACGATCTCCTTTGCAACATCGCGTCGTCCCTTGACCTTGAGAGAGAAGTCCCGCCCTTCACCCCAGACGTTCTGCCGTCCGCCGCCCCATTGATCGGGCTTGGACGAGAACATCGCGGATTCCGTGGCATCCCGCCAGGGAAAGACCTCGAGATCGTCGTAAGCGAGCACGCAGAACGGCGGGATGATGTTCTCCTTGAAATTCTCGTACTGGTCATCCCCCCACACGATCACGAAGTCCGGATCGAACGCATCGAGCGCCTTGCGGATCTCCCGAATGCCGCGTAGCACCTCCTTGCGATGCCGCCCGGCAGCCGCGACCCCTTCGTCGCTTCCCCATTCCTGCTGCATCGCGTGCGGCCAATGCCGCGGGTCTTTCGCCTGCGAGGGCACACCCGGATCGGCGAGGCGGCCCTTCAGGATGTTGGCCATGTCCTCGTCCCTGCCGCTCAACGGGGGATAGTGCGTCATCCCCAGCCCCAGAACCTCGGCCATGGTCCTTCCTCCATTATGGACGTATACGTCTCTTATACCCCGTTGAACCCGGGTGTCAATTGTGCAACCGCGAAATCTCGGTGGGACGGCGCCGTGGGCGGCCCCGAAACCCTACGTTGTTGCAAATGATTCCCGATAGAATGGACGTGTACATCTCAAATAGACCGGCTGGGGGAAGGCTATGAAGCTCTATGGCTCGGAAGGCGTCCTGTTGATGGAGGTGGAATCCATCAAGGCCTGCGACCGCAACAT
This sequence comes from uncultured Gammaproteobacteria bacterium, assembly GCA_963736185.1. Classification (GTDB taxonomy): domain Bacteria; phylum Pseudomonadota; class Gammaproteobacteria; order Steroidobacterales; family Steroidobacteraceae; genus Bog-1198. Next base: position 62,310 of record CAVTNZ010000085.1, on the reverse strand, counting down.
CCACATCAAGGGCAAGATGATGGGCCAGGTCCCGATGACGGTGGTCATGCGTCCTTCGGATCTTCGCGAAGCCGTGAAAATGCTACGGCCTTCGGTGATCTGGCAGGCGGTCCGGATGTTGTGTATGCGGGCCGGGAAGGCGGCGCGGTAGGTCGTGGTGCCGTCGGCTCAGTCGCTGCGGGTCTCGAGCCCCGCCAATCTGCGCAGGTATCGCATGAAGATCACCCGGTCCCGAGCCGGTAGTGGAGTCAGTATCTCCCGTTGAGCGGCTTCGATCTTGTCGATGCGCTCGAGCAGCAAACCGAGCCCACGGGGCGTTAATTGCAGCGTCCACGCGCGGCTGTCGTTCGCGTCGCGTTCGCGCCTCACCCATCCCCGTTCCACCAGACGGCCGAGCATTTCCTTGAGCGTGCTCTTGTCGATGCCGGTGGCATCGACGAGGTCACGCTGCGACGCGCCGGGCTTGCGGTGAAGCGCAAACAGCGTCCCGATCTGCTGGCGCGTCACATCGTCGCCGACCACCCGCGTGAAAATATCGACGGATCGCTGATGATTGCGTCGAAGCAGGTGGCCCGGCGCGGAGAGCAGGTCGAACTGCTGGAGCTTTTTCAAGCCGTCTTTCGACATCATTCAGAACCCTTTGTCGCTGATCCGGCCGCGCAGTACAATTCTTCCCGCCCCACCGGCGATCAATATAGACGTATACATCCTAAAAGCCGCGGATGCAATGCGCCCGCTCGACCGTTCTGGATGCCGGGGATGGCGGCCGCCGGCAGCGTTCAGCCGCCGGCCCCCTGGCGGCCGGTGTGGACGGCTTCCCTCGACGCTGCAATGCAACAATTCGATCCGCTGGCTTCGCCTTATGTCGGTAGCGGATTAAACGTATGTCGAGTTTTCATTCGACGATGCCAATGGGCCGCCGTAATGTCCCAAAACCACCTGTGATAATTGATATTGGCTTTGCCGAAGGCGATGGCGGAGGCGCGAAGGAGCGGTGACGATGATTTCTCTTATAGATATTCGCTATGTGCGGCTGGGCACCTCCAATCTTGACGACTCGGTCCGCTATGCCACCAAGGTTTTGGGGCTCGAGTTGGTACGCCGCGACCGCAACAGCGCCTATCTGCGCTCCGACAATCGAGACCATACGCTGGTGTACACCTCCGGGGACGCGCGTGACCACGCCGTGGCATTTGAAATCGGGTCGCTGGCGGAGCTCGACGCCGCCGCCACCGAGCTCGACAACTCGGGCTATGTGGTCAAGTCGGCGACGCGAGGCGAATGCGAGCAGCGCTGGGTGGACGCGGCCATTGTGTTCACCGATCCGAGCGGCAATACCATCGAGGTCGTGGCGCGGCCGGCCCACAGCGGACGGCGCTATTTTCCGAGCCGCGATGCCGGCATCACCGGCTTCTCCCACATCGGATTGCATTCCGTGTCGCCGCGCAAGGATGAGGCTTTCTGGACCACGCTGTGCAATGCCCGCGTCAGCGACTGGATCGGCGAGGCGCCGCTCTTGAGAATAGACCCCGTGCATCACAGGATGGCGTTGTTCCCGTCGAAGCGCACGGGCGTCCAGCACATCAATCACCAGGTCGAAAGCATCGACGACATCATGCGTTCGTACTATTTCCTGCGTGAGCAGAACGTCAAGGTCCGCTTCGGGCCCGGCCGGCACCCCACTTCGGGCGCCATGTTCCTCTATTTCGACGGCCCGGATGGGATGATCTACGAGTACTCATCCGGCGTCAGCCTGATCACCGATGAAGAGGGGCATCGCCCGCGGCAGTTTCCGGCGGCCAACGCGTCGTTTTGCGCGTGGGGCTCGAAGCCGGACATCCCGGAATTCGAGGGCGCCCAAAGTTTCGCCGAAACAGTCGATGCCTGATGAAGCGGGAACCAATCCGGGCGGCGTTGCCTCCCGCATCCGGGTGGCGGCACGGGCGCTCGCCAAGGCGGGCTTGGTGCACGCCTACGGTCATTGCAGCGCGCGTCTGGGAGAGCACCAGTTTCTGGTGAGCCCACCCAAGCCTTTGGGGCTCGTGCGCGCGGAGGATGCGCCGATGGTCGTCGCGACCACCGGCAGGTTGCCCCCGGGGGCGTTGCCCGAAGTCATCGCCCATCAGCACCTATACCGGCACAGGCGGGAGGTGGGAGGGGTCGTGAGATTCCAGTCGCCCCATGTGATGGCGCTGTCCGCATTGGGACGAACGCCGCGTGCGCTGCATGGATTCGGCGCCTACTTCGCACCCTCTCCGCCGCTTCATGGAGACCCGCGTCTGGTGCGAGACGATGCCAGTGCATCGGCGCTGACCGAACGCATGGGCGCAGGCCGCGCGATCGTGATGCGCGGCAATGGGGCCATCACCGCAGGTGCATCGATCGAGGAAGCCGTGGCTCTGGCCTGGTACCTCGAGGATGCGGCCAGGGTCGAGCTGGCGGTGCTCGGCACAGGCCTGGAGCCGCAAGTGTACACCGCGGAGGAAGTGCGCGACCGGGCCATCGAGGTCCGATCGATGCTGATGCGAATGTGGAATTGGATGACCGCGAACGATCCTGAATTGTGAGCAAACCTACGGGGGCTTTTATGAACGACGCGACCAGCGACACGGTGGAACAACCCAAGCCGGCAAAGAATAAATCGACACTCGATCTGAAGTTCCTGTCGCACGGAACTCTCGAGAGCAAGGATCTGGACTTTACGCGAAAATTTTACGAGGAGTTCATGGGGTTCGAGGTCATACGGCCTTCGAAGATCTCGATCTGGATCCGGCTGGGCGGAAACAATATCTACGCGGTGGTGCAGGCGCTGGAAGGCCGCAAAACCGAGATGAATTTCCTCAACCACAACGGCGTGGACGTCGAGACGGAGGACGACGTGGACGAGGCGCATCGGCTCGTGGTGCGCGATGCGGAAAAATGGAGGCTTCACAAGATCAGCAAGCCGGCGGTGCAGCACGGCACGTACAGCTTTTATTTCTGGGATTGCGACGATAACGCCTGGGAGATTCTCGCCAATCCGCCCGGCGGGTACAGCTGGATGTTCGAGCGCGGCGACCAGGAGGGCATCGGCCACATGAGTCGCAAATTCGATCGGCCGGAGTCAACCAAGCGCCGCAAGAAGACCGAGGGGTAGCGTATGTTGACCGAAGCTCAGCGCCGGCAGGCCATCGCGAGCCTGGTCGAGGCAAATCGAACCAAGAAGCCCTGTGTGCAGCTGTCGACCACCTTCCCGTCCATCGAGATTGCCGACTCGTACGCGATCTCCTCCGCCATGGCGGAGCTTCGGGTCGCGGACGGCAAGAGGCTCATCGGCCACAAGATCGGCTTGACCTCCAAGGCGATGCAGGCCTCCTCGCAAATCGACGAACCGGATTACGGGCATTTGTTCGACGACATGTTGCTGCAGGACGGCGCCAAGGTTCGGCATGCGGATTTCTGCGTCCCGCGGGTGGAACCCGAGCTTACTTTTGTCCTGAGGGAGCCCTTGAAGGGGCCGAATGTCGGCCTGATCGATGTGCTGCGTGCCACCGATTACGTCGTCCCTTCGATCGAGATAATCGACGCTCGCGTGCAGAACCCGAGAAAGATCTTCGACACCGTGGCCGATAACGGCGCGGCTGCAGGTTTGGTTCTCGGTGGGAGACCGGTGCGGCCGCAGGATGTCGATCTCCGCTGGGTCGGGGTGCTGTTCTACAGAAACGCCGAGATCGAGGAGACCGGCCTTGCGGCGGGCGTGCTCGGTCATCCCGCGATGGCGATCGCCTGGCTGGCCAACAAACTCGCGCCCTTCGACGTCACGCTCGAGCCCGGTCACATGATGCTGTCGGGCTCATTCACCCGGCCCGTGTGGGCGCAAAAGGGCGACACATTGCATGCGGACTTCGGGCCGCTCGGCAGCGTCGCCGTGCAGTTCGTGTGACGCCGTGCCGCCACCGCACAATACCTTCAAGACAGCATTGAGCCAGGGCCGGCGGCAATTGGGCATTTGGAGCACCTTCTGCAGTCCGCTTGCGGCGGAAATTCTCGGAAAATCGGGCTTCGATTGGATTCTGTTCGACTCGGAGCACTCGCCGGTGGAAATCGCCGGGTTGCTGCCCCTGTTGCAGGCGGCTGGCGGCGGGCCGGCCTCCTGCGTGGTGCGCCCCGCATGGAACGATCCCGTGCTCATCAAGCGCGTGCTGGATATCGGGGCGCAAACGCTGTTGTTGCCCTTCGTGCAGAGCGCGGAGGAGGCTGACCGGGCGGTCAGAAGTTGCCGCTACCCTCCCGCTGGATGGCGGGGGGTTTCGGGGACGACGCGCGCCAACGATTTCGGGCGGACCAGCGACTATCTGAAAACCGCTGCGGACGAGATCTGCGTGTTGGTGCAGGTCGAAACCGGGGAGGCGCTCGGGCAGCTCGAACGGATTTCCGCGGTGCCTGGCGTCGATGGCGTGTTCATCGGACCTGCGGACCTCTCCGCGTCCATGGGGCATCTCGGCAACCCGGGGCATGCCGAGGTGCAGAGCGCGATCAAGGCTGCGGTTGGCCCCATCCGGGCCGCCGGCAAGGCCGCCGGTATTCTCGCCACGTCGGTTCCCGACGCCCGGCGTTATCTCGAGTGGGGTTATCAGTTCGTCGCCTGCAACGTGGATGTGCGAATCTTCGTGCAGGGTCTGGACGCCTTGCGGTCCGAAATGAGCAGGTAGCCAATACTGCCCCTTTTGTTCCCGGGCGCATCCCCGCGGATCATGCCGACTTGTGCGGAGTCTTGGCCAGGTCCCACAGCGAACCCATTTCCCCCATGTGAAGCAGCAGGGGCATCGCCGCCGTCTTTGAATGGCTCTCGACGCGTCCGAGTAGGATGGTGTGATCCCCTTCCTGGTAGCGCGAATAGGTCGTGCATTCGAAGGTTGCGACGCTCTCCCGCAGCCGCGGACAGCCGCCGATACCCTCCTCGAATTCATTCGCCCAGTCGGCGAACTTGTCGGGGGCCGAGCGGGCGAAATGCATCGCCAGGGCGCGCTGCGTGTGCGCCAAAACACTCAAAATGAAATGCGGACCGCCGATGAAGGCGTCCGCGCTGCGCGCATCGTCGCGGATGCTCCACAGTATCAGCGGCGGCGCGAGCGAGACCGAGGCGAACGAATTGATGGTCATGCCCTCACGTTTGCCGCTCGCAGACACGGTGGTGACCAGGCAAACGCCGGTGGGAAACGACGCCAGGGATTGGCGAAACGATCGCGCGTCGGAGGTTTGCGGTATGTCGCCGGTGATCAGCGCCCAGGAATACATTCTTCCTCCTCGCCTGTATTCAGTATTGGCCCTTCGGGGTCAGGCCCAGCATATGCTGCCCCACCATGGCCGACACTGCGTCCCAGTTCAAGGTGATGTGGCGCACGATGGCGTTCGAGTCGCGCCACATTCGCTGAATGGGTTGATCGAGTCCCAGGCCCGCGCCGCCGACGGCGGAGAACAAGGTGTCGACCGCGTCCCGGGCGAGGCGTGCGGCGAATGCGTGGTCGCGACGGTTGCGGATGCGCTGATCGACGCTGAGCGGCTGGCCCTGCATGGTCATCCGCTCGACTTCCGCGGTGTCGCGGGTGATGAGCAGCCGCGCGGCGTCGGCCAGCCCCGATGCCTCCGCGAGCTTCGATTGAACCGGAAAGAACTCGCTCAGGCGGTTGCCGCCGCCGCCCACCGCGCCGCGCGTGACCCGGACGCTGCACAGGTTGATGAACTCCTCGACGGCGCCGAGCGCCGTGCCGAGCAGCGGTGATACCAGGCATACCGGCAGCGCCGACAGCATCGGGACGCGATAGATTCGGTTCGTGTTGACCGACGAGCCCGGCGATGTGCCGGCGGCCGCCTGCGCAATCATCAACCTTCGGTGCCCGGGAACGAAAGTCGGCTTTGATATCGAAATGGTCTTTGAGCCCGTTCCCGATTGCCCGGCCACGTGCCAATTGTCCTCGATGGCCCATTCGGATCGCGGCACCAGCAGGAAGCCAGGCTCCGCAGGGGCCGACTTGTCGGCCGCGGGAAACTGGGCGCCGATGATGATCCAGTCCGAGTTGTCCGCGTTGGAGACGAAGTGCCAGCGGCCATTGACGAGGTAGCCGCCGTCGACCGCCTGCGTCGATCCCGTGGGAGCATAGGACACGCAGGCGAACGCGTCGGCGTTCGATTTCCAGACATCGTCCTGCGCCTGTTCGGGAAAGCCGGCGATCATCCACTGATGGATCGAGCCGATGGCGCAACACCATGCCGAGGATGTACAGCCCCGCCCCAATTCGCTGATCACATCGATGAAGGCGGTGAAGCCGTATTCGTAGCCGCCGTATCGCGCGGGCTGCATCAGCCGGAAAAAACCCGCCTTTCGAAACTCCCCGATGGTTTCGGCGGGCACCCTGCGTGCCGCTTCGGTGGCCTGCGCCCGTTCGCGCAACATCGGCACGAGCTCGCTCGCGGCGGCCACGATGCTCTTCAAGTTGGGCGCGCCATTCACGGGCGAGGAGCGTCCCGGCGCGGACTCATCGACCGGACTTACGTTGATGAACTGAGTGGATGATGACATCGCTGCGCCCCGGTGCCGGCAGGTGAGTGTGGGTGGAGTCGTGTTGATTTGTGAAAAGCATAGCCAGCTACGGGCGAATTTAACAACGCGCCCGCGGGAATAGGCCGTATTCCCCCGGACAACGCCCCCTCGCCGTTGCAGCGCGATGCGCGCTGTTCGCCTTGCCGCTGCGCCCCGGCCATCCGCTCTATGCGCGTATGGAAAACGCTCCATTCCCGTTTGTCATTGGCGTTGAGAATTGGACTCTATAGGATAAAAAACGCGATTTTGAGCATCCGCCGATGACCGAACGATGCGCGAATCGTACGACGCCGAAGCTCGGTAGAGCGGTCTGCGAAGGATAAAGATGGCCAAGCCGGGAGTTGGTTACGTGTCAAAAGAAAAATTGACCCCGCCTGATTGGGCGCTCGCGCGCCACCGACCGGCACCGTGCCATGGCTGAGAGAGCGCAGGCGGTCTCGACGCAATCGCCACGGTACGACTTCGAGCCGATCATCAATCGCAAGCCGGTGAGCTTTCCCGGCGGCAAGCGCCTGGCGATCCTGATCTACGTGAATATCGAACACGTGCCGTTCGGATCCACGTCGTTGGCGCATGCGGTATATCCCCCCACGATGCAATACAGCCCGGACATCTTGAATCACGGCTGGCGCGACTACGGGAACAGGGTGGGGCTGTGGCGCATCATGAAGGCGATGGACAAGCATGGGTTTCGCGGCACGGTGAACTTGAACAGCGATGTCTGCCGTGAGTACCCGCAAATCATACGCGAGGGGAATCTCAGGAATTGGGAATGGGGCGGGCAGGGCGACAACAACACGAGCATCGCCACGACGATGGACGTCGACACGCAACGCAAGTTCATCAATGAAAACATCCGTATCATCGAAGCGGCCACCGGGAAGCGGCCCAGGGGATGGCTGGGAATGTGCCTCGCCGAGAGTTTCGATACACCGGACCTGCTCGCCGAAGCCGGAATCGAGTACGTGTCGAACTATGCGCACGACGAGCTGCCGGTGGCGATGCGGGTCAAGAGCGGCTCGTTGGTCACCATGCCGTACACGCTGGAATTGAACGACGTGCCCACCATCATGGGCAAGGGCACCTCCGCGGAAGACTTCGGCCGGATGATCAGGGATCAATTCGACGTGCTGTACGAGGAGGCCAACGAGCTTCCGCGGGTCATGTCGATCTCGGTGCACCCGTTCATCTCGGGACATCCGTTCCGCATGAAACACATCGAAGCGGCGCTGGGCTACATCGCCTCGCACAGCGCCATCTGGCAGACGACGGGCGGCGAGATAAGCGACTGGTACCGCGCTCACTTCATGAGCGCGGGAACGGGCAAATCGACCGGCGCGGAAAAATTATAAGGTCGGTCGATCGCAGCCGACGCACATGTCAACGGCATTCACCAGGGGGAGGAAGATATGACGTCAAGTCTTTCAAAGGGAGCGGCCTGCGCGGCGCTGTTTTGCGCGACCGCGCTGCAAATTGCAGCGGCAGACACGCCCACGGACACCGACGCCCTCGCGGAGATCACCGTCACGGCGGAAAAGACCACGGAAAGCCTCCAAAAGGCGGACGCAGCCATCACGGCCATTCCCGAGCTCGCCCTGGTGGACGCGGGCGTGACCGACCTGCGTCAGGCGCAGATGATCGTGCCCTCCGTGCGCTTTCAGGCGGAAGGAAACACGACGCAGGTGTTCATCCGCGGCGTGGGCGCGAACCTCGACTTCGCCAACGTCGAGCCCAATGTGTCGTTCAACCTCGCGGGCGTCTACATGCCGCGGGAGGCCACCAGCGCCGCGTTCTTCGATATCGCCCAGATGGAAGTGCTGCCGGGCACCCAGGGCACCCTGTACGGCCGCAGCGCGATCGGCGGAACCATCAATATCACGCCGATGAAGCCGAGCTTCGACAACGACGGGCAGGTTTTCCTCGACGTGGGCAACTACGCGGCGGTGCATGTCACCGAGACGCAAAATCTCATGCTTTCCCAGACGGTCGCCCTGCGCGCCGCGATCGACTACGACCGCAACAGCGGCTTCGAGGTGACCGGTGCCGACTCGAAGAACAACATCAGCGCGCGTCTGTCCGCCCTCGTGAATCCCTTCGATCAGCTGTCCATGTACTTCTGGGCGCAGGGAGCCGAGAAGAACGGCTGGGCCGAGAACCTGGTCAACAAGGGTCTCAACCCCGCCACCGGACAGTACTGCGAGGAGTGCTTCTTCTACGGCAACGTCTGGAACGACACGCGCACCGGGCGTTACGCCGAGCCCTATGGCTTCCCGGACAAACAGAAGAGCGACTACAACACCGAGACGATCGGCGCGCAAATCGATTACCACTTCGATTTCGGCACATTGAGCTACATGCCTGCGTACCTCTACCTGAATGCCGACCCGTTGTACTGGCTGAGCGCCATCCAGTCCACCAATACGGCCCATTTCAATCAGCTGACCCAGGAGCTGAAACTCACCAGCGACGGCAGCGGACCCTTCAAGTGGCTGGCCGGTGTTTACTGGTACAACTCGCGCAATTACGGCAGCGAATATCTGTTCACCAACCTGCCGTTCTCCTTCTATCAGATCAACGTGGACAACAACGTGCTGAAGGGTGGATCGGTCTACGGGCAGGTCACCTACAGCGTCACCGACAGCCTGCGTTTCACGGTGGGCACCCGCGGCAGTTCCACCCAGCACATCGGTGGCGGCTCCGAGGTGGTGGCCTTGGGCGGCGATCCGTACACCTTCGATAAAACCTACAATCACGTGGACTGGAAGGCGGGCGTTGAATACGATCTGACCCCCAAGATCATGGCCTACGGGGTGATCCAGACGGGATATCAGGAGGGCACATACAACGCGCTGCCGAACACCGCCACCTACAGCAACGAGGTGAAGCCCGAGGAGCTGAAGTCCTACACGGCGGGCCTCAAATCACGCTGGCTCGACGATCGGCTGCAGATCAACAACGAGATCTATTACTACGATTTCCACAACCTCATCATCCAGGCCTACAGCATTTCCGAGCCGTACAACGTGATTTTCAACGGCGACAAGATCGAGATCTACGGCGATCAGCTCGACGTGCTGGCGAAGGTGCTTACCGACGATCAGCTGAGCCTGAACATCGGCTATTCGCATGCGCGCAATATCGATGTCGTCGACCCCGCGGGCAACAACGTCGATGGTCTGCAGCCGGCTTATGCGCCCGACTTCACGATTCTGGCGGGCTACACGCACAATATTCCGCTCGGCACCGCGACACTGCACGCGCACATCAACTGGCGCTACGAGAGCGGCTGGTGGGCGACCTACCTGCACAACAACGGCACGGAGCAGCTGGCCTCCAGCAAGGGCGACGCGTCGCTGATCTATGACACCAACGCGGCGTGGACCGCGGGGCTCTGGATCAAGAACATGACCAACAAGGCTGTGATCGCCGCAACCGCCGCCGCAGGTATTCCCGGACCGGCCACCGCCTATTTGGAGGATCCCAGGACCTTCGGCGTCAGTTTCTCCTTCAAGTACTAGGGACATCGAATCGTGACCAGGGGTACGCGGCTCAAGGACAAGGTCTGCATCATCACCGGCAGCGGCAGCGGCATGGGCCGCGCCGCTGCGCTGCTCTTTGCCGCCGAAGGCGCGAAAGTGGTCGGTTGCGACATCAACGTCGCGAGCGGCGAGTCCACGCTCAAGGCGGTGAAGGAGGCCGGCGGGACCATGGTGTCGATGCAGCCTTGCGACATGAGCAATCGCAGCGACGTTGACAAGCTGATGCGCCTCGCGAGCGACACCTACGGCGGGATCGATGTGCTCTACAACAACGGCTCCATGGCCTATTTCGCATGGCTCACCGAGATGACTTACGAGCAATGGAGCAAAACGCTGCGCGAAGAGCTGGATCTGGTGTTTCACGCGTGTCAGGCGGTGTTCCCTTACATGATCGGGCGGGGCGGCGGATCCATCATCAACGTGGGCTCCATCTCCGCGCATGTGGCCCTCAAGGTGCTGCCGGCCGTCGCGCACATGGCGGCCAAGGGCGGCGTCGTCGCGATGAGCAAACAAATCGCGATGGAGGGCGGCAAACATCAGATCCGCTGCAACACGATTTCCCCGGGGTTGGTCGAGACCGCTCAGACGAAGGTTGCGATGAGCGATCCGCAGTGGATGGCGACGATGCTCGACAAGCTGATGCTGGGCCGGGCGGGTCAGCCCGAGGACATTGCGCCGTTGGTGCTGTATCTGGCGTCGGACGAGTCGAAATGGGTCACGGCGGCGGATTTCTCCATCGACGGCGGGACTACCGGTTGGTGATGGTGGGCGAGCAATAGGTGGTGAAAGATGACCGATTCCCTGTCACTCGAGCAAAAAATCGACGCCTTATGGACGCGGGCCGAGATCGAAAAGGTCATGCTCGATTTTGGGCGCGCCCTTGATCTCGGCGATTGGAAGCTGTACCGAAGCTGCTTCGCCGACCGAATCCAGGTGGATTTCGAGAGGCTCACCGGCAACCCGGAGGTCCATGTCGATGCGGATCTCTGGACCCGTTTCGCGGAAATCATTCTCTCGCCGGTCCGCCGCCATCATCAGTATTCCAATTTCACGGTAACCGTGAGCGGCGACACCGCCGACGCGACGATTTACATGCTCGCCCGTCATTGGAAGTCCACCGATACCGGTGCGGCCGAATACACCCAAAACGGCTGGTATGAGAACAGCTTCGCGCGCCAGAACGGCCGGTGGAAAATCACGAGACTGAAGCACACCTATCAATGGATCACCGGGAACGGCGGCTTGTTCGATTTCTCCGATCCAAAGCTGATCGAGATCATGGGCCAGGTGTTCACCGAGGAAAACCGCGTCAGGCGCTAGTGCCGGCTCAATTGCAAAATTCGTTGACCAGCGTTCCGATGCGGTCGACGGTGATCTTCACCCGGTCGCCGGCCTTCAGGAAAATTCCGCGAGGTGTGCCGCAGCCCGCGGGAGTTCCGGTGGCGATGACGTCGCCCGGCCGCAGCGTGAGCCGGGTGCTCAAGTGGGCGATCTGTTCCGCGGCCGAGAAGATCATATTCGAGCTCGACGAGTCCTGCATGAGCTGCCCGTTCACCCACAGACGAATCGCGAGATTCCCGATGTCGTCGATGTCGTCGAGCGGGCAGATCCAAGGGCCGAACGGCAGGGCGCCGTCGAAGCATTTTTGACTCACCCAATCGAAGTGGAATGGCGAGTCGACCTTCACGCCGGCGCGTTTGAGATGGTCGCGTGCGGACAGGTCGTTCACGATGCTGAGGCCGGCGACGTATTCCATGGCGTGTTCCGTGCCGACGTTCCTGCATGCCCGGCCCATGATCACCGCAATCTCGGCCTCCCAATCCACCATCTTCGAATAGGCGGGCAGTCGGATGAGCTCATCGGTCCCGCGCACGCATCCGGCGGACGCCTTCATGAAATGCCATGGCTCGAGGCCGGCTTCATGGGGATCCGGCTCGGGAGGAAGGTTCAGGGCCTTGGACATCTCCGCCACATGATCGCGGTAATTGGCGCCGGCGCAGAATATGGCGCCCGGGTACAAGATCGGGGCGAGAAATCGCACGGCGCCCAAGGCAATGGCTTCGGCAGCGGGTTTGCCGCCGCGACGATCGATTGCCGCCTGCTGAAGCAGAGGATGCACTTCTGGCCACCGCTCGAGCACCTGCAGCACCTGAACGGGCGATGGAAGCGCGCCTTTCGCGCCGCTCCCCGCCAATACCGCGCCCACATCGAGCAACGCTTCGTCCACGACGATGCCGGCACGCGGCGCCTCATTGGCGCCGACATAGGTGGCCAGACGGTATGACTGTTCGCGCATCGGGGACCCTCAGGGCTCGTCAGGTGGCGACACACACATTGCGCAGTTCCGTATAGAACTCGAGCGAATGCACGCCGCCCTCGCGCCCGATGCCGGACTGCTTGGATCCGCCGAACGGTGTTCTCAAATCGCGCAAGAACCAGGAATTGATCCAAATGATGCCGGCGTTGATGGTGGTGCCGAGCCGGAAGGAGCGGCCCACGTCGCGGGTCCAAATGGTCGCAGCAAGTCCGTACGGCGTGTCATTGGCGAGCCGAACCACTTCATCTTCGTCATCGAACGGACGAATGTGGCAGCAGGGCCCGAAGATCTCCTCGCGCACGACGGCGGAGTCTTCGGCCAATCCGGTCCAGATGGTCGGTTGGATCCACGCGCCGCCGGCCAGGGATTCCGGCATCTGCGGGATGCCGCCGCCGCAGACCAGGGTGGCGCCGTCCTCGATCGCGCGCTTGTAATAGCGCAGGACCTTCTCACGGTGTGCGACGCTGATGAGCGGGCCGATTCCCGTGCCCTTGTCGGACGGGTGACCGGGGCGCATGCCCTGCGCCTTGGCCTTGAGCGCGGCGACGAATTTTTCGAAAATCGGCCGTTCCACGTAAACGCGTTCGGTTCCCAAACACACCTGGCCCGTGTTCAAGAATGAAGCTCGCGCGATTCCGGCAACGGCCTCCTCGAAATCGCAGTCTGCGAATACGATGCCCGGGTTCTTGCCGCCGAGCTCGAGAGACACCGGTCGAACGCCGTCCGCCGCGACTTTCATGATGGCGGCGCCCGTGGCGCTTTCGCCGGTGAAGGTGATGGCATCGACGCCGGCGTGCCGGGTGAGATGCTCGCCCGCCGAGCCGGCACCGAGGCCGTGCACCACGTTATAGACACCCGGCGGCACGCCCACGCTGCGCATCACTTCGCCCAAGAGCGTCGCCGTTCCCGGGAGTCTCCTCCGAAGGCTTGACGACCACGGTGTTGCCGCAGGCGAGCGCCGGTGCGACTTTCCAGGTCATCAGCAGCAAGGGCAGATTCCACGGGCATATCACCGCCACGACGCCCTTGGGGGCGCGCACCGAGTAGTTGAATGCCTTGCGGCCCTCCGGGGTCACCATCTCGAAGAATTCAGTCGGCACGTTTTTGACGGCATCCGCAAAGACGCGGAAATTGGCGGCGCCCCGCGGGATGTCGACATGAGAGGCGATGGAGCGCGGCTTGCCGGTGTCGGCAACTTCGGCATCGAGAAAATCGTCGAAGCGCCGATCGATCTCCCTGGCGACGGCATACAGCATGTCGGTCCGCTTCGCGAGACTCAATTGCCCCCACGGGCCCTGCAATGCCCTGCGAGCCGCCCGCACCGCGGCATCGACCTCGGCGGCACCGCCTTCCGCGATGCAGCCGAGCAAGCTGCCATCGACCGGGGAGCGCTTGTCGAAGTATCGCTCCGGCGACGAGGCCACGAAGGTACCATCGATAAAATGCAGAAATGTGGTGCCGCTCATTGGCCCGAAACCTTACGGTGACCGACCGCCAGGGGTCTAATGAAAACTCGACATACCGGGCATAGAGGATCGACATACTGTGCCGGCGGTGCACGCCATAATATCGGTTCGAGCGGTATAGGTGCGCGGCTCTCGGTAGATCGGTAATATGCGGATCGGGGGTAGCTTATGAGCTTCAATCGGCTGGATCTGAACTTATTGCACGTATTCGATGCAATCTTTCACACGCGCAGTGTGACCGTCGCAGCGTCCAATTTGCACCTGACCCAGCCCGCGGTGAGCAAGCAGCTCAACCGACTGCGCGAGCTGCTGGATGACCCGCTGTTCGTGCGCACCAACGAGGGTATGGCGCCGACACCGCGCGCCGAGGCGCTGGCCGGCCCGATTCGCAAGGCGCTGAGCGAAGTCCACCACGCCATAGACCGACAACTCGGTTTCGATCCGATGACCTCGGATCGTACGTTTCGCATTTTCCTCAGCGACCTTGGGCAGATGGTGTTCCTCCCCAAGCTGCTCGAATTGATAGCGCGCGAGGCGCCCGCGGTGAACATCCACACCGTCCAGGTACCCCCATCGCGGATGCGCGGCGTGGCGCTCGAATCGGGAGACGTGGATCTGGCGGTGGGATATTTCGAGGAGTTCGAAGGGTCGATCCACCAGCAGGTGTTGTTCGAGGAGCACTATGTGGGGATGGTGCGGGTGAATCACCCCACCATCCGCGAGAAGCTCTCTTTCGAGCAGTTCCTGACCACGCCCCACCTGGTGTATCAGCCGTCGGGCGGCGGCCATAGCTCTCAGGAGAGCGTGGTGGACAAGGCGTTCTGGTCGGCGGGCGTCGAACGCCGCGTCGCGGTGCTGGTTGCGCATACCATGGGACTGACCTCGATCGTATCGAACACCGACCTGCTGGTGGTGGTCCCGCACCGGCTCGCGGTCGCCTGCGTTGCGCTGGTCGACGTCAATGTGCTCGAACTACCCATTGAAATTCCTAGATTTTCCATTGCGCAGTACTGGCACGATCGCTTTCATGCCGACCCGGGCAATCGCTGGCTGCGAAGCGTCTTCCTGCGCCTTTACGGCAGGGACAGCGCCTCCAACGCACCCGCCTACGTCGCTCCCCGCGAGCTCGAAGTCAACTAGGCGGACATGCCTGCCGGATATGCCGGCCATTTCGACAGGTGATTTGACCCCGATTCCGTGCGCCCCTATCGTCGGATCGCGATGGACCCAACACCACGCGAAAGCGCGCGCGTGCGCGCACAACAAGTTGAGACCGATTAATGGCTGGAATTCTTCAGGGTAAATCTCTCCTCGTGACGGGAGCGGGCGGCGGGATCGGCCGCGCGGCCTGCCTCGTGTTGTCCAAGGCCGGCGCCAAGGTGCTGGTCACCGATATCAATGAGGCGGCCGGGAAGGCCACCGTCGAGGCCGTGGCCGCCGACGGCGGCACGGCCGCGTTCGTCAGGGCCGATCTGTCCCGCGAAAGCGAGGTGAAGTCCCTCGTGGATCAGGCGGTCTCCACCTATGGCCGCCTGGACGGCGCGTTCAACAACGCCGGCCTGGAGCAGTGCGCCCTCCCGTTGCACGAGCTCACGACCGAGCAATGGGAAAGGGCCATCAGGGTGGATCTGACCAGTGTTTTCTGGTGCATCAAGTACCAGGTCATCGCGATGCTCGAGAGCGGCGGCGGCGCCATCGTCAACACGGCGTCCTCCCTCGGTCAGGTCGCCATCAAGAATGCCGGCGAGTACATCACGGCCAAGCACGGTGTGATCGGACTGACGCGGGCGGCTGCGGCCGATTACGGCGCGCGCGGCATCAGGGTGAATGCGGTGCTGCCCGGCATCACCCTCACGCCGATGATTTCCCGCCTGGTGGACGACGAGAACTTCAAGCCCATTTTTGCCAGAATTTTGGAACGCCATCCGATCGGCCGCTTTGGACAGCCCTCCGAAATCGGAGAGTCGGTGAAGTGGCTGCTTTCGAGCGACGCCTCTTTCATGAACGGGGCCGCGTTGGCCGTCGATGGCGGATACCTTGCAACCTGATCGGGGGCCGCATCTGCACGCCCTGGTGGGCGGACCGAATATCTTCAAACTTCGCCACTTCCGGGGTGATTCGTGTACAAACTAAGCCGCACCATTCTCGTCAACGAGCCGTCGAAGATCACCCTGAGCCGCCATGACGTATGGGCGGGTTTGCTGATGAAGGCCAACAATGCGCTGCCCTATGTGCCCATCATGCAAAAATGCGAAGTGATCGACCGGGGCGAGGGCTGGCTCACGCGCGATATCCTTCTTAAGGACGTCCCGCTGCGTGAAAAAGTGACGTTCGAGCCCGAAACCCGCGTGATTTTCGATCGCATCGGCGGGGACGAGCTCGGCCGGATCGAAAACATCATCGGTGAGGATGAGAAGGGCAACCTGACATTGACGTTCTCCTTCGGCCTCACCAAGAAAGGAATTCCGGAGGGGAGCGACGCGGAACAGAAACATTTCGCGCAGATGGAAGGCGCTTATTTCGGCGCCGTGGCGTCGACCCTCGCCGCGGTTCGACGCACGGTCGAGGAGGGGCGCGAGAAACTTCCGCTGACCGAGCCGATCGATGCCGAAGGCGATACCGGGTGGATGTATGAATTCTTCAAATCGGCGGACAGTCTCGACGTGGAGCGCCTCGCTGCCCACATGACCGACGATGTGCGCCTCACGTTCGGCAATTACCCGACCGTCACCGGCAAACCGGCGTTCAAGGAGGCGATCGGTGGAGGCGTTTACAGTCGAATCAAGGCGATGTCGCACAGCCTGACGGGCGCATGGTCCTTGCATGGCGGGCGGGTGGGCATCGCGGAGAGCATCACCATCTACACGCGGCTCGATGGCAGCTTGTATCCCATCAAGTCCTGCACGGTGTTCCGCCGCCGCGGCGACAAGACTTACGATCTGCGCATTCACGCCGATACGACCCAGCTCTGAGGCCCGCACACCGAGGATCGAATCTGCCGCACGCAATCCGGATTTACAGAACAGGCGGTCCCGAGGTCATGGTCTGGGAAGACGTGCCGCTCGGCGATCCGGGCCCCGGCGAGGCGCGTATCCGCCATACCGCCGTCGGCCTGAATTTCATCGACGTGTATCACCGCACGGGGCTGTATCCGACACCGCTTCCCAGCGGCCTGGGCGGAGAAGGCGCGGGGATCGTCGAAGCCATCGGCTCCGGGGTCACCGGCCTGAAGCCCGGCGACCGGGTGGCCTACGGCAACGCCCCCTTGGGTGCCTATGCCGAAGCCCGCCTCATACCCGCTCATCGGCTCGTCAAGATACCGGGCGATATCGACGACAGGACCGCTGCGGCGATGATGCTGAAGGGATTGACGGTCCAATATCTCATCCGTCAAACCTACCGCGTCAAGGCCGGCGACACGATCCTGCTGCACGCCGCCGCGGGCGGTGTGGGATCGATCCTTGCGCAATGGGCGAACAGCCTGGGCGCCATCGTCATCGGAACCGTTGGAAGCGAGGCCAAAGCCACGCTGGCCCGGGCGAATGGCTGCGCGCATGTGATCGATTACACGCGCGAGGATTTCGTGAAGCGGGTGGCCGAGATCACGAAGGGCCAAAAAGTCCCGGTCGTTTACGATTCCGTCGGCAGGGACACTTTCCTCAAATCGCTCGATTGCTGCGCGCCGCTGGGTCTCGTGGTGCTGTTCGGGCAATCTTCCGGCGCGGTCGAGCCGGTGAACCTCGGCATCCTGGCCGCGAAGGGTTCGCTCTTCGTGACGCGCCCAACGCTCGGTACCTATGCCGCGTCGCGCGAGAACCTGCTGTCCATGGCGGGGGATTTATTCGAAGCCGAGCGATCCGGCGCGGTGAAAATCTCGGTCAATCAAACCTATCCGCTCGAGGACGCCGCTCGAGCCCATGCCGATCTGGAGGCACGCCGCACCACGGGGTCGACCGTCCTGACAGTGTGAGCCGCACGGCGGCGCTCCACGAACCGTGTCCCGCTAACGAACCATATCCCGATAGGCATGCCAGGTCGCATGCCCGAGGAGCGGTCCGACGATCACCAAGCCGAGGAGCAGCGGCGCATAACCGATGACGGTCAGCACCAGGATCAGCGCACTCCACACGATCATGGCGGGGATGTTGCTGAACGCCGCGTGCAGGCTGGCGGCCATCGCCTGCCCTGCGCCGGCGCCTTTGTCGATGATGAGAGGAACCGAGACCACCGAGAGAACGAACACCAGGGCGGCGAGCGAACCGCCGACCGTGAAATACGCCTCCACCTGTTCGCGGTTCATCTGATCGATGAATCCGCGATACAAGGTCTCCCGCATGCTCGGCGCGGCCACGTGAAACACGGTCTCCAGCATGACCGCGGAAACCGCGAACCAGACGACGGCGAACGCCGCGAGTATGCCGCCGAATGCGAACAGCGATCCGGGGCGGCGCGCGAAGGCGCTCAGGGAGTCGTCGAAGGTCGCCGGCTCGCCGGCGTCGTAGCGGCGCGACATTTCGGCGAAGCCGGCCGAGATGATGGGCGCCCCCAGCAGAAAGCCTGAAAAGGCCGCGGCGACGTAGTAGGGGTGGGTGCCGCAGAAGATCAGCACCGTCCAGCCGAGGCCGACGATCAATCCTCCATAGCCGAGGCTTGCGCCCCAGTTCTTGCGCATGTCGGCCCAGCCCCGGGCGAGCCAGGTGAAGGGCCTGCTGGCAGGGACTCGCGTTATGTCGACACGAAAATTTCGAGCTTCGCGGGCGGCTGGCATGGTCGTCATGGCAAACCTCTGTTTTTCGTCATCCGTGAATTCCCCGCGTTCGAGTGTACTCCGGGGGTGCGCGTGATGATACGCCGGCTACTTTCCATCCATATCTATATCGGAATCATTCTCTTTCTTATTGGGGGCCTTTGGTCCCATGGCGACGAACACCACGGCCAGGATGAACAGTATGAAACCTATCGTTTCGATCATGCGATGGAGATTAGCACACCGAATTCGGCGCGACAGCGGCAGCCACTGCGCGAAGCGCTACGCGCACTCTGGATACCCGAGTGCAACCGTAGTAAGCTTCGGACGCTTCTGATAACGGGCACTGCACCACGGTCGGCGCAGTACGGAGCGTGGCGAGGAGAGGGGGATGAGGATGAAGGTCATGCGTGTGATTACTAATGGTGTGGCGGCCGCTTCAATGCTGGCCGGCATGGTGGTTTTCGGATCCCACACGGTTCGCGCCAGCGAAGCGGGAGTCGGTGTGGAGCCGTCCGAACTTTCCGAAGCGTCGATCGCCCGTGGCAAGGCGATATTCATGAACGGCAAAGGCGACGCGGTCACCGCGTGCCAGACCTGCCACGGAGCCACCGGCTGGGGCCTCGATGCGATGGGCGCTCCCCGCCTCGCGAACATCGGGTATCCCTACATCGTCAAGCAGCTGTCCGACCTCGCGAACGGCAAGCGCGTGCCCAGCGGCGCCGGCGCGGTCATGGTGGTTTACGCGGGGGGGCTCACCGAGCAAGACCGGCGCGATGTCGCGGCCTATGTCAGCACATTGGATGGACCGCCCGATTTCTCCGATCTGAATGCGCTGAAGGAAGCGGGCACGCCCATCGGCGAGCGATACCTGGGTGAGTCCATCGTGCAATACGGCGTGCTCGGCAAGGTGTCGGCCTGCTCGTCCTGCCATGGCTACAATGGGCGCGGTGCAGCACCGCTGTTTCCGCGGATCGGCCAGCAGAAGTACGTCTATCTGATCAACCAGCTGAAGAACTGGCGCGATGAGAGCCGGGCCAACGATCCTTACGCGATGATGCGCAAGATGGCCAAGAACCTGACCGATAGCGACATCGACAATATCGCCACTTTCCTGACGATGGCGCCGCCCACCACGGCGGGCGACCATCGCGTTCCCATCACCACTCAGTGAAGCGGCACCCCAGGGAACCGCGAGGTATTCACAGGGTCCGCTTCTCAGACAACCCTGGGGCGATTGCCGGTGATGGAGCGGCCGGCGGGCCGGCGGCACCACGATGAAAGGCGGCGGCTTGCGGTTGGGCGAGAAAATCCTGTTTGGGATCGCCGCACTTTTCGTCGTGTTCGCGGTCCTCAGCTTCATTGGCATGGAGATCTACCGCGCGCGCTCCGGCAAGGACATGTATGCCACCGCGTCGACGTTCAACTTCTCGCCCGAAGGGCGGGCGGGATCGGAACGTTTTCGCGAGCTGGGCTGCACCAACTGCCATCGGGCCGTGCGCAACGGCACCAATTACGGCGTCAATTTGGACGGCATCGGTTCCCGGCGCAGCATGGATTATCTGGTGGCTTTTATGCGTCATCCCGAGAGCACCTATGAGGCGCAGACTGTGGAGCACAGGCCCGGCGAGCGCGCCGGTTTCGTGGCTGATTTGCCGGAAAACGACGTGCATTCGCTGGCTGTATTCCTGTCCGAGCTGAAGGCCGTGCCGGGATCGCCCGACGCACGCGTGCCGTCCGACTCGCGATCCGGATTCATCGACGAAATGGTTAAGATTTGGGCGCCGTCCACCTGGAAGTCCCGGTTCCACGATGTACGGGACGAGAGTCCTTCGGCGGGCCCACCGGCGAGCCCCGCGGTAGGCCCTCCGGCGACCCCTTCCGCGCCCAACGAGGAGCATTGACATGTCCGCGACCATCATTGGCCTGTCCGAGACGAAATCCGCGGCGAGTGCGATCACCGACCGCGAATACACCCACCTGACGCTGCTGTTCGTCTATGCCTGCATCGTCTACGCGATCATCGGCTTTTCCTGGGGTGCCGTGATGGGCGGCGTGCCGGTGCTGCGCATGTTCGTGGACACCGCGCCCCACGGGAAGCTGATCCTGCTCGCGCATGGTCATATCAACCTGTTGGGTTGGGTCGAAATGGCCATATTCGGCGCGATTTATTATTTCGTGCCGCGTCTGGTCAATCGTCCGATCTACAGCCTGCGTCTGGTGAAGGTGCATTTCTGGATGCACAACATCGGGCTGATCGGCATGGTCGGGCTGTTCACCCTGGCGGGCGTCATCGGGGGCTACGATCCGAGCGAGCAGGTCGAGCGGACCGTTTCGCATCTGATGGCGGCGGTCGGCTCCTTCGGCACGCTCGTTTTGCTGGCGAACATCATTTGGGGATACAACATCTACAAGACGGGCAAGGGCAACTAGCCATGGCGGCGCCGCGGACTCGGGCGTTGCTGTTGGGATTCCCTCTGCTGCTGGGGGCTTGCGGCGGCAGCCAGCAATCGCTGAACTTGTCCATGAGCCTGAAGACCGGCGAGGCGGCGCCGCGGATACATACCAAGACGCTGGCGGATGTGGATGGCGATGTCTCGCGTATCACCACGTACCGGCAGCCCGATGAACGGATGTATCAATACTCGGTGGATAGGGCCCTCGCCACCGGCAAGCCGGTGCTGTTGGAATTCGCGACGCCGGCGCATTGCACCCCCTGCGACGAGCAGCTGCAGATGATCAAGTCGTTGCTGCAGGTATACCAGTCGAAAATGATTTTCATTCACGTGGATCAGTACGTGGATCCGGAAGCGTACAAGGCATATCAAGTGCCCGGCGACCCGTGGACGTTCGTCATCGATCGGCACGGCATCGTTCGCTATGAACAGGCGGGCTCGATGCTGTACGGCGAGCTCCAAAGCGCCATACAGAGCGTTCTTTAAAGCGCCTCGACGACATTGCGCGGATTGCGTCTAACATCCCCGGCCGCCCTGTTGCTGCTGCCGTGGGCCGCCTTGGTCGGCTTCGCGCTGCACGCCGGCCCCTATGGCCTGAGCGAGGAGGGGGCGAAGGCGCTGCTGATGGCGTGGTCCATCGCGGATCAGGTGCCGAGCTCGGCCATCACGCTGGGCGCGCCGGATATTCGATTGATGTTCTTTCTTCCGCTCGCCCTCCCGTGGGCGGGCCAGGTGATCGCCGCGAAGTGGCTGACGCTGCTGGTCATGGCGGCGGCGGGGGCGTTGCTCTATTCCTGGCGCGCGCGCGACGATCAGGGGGAAGCCGCGCTGCTCGCCACCGGCTTGCTGCTGATCGCGCCGCTGACCGTCGATTGCATCGATTCGCTGTCGGCGGCGCCTTTCCTGCTCGCGATCTGCGGCACCGCTTCCTGGCTCAACGGCCGGCTGAGCGGCGAACGCGGCACTTTGGGCGGCTGGTTCTTCGCCCAATTGTTCCTGTGCGGGGCGGCCGTCAGCCTGCATCCTGCCGGTCTCGCCTATCCCGCCGCGCTATTGATTTACTGGTGGCGCGAGCCGAAGGAGCGGCGCGACCGTCAAATCGCGCTGGTGAGTGTTCCCCTGATCGTGGCGCTCGCGCTCATCATGCGTGCCGGCTGGGGCGGCATGGCGCTCGGACAGAACCCGCTTCCCGCCGCAGCCGCGGTGTTCATCGGAAGCCGCCCGGACGTTCCGCTGTCGGTCGCGGCATGGCTCTACGGCTTTGCGCTCATCGCGATGACGGCGGTCGTGGCCGTGCACGAACGCAGGCGTCTGATGGCCGATCTCACGGGCGCGACACTGACGCTCGGCGTGCTGATCGGGGTGATATCGGCCGATAAGACCTGGGCGATGCTGCTGTTTGCGCTGCTGCTCTACGCAGGCTTCCCGTGGCTGCTGCGGGCATGCGAGGCGCTCAAGGGGCGGGGGCTCCTGATGCAGCGCGGATGGCTGTGGGTGCTGCTCGTCGTGATCTGCACCGTGTTCATGCGCACCAACCGCGCCGAGTTCGAGCTGGGGCGCTTGAATCTGCTGTCCTCCGAAGATGATTTGATCAGGGAGCTCGCGGTCGGCATGAGCAGCCTCAAGGGCGCCGATGCGGACGCCGGCGCCGGCAAGGCATCGGGCGGCACGGCACCGATTTTGGTGGCGAGCCCCTGGCCGGCGCGCACGTCGATTGCCTGCAAGTGCGCCGCTTTGCCGCTACCTCCCGCCGCCAAGGATCCGCAGAGCCAACTGGCCATGATGCGGGGCGTATCTTATGTCATTCTGGCCGACAGCCTGGAAAGCAGGCCGTTGGCGAACAACTTTGCCCAGTTGAGCGCGCACGTCGAGGTGGTGGCCAAGCAGCCCGGCGGCGTCATATTGCGGCTCAAGCCGCCGCGGGACGGGTTGTAACAGGGCGCGCCCGTGCTAGTATGAAGAAGTATGTATCTCGCGTGCGCGATGGGGAGTCCAAGATGAACGTAGCGTATATGTTGATTCCGGTGGTGCTGTTCGGCGGCGGCATCTTGGTGTCGTCGGCTCTTTTCAATCTCGGCATGAAACGGGTCCTGGAAGAATAGGGCAGGCGGCTCGCCGATCATGCAATCACCCGCTGCCCGGTTGGAGGTTCCGACCGGCGCCAAGCCGTGGAGCTCTCCCGCCAAACCGGGGGATCCCGTTGTAGCTCATTTCGGACGGCGCCCTGCGACGCAGGGCGATGGCACCTATCATCCTTTCCTGGTCAAATTCCTGCTGGTATCGGCGTGCTCGCTGCTCATCGGCACCATGCACGGCATGCTGCAGGTGATGCCGCCGATCCGGGCATGGCTCGACTCGATCGGCAGTCCCTATGGGGGCCCGGGTCACATGATCGATCCGCTGGCTCACGCCCACATGAATCTAGTCGGCGGCGTGGTCATGATGATCATGGGAGTCACCTACTACCTGCTGCCGATCTTGAGCGGACATGTCCGCTTTACTCCCTGCGGTTGATCCAGCATTCATTCTGGTTGATGACGATCGGTGTGTACGGGTTCTACACCGTCCAGATGGTGTTCGGGATCTGGGAAGGCAGCTTGATGATGAGCGACCCCGCGGCCATGGCCGCCGTCCATCATTGGTACGGGCGTTTGGCCGCCATCGCCGGGACCCTGATGGCGGGCGGATTCCTGGCCTACTTCGCCAACCTCACGCTCACGATGCTGCGGCGGCCGGTGGCGGTGCCGGTGACGGTGGCGCGGATTTCGGAATGAGCGGGATATGCAGGACGGTCTCGCTGCCTTCCGCGCGGATCCAAATCTGAAGCACTGAGTGATCCGGGTCGACCTCGGCGGCGCGACGATAGACGCCGACGCGCCCATCCTCGATCGCCTGTTTCCATGAGTCCGCATCGGACGTCCGGATATCGACCCGGCAATCCCATGCCGGCAGATCGGCGCCGCGGTTGACGAACACGAGCAACTCCCGCATTTTCGGCACCGCCCCGTAGGTGCGCGACTCGACGTGGATCCGCAAATCGCGCCAGGACGCCGTGGGCGAGTCCTCGGTAACCCCGCTGCATCCCGCCAGGATCAACGCCAATGCAGGTATCGCGGCCCGGTGTCGGCGCCGCGGACCGGGCACCGGCTCAGCCATCATGGTCCGATTTCGTGCTCTGCACCTTCTCCGGGTCCGAGTCCAGCCGTCCGGCTCTTTGTGATCCGTACATGCGCACCATGAACCAGACGAACGAACCCGCGACGGCGATGTAGACGAGGGCGATGAGGAAGCCCCAATCGAGCCAGGGGCGCGTATCACCCGGGCGAAGACCCCAGAACGGGAAACTCAGCCCGATGCCGACCAGCAGCACCACCGCGACGATCGCAAAGAACCAGTAGGGCACCGGCTTCTGCGACTCCGGAATCTTCTCCACCAGCTCCCAGTCTTCCAGACCGCGCTTGAGCTTGCGATCCCCGTCGGATGCGTAGCCGAAATGTTCTTCGTCCGATGAGCCCCACTTCGACTCTACCGAGCCGAGATCGGCGGCGGGTTTTTCCTGATGCTCCATGGCGGCGCCCTCACTCTGCAAGATGTTGAACCGCGAACCGGTCGTGCCAGCCCGGGGCCGTCACTTCCACCGCGAACGGGTGTATGCCGCGCGGCAGCTTGTCGGACAGCGACAGCATCACCGATTCATGTCCCGCGGGCGGCAGATCGACCTGCGACGCGCCCAGGGTGTAGTCCTCCGCGGGCAGGCCCGTCACGCGCACCCGCACCCTTCGATCGTGATACAGCTTGTTCGATATCGCGATGCGGTAATCCCGATTGCCGGCGCCATGCTGCACCTCGGCGCGGTACACCACGAGGTGCAGCGGCTCCCAGGTCTTCAAGCCCCACACGAACAGGCAGGCCCCGAGCGCCCCCAACGCCAGCGTCCATTTGCTGCGCGCGGCGAGCGAGGTGGCATTGTCCCGAAACCGCGCCCGGGAGCTTTTCTTCGCCTCCGGCTCGCCGAATTCGAAGGCTAGGAGCCCCGGCTTTCCCGATTTCTGATGCATGCGATTGCAGGCATCGACGCATTCGCCGCAGTTGATGCAGCTGTCGTAGGCCGCGATCTTGCGCGGATCGATCTCGATGAAACAGGAGCTCACGCAGTAGCTGCACTTGCTGCAGCTGTCCGCGCGGCTCTCATCGTAGCGGACATGCAGCGTCTCTCGCGTGCGGAAGCTGTGCTGCCAGACCCTGTAAACGCAGGCGAAGCGGCACCAGAAGTGGCGGATCAGCGCAACGTCGAGCAGGATGATCAGCACGAACACGAAGTAAATATAGTGCAGCGACGCGGCGAGCCGCGGATCCGCGCGCCAGGTCACGAACGACCATACGGTGCCGGGCGCATAAAAATAAAAGAGCGGCACCACCGCGACGACCAGGGAGGCGCCGAGCAGCGAGGCCGCCAGCAAGATCCAGTTGAGCGCCCTGTCCTTGGAGGCGGCAACCGTCGGAGCGCTGCCGTCCATGGCGACCTTGGCGCGGCGGCCGAGGAACTTGCGGGTGACGAAATTACCCCACTCGGAGAGGACGTTCTGCGGGCATACCCAGCCGCAAAAGACGGTGCCGGCGACGGAATACAACATGACCAATGCGCTCGCGAGCAGGATCCAAAGTCCGGCCACCAGGAAAAAATCGGCAAACCAGATCTGCCGGTCGAGCACCACCAGGGCGCCGGCGCTCGGATCGATGCGGAACAGCCCGGAGGCGGGCACCAGGATGGCGAGCGCGAACGAGACGGCCTGCACCAGGCGCCGCCGGCCGTGATAGCGCGTGGAATTCGCCCGCGATGGAGTGGTGCTGTCGGGGAACCCCAAAGGAGCCGCCCCGGGCGCCGTCGCTGCAGCACGGGTACGTTCGACTAGTTGCATCAGACGGAACGCCTCTCGGCTTTGGGGTTGCGCGCCGACGCAATCGCCCGACTCGCAATTATATCATGCGGCTCCGCTGCTGGACCGAAGGCATGCTCAATGACTGTCACGAATTCGAGACGTTCGCTTATTGACACCTGCGCGCGACCGGTCTAATAATCAAAAAGCGGCGCGAAAGCCGCGCGGTTACAAACTAGGCTTCGAGGGGGTTATTTTAATGGATGATAGAACGACTCATTCACGTCGGAAAGTGATCAAGGCGGGCGTGACGGCCCTCGCGGTCGCACCTCTGGTGGGACTCAGCACGGAAGCCTTTGCCACCCAGAACGCCGCCGTGCGGGCCGCTTTGAAATTTCAAAACACGCCGAACGGCGACAAGCAGTGCAGCAAGTGCATCAATTTCGTTCCCAACAAGGACAAGCCGCACAACGATGATGCGGTCAATGGCTGCAAGCTGTATCCCGGCGACACCGAGATCTGCCCGCATTGCTATTGCAACGGCTTCGTCCTGAACCCCCATCCCCAGCCGTTCTGACGACAGCGGCACGCCGGGTCTCGAATCCGGGTGCTTGGAGAGGGGAATCCTGAGATGGGCAGCCGCGGCGCGCACCGCGGCTGCCCCATGAAGCGATCGAGCCGCGTTCAAGCGGACCGGAGGGGGCGTGCGTGTACTCGGGGGGATGAGCCTGCTCAAGACTCGCCATGGTCGATTTTGGCTGTGCGTGGCGTTGTTAGTTCCGTTCGTCGGAGGTCTCGTGGCCGCCGGCGAGGCGTTCCACTCCGGTGGTCCCATCGGCAGCCAGACCAGCGACGGCTATGACGCGCTCGGTCCCGTGGTCACCCAGCCGATCGAGTTTCCCCATTACATTCACGTGCAGAAGATGGGCGTCGATTGCCTGTACTGCCATACCTACGCGAGACGCAGCGCCGTGTCGGGCATCCCGCGCCTCGACAAATGCATCGGCTGCCACAACAACATCGAGTCGGTGAAGGACAAGCCGCGGATCAAATTGCTGTTCGACTACTGGACGAAGAAGGAAGCGATTCCCTGGAAGAAGGTGCACGACCTGCCCGACTTCGTCCGCTTCAATCATGAGCGCCATATTCAGCGCTTCATCTTCGATCAAGGCCGCCCGACCCGCGAGGTGTGCGGCTACTGTCACGGCGATGTGGGATCCATGACCACCGCCCGACGGGTCAAGGCCATTTCGATGGGATGGTGCATCAGCTGCCACGAGAAGGACCACAAGGTCGACGCCGTGAGCGAGGTCACCACCCATGGCCCGAACGATTGCTGGCAATGCCACAAATAACTCACGTCACGCCCGGGGTTTGCTCGCGCGCTGTCGTCAACGGGGAGAAAGCTCGATGAGCGGCAGCGGCCTGAACCGTCGTGATTTCATGCAGATCGTCGGTCTCGGCGGAGCCTCGATGGCGCTCACGGGCTGCGGCCACACCGCCATCGAATCGGGCGTCGAGCTGGTCGAGTCCTACGTTCAGCCCGAGAATTTCGTGGTGCCGGGCGTCGGCATCTACTACGCATCCACGTGTACGCAGTGCGCCTCGGCCTGCGGGATCATGGGCCGCGTGAGGGAAGGGCGCATCCTGAAGCTGGAGGGCAACGCGCTCTCGGCCAGTAGCGGCGGCAAGATCTGCGGTTTGGGTCAGGCGGCGGTGCAGCAACACTACAATCCGGACCGCCTGACCTCGCCCATGATCCGGCAGGACGGCGTATTGAAGCCGGCGACCTGGGAACAGGCGATGAATCTTTTGGGCGCGACGCTGACGCCCGGCGATCAGCCGGGACGGCGCGTCCTTTTGACCGGACCTATGAGCGGACACCAGCAGATCCTTTTGCGGGCACTCGTCGAGGCCGGCGGCGCGAGCGATCATGTTTCCTACGATGCGCTCTCGACCGGCGTCCTGGCATCGGTCAATCGCAAGATGTTCGGCGTGGACGACCCGGTGACCCTGATCGATCGGGCGGGCATGATCGTGTCGTTCGGCGACGATTTTCTCGGCGCGGGCGATTCGCCGGTCGCCGCCGCGCGCCACTATGCGCGCTTTCGCAGGGGGGTCCGCCGCGGGTTGTTGGTGCAGATCGAGCCCAAGATGACCCTCACCGGCGCCAATGCGGATCGCTGGATCGTGATCGCACCGGGGACCGAGGGGGTTTTCGCATTGGGGCTCGCGCGCGAGCTGCTGCAGCGCAAAGAGGCGCAAGGCAGCCTGCCGCCGGCTCTGGTCGCGCTCATCGAGCCCTACCATCAGGCCGAGGTGAGCCGCATCACCGGGGTTCGGGGCGATCTCATACCGCGCGTCGCCGCCATGCTCTGGGAGCATGCGCCGAGCCTGGTGCTCGCCGGGCGCTACCCGCAGGGACACCCGCACGGGTCGCAGAACGTGGCGGCCATCGCGCTGCTCAACGTCGTGCTGCAAAACCAGGGCAAGACGGTGATGCGCGCGGCGGAGTTTCCGTTTCCGCAGTTGACCCCCACGGCGGGAACCTTCAAGTCCCTGATGGAGCTGAATCAGGCGATGGCGGCGGGACAATGCCGCTCGATCCTGATTCACGGCACCAATCCGGTGCACAGCGCGCCGGCCTTCATGCAGTTCGCGGAGAATTTCCAGAAAGTGCCGTTCAAGGCGATCTGGGTGACGCAATTGGACGAAACCGCCATGCACTGCGATCTGGTGCTGCCGATGCTGTCGCCGCTCGAGGATTTCGGCACGCATGTCGCGGCGAACC
The DNA here is from genome assembly GCA_963736185.1 of uncultured Gammaproteobacteria bacterium. GTDB lineage: Bacteria > Pseudomonadota > Gammaproteobacteria > Steroidobacterales > Steroidobacteraceae > Bog-1198. The sequence continues at coordinate 33,537 of CAVTNZ010000085.1, read as the reverse complement.
AGACCGACGGCACGGAGATCTCCATCCAGCAGCCCTTGATGGAAAAGCTGCACCCGGAGACGCGCTCGTTCGGCGACGTGGTGCTCGACCTGCTGAAACGCGCCAAGCCCAACGACTACAAGGCGTTCCCCGATTACTACGGCTACTTGAAGAGCGCCGTGATCAACGCCAAGCCCGCCTACGACCCCGGCGTCGCGGACGAGGAGTTTTGGGAGAACACCCTGAGCACCGGGGTTTTGCACCGGGCAGGCGCGCTGCAGCCGCTCGCGGGCGCCCAGCTCACCCCGGAAATGGTCGAGATGCCGGCGCCCGCCGGCGCCGACGCCCAATACCCGTTTCATCTGATTCCGGCGGTCAGTGCGAGCCTGCGCGATGGACGGCCCGCCAATCTGCCCTGGCTGCAGGAGTCGCCGGATCCGATAACCACCGTGGTCTGGGACAGCTGCGTGGAGCTGCATCCGAGCACCGCCAAGGCGATGGAGATCAGCGAAGGGGACGTGCTGCTGATCACCTCGGCGCACGGCTCCATCCGCGCCAAGGCCTATCTGATGCCCGGCATTCATCCGGGGTCGGTGGCGGTCTCCATCGGCCAGGGGCACGAGTCGTATGGCCGCTATGCCACGAACGTCGGGGTGAACCCCTTGAAGATCCTCGACCCGATCTTCGACCGCGACACGGGCGAGCTCGCGCTGTACGCCACGCGGGTCGCCATCAGCAAGACCGGCCACAACGAGCGGCTGCTCAAGGACGAGGGGCCGACCGGGCTTCAGCAGGGCAGGAAGTTGGTCGCCACGTTGGCGGCCGACCAGGTGGACCTTACCAAGGAGACGCCTTTTGTCATTAGATAATTTGAGCTCCAACTGGTCGAAACTGCGGACGCGGCGGCCCCAGCCGGATCAGTATGAGGAGGCGCCCTACAAATGGGCCATGGTGATCGATCTCGATGCCTGCACCGGCTGCAATGCGTGCACCACGGCCTGCTACGCCGAGAACAACCTGCCCGTCGTGGGCAAGGAGCGCTTTTTGAAGGGTCAGGCGATGCACTGGCTCAGGATCGAGCGCTACTGGGGCGAAGGCACCGAGCTCACCCAGGAGTTTCCCGAGCAGGGGGCGCAGTTCCTGCCGATGATGTGCCAGCAGTGCGAGGCGGCCCCTTGCGAGATCGTCTGTCCGGTCGGCGCGACCCATCACACCCCCGACGGCTTGAATTCCCAGGTCTACAACCGCTGCATCGGCTCGCGCTATTGCTCGGCGAACTGTCCCTACAAGGTCCGGTATTTCAACTGGTTCAACTACCCGGAAAGCGCATGGCCCAGCCCGCTCGAGCTGCAGCTCAATCCGGACGTGACCGTGCGCAGCAAGGGCGTCATGGAGAAGTGCACCTTCTGCGTGCAGCGCCTGACCGAGGCGAAGTCGAAAGCGCGCACCGAAAAGCGCACCGTGAAGGATGGCGAGGTGCTGACGGCCTGCGCCCAAGCCTGTCCGACCTCTGCGATCCACTTCGGCAACCTCGCCGACCACTCCTCCGAGGTCGCCAGAATGTGGAGGGCCCAGCAGGTGGAGTTATCGTCCGACAAGCAGAAGAAGGACATCCAGCGGGAAGCGGACGAGGCGCTGGGCAAGACCGACGAGGTGGTGCGCGGCTACCGGGTTCTCGAGGACCTGCGCACCTATCCCTCCGTCGTGTATCTCGAACGCATCCGATCCTCGGAGGCATGAGCGGCCATGCGCATGACCAGGAAACGTAGCTGCGGAGTTCACCGTCGATGAACCAGGTGCAAGAAGACAAAGACGTTGCGATCGAACTGCGGTTCGAACCGAAGGCCAAGGACATCGACGATGAGATCTCGTGGGCGCAGATCAATGTCGACGTGCTGCGCAGCCTCGAGCGGCCGAGGCTCCTCTACTGGGTGATCTTCTTCGGCTCCCTGGCGTTGTTCATGTGGGGGGTGTACTGCGAGATCTACCAGTACGAGAACGGGCTCGGCGCGGCGGATCTGGAAAACCCGCAGGTGTGGGGACTCTACATCGCCACCTTCATCTTCTGGATCGGCATGAGCCACTCCGGCACGCTCCTGTCGGCGATCCTGCTCATCATGCATGCGGATTGGCGCAAGCCCATCTACCGCTTCGCCGAGGCGATGACGACCTTTTCGCTCATGACCGCCGGGCTGTTCGTGCTGGTGCATCTCGGCCGCGTGTGGCAGTTCTATTACGTGGTCGCCTATCCGAGCGAGCGCTGGACCTGGCCGAATTTCAGCTCGCCGCTGGTGTGGGACGCCACCGCGATCGGCAGCTATCTCACCACCTCGGTGATCTTCCTGTTCTTCGGCATGATCCCGGATCTGGCGATCTGCCGGGACAATGCCACGGGCTACCGCAAGACCTTCTACCGGGTGCTGTCGCTCGGCTGGCGCGGCACGGACCGGCAATGGGCCAATTTCCGGGTCACGTATCTCACGCTCGCGTGCCTCTTGATCCCGCTGGCTGTCTCGGTGCACTCCATCGTGGCCACCGATTTTGCGGTCTCGCAGCAGCCGGGCTGGCACACCACCTCCTTCCCGCCGTATTTCGTGGCGGGTGCGCTCTATTCGGGCTGCGCGGCGATCATCACGCTGTTCATCGTGCTGCGCTACACGTTCCGCTTCGAGAAGTACATGACGATCCCGATTCTCGAGAAGCTGTGCAAGCTCACCTTCGCGATCTCCATGGTGTGGACGTATCTGAACCTGATCGAGTACGCCGCCGTCTGGTACGGCACCGATCCGGTGGCCAAGCAGGCGCTCGTCTTCCGGGCGACCGGCACCTACGCCGGGTGGTGGTGGGCGATGAACTTCCTCGCCTCGGTGCTGCCGTTCACGCTGACGTGGAAGCGGCTGCGCACCAACATTCCCGTGATGCTGGTGGTTTCCGTGCTGCTCAATTTCGGGATGTGGGACGAGCGCTTCATGATCGTCACGCCCACCTTCGCGCACGGCTACTACCCATGGACCTGGACCAACGGCTGGTGGCCCAATTGGGTGCAGCTCGGCGTCGTCATCGGCAGCTTCGGCTGGTTCAACATGCTGTTCATGCTGTTCTGCAAGATCTTCCCGTCCGTCTCGATGTACGAGGTGAAGGAGATGGTCTACCACCGCCGCGAGGCCCGTGAAACTCTCCAAGCGTTGCAGCCGAGCCCCGATCCATGAAGAAAAAATCGCACATCCTTGCGTTGTTCGCGGATTTTCACCAGGCGACCAAGGCCATCACGGCATTGCGGGAGGCCTCGATTCCGGGATTCCGGATGCAGGACGTGACCCTGAAGTCTCCCATCGACCATCCCGAGTGCGCGGAGGCGCTCGGGCCGCGGCCGGTCTACATCCAGGTGTTCTCGCTGATCGGCGCGGTGCTCGGCAGCAGTCTCGTCTTCCTGGGGATCGCCTCGGCGCAGGCCAATTTCCTGCGCCAGCCGCGCGGCTTCTTTCCGATCGTGCCGATTCCTCCCGACATGGTGATCACCTACGAGCTGTTCATCCTGGGATCGGTGTTCTTCACGATCACGGCGTGTCTGGTGATGTGGCGGATCCACCGGGTGGAGGCCGACCTCTACGACGTGCAGATCTCCGTCGACAAGATCGGGATCCTGGTGGAGGCCGATCCGGCGGCCATCGCACGCCTGCACGAGATATTCAGCTCGCATCACGCGCTCGAAATATCGGAGAGCCACCGATGACCGCTCATCTACGAAGCCGATGGACCCTTGCGGTGAGCGGCCTTGCGCTCATCGGCCTGTCGCTCGCGCCGCTCGTGGCCGGAGCGTGGCCTTGGAGCATGGACATGGCCAATCAGATCAGCATCAAGCCCCAACACGGTCCGGATTCTGTCCGTCCGTTCCCGAGCCGATCCGTCCCCATGCCGGGCACCAAGACCTTGATCCACGTGCACGACCGTGACCACGCCATGGCATTGGCGAATCCGAATCCCGCCACGGAGGAGTCGATCAATCACGGGCGCAAGTTCTTCCAGATTTTCTGCACGCCCTGCCACGGCCAGTCCGGCACCGGCGACGGCCTCGTGGGGGCGAAATTCATCATCCGCCCGTTCGATCTGACCGCGGAGAACGAACAGAAGACGGTTCCCGAGGGCTACATCTTCGGCACGGTGATGTTCGGCGGCGCGTTCATGCCGTCGTATGGAGATGACCTCTCGCCCAGCGAAACCTGGGACGTGGTCAACTATGTCCGGCACGGCCTGGTGGCGGACGGCGCGAAAGCCAACAGCGTCGCGAGGAATAAATGATCATGTCCTTTGCCAGCTGGTCGGTGATGACGGTGGATTTTCTGGTGGTGCTGCATCTCGCCCTCGGCGGGGTGACGCTCGCCGCGCTGCTGCACCTGGTCAATGCCCAGTGGCGGTTCCAGGTCCGCTACATAACCGTCTGTTTCTTTGCTCTGTTCCCGCTGGCGTTTTGCCTGCTGCTGATCCTGCTCCTGAACGGTGCACGGACTTTCCCCTGGGTCGGATCCTCCGCCGACATGCCGGGCTGGAACAGCTTCGGATTTCTGGCGGCGCGCGAGCTCGCCGGCTTCATCGCCGTCGGCGTGTTGTACGGGCTGTTCATCAAGTTCCAGGCGGTGTCGACGCGCAGCGCGAGCCAGGCGCGCATCTTCCGCAACATCGCGCTGCTCATCCCGTTCGCGCACGTGTTGTTCTGCACCATGGTGGCCTGGGATTTCGAGATGACGCTCACCCCCGGGTGGTCGAGCGCGATCTACGCCATGTACCACTTCGTCAGCTCCTTCGGCATGGTGCTTGCGGTCATGGCGCTCACGATCATGCTGCTGATGCACAGATTCGTATCGCCGCCGGGAGCGTACGTCATCAACTATCTCGCGCAGATGATGCTCGCGTTCACGATCCTGTGGATATACACGTTCTTCGCGCAATACCTGATCATCTGGTACGCCAATCTGCCCGACGAGACCAACCGGCTGTTCCGCAACCAGAATGGACCGTTCGGCGGTCTGTTCTGGCTGTTCTTCATCCTGAGATTCGTCGTTCCTTTCCCGGTGCTGATCTTCCCCCAGTCGCGCAGCTCGCACGGCATCATCGGCTTCGTCGCCGTCTCGATGATCACGGGGTATTGGATCGAGCGTTATGTGTGGGTGGCGGGCAGCGCGGCCGACTCGCCGTGGCCGATGTTTTCCCCCTTCGCCATCGGCGTATCGATAATCATTTTCACTACGGCTTTTCTCGTGGTTCGCAGCACCATGCGTAAGTACAGTGTTCTGCAGAAAGACGTAGGCGCCGGCATTGCTTTGCACGGCAAAATGGATTAGCTTTCCGCGACAAATCTATTGGCGTCTGGCGGGAGACTTGAGGCCCGGCGCGAAAGGGATGGGGTCTTCGCCGCGCTGCCGGGATGGGCAGCCTATCCGGTCGGCGAGTGGGGTTCGCATATTTATTCTAGGTGAGGCGGGGGAGTGTCGACCGATGTTTAAATACCTTTTTGCCAAGAACGAAGATATTCCGACCGGCTCCGCCGCGGTGTATTTCGGCTTCTCGGCCATCGTGTGGTTCGTCATCGGCACCGGCCTCGGCGCATTCAATGCCGCCAAGCTGGCCTTCCCCGATTTCGTCCACGGCCTGGAGTTCGTCTCCTTCGGGCACATGCGGCAGGTGCATGTGCATGCCGTCATCTTCGGCTGGATCTCCATGGCCTTCGCCATGGCGATGATGTACATCACCCCGGCGCTCGGCAACACCAAGCTGTGGTCCGAGAAGCTCGGTCTGTGGAACTGCTTTCTGTGGAACATCGGCCTGTCGCTCGGGCTCACGGTGCTGTGGGCCGGTCTGACCTCGGGTCGCGAGTATTCGGATTTTCCGTGGTTCATCGACATCTACATCTCGCTGTTCATGGCGCTGCCGCTCGGCATCAACGTGTGGATGACGATCATCAACCGCCGGACGCAGGGCATCTACACCACCAACTGGTTCTTTGCGGCCGCCTCCTTCATGTTGATCGTTGTGTTCATCGTCGGCAATCTGCCGGAGTACTTCCACCTCACGGGGCTCACCGAGGCGTATCTGACCTGGTGGTTCGCCCATAACGTGCTGGGCCTTTGGATAACCCCGGTGGCCGCGGCGATCGCCTACTACACCATCCCGAAGGTGACGGGTAATCCCCTGTACTCCCATCGCATCGGACACCTGCATTTCTGGTCCGTGGTGGTGTTCTACTCGACCCCGGCGGCACATCACCTGATGTCCGCGCCGTTGCCCGAGTGGCTCAAGTCCTTCGCCTCGGTGGAGGGCGTGCTGATCCTCGTTCCCGCGATCGCCTTCGTGTCCAACATCCTTCTGACCATGGAAGGGAAATGGCACATGTTCGTGGAGAATCTGGAGGTGCGCTTCACGGTGACGGGCGCGCTGCTCGCCATCCCGCTCAACATGCAGGGCGGCTTCCAGCAGACCCGCGCGATCAACTGGTACATCCACGGCACGGGCTGGATCGTGGCGCACGCACATCTGGCGCTGCTCGGATTTTCGACCTTCATGGAAGTGGCCGCCGTGTATCTCGGGCTGCAGATCATCCTGAAGCGCAAGCTCTGGTCGATCACGCTCGGCAACATCCACTATTGGTCGCTGCTGATCGGTTTCACGATCTACTGGGTCTCCATGACGATCGCCGGCCTGATCCAGGGCGCCGGCAAGATCTACGAGGTGCCGTACATCGATGTGGTCATCGCCGAGCATCCCTACATGGTTGCGCGCTGGCTGGGCGGATCGCTGGTGTTCTTGGGCAACATCGTCTGGCTGTACAATATGTGGATGACGACGCGCGTCGGTACGGTCGTGCCGAAGGGTCGCATGCCGCATGAATTGGCCTACGAGCGTTAAGTTGCCGAGCGAGACGGGAGCCCAAAATGAATTTTAGAGAATACAAAATCGGCAGCCGCATGTTCGCAGTGGCCCTCGGCGGTTCGATGTGCATCACGCTTCTGCTGCCGAGCCTCGATATCGCGAGCGTCAAGGCGACGGAGGTATCGATCGACAAGCAGTTGACGGCCGGTTATGAGACCGGGTGGAACGTCTACGATCCGTTGATGCTCGGGCAAAACAAGCCGATCAAGGTGCAGCTGAAAACGGATCCGAAGAGCGGTCAGCCCATGGATCCGATGTACGCGTACGTTTATCAGAGCGGGGTTCCCTTCCCGAGCGGCATCAATCATCCGAACAGCCTCGGCGTCGAATCCAAGACGCTCAGCATCGAGCAGGGCAAGATCAATGAAGCGCGCAGGGATCAGGGCGCGGTCTTCATCATCCGAAACAACGAGAGCGGTCCCTACATCGAGAATGCCACCGCAACGCGGGGATGGCAGCCGGCCGAGGTGCTGAAGGTGGCCGGAGACGAGAACGCGATTCACGCCGGCGCGGGAAAGACGCTGTTCGTGCGCGAGGGGTGCTGGTGGTGCCACACGCTGCTGCCCGAGCAGACACAGGACTGGCAGGTGTTCGGCGCTCCGCCGATGCTGGGCGACTTCAACGGCGAATCGCCGACGGCGTTCGGCTCCGACCGAAAGGCGCCCGATCTGCTGCACGTGGGGTCCCGCAATTCCTCCAAGGAATGGATGATGCTGCACTTCTGGAACCCGCGGTTGGTTCAACCCCACTCGATCATGCCGCGGTTCGACTACCTCTGGGGCGAGGTCGATGCCAATGGCAAGAAGATCGACTACGACAAGTGGAACCAGGAGTTCGATGCGTACCGCGAGGGCAAGCGGGATCTCCCTCCGGACATCCCGGTGTACGCCGCCAACAGCGAAGCGCGCTGGCTGATCGATTTCGTTTTGAACATGAAATAACCCTGCGATCAACGCAGGAGCGACGCGGAGAACGAGAATGGCGTGGACTTTCAATGCACCGATGGCGACCCTGAGCGATGCGCCCACCGTGCAAAATGCCGAGCAGCTTTGGGAAAAGGAATCTCTGGGCGGACTCACGGAGGACAACAATCCGATTCCGGTGCCGGTGATCTGGCTGGTTTTTCTCACGGTCTGCACGGCCTTCTGCGTGACCTTTCCGCTTTGGGGCCAGCGGCCGACCGCCGCGCTCTATGCGCCCTTCGTGCACGCCATGTCCGCTCCGAGCGTGGTGGCGGCCAAGGACGACACGCAGGCGATGCTGGCCATCGGCAAGCTGATTCCGGATTCGCAGAGCAAGGACACCCTGCTCGCCCGCCATCCGCTGACCATGGATCAGTTGCGGCAGATCGCACCGCAGATCCAGGCCCTCGAGGCGCGGCCGAACACGGATTTGAAGGACTACACGGTGGTGGGCGCCAACGTGGTGCTGGCGAATTTCGAGGGCAACTACCGCCCCGACGGCACCCGAATCCGCCAACAGCCGTGGTGGGACAAGGGTTACACTATCGACGTGTTCTATTTGTCGGCGTTTTTTCTCGGCGTATTTCTCGTCGTGAAGCGCCTGCCACCAGTCGACTGGCAGCCTCGTCATCACTAGGGCGGCGATTGCTGCATCGTAGGGGAAGCGAATGATCGATTTTGACTATGGTCCGATAGCGATTTTGTTGCCGATTAGCATCGCTTTTCTGGCGCCGTTTCTATACAGCTTCTTTGTCGACAAGTACGACAAGAAGAATCCGCAGATCAAGCCGCCGGCCAGGAACAAGGCTGAGCACTGAGTCGATAGCGGCTGGTTGGATGTTGATTCCGGGGCTCAGCGAGCCCGGTTCGCGGGTCGATCTCAGCATCGAGGGCATGCACAGCCAGCGGTTCGGGGTCGGCGTGTTCTTTTTGCTGATCCTCGGAATCCTGCTCTTTTCCGGCATCATCATCGCGGTATTCAGGGGCTCGGGCGATCAGCGGGTCACCCGCAAGGGTGAAAAGTGGATGTTTGCGGCCATCATCATCGGCGTGGTCGTTGCCGTGGTGTTTGCGTCCCTGCAGATGTTGTCCGGCGTGCTCTTCTGACGGTCGATGGCTTGGACGGAGGGTGAACTATGGGTTATCTCGAATCGCTCGGTGATGGCTGGTCCATCTACCTTTGGCTGATCGTCGGCGCGGCGATCATCGTCGTGAGCCTGTTCGCGATGCGTTGGGCGTGGCGCAACGAACAGTTCGACGAGGACATCAAGTATCTGGTGTTCACCGAATCCGACAAGGACAAGATGACGCCGGCGGATTACCGCCACAGCCGCGAGGTGTTGGCGGCGCAGGAGGCGAGCCGTGAGCGCCACCTTCAAGAGCTAGCGGAGACGCGCCGAACCCCGTCATGAAGCGTGGCGAAGCGGTGATCCTGGCGATGATCGGAGTGGTCGTCGTCGGCCTGACGGCGCGAAACATCATCAGCCTCCGCTCCCAGAAACAGCCGGATCCCGGCATTCCCTTCTACACCACGGCCGACCCCGCGCTGGCACGCCGTGCCGGGGACCTGTACCGCGAGAACAATTGCCGCCAGTGCCACTCGCTCTGGACCGTGAAGAGCGTGTTCGAATCCGTTCCGGCGCCGGCGCTCGACGGGATCGGCTCGCTGCACAGCGAGGAATGGTTTTACCGGTATTTTTCCGCGCCGGATCCCCAGGACATGGTGCCGAGCCGGCTGAAGGCCGAATACCGCATGCCCTCGCTCGCGTCGCTGCCGGAGGACGAGAGGCGCACGCTCGCGCAGTACATGGCGAGCCTCAAGGTGAAGGATTGGTATCTCGAGAGCACGCGGGCGGCCGAATATGAAAAGCTGACCGGGAAAGAGTATTCTCAATCGCATGCGCAGAAGTAATGGCGGGCGTGTTTACCGCGGTGCGGGAGCGGTCATTCTCGCGGCCGTGTTCATCCATTTCTGCGATCGGATCCTCGGCGTCCAGATCGAGGCGTTCACGGGCGGCATCGACTATTTCAGCCCGTGGTGGGTGGTCGACGTGTTCCTGGTGCCCTTCCTCGCGGGGCTCATCGTGTCGCTGCTTTTCGGCTATGGCGGGAAGTGGCTGGCCCATCTGCCGCCGCTGATCGTGCGCTCGGTCAGCTACTTCACCATCGCCCATCACCTGACCGCGATGGCGCCCGGCTCCTCGTTGATGCCCATCGGCTGGTGGGGCTTTTACCTCATATTGACCATCGAGTTCAGCGCGGTCGGCGGCGTCATCGGCGAGGTCATGGTGAAGCGCACCTACGGACGCTCGACGCCGGACAAGGCGGTCGAACGGACCGAGCCGGCGCCGCGGTAGGTTCCCCCATGGGCTTGGCTTCGTATCCTCCCTCCACGCTGCCCGAGCGGGAACGGCAAAAGCGTCGCCGCCTGCTGTCGATGACCCTGTTGACCTGCCTGGTGTTGGCCTTGATCGGCGGCACCATTCACGTGGTGATGCTCGGGAAGCTGCGTCTCGGCGATATGCGCCGCATGGCAACCTATGACTTGAAGGAGGAATCCGCCCGGGTTCGCGCCGCCGGCGAGGACCTCGTGCTGCAGCGAAAGCACGAGACCGAGGGGACATCCGGTCAGATTTATTCGGTGATCGAGGCGCAGCGCCTGGTGAGCCGGGAGCAGTGGGAGGACCTCGATCGCATGGTGGCCGTTCCGGCGGGTCCATTCGTCATGGGCACCGATCTCGAGCGCGCCGACGAGCAGGACAAGCCGAGTCACCGGGTCACGCTGCCGGCCTTTTATCTGGATAAATTTCTCGTGACCAATGCCCAATACGCGCGCTTCGTGGCCTCGACCCAGCGCCGGGCCCCGATCAATTGGAAAGATGGGCACATTCCGCCGCGGCGAGCTGTTGAAGCCGGTGACCATGGTGACCTGGAACGATGCGGCGGACTATTGCGCCTGGGACCACCGGCGCCTGCCGCACGAGGCAGAATATGAAAAGGCCGGGCGCGGCACCGACGGGCGCCGCTGGCCCTGGGGGGATCAGATGGATCCGACCCGCCTCAATACCTATTACAACGTGGGATCCTCGAGCGACGTGATGGCGTACCCGCGCGGCGCGAGCGTCTACGGCGCCTACGATCTGGCCGGCAATGTGGCCGAATGGACCGCCGACGATCTGCGCCCGTACGAGGGCTCCAAGGCGCCGCCGAACTTTCCGTCCGGCGGCCCGGGGGCGGCGCAGACCGGCAGCTACAAGGTGCTGCGCGGCGGATCGTGGAAGGGCGATCCGTTTTCCACCTCGCTCTACCACCGCAACTTCGATCTTCCCAATCACGCCACCGATTTCTATGGCTTTCGTTGCGCGAGCGACGCGGAGCCCGCGGCCAGGGAGCCGACGTGAGGCGCCTGCTCGCGGGGGCGGCATGCGCGCTGTCGTCGCTGCATCCGGGCGCCGGGTTCGCGATCGACAGCTATCGATATCTGCACGTCAGCATCGAAACGCCGTGGATGATCTTTTTGTTTCTGCTGGTCACCATCTTCATCCCCTTCATTCTGATGCTGGTGCTCATGTGGCGGCGCCCGATGCACGATTCGGCCGCGGCGCCCAAGTCGAAGACCCCGGACGATGAATAGCCGATTGCGCGGAGCGCGCGCGCTGTGGGCGCGCTGGTGGTGGCTCCTGGCGTTGAGCTCCGTGGCGTTGAGTCCCGTCTGCCGGGCGCAGGCGCCGGCGTCCGCGCCGGCCAATCCCACCCAAATTCTGGAGTCATTCGCCCGCCAGGCACCGCAGCAGCATCCCGCGGGCGAGACCGTCATCGGTCAGCACGAAAAGCAGGTGATCATGTTCTCGATCGGGGCGGTGCTGCTCACGCTCCTGATCGGCACCGCGTCGGTCGGCATCGCCGTGGCCGCGTTCGGCAAACCGCTGTTCCTGGTGCACATGATCCTCGCCGGCCTGACCGTCACGGTGGCGCTGGTCCACGTCGTTGTCGGAATCGTCTGGTTCTACCCGTTCTGATCGGCGCCGATGCCTAGGATGAGCGCCCGTTTCCTTGCGCCGCTCGGCGCCCTGTCCGGAGCGTGCGCGCTGGCCTACGAAATCCTCTGGGCCCGAATGCTGGGCATTCAGTTCGGCGTGAGCGCTTTCGCGGCCGTGGTCACGGTAAGCGCCTTCATGCTGGGACTCGCGGGCGGCAGCGCGTTCATGGCCGCTCGCGCCGCGCGCAGCCGAAGGCCGCTGCGGCTGCTGGCGCTGCTCGAGGCCGGGATTGCGCTGTTCGCGCTGCTGCTGCCCGGCGTGGTCCGATTCGCGACGCCGCTCATCGATGCTTCGGCGCGCGCGTTGCCGCCGCCGCAATGGCACGCGCTCCTGGCGCTCGCGGGTCTGGTGTCGCTGACCTTGCCGGCGGCCGCCATGGGTGCCGGGTTTCCGCTGCTGGTGCAGGGGTTCGAGCGGCGGGGAGGGTCCATCGGTGCGGCGTATGGCAGCAATACGCTGGGCGCTGCGGCCGGCGCCTTGTTGCCGATCTTGCTGCTGCCCGCGGTGGGCTGGGCCAGCGCGGTGCGCGCGGTCGCTGCGCTCAACGTCCTGGTCGCCGCGGGCTTTTTCATGCTCGATCGCGTCGCGGTCGACCCGCAGCCGCCGGGCGAGGAGGGGCGCTGCGGCTCCGCGCCGGGCGTGTTCGCGGCGGAAGCCGCGCGAAGGCCATCGGGCCTTTTGCTGCTCAACTACGGCCTCATCGGCGCGGCCAGCCTGCTGCTCGAGATGGCCTGGCTGCGGCTGTTCAGCCTCGCCATGCTGCGCACCGAGTATGTGCTCGCCCTGATCCTGGCGGTGATGCTGCTCGGCATGGGACTGGGCAGCCTCATCGCCGCGCGCCGGCCGGATGCGAGGATGGTCGCCGCGCTGCCCTGGTGCGCGTCGGGCTATGCGCTCGCCGGCCTCTGGATGCTGCCGCACGTGTCGGCGCTGCTCGAGCGTGCGACATTCGACTCGATGGCAGCGGCGTCGGCGGCGCAGGCGCTGCTGCTGGTGGCGTTGACGCTGCCCGTGACGCTCTCGCTCGGGGCGTGGCTTCCCGCGTTGACGGCCCGGTTCGACACCAACGGGACCTGGCTCTATGCGTGCAATTCGCTCGGCGCGGCGCTGGGCGGTCTCTTCTACGTGATCCTCACGCCGCTGATCGGGAGCGCGGGCGCTCTCGGCGCGGCCGCGGTGCTCCTGTTATTGCCGGGACTGATCCTCGGCCGCGCGCGCCGCGCCTGGGCCGGTGTTCCGCTGCTGCTGGCCGCCGCCTGGTCGCTCTCGGCGTTGCCGCCGGTCCGCAACTTTCTGCCGCAGGCCATGGCGGGCACCCGCGACCTGTACCGCTACGAGGACGCCATCGCCATCACGCAGGTGGTCGAGCAGTCCGACGGACAGCGGGTGCTGCTCACGGATATGCGCCGTCAGGATGGCTCGACCGATCCGACCGCGGTGTTCGTCCAATCCAATCAGTCGCGGCTGCCGCTGCTGCTCGATCCCCGGCCGCGCCGGGTCCTGTTCCTCGGCATCGGCACCGGCATATCGCTCGCGGGTTCTCTCGCCTTTCCCGACGTGGAGCGCACCGCGGTGGAGCTTTCCGCCGGAAGCATCGTGGCCGCGCGCCGCTGGTTCGGCGACAGCAACCGAAACGTCCTGCAGAGCACGCGCGTCCTTCACGACGACGCGCGCCATTTCCTGGCCGCCACCCCTGACGTCTACGATGCCATCATCGGCGATGTGTTCCATCCGGACCTCGCGGGGGCGGGCTCGATGCTCGCCGTGGAGCAATTCGAGCGGGTTCGCGCGCGGCTCGCGCCGCAGGGCATCTACGTGCAATGGCTGGCGCTCAATCAGTTCGACGTGGACACCCTCGCCATCGTGCTCAGAAGCTTCCGGCAGGTGTTTCCGCAAAGCCAGCTGTTCCTCGACGGCATGCATCTCGCCCTGGTGGGGCCGCGCGATCGATGGGTCGGGCGCGGCATCCATCCTGGCGCACCTCGATTCCCTGACGCCCGCGCAGCGTGCCGAGGCCACCGCCTCGGAAGGGGACCTGGAGTGGCTCGGCCGCTATTGGGGCCCCATCGCACCGAGTGACGGACCCACCCAGCACGAATGGGAGCCCGTGATCGAGTTCCTGGCGCCGCGGCTGCACTACGACCCCAGGGGCGACGCCGCCCCGGTGCTCGAATGGCTGCTGGCGCGCCGCCCCACCTTGGAGCGGGCGGCCCAGATGCTGGGTGTAGCACCCTTGCAACAAGAGGGCTTCAGGCGCGCCTATGCCGGCACCGAGCTGTGGGTGCGCAGCGAGCTGGCGAACTGGCAGGGCTCCACCCTCGAGGCGGATCATCTGCTCGGTTTGGCGTTCGAGGCCGATCCGCGCGATCGCTGGATCGCCTACGCGGTGTCGGATCGGCTGCTTGCGAGCCTCGATGCCGCACCGGAGCGCGGGCTCACGCGCGAGCAGTTATTGCGGAAGATTCTCGTTATCAATCCCTGGTCGCTCGAAGCTTGGCGGGCCCTGTGGACATTGCAGCGTGCGCGCGGCGACGCCGACGCGGCCGAGAGCCGTGCCCGCATTCTGGAGTTGAGCCCTTTGGATCGCAAAGCGCTGGCGGCGGCGGATTGAGGCTCTCGATGTCATTGCAACAATGAAAATCTTCAAGTACCATCGGCTCGGCAAAGTGCCTTGGATTGAGGTATTTTCGCAACTTCGGGGAGCTTGAGGCCAAACACGTGCAAGAAAAATCATTAGCGTCTCGTTCTTTTTGGATCATTATCATTGCCGGCATGGTGACCGGCATGGGCAACGGAAGCGTATTCGGCGCCGCCATGATGTGCTTTTTGGGCCGCGGCGAATTCAACGATTGGGGCGGCTGGTTTCCCGTCGATTACGAGCCGCAGACCTTCACCGGCTTCATCGACTGCTGCATGATCGTATTCGGTCTGGCCTACATCGTGATGCTCTGGATCGCCCTGAAGCGTCATGGTGTGAAGGAAGCCGCCGAAGCCGCTCGCGCAAGATAGCCAGCGAAGCGGTTGGGGCGGGCGCTCAACACCACAAACGGAACTTAAACAAGATGCTCTCAATCATCGCAGCGGTCTTCGGTCTCTCCCTGGCTTTCTCCAGCATGTTGCTATCTTGGTACATTCTGATGCCGCGGAATAAGCAGAAGCTGCCGCCGAGCCACACGGCCGATCCGCCGCGATAGCTCGGGGCGGCCGGCCGGAGAATAGGCCGGCGCAAATGTTGGGATGCTTAAAGAATTTGGCGATTTGAAATCGAGTCACGGTGCCGCTCGTCGTCGTTCGTTGGGCGGCCTGGGTAGCGAGCAATTAAATTGGGGGTCGCAGAATTATGCATAATTTCAATTGGAGTCGAATAAACGCGTGGTGCGGGCGCGGCGCCGCTCTGGGGGCAATCCTGCTCCTCGGCGTCATGGTCTCCCGTCCCGCCTCAGCGCTGCCCTTGTTCGCGCGCCAGACGGGCGCGGCCTGCGCGGCCTGCCACACGGTCTATCCCGAGCTCACGCACTTCGGGCGCATGTTCAAGCTGAACGGCTATCAGCTCGACAACGGCCGCGACATCGAAATGATCTCGGACGAGGGCAAGTCGGTGCTGTCGCTGCCGGCGGTGCCGAACCTCGCGCTGTTCATCATGGCGAGCTATACGTCGCTGCGCACGGCGCTTCCGGATAGCCAGATCCCCGGCGCGAAATCGCTGAATGGCGCCATCGATTTCCCCTATCAGGTGTCGTTGCTGTACGGCGGCAAGATCGCCCCGCACTTCGGCGCGTTCGCGCAAATCACCTACGACAATGCGGGCGACACGTTCAACATCGACAACACCGACTTCCGCTTCGCGAACACCATCGTGCTGCCGAACAAGACGCCGCTGGCGTACGGCGTGTCGATCAACAACAATCCGTCGGTCGAGGATCCGTACAACACGACCCCGGCGTTCGGCTTCCCGTATCTGCCGCCGGAGACCTTCGTGCCGTCCCTGGCTGCGCCCATCGTGGAGGCCGGGCAGGCCTATCAGGCGGCAGGCCCCGTAGCCTACCTGTTGTGGAACGAGCAGCTGTATGCCGCCTTCGGCTTCTATCGCGAAGCGCGCACCGGTGGCCCCGGCAACGTGATCACCGGCAACCCCGGTCCGATCGACTCGACCAGCGGCGCCGTGATGGCCGGCAACAATCCGTACTGGCGCCTCTCCTACGAGTACGACATCGATCGCTACGCGTTGATGGTCGGTACCTACGGACTGCGCTTCAAGCTCTACCCGG
The DNA here is from genome assembly GCA_963736185.1 of uncultured Gammaproteobacteria bacterium. Classification (GTDB taxonomy): domain Bacteria; phylum Pseudomonadota; class Gammaproteobacteria; order Steroidobacterales; family Steroidobacteraceae; genus Bog-1198. The sequence goes on along the minus strand of CAVTNZ010000085.1, from coordinate 17,364 downwards.
GCAACGGGCTGGCGCTCTCGGGCCTGACCGATAATTACACCGACGTGGCCGAGGACTTCCAGTTCCAGTTCATCGGCGAGAACAACACCGCGACGTTGAAGGGCACTTACGTCAAGGAAAATCAGTCGCTCAATGCTTCCAACGCTGCGGGCCTCGCGAATGCGGACGACTGGCTCAGCTACGCGACCATCGATTTCACCTACTGGTGGCAGAGGCGTTTGGGCTTGGATGTGGGTTTCGTCAACATCCATGGCTCGACGGACCCGACGCTGTATCCCTCGTCACCCACTCAGTGCGTGGTCGGCGGCGGCGGCCAATGCGGTGGCAGTATTCCTGTTGGTACGCCCGCAAGCAGTCTCTACACTGTCGGCGTGACCAACAGCGCCAACAGCAATCCCACCACCGATGCCGCGATCGGCGAGATCTCCTACGTGCCCTGGCTCAACGTGAAGTTCACGTTCCAGTACACGCACTACACCAAGTTCAATGGCGCCGCGACCAACTACGACGGCAACCACCGCAACGCCTCCGACAACGATACGGCGTTCCTGTACGTCTGGTTCGCGCTGTAACCAAAGGAGGATCACAATGAACACCAAACAACTGATTCTCGCGACCGTAACCACGGCAGCCCTGTCCTTCCTGTCCGCCTCGGCGGCGCTGGCTCAAGACGCGGCGCAGCTCGCTCAGGACGCGGGAGACGCGTCTCTCGGCCCGCAACCCAACGCTCCGGTCAGTGCCGACTGGGCCGAAAAGAAGGTGGTCACCACCTGCCAGTGGTGCCATGGACCCCAGGGGCACAGCATCTCGCCCATCTATCCGGCGCTCGCCGGCCAGAAGGCCTGGTACATCATCGAGCAGCTGCATGCGTTCAGGGCGCGGACCCGCGCCGACCCGTATGCGCGCGCCATGATGTGGGGAATGGCCTCGCAACTGACGGACAATCAGATCGTGGCGCTGGCCGATTACTTCAGCAAGCAGACGCCGTTCACGAGCATGCCCATCCCGCCGGCGAATGCCGCGGCCGTTCAGGCCGGCAAGAGCATTTACAACGACGGTGTGGCGGCGACCGGGGTTCCGCCGTGCTCGGCCTGCCACCAGGCTGCGGCCGAAGGCTCGGATCAGTTTCCGCGCCTCGCCGGTCAGCATGCCTCGTACCTGACCAAGCAGCTGATAGCGCTGCACAACGGGACGCGTGAACAGATCGTGATGAACGGAATTGCCGCGCCGCTGAAACTTCAGGAGATGAAGGAAGTCTCGGCGTACCTGGAGTCGCTGCACTAAGAGTCGGGTCGCACGGTGAAAGGATTTCACCGTGCGACCGTTCGATTGCGCTCGAGCCATCTGATCCCCGCAGAATGGCGATGAATACGGAATTGGTGCGACTTCGCCGCCGCGTGGCGGAATTGCGAATCTCGGTGCGCGGTCCCGCCGCCGATTACGACCCGTCATCCCTGACGACCGAGTTGCAGGAGCTGTTGAGCTCGGCCCGCCTTCTTTCCGATGCGCGCCCGGAGCTGCGGGAACTGCTCATCCTGCTAGGACGGGTGGAATGCAAGCGCGGCGAGCTCGCCCAGGCGCGCGATCATTTGATCGATGGGCTGGCGATGGACGCCGGTTCGGCCGCCGACGCCAACGAGCTCACCCGGGACCACTATCTGCTCGCGGGCGTGGCGCTCGACTTGAAAAGATTCCAAACCGCCGCCGAGCACTACGCCAAGGCGGTTGAATATTCCAGTACCGCCACGGAGTTCGACGCGAACCGGCGGCTCGGCATCCGTGAAAGATTCGCCTTTGCGCTGCACGAAGCGAAACGCTACGACGAGGCATGCGCCGCCAACCTCGCGTTGCTCGAGGATGCCGGGAAGCTGTTCGGCGCCGGCGATCACCGCTTGAGTACGGTGCTGATCAACACCGCACAGAACCTCTACGCGCTCAAAAAGCTCGCCGAGGCGCAAAGCTACCTCGAGCGGGCGCTCGACATCGCCCAGGCGCGCAGCGACATCGAGCGGGAACAGGATCTTCTCTATCAGCTCGCGGTGCTCGCCAGCGAGCAGGGCAGCGCGGATGAGGCCCGGGGCTACCTCGCCGAGCGCGTCGAGCGGCTGGAGAAGCGCGGGCCGGGCAAGCTCCTGGAGTCGGCGCGCCGCAGCCTCGAGCATTTCGACCGCAATCGGGCGCGGAAAACACTCGAATGACGAATTGCTGAAATTGCAGCAGGCCCTCTGCATTTCAGACAAGAATGCCGGTCGCTTTAAATTTGGTCCCGGCTCTTACTGGTAAGGAGCCGGGACCAAACCGGCGTTGATTGTCAGGCCACGTTTACAAAAAGCCGGCTTCGTTCACAAAAGTCATTGTTAAAGTGCAACCATCGGCCGTCACGACGAGATCAGAAAAGAAGTCAGACACGTTGAACGGCTTCGCCGCTGAATTGAAGGTGGCGGAATACGTTGTAGCTGTGCCAAATATAATCGGATCAGTCGCACTGGCGGTAGGTGTGCTGCTCATTGGAGCGTCGAATGTCCAATAAGAATAGTGTAGGGGTGTCGTCGTCCCCTGAAGCTGGAGAGACAAATTGACGTAATTATATGTAGAGCCGTTGACTTCAAAGTAAAGCAACGCGGGAAAAGTCCCGCTTATGTCACTGCAGATACCAGACCCGACGACACGCACATTTGAGGGGACTGGCCCATAAGGTGTTAGAGCAAAACCGGTTTGGGATAATAGGACTAATAAGGCAGCGCAGCTGACCAGAAATTTCATCAGGATCTCCCATGCATAAGAGTGATTGGAACGAACCGCACTTAGCAGGAAAACCCCGTAAATTTCCGTATGCCGGAGCGTATATGGCAATCCTTGCCAAGGCATTGCGACGTTACCCCGATGATTTCATGTAGTCAACTATCCTCCGAGCCGGCTGGAAGTAGATGCCATCACACGTCAACTTTTGTAAACCGGCCATCTCATAACAGCCTCGACAAATACCGGTAGGCGGCGGTGGCGCGCCGATACAGGTGGATCGAGACCTCCGCAAGGATCGGCAGCCAGACGAAGTTCAACCGGAACAGCACGACGGTGAGCAGGAACACCATGCAGCTGAACTTGAAGCCCTCCCAGTCCTTGTAGGAGGCTTGCGAGGCGGCCACCAGGTTGACGCCTCCCAGCAGCGTGCAGAGCAGAGCGAACCCGCGGTTGATCCAGCGCCATTCCCGGCTCGACAGCGAAAAATAATTGCCCAGCAGGATCTTCGCCGGATAACCGCCGCCGAGCGGCGGCACGATCCACATGACCGCGGCGAGCGTCCAATAAACGACCGTGGGCTTCCAGAAGTCGAAGCCCGCAGGCTCGGGCTGCCCGCGGAATTGAAAATACAGGGCCGAGACGCCCAATGCGCCGAAGGCGATGAGCAGCGCCCAGGCGCTCAACGTGGCCGGCTGCGCGGGCCTCCAGCGCCACGCCACGAGCAGCAGCGAGACCCACAGGGCGATGAGGGTGAGCGGGCTCAACTGGCCCACCAAAAGGCGATCAGCAGGCCGCTGATCCACAGGATCTCGAGCGCGATGGAGTTGCGCGTGGAGATGGCGGGGGGCGGCGCCAGCTGACGAAAGGTGTAGAGCTGCGCCTGCGCGAGCGCGGCCTGGAACGGTGAGCTGTGCGTTTGACGCAGGGTGCGGCGCACATACTTCAAGGTTCGGGCGGGCGCTGCCTGCACGCGCGCGACGAAGCTGCGGCGGCGCACCTCGGCGCCGTGGATCAGCGACTCGCGCATGCAGGTGGGACACGGACGGTTCGAAAACTTCAGGTGCCCCTTCTCGCAGGGCGCGATGAGTCCGCTGTGCTTGCTCGCGTAGGTGGACAGCACATCGACCCATTCGCGCGCGCCCGGCCGCGAGTCGACGGCAGGCGAAAAGGCCCGGTCGAACAGCTGCCGCAGGCCGTCGGGGAAGGCCTCGTGCACGCTGGCCGGCACCTTGCGCACGCTCTCGTGCGCGACCCTGCCGTAGGGATACAGCCCCTGTTTGATGCGGCCCGCGAGCTCCCGCGGATGCTTTCCGTGATCCGACGCCACGCCGGTGAAGGGGTGAATGCCGTAGTTGAGCAGCCGGAAAATGATGGTGGCGAGGGCGAAGGCGTCCTGGGACTCGGGCCGCGTCACGGCCTTGTCCTGAAACTCCGGGGCGAGGTATTCGGGCGTGACCTGAGGCGCCTCGTGGCGGAACTCCTCGGTGGCGATGTGGAATCCGTCGCAGTCGAGGATCGAGACGTACAATTCGGCCTTGTACACCTTCACGTTCATGGGCTTCAGGTCCACGATGGCCAGGCGCTGCTCGTGCAGGCTGTTGATGAGCGAGGCGAGATTGAAGCAGACCGTGAGGAGCTTGCCGTAGTCGGCGGCGAATCCCTCCTGGGCGGATTGGCGGCGATTCAGCAGATAGTCGAGCTCCAGCGTGCGGTCGAAGGCGATCTTGCGCATGGCGAAGCCGGCGAAGCGCGAGCGGCGCAGGATCAGCGCTTCGGGCCAGGCGAGCTGCACGATGTCGTGGTATTCGGCGGCGACCTCGGGCAGCGCCGGCTTGTGATCCGCCATCCACTGGATCTTGTGCCGGTACCTCGCAAGATGCGCCTGCGAGGTGGTGGCATGGTAGATCTTGGCGACAAATCCCGGCATGCCCTCGATGGAGAAGATCTCCCCGGCGCCGCCCGATTTGCCGGTCGCGCCGAGGGTCACCCATTCGGAGCGCTGCCCCGGCCAGACGAGCTGGACGATGTGATCGGGCTTGCGTTCGGCTGAGGACACGGGATCGATCCGAGGCGGGATCAGCGCTCAGGGCACGAACGCGAGCAGCAGCGTCTTGTCGTCGGAGGAGATCGCGCCGGCTCGCGGGCTCTCCAGAAGATTTCGCAGCGCTTCGTTGCCGTTCGGCGCCGTGGCCTCGCGCAGATAGGCGGCGATCGGGTCGATGAAGGGGCGGAAAAAGCCGCTGCGCGCGCGGTCGACGGCGAACGGCGCCGTGCCGTCGGACATGAGCCCGATCAGGCTTCCGCGGCCGGGCGCCGCCAGCGGCGTGAACCGCAGATGATCGCTCCAATGCTCGTCGGTCACGAAGTAGGTCTCATCGGCATATTCGCCGTTCTCGGGGCGCGAGAGCACGGACTCGCCGGCGGCGCTCTGCACGATGGCGAAGCCGTCGCCGATGTGGAACAGACAGCCCCCGGCGGGCGCTGCCGCGCATCCCACCAGCGTGCAGGCGTAGTCGTCGAGCGCGAGATCGTGGGAGGCGGCCAGATCGGCCAGGCGCCCCCGCACCGTCTCGATGGCCTCGCGCACGGCCGCCTCGAGCGGAGCGCTGCCCGATACCTGCACGTCGAGCAGCGAGATATCCTCGTCCAGGGTGTCCGATAATCGTTCGGTCAGCGAGTGCGCCATGAAATGCGCACCCGCGCGGCCCTCCCGGACCGATCCGGCCCCGTCGCATACCACGGCCACCAGCACATCGCCGTTGACCCGGCAATGGCTCGCATCCTGTCCGGGCGACCCCTCATCGACGTTGCGTGGTCCGGTCGCCGAGGCAGCGAACACTCTCCACATCTAGGGGCGGATCTTCAGGTGGACAACTGCGCCCAGCTGTCCACCGGGTTCAACTGCACCGTGCCGCCCGTGGGCGCGCGCGAGACCGCGCGAATGCTGCGGCTCAGCCAGATGAAGAGCTCCTTGAACTTCAGGCCATTCAAGTTGAGTGCGCCCTTGTTGCTGAAATGCCCCAGGGTGTCCTTGTTGGCCGCATCGCCGATTCCAATGGCCATGATGTTGACCTTGTGCGCGGTCTCGGCGCTCTTGCACTCGGCGGCGACCGCGCGCCAGTCGTCGGTGGGCTCGCCATCGGACAACAGCATGACGATGGGCCGCTTGTAGGGCACGCCCGCCGTGCGCATCTGGCTCTTCTGCGATTCGATCTCATCGAGGGCGCAGCGCATCGCGGCGCCGAGCGGCGTCAGCCCTCCCGCCAGGAGCTCGGGCGGCGTGAAGTCCATGGCATCGGTCCAATCGCCCATAATTTCCACGTTGCCGTCGCCGCCGAAGGAAATGACCAGCACCCGTCCGCAACGGGCGGCGACCGGATCCGCCTTCAGATCGGCGGCGAGTGTCTTCAAACCGTCGTTGAGCAGCTGGATCTTGTTCTCTTCCTGCATGCTGCCGGAGCAATCCAGCACCAGCACCAACGGTGCGCGCTCGTCGCTGTTGTCGATGAGGGCAACGTCCGGAATGACTGTATTCATGCTTTACCCCGATGCCCGGAAGCTAAAATGATCGGCGAGCGATCGCCCGGCGCCGCCGCCAGGACGGAAGAACGGCTGCCTTCGGGCATATTAGGATGTTTTACCGGTGCGCGCAAAAGGCCGGTGGTGCGCGTGCAAACGCCGGTTTGCCCGGCAGAGCGCGCCTGTTGCGGCCCTTCGGCGCGCCGGTGGTAGCATCGAGGCCATGCTGCCGAAATCGCGACGCTTCAAGGAGATCACCGCCGGGACGCTCTGCCTGGTGTCCGCCGCCCGCGGGTGGTATGACCTGGACAAGGGCGCCCCCGCCGGCATGGAGATCGCCACGATGGCGGCCGTATGGGCCCTCGCCTACGGCTGGCTCACCGGCCGCTGGCTGCCGTTGCGCCCCGGCGGCAAGAGGCCCGCCGCCGTGCAGGAGAGCGCGGGGCAGACCGCCCGCGCATCGTCGCGGCGCGACACCCCGCTCGAGTCCGTGATGGGGTGGGGCCTGTGGGCGCTTTTTTTGGTACTGGTGTTGTGGCTCGCCTCGGGTGCATGGCTCAGCTGATCCGCGAATCCCCGCGAGCCGAATCCCCGCGAGCGGCCTCTGCATGCCACCGCCGGATCTGCGCGAGGTCGATCCGATCCGGCGCCCCGCCGTCGGCGGCCGGCGGTTGCCAGCCGGCACGGCTCGCGAGCGACGGTCCCACCGCCAGCGCGCCCGGAACCGGTCTCGAGGCGAAATAGACGCTGCGTGTCACCAGCACGGGCATTCCCGCCGCCTGCGCCGCGGCCACGCCCGCGGGTGAGTCTTCGATCGCAAGCGCCGCGGCGGGCGCGAGCCCGAGCCGCTCCAGGGCCTGCTGGTAGGCCTGCGGATCCGGCTTCTTGCGGGGGGCCTCCTGCGCCGTCACGACCACCGCGAAGGCCGACTCCCAAGCGGGTCCCAGATGCGGGGCGAGCAGGGCGCCGACATTCATGCGGCTGGTCGTGGTCACGATACCCATGCGCAGGCCCGCGCGCGCGCACTCGTCCATGAGCTCGATCACGCCCGGGCGCAGCGGCACCGAGCCGCTCGCGACGATGCGCGCATAGCATTCGTTCTTGAGCGCGTGCAGGCGCGCCGCCAGCGCCTCGCGGTCCGCGGCCGCGAGCGGCGCCTGCGGCTGGCGCTGCATGTCGTGCAGCAGGCGCTCGCGCCCGCCGGCGACCTCGAGCAGCTCGCCATAGCGCTGCTCGTCCCAGCGCCACGGCACGTGCAGCGCCTCGAAGGCCTGATTGAAGGCGACCCGGTGGCCGTCGCCCTCGGTCTCCGCCAAAGTCCCGTCAACGTCCCACAAAATCGCGCCCAAGCCGGGGTACTGCCCCGCGCTGCGGCTCATGGGCTTGCGGTCACTGATAGCGGGCCGCCATCGTATCGAGCGGAAGCGGATGGATCTTCGCCGCCTGCCCGGCGCATCCGAACGCCTCGAAGCGCGCCTTGCACACCCCGCGCGCCGCCTTGCGCGCGGCGCTGATGGCCTTGCGCGGATCGAACTCGCTCGGATCCTTGGCGAACGTCTGGCGCATGGCGCCGGTCATCGCGAGGCGGATGTCGGTGTCGATGTTGACCTTGCGCACGCCGCTGCGGATGCCGCGCTGGATCTCCTCCACCGGCACGCCGTAGGTCTCCTTGATGTCGCCGCCGTACTGGCGGATGACGGCAAGCCACTCCTGCGGCACGCTCGAGGAGCCGTGCATCACCAGGTGCGTGTTCGGCACCGCCGCGTGAATCGCGGCGATGCGATCGATCGCGAGGATGTCGCCGGTCGGCTGCCGCGTGAATTTGTAGGCGCCGTGACTGGTGCCGATGGCGATGGCGAGCGCGTCGACGCCCGTCTTCGCGACGAAATCCTTCGCCTGCACGGGGTCGGTGAGCATCATGTCGTGCGTCAGCTTGCCCGCCGCGCCGACACCGTCCTCTTCGCCGGCTTCGCCGGTCTCGAGCGATCCCAGGCAGCCGAGCTCGCCTTCGACCGACACGCCGACCGCATGCGAGGTCTCGCAGACCCGGCGCGTCACCTCGATGTTGTATTCGTAGCTCGCGGGCGTTTTCGCATCCTCGCGCAGCGAGCCGTCCATCATGACGCTGGTGAATCCCGATCGCAGGGACTGCACGCACACGGCCGGCGTCGCGCCGTGATCCTGGTGCAGCACGATCGGAATGTCCGGATGCGTCTCCACCGCGGCCTGCACCATATGCCGCAGATACGCTTCGCCCGCGTATTTGCGGGCGCCGGCCGAGGCCTGCAGGATCACCGGACTATTGGTCTCCTGGGCGGCCTCCATGATGGCCTGTATCTGTTCGAGGTTGTTGACGTTGAACGCGGGCACGCCGTAGCTGTGCTCGGCGGCATGATCCAGCAATTGACGGAGGGAAATGAGCGACATGGGAAACTCCTGATTCTAGGTTCAAAGTTTGGTCAGCAGCGCCGGCACTTCGGTCAGCGAGTCGACCAGGGCATCGCATTCCAGCGTGCGTGCGTCCTGCCCCTCGTTATAGCCGTAGGTGACGCACACCACCCGCATGCCGGCTGCACGCGCCGCCGTCACATCGTTGCGCGAGTCGCCGACCATGAGCGTTTGCGCGGCCGTGACGCCCAGGCGCCCGCAGGCGAAATTCAGCGGTTCGGGGTCGGGCTTGCGCCGCGCGCAGCTGTCGCCGCCGACGACCACGTCGAACGCCCCGAGCATCCCCGCACGCGACAAAAGATCCACCGACATCTGCTGCTGCTTGTTGGTCACGACACCGAGCCGGTGGCGCGCCCGGCGCAGCGAGCCGAGCGATTCGGCGACGCCGGGATACGCCGCGGGCTCGACACCGTTGCGGCAGACCTCCGCATAGTGCAGGTAGAAGCGCTCGAGGATCGCCGCCTGGGCGTCCGCATCGGCCAGCCCGAGCTGCGCGCAGGCGCGGCGCACGAGCTCCGGTCCGCCGCGGCCGATCAGCAGCCGCACCTCGGCGGTCGTCAGCGGGCCGAGCTGGCGCTCCGCGAGCGCCCGGTTGAGCGCGGCGGCGAGCCCCTCCGCGGTGTCGAGCAGCGTCCCGTCGAGGTCGAACAGCACCGCCAAAACGCCTCCCACTCAGGCGACCGGCGATGCGTTGCGGGCGAGCAGCGCCCGCGCGCGCGCCACCACCGCCTGGGTGGTGAGACCGAGCGCCTCGTACACCTGGGGGCCGGGCGCGGATTCCCCGAAGCGGTCGATGCCGACCACGTCGCCCAGGAATCCGGTGTAGGCGCGCCAGAAATTCGACACGCCCGCCTCGATGGCGAGCACCGGGATATGGCGCGGCAGCACGGCGGCGCGATACTCGGCGCTCTGCCGGTCGAAATCGCTCGAGCTCGGCATGGACACCACGCGCGTCGCGATGCCGTCGGCCTCGAGCGCGGTGCGCGCCTGCATCGCGAGCGCCACCTCGGAGCCCGTGGCGAGCAGCGTGATCGCCGCGCCGCCCGAAGCCGCCGCCGGCTCCGCGAGCACATAGCCGCCCTTGCGGATGTCGCGGATCTGCTCCGCCGAACGCTTGCAATAGGGGAGGTTCTGCCGCGACAGGATCAAACACGTCGGACCGTCGCGCCGTTCGACGGCGTCGAGCCAGGCGATCATGGTTTCCACCGAATCGCAGGGCCGCCACACCGTGTTGTTCGGAATCATGCGCAGGGTCGAGACATGCTCGATCGGCTGATGCGTGGGGCCGTCCTCGCCCAGGCCGATGCTGTCGTGGCTGAACACGTAGATCACGCGCAGTCCCATCAGCGCCGACATGCGCACGGCGTTTCGGCTGTAGTCGGAGAAGGTCAGGAACGTGCCGCCGTAGGGGATGTATCCGCCGTGCAGGGCGATGCCGTTCATCGCGGCGCTCATGCCGAATTCACGCACGCCGTAGTTGAGGTAGTTGCCGCCCTTGCCGCGCCGTACGGGCACGCTGGCCTTGCCGTCGGTGAGGTTCGAGCCGGTGAGATCGGCCGAGCCGCCGAGGAGCTCCGGCAGCAGCGGCTGCAGCGCGTCGATCGCGTTCTGGGAGGCCTTGCGCGAGGCGATGGTCTCGGCTTTGGCGACCACCTGGGCCAATGCGGTCTGCGTCGCCTGCGCCCAATCGGCGGGCAGCGCCGTGCGCACCACGCGCCGGTCGAATTCCGCCGCGAGATCGGGAAACGCCGATGCGTAGGCCGAATACCGGCGCTGCCACTCCGCCTGGCGCTGTGCGCCGGCCGCCGTCGCATCCCATGCCGCGCGGACCTCCGCCGGCACCTCGAAGGGCGGCAAGGCCCAGCCGAGCGCCTCGCGGGTCGCGGCGACTTCGGCCGCGCCGAGCGCCGCTCCGTGCACGTCGTGCGTGCCGGCCTTGTGCGGGCTGCCCTTGCCGATGATGGTCTTGCAGCACACCAGCGTCGGCCGCTCCCCGGCGCTCGCGGCCTCGCTGAGCGCGGCCTCGATGGCCGCCTGGTCGTGGCCGTCCACGCCGCGAATCACGCGCCATCCATAGGCCTCGAAGCGGCGCGGCGTGTCGTCGGCGAACCAATGCTCGACATGGCCGTCGATGCTGATGCCGTTGTCGTCGTAGATCACGATCAGCTTGGACAGGCCGAGCGTGCCCGCGAGCGAGCACGCTTCGTGGCTGATGCCCTCCATCAGGCATCCGTCGCCCACGTAGACCCAGGTGCGATGATCCACGATCTCGTGGCCCGGCCGGTTGAACTCGATGGCCAGCAGCTTCTCCGCGAGCGCCATGCCGACGGCGTTGGCGAGGCCCTGTCCGAGCGGACCGGTGGTGGTCTCGACGCCCGGCGTCACGCCCACTTCCGGGTGGCCGGGGGTCTTGCTGTGCAGCTGGCGGAAGCGCCGCAGCTCCTGCATCGGCAGGTCGTAGCCGGTCAGATGCAGCAGCGCATACAGCAGCATCGAGCCGTGCCCGTTGGAGAGCACGAAGCGGTCGCGGTCGGGCCAGTGCGGATCGGTCGGATTGTGCTTCAGGAAACGGCGCCAGAGCACCTCGGAGATCTCGGCCATGCCCATCGGCAGACCGGGATGACCGCTCTTCGCAGCCTCCACCGCGTCGACGGCGAGCATGCGCAGGACATTGGCCAGCTGGCGGCGCTGGGCGGCGGGGACCTGTACTTGTGCGTTCATGCCGCGCGCCTCTTGCGATCCATCAGCCGCAGGATCATCGGGGTGAAAATGCACTGCATGGCAAGACCCATCTTTCCGCCCGGCACGACGATGGTGTTCGGGCGGCTCATCCAGGAGTTGTGCAGCATCGACAGCAGATACGGGAAGTCGATGCCCTTGGGATTGGCGAAGCGGATCACGACGATCGACTCGTCCGCCGAGGGGATGTCGAGCGCGATGAACGGATTGCTGGTGTCCACCGTGGGCACGCGCTGGAAATTCACGTGCGTGCGGCTGAACTGCGGACAGATGTATTTCACGTAGTCCGGCATGCGCCGCAGAATGGTCTCGACCACCGCTTCCTGGCTGTAGCCGCGCATGTTGCGGTCGCGGTGCAGTTTCTGGATCCATTCCAGGTTGATGATCGGCACCACGCCGACCAGCAGGTCCACGTTCTGCGCGACATCCACGTCGCCGTCCTTGTAGCCGCCGTGCAGGCCCTCGTAGAACAGAAGGTCGCTGACCTCCGACATCTTCTCCCACCCGGTGAAGGTGCCGGGCTCCCCGCCGAGCTGCTTGGCCTCGACCGCATCATGGATGTAGCGGCGCACCTTGCCGCCGCCGGTGGCGCCGTAGGTCGCCATGGTCTCGGCGAGCTCGGCCAGCAGGTTCGCCTCCGGTCCGAAGTGGCTGATGGGCGGACCCTTGCCCGTATCCGCCGCGCGCACCCGCTCGCGCATCTCGACGCGGTCGAAGGTGTGGAACGAATCGCCCTCGATCACCTGCGCCTTGATGTGCTCGCGCCGGAAAATATGATCGAAGGCCTTCATCACGGTCGTGGTGCCGGCTCCGGATGAACCGGTCACCGCGATAATCGGATGTCTGACGGACATGTGCTTCCCCATTCATTCAATTTGTTGATTCGACGAACCCAAGGCTCCGCAGCGGAGCCCGCTTCACGCATCCGGTCTGAACATCGAGCGCTCGCTGAACAATGGCGACACGTACGGGCGGTCGATCCCCTTGGCATGCTCGCTGTGATAGCGCTCGATGCGCTCCACCTCGTTGCGCGAACCCAGGATCAGCGGGACGCGCTGATGCAGATCGGTCGGCACCAGATCGAGCACGCGCTGATTGCCGGTCGTCGCGAGCCCTCCCGCCTGCTCCACCAGCATCCCGATCGGGTTGGCCTCGTACATCAGCCGCAGCCGCCCCGGCTTGCGCGGATCCTTGGTGTCCTTCGGATACATGAAGACGCCGCCGCGGATCAGGATGCGGTGCACCTCGGCCACCATGGAGGCGATCCAGCGCATGTTGAAATCGCGGCCGCGATCGCCGGTCTTGCCGGCCTGGCACTCGGTCACGTAGCGATGCACCGGCGGCTCCCAGAAGCGCGCGTTGCTGGTGTTGATGGCGAACTCGCTGGTGTCGGGAGGAATCTGCATGTTCGGATGGGTCAGGATGAAGTTGCCGATCTCGCGATCCAGCGTGAACCCATGGGTGCCCTTGCCGACGGTGATGACGAACATCGTCGCCGGACCGTACAGCGCATATCCCGCCGCGACCTGCCGCCGTCCCGGCTGCAGATAATCGGCGACGACGGGCGCCTCGCGCTTGTCATGGCGCAGCACGGAGAAGATGGTCCCGACCGAGACGTTCACGTCCGTGTTGGAGGATCCGTCGAGCGGATCGAATACCAGCAGGTACCGGCCGCGCGCGAACTCGGCCGGTATGGCATGGGGCGCCTCGAGCTCCTCGGAGAGCATGCCGGCCACCAGCCCGCCCCACTCGCAGCTCTTGATGATCACCTCGTCGGCGAGCACGTCGAGCTTCTGCTGCGTCTCGCCCTGCACGTTGGTCGTGCCGATCTTGCCGAGGTACTCGCCGAGCGCCCCTTTGGCGGTCATGGCGGATATGGCCTTGACGGCCGCGGCAACGTCGACCAACAGCGCCCCCAGGTCGCTGGCGCCTTCGATTCCGGTCAATTGCTGGATCAGAAACTTCGACAGCGTGGTGCGTCCCAGATGCATGACTTACTCCTTGGCGCCGGGATCTGCCGGCGATGCGTGGGAGGCGAGCGCAAAAACGCGGCTCGCCCGGATGTCGGATTCGGCCAGTGTGGTCAAGTCCTCGGCGGTGAATTCCCGGTCGCGATCGGCGAACAGCCGGCTCGCCTGGCGCAGCCGCGCGCGATCGAGCGCGTTGCGGACGCTGCGGGCATTGGCGAAATGCGGCTGCTCGATGCGCGCCGCGAGATATTCGGCGAAGGCCTCGCGCGCGCCCGCGCCGAAGCGGTAGTTTTGCGCGGCCAGCATCTTGTCGGCGATCGACAAGAGATCGCCGATCTCGTAGTCCGGGAAATCCAGGTGGTGCGCGATGCGCGAGCTCAGGCCGGGATTGGACCGGAAGAACGTGTCCATCCGATCCTTGTAGCCGGCCAGAATCACCACCAGATCCTCGCGCTGGTTTTCCATCACCTGCAGCAGGATCTCGATCGCCTCCTGGCCGTAATCGCGCTCGTTCTCCGGCCGGTACAGATAATAGGCTTCATCGATGAACAGCACGCCGCCCATGGCCCGCTTCAGCACTTCCTTGGTCTTGGGCGCGGTGTGTCCGATGTACTGACCGACCAGATCGTCGCGCGTGACGGCGACCAGGTGGCCCTTTCGCACATATCCCAGGCGGTGCAGGATCTCCGCCATGCGCATGGCGACCGTGGTCTTGCCGGTGCCGGGGTTGCCGGTGAAGCTCATGTGCAGCGACGGCGCCTGCGCCTGGAGCCCGAGATTCATGCGCAGCTTGTCGATGACCAGCAGCGCCGCGATATCGCGGATGCGGCTCTTGACCGGCGCGAGACCGACCAGATCCTTGTCGAGCTCATCGAGCACGTTGCCGGCCTGGGAGCGCGCCAGCACGGCCGCGACCGTGCGCGGCTCGGGCTCGCCGGCGCTCGCGCCCGCGCTGGGGCTCGCGCCGACGGCAGCCGCGCCCCCGCCCGTCCGGGCGGCGGTGCCGGCCGCCGGGTCGACCGCGCCGCGCGAGCTCGTCTGGCCCGGAATGTTGTAGGTCGGCGAGGCCATCAGGCCGCCTTTGGCGTCGGCGACACGCGCTTCAATTCCGTGCGCATGGCATCGACGACCTTGCGGTAGTCGGGCTGGCTGAAGATCGCGCTGCCGGCCACGAAGGTGTCGGCGCCGGCCTCGGCCACCCGGCGGATGTTGTCCGCCTTGATGCCGCCATCCACTTCCAGCCGGATCTCGCGCCCGCTGCCGTCGATCAGCCTGCGCGCGCGCTCGACCTTGCGCAGCGCCGATTCGATGAAGCTCTGCCCGCCGAAACCGGGATTGACGCTCATGATCAGGATCAGGTCGACCTTGTCGAGCACGTATTCCAATGCGTCGAGCGAGGTGGCGGGGTTGAATACGAGCCCGGCGCCGCAGCCCGCCGATTTGATCAGCTGCAGCGTGCGATCGATGTGCGCCGAGGCTTCCGGGTGGAAGCTGATGAGATCGGCCCCGGCCTCGGCAAAGGCGCCCGCCAGGGAATCCACCGGCTGCACCATGAGATGCACGTCGAGCGGAATCTTGGCGCCGTCGGCGCGCACGCAGTAGGGCTTGATCGCCTTCGCGACCATCGGGCCGATGGTCAGATTGGGGACGTAGTGATTGTCCATCACATCGAAGTGAATCCAGTCCGCACCGGCGGCGATGACCGAGGTGACCTCATCGCCCAGGCGGGCGAAGTCGGCGGACAGAATGGAAGGGGCGATGCGATACATGTTGGCCTGCCAGGGCGCCGCCCGTTGCGGCGCCGTTCCGTATCGTTGCGCCACCGCCTGGGCGATGGCGCAACGGGTTGCTGATCGACTGTGGTGCGATTCGTGGGTCTCGCACCCGGTCCTATTCGACGTAGCGTTCGCTTTCCGGCTTGTCGGTGGCGTAGCTGTGCACGGTGTAGCGCATGCTGCGACCCTCCACTTCCTGCCGTGCCAGACCGAACCCCGGCTCCTTCGAGGGGCGGTTGACGATGAAGCTCACGGCGATGCTCTCGACGCCGCGGGTGGAATCGAACGCCATCAGCCGGATGTAATGCTGCGGAAAGGTCTTGCGGCAGCTGTTGAGCTCCGTGAGCACGCCGGCGGCATCCTTCAGATCGAACATGGGCAGACCGAACATCTCCCAGTACGTATTGCGCGGATGCGGATCGTCGGTGTACTCGACGCTCCAGGCGTAGCCCTTGTTCAGCCCGTATTCGACCTGCAGTTTGATCTCGGCGTCGGTGAGGTCGGGCAGGTAGCTGAAGCAGCCCTGTGTGATGCGGCCGACAGGATTGGTCATCATGATCGTGTGCTCCTAGTGATGGGGGCGCGCGGCATCAGGCCGCGACTCCCGGCGTCACGGCAAAATCCGAGGTATCCGTGGAGGTGTAGTTGAAGCTGATCTCGCCCCAGGTATCGAGCGCCTGCTGCAGCGGACTGCAGGATTTGGCGGCCTGGCGCAGGATCTGCGGACCCTCGTTGCGGATGTCGCGGCCCTCGTTCCTGGCCTTGACCATGCATTCGAGCGCGACGCGATTGGCGACCGCGCCGGCCTGGATGCCCGCCGGATGTCCGATCGTGCCGCCGCCGAACTGCAGCACCACATCGTCGCCGAACATGTCGAGCAGCAGATGCATCTGTCCCGCATGGATGCCGCCCGAAGCGACCGGCATCACCTTGCGCAGATCCGACCAGTCCTGGTCGAAGAACAGACCGCGCGGCAGGTCCTGCTTGGTGTAGCTGTCGCGGCACACGTTGTAGTAGCCCTGCACCGTCATCGGGTCGCCCTCGAGCTTGCCGACGGCCGTGCCGGTATGCAGATGATCGACGCCGGCGAGGCGCAGCCACTTGGCGATCACCCGGAAGCTGATGCCGTGGTTCTTCTGCCGCGTGTAGGTGCCATGCCCCGCGCGGTGCATGTGCAGGATCATGTCGTTCTTGCGGCACCAGTTCGCCATGCTCTGGATGCCGGTCCAACCGACAACCAGATCGACCATGACGATGACCGAGCCCAATTGCTTGGCGAATTCGGCGCGCTCGTACATGTCCTCCATGGTCGCGGCGGTGATGTTGAGGTACGAACCCTTGACCTCGCCGGTCGCGGCGCTCGCCTTGTTGACCGCGTCCATCACGTTCAGGAAGCGGTCGCGCCAATGCATGAACGGCTGCGAGTTGATGTTCTCGTCGTCCTTCATGAAGTCGAGGCCGCCCTTCAGCCCCTCGTAGACCACCCGGCCGTAATTGCGTCCGGAGAGACCCAGCTTGGGCTTGGTGGTCGCGCCGAGGAGCGGACGGCCGAACTTGTCGAGCCGCTCGCGCTCGACCACCAGGCCGCAGGGCGGTCCCTTGAAGGTCTTCACGTAGGCCACCGGAACGCGGATGTCTTCCAGCCGCGCGGCCTTGAGGGGCTTGAAGCTGAATACGTTGCCGATCAGGCTCGCCGTCATGTTGGCGATGGAGCCTTCTTCGAACAGGATGATGTCGTACGCGACCCAGGCGAAATATTGGCCGGGCGTGTTCGGCACGTGCTCCACCTTGTATGCCTTGGCGCGGTAACCGTCGCAGGCGGTCAGCCGGTCGGTCCACACCACGGTCCAGGTCGCCGTGCTCGATTCGCCGGCGACCGCCGCGGCGGCCTCGATCGGATCCACGCCGTCCTGCGGGGTGATCCGGAACAGGCACAGGACATCGGTGTCCTTCGGGACATAATCCGCGTCCCAGTAGCCCATTTGCCGATATTTGAGGACCCCCGCGCTGTAGCGCTTCTTGGCGTCCTTGATGACCCCTTCACCTGATTTTGCTGTTGTTTCCGCCATGTTAGTCCCCGTGTGTGAGCGTGGTCACACTGTAAGGCGGCTGATCGTTCAGGTACATTCAGGAATTGTTACTACTATCTTAGGTACTTTTTAATGATCGGG
>CAVTNZ010000084.1:0-3950 GCA_963736185.1 uncultured Gammaproteobacteria bacterium | reverse complement strand
TCCCGCGACTTCAAAAATATCGCCGTAAAAACCATCAGTGAGCTTGGTGGAGCCAGACGGAATCAAACCGACGACCTCTTCAATGCCATTGAAGCGCTCTCCCCAACTGAGCTATGGCCCGCATTGTTCTCGCCAGCTTTTGGGACAAGCGGGAGCTTCGCAGCGGCTCGTGCCGCTGGGATGGGCGCTGTATAGTCGACACGCGGCGAGGCCGCAAGGGCGCAATGCGATTTTGTGACGATTCCTCGCGACGCATGGAGGTGCGTGGAGTGGTTGGCGGGGTGAGGGTGTACGATGATTTCGCGCATCATCCCACCGCGATCGAGACGACGCTCGCGGGGCTTCGCGCCCGCGAGCCGCATGCGCGGATCATCGCCGTGCTCGAGCCGCGCTCGAACACCATGAAGCTCGGGGTGCATCGCGATCAGCTCGCCCCTTCGCTGGCGGCCGCGGACGCGGCCTGGTTTCTGAACGCGCCGGAGCTCGGGTGGGATCTGCCGGCGGCTCTCGCGCCGCTCGGCGCGCGTGCGCATTTCGCCGGCACCGTCGAGGCGCTGGCCCTGGGCCTGGCGGCGGCGGCGCGGCCGGGCGATCAGATCCTGGTGATGAGCAATGGCGGCTTCGGCGGGCTGCACGAGAAGCTGCTCGCCGCCTTGCACGCGCGGCGCGATATGCCCACCCGGACCGCGACCTGAGCGCCTTCGGCGTGGGCACGATCGCGCTTTTCCCGCTCAACCTCGTGCTGTTTCCGGACGGACCGCTGCCGCTGCGCATATTCGAGACGCGCTATTACGACATGGTGCGCCGCTGCATGCGCGAGGGACGAAGGATTCGGCGTCGTGGCCGATCCGCGAGGGGCAGGAGGTGGGGCCTGGCGGCAGACCGATTTCTACGACGTGGGCACGCGGGCCGAGATCATGGATTTTCACCAATTGGCGGATGGCCTCCTGGGGCTCTCCTGCGTCGGACGGCAGCGATTTCGCATCCGCCGGCGCAGCCGTCAGGCGGACGGCCTGCATCTCGGCGAGATCGACTGGCTGCCCCCCGAGCCGCTCGTGGCCGTGCCGGCGCGGCACGGGCGATTGTCCACATTGCTGGCCACGGTGTTGCCGCAGCTCGGCGAGGTGTATGCGGACTTCGACATGCGGCTCGACGATGCGGCGTGGGTGGGCCACCGGCTGGCGGAGATCCTGCCCATACCGCTCGCCGACAAGCAGCGCTACCTGGAGATGGACGATCCCGTCGAGCGTTTGGACCGGCTGGCGAAGATCGCGCCCCCGACCCCTTCCCCGGACGCGTAGGGCGCCCACGCGCGGCGCGTGAGCCACAGCGCCAATCCGATCGCTGCGCTCCAGGGGAGCACCCAGTAGCCCAGCAGCCCGTCGAATCTGCCCACCCAGGGGGAGGCGTGCGCGTCCGGCCCCGGCGCCGTGGCCTCCTGCAGCATGCGCAGCACCACGACCCAGCCCGCGTGCAGGCCGAGCGCCGCGGCGATATTGCCGGTCAACACGCGGGTGAGGCTCAGCACGAGGCTCACCGCGAGCCATGCCGCGAAGGAATCGAGCACCAGCGACGGCGCGCAGAGCGGCGCGAAGGAGCGGGTGAGCAGATCGAAGCCGCTCGCCCAATGCAGCTCGTCGACCGGAATGCGCGCCTTGGCGAAGAAATGCAGGACCGCGAAAAGCGGCGCGGTGAGCAGCACCGCGGCCCATTGACCGGATTCGCGCGCGATCGCGGAATGCATCGCGCCGCGCATCACCGTCTCCTCGATCAGCGCGACGGCGATGCCCGAGCTCAGTCCGGCGAGCAACAGCTTGAGCACGGAGTGCGTTCCCGCGCCGATGCGCCAATGCATCGACAAGAGCAGCGCCGCGCCGAGCGCCGCGGTCGCCATGCCGACGATGCCGGCGATCAGCGCGACCGTCACGAACCGCCGCCAGGGCAGGCCGTAGCCGAGCGCCCGCTTCGAGCCGACGCCGAGATGCCGGCAGAGCCAGATCAGGCCGCCGGCCGCGGCCAGCATGGCGATGCGGCTCGCGACCCGGTGGAACGGCCAGGATGCGACCTGCGAGGTGAGCTCGTAGACGGGGTAGGCGATGAGGGCGGTGAGCAGGCCCGCCGCGACGAGCACGCCGAAGAACCATGCGAATGCCCGCATACCGATGGCCGCCGCCTGCCCTACGCGGAGGTCAGGCTGTCGAAGGTGCGCGCGGCGGCCGCGATCGTTGCGTCGATGTCCGCGCTCGAATGGGCCGCCGACACGAAGCCCGCCTCATAGGCCGACGGCGCGAAGTACACGCACTCCTCCACCATGCGGTGGAAGAAACGCTTGAACCGCTCGGTATCGCAGGCCATCACCTTGGCGAAGCTGTCGACCTTGCGCTCCTCGGTGAAGAACAGCCCGAACATTCCGCACACGTGGTTGGCCGAGAGCGGGATGCCCGAGCTCAGGGCGGCATCGGTCAGCCGCTGCACGAGGATGTCGGTGGTCGCGTTCAGGTGGGTGTGAAAGCCCGGCGCCGAGACCAGCTCGAGGGTGGCGATGCCCGCCGCCATCGCCACGGGATTGCCGGACAAAGTGCCCGCCTGATAGACCGGGCCCACGGGGGAGAGCCGCTCCATCACGTCCCGCCGGCCGCCGAATGCGCCCACCGGCATGCCGCCGCCGATGATCTTGCCGAGCGTGGTGAGGTCGGGACGCACGCCGTAGAGCTCCTGCGCGCCGCCGAGCGCGACGCGAAATCCCGTCATGACCTCGTCGAAAATCAGGAGCGCGCCGGAGTCATCGCATACCTGTCTCAGGGTCTCGAGGAAGCCCGGAGCCGGCGGGACGCAGTTCATGTTGCCCGCGACGGGCTCCACGATCACGCAGGCGATTTCCCCGCCGATCTGCCGGAACGCATCCCGGACCCGCTCGGAGTCGTTGTAGTCGAGCGTCACGGTGTGCGCGGCCAATGCCCGCGGGACCCCGGGAGAGGTCGGAACGCCGAAGGTCAACGCGCCCGAGCCCGCCTTGATCAGCAGCGAGTCCGAATGACCGTGATAGCACCCCTCGAATTTCACGATGGTCTCGCGTCCGGTGAATCCGCGGGCAAGCCGGATCGCGCTCATGGTCGCCTCCGTGCCGGAGCTGACGAAACGCACGAGCTCCACGGAGGGCATGAGCTCAACGACCTTGCGCGCCAGCACCGTCTCGAGCTCGGTGGGTGCGCCGAAGCTCAGGCCGTCGGCCGCGACGCGGCGCACCTCGGCGATCACGTGCGGATGCGCATGACCCAGAATCATCGGACCCCACGATCCGACGTAGTCGATGAACCTGCGGCCGTCGGCGGCGACGATGTGGGCGCCCGCCGCCTGCTTGAAGAAGATCGGCTCGCCGCCGACGCCGCGAAAGGCCCGGACCGGCGAGTTGACGCCTCCGGGTATGTATTTGCAGGCCTCTTGATACAGGCTCACCACGTTTTCTCCTGGTTTCGATCCGCCGCTCAGGCCGTCATCGCGGCCGGCGGAAGCCCGAGCCGCACTTCCAGTCCGCCTCCGGCGCGATTCGCCGCGCGTGCCGATCCGCCATGCGCGCGCATCACCTGCGCGGTGATGGCGAGACCGACGCCCTCGCCGCCGGAGTCCCGGTCGCGCGACTCCGCCACGCGGAAAAACGGCTCGAATATGCGCTCCAGGTCGCCTTGCGGGACGCCCGGGCCGCGGTCGCGAATCGTGACCGCGAGTCCGCCGTCGCCGCTCTCCACCGCCACCTCCACGCCGGCGCCAGGAGGACTATAGCGCACGGCGTTGCGCAGCACGTTCTCGATGGCGCTCCTCAGAAGCTCCCGGTTGCCGTTCACGCAGCGTCCCGCAGCCCCCGTGATCGTCACCCTGCAGCCTTTCACCGCGCCCTCGAAGTTGGCGTCGTGAACGACCTCCTGGATCAATTCGTCCATGTCGAACGGCTC
>CAVTNZ010000083.1:0-57377 GCA_963736185.1 uncultured Gammaproteobacteria bacterium | reverse complement strand
TAATATGCGGCCGGCGGAGCCCCCAGGCAACGTGATCCCTGCACGTGACGCCCCGACTTGCGAGAACGCCCGGGTGGATGCTAGATTCAGAACATATGCATCCGGCAACCATCCGCCTTTGCACGCTTGAACTGCTGCTGCGCCGCTAGGCGCCACTTACTTGCGCCATCGGTCGGCGCCGACAAGACCGAAAACCAACCCCCTCGATGCCGAACTTTCGCTTCATGGCGAAATTCGCCACGGGGTCTCGAGACCTGATACAGCAGAGATAGCCCATGCAACCCACACCATCGATCAAGTACCGCCCATTCACCCCTGTCGACCTCAAGGACCGCACCTGGCCGAACACGGTCATCGCGGCGCCGCCCACGTGGTGCAGCGTCGATCTGCGGGACGGCAATCAGGCGCTGATCGAGCCGATGGATGCGGCCCGCAAACGGCGCATGTTCGACATGCTGGTCCGCATCGGTTTCAAGGAGATCGAGGTGGGTTTTCCGGCCGCCTCGCAGACCGACTTCGATTTCGTGCGCGAGCTCATCGAGAAGCGTCTGATTCCCGACGATGTGACCGTTCAGGTACTGACGCAGGCGCGTCCGGAGCTGATCGCGAGAACCTACGAGGCATTGAAGGGCGCGCGGCGCGCCATCGTGCACGTCTACAATTCCACCTCGGTGGCGCAGCGCCGGGTGGTCTTTCGCACCGACCGGCCGGGCATCGTCGATATCGCGGTTCGCGGTGCGGCATGCGTGCGGGAGCACGCCGAACGCAACGCCGGCACGGAATGGGTATTCCAATACAGCCCCGAGAGCTTCACCGGAACCGAGCTCGACTTCGCGGTGGAGATTTGCGATGCCGTCAATGCGGTATGGGAGCCGACGCCGCAGCGCCGCTCCATCTTGAATCTGCCGTCGACCGTCGAGATGGCGACGCCCAATGTGTATGCCGACCAGATCGAGTGGGTGGCCCGGCACATCGCCCACCGCGACAGCGTCGTGCTCAGCATCCATCCGCATAATGATCGCGGCACCGCGGTCGCCGCGGCGGAGCTCGCGGTCATGGCGGGCGCCGAGCGGGTCGAAGGAACCCTGTTCGGCAATGGAGAGCGGACGGGCAATGTCGATATCGTGACACTTGCCCTTAATCTTTATACGCAAGGCATTGATCCTGGTCTGGATTTTTCCAACATCAATGAGGCGGCCCGATGTGCGGAGAGCTGCAACCAGTTGCCCATCCACCCTCGGCACCCCTATGTCGGGGATTTGGTGTTCACGGCGTTTTCCGGTTCCCACCAGGACGCGATCAAGAAAGGTCTGGCCGCCCGGACGGATCAGGAGGTTTGGGACGTTCCTTATCTCCCCATCGACCCGAGCGACCTCGGCCGCTCGTACGACTCGATCATCAGGGTCAACAGCCAGTCGGGCAAAGGCGGCGTCGCGTACCTGCTCGAGCGGGACTATCAACTGGTGATGCCGCGGCGGCTGCAGATCGAATTCAGCCAGGTTGTACAAGCTGCTGCAGATATCACTGGTAAGGAACTGACTTCTCAGGAATTATGGACTTTGTTCTCGCGCGAATATCTGACCGCCAAAGGCCCATTTCAGTACAGGTCCCATCAGCTTTCCACCTCCACCGACGGCGCGGACAGCGAGCGTCTCTCGCTGCAGCTGGAGCGCGATGGCCGCGTGGAGACGCGCCTGGGCCAGGGATCGGGACCGATCGATGCGATGGTGGCGGCGATCGGCCTGCCGTTCGACGTGCTGTCCTACGAGGAGCACTCGCGGGGACAGGGCAGCGCGGCCATGGCCGTGTCTTACATCGAAATCACGACGCGATCGCGACGTACCCTGTTCGGGGCCGGCATGCACTCCAACATCATCACCGCCTCGCTGCTGGCGATTCTGTCGGCGGTGAACCGGGCAATCGCCTGCGGCGCGCTCCCGGTCGGGACGGAGGCGGCCCGAACCGGCACCTAGCCTGCGGCGAGGTGCCGGGACTGCTGCGGCGAGCGCAGTGCAGCAGGAGCCCTTGAAAATGCCCGGAGGCGCCCCGACTGGGCAGGGTGAAGCTCATACGCTAGTTGAATGCGATGCAAAATCCGCTATAGTGCGCAGCTTCACGGCGTAGGGCATATCGATCCCATTGATTTCAAGGGCTTTTCTCGACCAATGAGCGAACGCGAAGACGAACATTTCGACATCGACGATGAGTTCCTCGGCGAGGCTGAGGAATCCCACGACTTCGATCCGGTGATGGAACGCACGGAACGCCGGCCCAAGGCCGTGCCGACGGGCAAACGCGGCAAGGCTGCCTGGAGCCGGGTCGAGGACGTCTTGGCTGAGCGGCAGTTGGAAAAAGAGCTGCGCGACATTTTCGAAGACGATTGATCCCTTGCGCGCGCCTTCCTGGGTGGTGCTCAAGTTCGGCGGCACCAGCGTGTCGTCGGTCGCGAACTGGCACAACATCGCCGGCGTCCTGCGCCAGCGGATGAGCGAGGGGCTGCGCCCCGTCGTCGTTCACTCCGCCCTCTCCGGAATCACCGATCGATTGGAGTCGCTGCTCTCAGCCGCGCTGAACGGAGAGCACAGCGCGGCGCTGCAACGAATCGAGACCATCCACCGCGAATTGGCGCAGCGTCTGGGGATCGCGCCGAACGAGGACTTCGAACGCTTTCTTGCAGAGCTCGAGCGCATGGCCGTCGAAGTCGCTCAGAGCCGCCGGCTGGACGATCGGATGCGGGCGAACGTCATGGCGATGGGCGAGCTCCTGGCGACCTGCCTCGGCGCCGGGTTCTTGAACGCGCAGGGAATTGCGACCGTCTGGGTGGACGCGCGCACGGTGTTGCATGCCGAACGTCGCGACGGCGCGAACGTGAAGGCCAGCCTGTTGTCCGCCACGTGCGAGTATTCGCCCGACCCGCAGCTGCAGCACCAATGGCGTGCGCTCGATCAGGTGGTGATCACCCAGGGGTTCATCGCCTCGAACGAGGAGGGCGAAACGGTGCTGCTCGGCCGCGGCGGCTCGGACACCTCCGGCTCGTATTTCGCGGCCAAGCTCGCTGCGGCCCGGCTCGAAATTTGGACCGATGTGCCGGGGATGTTCAGCGCCAATCCGCGCGCGGTCCCCACCGCGCGGCTGCTGCGCGCGCTGCATTACGACGAGGCGCAGGAGATCGCGAGCAACGGCGCGAAGGTTTTGCATCCGCGCTGCGTCATGCCCGTTCGTCAGTACAAAATTCCGCTTCATGTCTATGCGACCCAGGCTCCCGGACTGGAAGGCACCGTGATCCGCGCCGATGTCGCCGACAGCGCGGCCCAGGTGAAGGCGATCGCCATCAAGAAGGGCATCACGCTGGTGTCCATGGACAGCCCCGGCATGTGGCATCAGGTCGGGTTCCTCGCCGACGCGTTCCAGGTCTTCAAGGAACAGGGCATGTCCGTGGATCTGATTTCCACCTCGGAGACCAACGTCACCGTGTCGCTGGATCCCACCGCCAACACCCTCGATCCGGCCGCGCTCGCGAGGCTGTCGGCGGCGCTCGGCGAGCTGTGTCGCGTCGAGATCCTGGGGCCTTGCGCGTCGCTGAGCCTGCTCGGCCATAACATCCGCGGCATCCTGCATGAGCTCGGCGCCGCCTTCGAGCTGTTTCAAGACCACAAGGTCTACCTGGTGAGCCAGGCCGCCAACGATCTGAACTTCACCTTCGTGATCGACGAGGCGCAGGGCGACCGCCTCGTGCTTCAGCTGCACGAGCGGCTCATCCAAAGCATCGGATCGGACAAGGTGCTCGGTCCCACGTGGCTGCAATTGTTCGCTCCGAAAGACGAGGCCGCGCCGGCCGCGGCGAGCTGGTGGGAGGATCCCGGCAAGGCGCGCCGGCTCAGGGAGATCGGCGCGCGGGAGTCCTCCGCCTTCGTATACGACATGGCGAGCGTCGACGCGGCGATCGCCGCGGTGCACACGGTCAAGTCGGTGGGACGCTGGGCGTACTCGATGAAGGCCAACTGGCATCCCGCCATCCTGAGGCGCATCTACGCAGCGGGCCTCACCCTCGAATGCGTCTCCCAGGGCGAGCTCGAGCACGCATTCGCCGAGGTGCCCGCGCTCTCGCCCGAGCGCATCCTGTTCACCCCCAATTTCGCGCCGCGCTCCGAATACGAGTACGGTTTCCAACGGGGTGTGCACGTCACACTGGACAATTTGTATCCCCTCAAGGCGTGGCCCGAGCTGTTCCGCGGACGTGAGATCTTCGTGCGCATCGATCCCGGTTTCGGCCGCGGACACCATCACCATGTGCGCACCGCCGGCGTGCACTCCAAGTTCGGGGTGCTGCCGGGCGAAGCGGACGAGCTCGCCGCGCTGGCCCGGGCTCATCACGTGCGCGTCGTCGGCCTGCACGCCCACACCGGCTCGGGCATCCTGGATGTCGCCAATTGGACCGAGACGGGCTCGCTGCTCGCCGAGCTCGCGGCGAGGTTTCCGGATGTCGGTGTGGTGGACCTGGGCGGCGGCATCGGCGTGCCGGAACAAGCCGGGCAGGGCGGCATCGATCTGACGGCGCTGGATGCCGGCGTCGCCGCGCTCAAGCGGCGTTTTCCGCGGATCGAATTCTGGATGGAGCCCGGGCGCTTCCTGGTCGCCAAGGCGGGCGTGCTGGTCGCCACGGTGACCCAGTTGAAGAGCAAGGGCGACGTGCACTACGTCGGCATCTCGACTGGGATGAATTCCCTGATCCGTCCCGCGCTCTACGGAGCGCATCACGATATCCGCAATTTGACGCGGCTCGGCGAGCCGCTAACTGATAAGGTGACCGTCGTGGGCCCGATCTGCGAGAGCGCCGATCAGCTCGGTGCCGATCGCTGGCTGCCGCCGACCCGCGAGGGCGATATTTTATTGATCGCGAACTGCGGCGCTTATGGGTACGTGATGGGATCGCATTACAATCGGCGGGCGCCGGCCCGGGAGTTCGTGCTCGAATCATGATGCAGGTCGGAATCATCGGTTGGCGGGGCATGGTCGGATCCGTGCTGCTCGAGCGCATGCGCGCCGAGCGCGATTTCGATCTCGTGGATCCGGTCTTCTTCAGCACCTCCCAGGCGGGCGGCGCCGCGCCGGACATCGGGAGGCCGGCCGGGTCGAGGGTGCAGGATGCCAACGATCTTGCCGCGCTCAAGCGGCTGCCGATGCTCATCAGCACCCAGGGCGGGGACTACACGCAGGCCGTTCATTCGCGGCTTCGCGACTCGGGATGGGACGGCTATTGGATCGACGCCGCGTCCACCTTGAGAATGGCCGGCTCCTCGGTGATCGTGCTCGATCCGGTCAATCTTCCGGTGATGAGCGCCGCGCGCGACGCCGGCATCAAGGATTTCATCGGCGGCAACTGCACGGTTTCGCTGATGCTCATGGCGGTATGCGGACTCATGCGCCAGGGCTTGGTCGAATGGATCAGCGCCATGACCTACCAATCGGCCTCGGGCGCGGGCGCCCAAAACATGCGCGAGCTGCTGGAGCAGATGGGCGCGCTGCACCGCTCCGCCGCGGCGCTGCTGGCGAATCCGGCCTCGGCGATTCTCGACATCGACCGGGCCGTCACCGCCGCCCTCGGCGCCCCGGATTTCCCGAAGGCGCAGTTCGGCGCACCGCTGGCGGCGAGCCTGATCCCGTGGATCGACAAGGATCTGGGCGACGGGCGCAGCCGCGAGGAATGGAAGGCGGGCGCGGAATCGAACAAGATCATGGGCACCGAGGAGGCGCCCGTGCCGGTGGAGGGCATCTGCGTGCGCGTGAGCGCCATGCGCTGCCATTCGCAGGCGCTCACCATCAAGTTGAAGCGCGATATACCGCTCGCCGACATCGAGGCCATCATCGCGGGCGGCAATGCATGGGTCAAGGTGATTCCCAACCGGCGCGAGCCCTCGATACGGAGCCTCGCACCGGCGGCCGTCTCGGGCACCCTCGACATTCCCATCGGCCGGCTGCGCAAGATGGCGATGGGCGGCGAATACCTCTCCGCCTTCACCGTGGGCGATCAGCTGCTGTGGGGCGCCGCGGAGCCGCTGCGCCGGACTATGCGCTTCCTGCTTCGCTCTGCGTGAGCAGCTGAATCGGCACCGGCCGTGCGCGCCAGATGCCCGAGCAATATTCGCGGATCGTGCGATCCGATGAGAATTTGCCGCTGCGCGCCGTGTTGAGGATGGACATCCGCGTCCAGCGCTCGGCGTCGCGATAGGCTTCCGAGACCTTCGCCTGGCAGTCGAGGTAGGAGGCGAAATCGGCGAACAGCATGTACGGATCGTAGTACATCAGATTGTCCATCAACGGCCGGAACAGCTCCGTGTCGCCGTGCGAGAAGAAGCCGTTTCGGATCAGGTCGACCACCTCCTTCAGGCACGGGTCGGCCGCATAGTAATCCATGGGCCGATAGCCCTCGTTCTTCAAGCCGAGCACCTGCTGCGCGCTCAATCCGAACAGAAAGAAATTGTCCGCGCCGATTTCCTCGCGCAGCTCGATGTTGGCCCCGTCCAGGGTGCCGATGGTCAGCGCCCCGTTCATGCAGAATTTCATGTTGCCTGTGCCGGACGCCTCCTTGCCGGCGGTCGAAATCTGTTCCGACAGGTCGGCGGCCGGATATATGCGCTGCCCGTTGGTGACGTTGAAGTTCGGCAGGAAAACCACCCGCAGCCGGTCGCGTACGTCCGGATCGCGATTGACCACGTCGCCGACCGCGGTGATCAGCTTGATCATGAGCTTCGCGAGGTGATAGCCGGGCGCGGCCTTGCCGCCGAAGATGAAGGTGCGCGGCCCGGCGGCGAGCGACGGGTTCGACTTGATGGCCAGATACATCGAGACGATGTGCAGCACCTTCAAATGCTGGCGCTTGTATTCGTGAATGCGCTTCACCAGCACGTCGAACATCGACGCGGGATCGATGGCGATCCCGGTGCGCTCCGCGGCCAGGGCGGCGAAGTTGCGCTTGTTCTCCTGCTTGATCTCGCGCCAGCTCGCGCGGAACGCCGGATCCTCGGCGAGCGGCTCCAGGCGCGCGAGCTCGGCGAGATCCTTGATCCAGCGGTCGCCGATGTGCTCGGTGATGAGGCTCGACAGGCGTGGATTGGACAGCGCCATCCAGCGCCGCGGCGTGACGCCGTTCGTCTTGTTGCTGAATTTTCCGGGCCAGAGCTCGTTGAAGTCCTTCAGCACGTCCCGCTTCAGAAGCTCGGTGTGCAATTCCGCGACGCCGTTGATCGCATGGCTGCCGACGCATGCGAGGTGCGCCATGCGCACGTAGCGCTCGCCGTGCTCGTCGATGATCGACATGCGCCGCACCCGGTCGTCGTCCCCGATAAACCGCATGCGCACCTCCTGCAGGAAGTGGGCGTTGATGTCGTAGATGATCTCCAGATGGCGCGGCAGCACCCGTCCGAAGACCTCGAGCGACCAGCGCTCCAGCGCCTCGGGCAGCAGCGTGTGGTTGGTGTAGGCGAAGGTGCGGCGCGTGATGCTCCAGGCCTCGTGCCAGCCGAGGCCGTGCTCGTCGATGAACATCCTCATGAGTTCCGCGATCGCGATGGCCGGATGGGTGTCGTTGAGCTGCACGGCGAATTTCTCATCGAACCTGTTCACGGGCAGCTGCTGCGTGCGCAGGATGCGGAACATGTCCTGGATCGAGCAGGAAACGAAGAAGTACTGCTGCTCGAGCCGCAGTTCCTTGCCGCGCAGCTGCTCGTCGTTCGGATACAGGACCTTGCTCAGATTTTCGGACGTGACCTTCTGGTTCACGGCCCCGTAATAGTCGCCGCTGTTGAATATCGCGAAATCGAACGACTCGGGCGCCTCGGCGCGCCAGAGCCGCAGGGTGTTCGCCGTGTTCGTGCGATATCCCAGGATGAGCGTGTCGTAGGGAACGCCGTGAACGATCTTGTGGGGCACCCAGCGCACCCGCGCGCGTTCGTGCTCGTCGACGTACCTCTCGGTGTAGCCGCCGAACTTGACGCTCACCGCCCACTCGGGGCGGATCAATTCCCAGGGATTCCCGGAGCGCAGCCACTTGTCGGTCTTCTCGATCTGCCAGCCGTCGACGATCTCCTGGTGGAAGATGCCGAATTCGTAACGGATGCCGTAGCCGAGCGCGGGGATCTCGAGCGTGGCGAGCGAGTCTATGAAGCATGCGGCCAGACGGCCGAGGCCGCCGCTGCCGAGGCCGGGCTCCTCCTCCTGCTGCAACAGCTCGTCGAAATCGAGGCCCAGCTCCTTCATGCACAGCCGCACCGGCTCGAGGATGCCGAGATTCAACAGATTGTTGCCGAGATGCGGCCCCATGAGGAATTCCGCGGAGAGATATGCGACGGTGCGCGATCCGTGCCTGGTGTACGCGGCGGCGGTGCTGATCCAGCGATGCAGCATCCGGTCGCGGACCGCATATGCGAGCGCCATGTAATAGTCGTTCTGCGTCGCGAGGGCCGGAAATTTTCCCTGCATGTAGAAGAGGTCGTCCAGGAACGAGCTCTTGATCGCCTCCTTGTCGAGGTCCGTCCGGCGATCGCCGCGATCCTTCATGGCGCCCAGACCACTTCGACGGGCACGCGGCTCTGGCGCAGCACCGCCCGCACGGGCATCTCCTCGACAGGACCGGAGCCGCCCGCCGCCTCGAACGTGCGCAGCTTCCCATCGCCCTCGATGAGAATCAAAATCCGCCGTGAATCGAGCAGCGCGCTCAGGTTCAAGCTCAGCCGCGGGTGAGGCGCCGAGGGCGCCCGCATGCCCACGCAACCCGCCGCCGCCGCGGCGGCCAGCGCGATCGAGAGATTCGGCGAGCCGGGGAACAACGAGGCGGTGTGGCCGTCATCGCCCATGCCGAGCATGGTCACGTCGAACGGCCGCGGAATGCGGGCGAAAGTCTCCCAGGCCGAGACCGCGCCGAGGTCCGGGGAGGGCGCGGCATTCTTGAGGCCGGCGAAACGCGCCTCGGCCGCCCGATCCTTGAGCAGCGCCTCGCGCACCATTCTTTCGTTGCTGCCGGGGTCGCCCGGGTCCACCCAGCGCTCATCGGCGAGCGCGATGCACACCCGGCGCCATTCGATCGGCTGCACGCGCAGCCGCTCGAAGAACTGCAGCGGCGTCCTGCCGCCCGAAACGATCAGGCTTGCGCCGCCGCGCGCGTCGATGGCGCGGGTGAGAGTTTGCGCGACGTCGGAGGCGAGCTCCTGCGCGAGGTCCGCCATGTTCGCGAACCGCTTCAGTCGGGGGTCAGAGTTCGTCATGCCAGGAGAATCCGTCGCGGCTGATCAAGGCACTGGATGAGGCGGGTCCCCAGCTGCCCGCGATGTAGGGTTTCGGCGGCTCGTCGTACTGCGCCCATCCCGCCCGGATGGGGTCGATCCAGCGCCAGGCCGCATCGAGCTCGTCGCGGCGCATGAACAACGTGAGATTGCCCTTTACGGTGTCCATCAGCAAGCGCTCGTAGGCATCCAGGCTCCGGGTCTTGAAGGTCTCGCCCAGGTCGAGCGCGAGGCTGACGGGCTTGAGCCGCATCCCTTCCCCGGGATTCTTGGCGAGCACCGTGAGCATGATGCTCTCGTCGGGCTGCAGGCGGATCACGAGCTCGTTCGCGGAGTGCGAGGCGGGCTTCTCGAAGATCGGATGGGGCACGTCCTCGAAAGTCACCACGAGTTCGGTGATGCGGTCCTGCAGCCGCTTGCCGGTTCGAAGATAAAACGGCACACCCGCCCAGCGCCAGGTGTCGATCTCGACCTTCAGGGCCGCGAAGGTCTCGGTGGTGCTGTCGGGCGCGATGTCGGCCTCCTCGAGATACCCCGGCACCGGCACGCCGCGCACCGCGCCGGCCTTGTATTGTCCGCGCACCGTTTTCGTGAGCACATCGCCCTCGCGCAACGGGCGCAGCGCCCTCAACACCTTGAGCTTTTCGTCCCGGACCGCGTCCGGATCGTTGGAGGCGGGCGGCTCCATGGCCATGATGCAAAGCAGCTGCAGCAGATGGTTTTGCACCATGTCGCGCAGCGCGCCGGTCTGATCGTAGAAGTTGCCGCGTCGCTCGACGCCGAGCTCCTCGGCGACGGTGATCTGCACGTGCTTGATGAGACCTCGCCGCCACAGCGGCTCGAACAGGGCGTTGCCGAACCGCAGCGCCATCAGGTTCTGCACGGTTTCCTTGCCGAGGTAGTGATCGATGCGGTAGATCTGGCGCTCGGCGAACGCGGCGCCGACCTGTGCGTTGATCAAATCGGCGGATGCGGTGTCGTGGCCCAGCGGCTTCTCCAGGACCACCCGGGACTGCGGCGTGACCACGCGGGCCCTGGCGAGGTTGTCGCACATCACGGAGAACAGGTTCGAGGCCGTCGAAAAGAAGAACACGCGCACGAGCTCCTCGCGGCCCTCGAGCAGGCGGGTCAGCTGGGCGTAGTCGGCCTCGGCGGCGGCATTGATCTTCACGTAATGAAGCAGGCGGCCGAAGCGCTCCCAGCGGCCCGCATCGAACTCCTCGCCGAGAAATTCACGGCACGCGGCCTGCGCCTGCGCCGCGTATTCGGTGCGCGACAGCGCACCGCGCGCGATGCCGACGATACGCGATTCCTCGGACACCTGGCCCGCGGCGTGGCGGCGATACAGGGCGGGCAGAAGCTTGCGGGTGACGAGATCGCCCGTTCCCCCGAAGAGCATCATGTCAAAGGTCGGTAGTACGGCCACCGTGCGGATTTCCTCGTTTGCGCCGGCGCACAGCGTAGCACTTGCGCGCGCGTCCGAGTAAGTCTCGGAAGGTATGTTATAAGGGCGGCCGGTTGCCGCCGGACGGGGCGGATCGGAGAATACGATTGCAACTCAAGACCTTCATCGAGCTCGCGGGCTGGCTCGGCGCGCTCCTCATTCTCGGGGCCTACGGCCTCGTGACCGCCGGAAAGCTCAATGCCCGCTCGCCGCTGTATCAATGGATGAATGTCGTCGGTGCGGTCGGCTTCATCATCAACAGCGGTTGGAACGGCGCCTGGCCGTCCGCCTGGCTCAACATCGTGTGGCTGGCCATCGGCATCTACGGAATCACCCGCGGCCGGCGCCAGGCCGCGTGATCCGAAGGGAGGTTCCCGCGCCTACGGCGTGATGATGACCTCCGTGCCGAGAGGCGTGCGCTCGAACAGCTCGCGCATCGCGCCATTGCGCAGGCCGATGCAGCCGCGGGTTCCCGGGGCCGCCGATGACGCCTGCGAAGGGCGGGGGTCCTCGCCGTGGATGTAGATCTCTCCGCCCAGCCGCGTGTGCTGGGGCGGCATGGCATGGCGGCCGATCGCGTCGATAATGGCGGCGTGCTCGGCGGCCGTGATCAGGCCGGCCTTCAGGCCGCGCTCCGCGTCCTCGGCGTTCGGATAGCTGATGCACAGCGACAGATGGAACCTGCTGCGTGGATTCTTGGCGCAGATGTAGAATTCCCCGAGCGGCGTGGCCTCGTCGCCTTCCACCGCCTTGTCCGCGGCCCAGTTCCTGCCCAGCGTGACCGGATACGCGAGCTGCTGAACGCCGTCGACCAGCACGAGGAGCAGCCGTGCTTCCTTCCTGACGATGATATGCATGCTGCGGGCGATCCTAGCGCGCGCGATGCCGGGCCTCCAGCTCGGCGACGACCGCCGCGAGCGGCAGGTGCTTCGATTGAAGCAGCACGATCATATGATACAGAAGGTCGGCGGCCTCGCCGACGACCTCCGGGTCGCCCTGCGCCACGGCCGCGAGGGCCAGCTCGACGCCTTCTTCGCCGACCTTCTGCGCCACGCGCCGCGGACCTTCCGCGAGGAGCCTCGCGGTGTAGCTGTCCGGCGAAGGGTGGGCGATGCGCTCGGCGACGAGCTGCTGCAGGGTGTTGAGGAAGGCCAGTGATTCGGCGGCCGCGCGGGGCGGATTCGCCCCGAAGCACGTGCCGGTGCCGAGATGGCAGGCGGGTCCCGCCGGCCGCGCCAATATCAGCAGGGTGTCGCCGTCGCAGTCGGCCGCGATGGAGCTCACCTGCAGATAATTTCCCGAGGTCTCGCCCTTGGTCCAGAGCCGCTGCTTGCTGCGGCTCCAGAACGTCACGCGTCCGCTCGCCCGGGTTGCCGCAAGCGCGTCGCGGTTCATGTACCCGAGCATGAGCACGGCGCCGCGGGCGGCATCCTGCACGATCGCCGGCACCAATCCGTCGCCCTTCGCCCAGTCGAGCCGGTCGATGTCGATCATATCCTCACCTCGATGCCGTCCGCGCGCAGCCGGAGCTTGAGCTCGGGAATCGCGATGTCGCCGGAGTGAAACACGCTCGCGGCGAGCGCGGCGTCGACACCCGCTTCGCGGAACACCTCGGAGAAATGCCCCATCGTGCCGGCGCCGCCGGAGGCCACCAACGGCACCCGGCAGAGGGCGCGAACCGCGCGCAGCTGCACCAGGTCGTAACCCCGGCGCACCCCGTCGCTCGACATGCAGTTCAACACGATCTCGCCGGCGCCGCGCCGCTGCGCCTCGAGCACCCAATCGACGGTGCGGCGCGCGGCGTCGCGGCTGGATGCCACCTCGCCGGTGAATTGCTGCACGCGATAATCGCTTCCCGCGGTCTCGCTGTCGATTCCCACCACCACGCATTGAGCGCCGAAGCGCTCGCTGAGCGCATCGATCAGCTCGGGATCGGCGAGGGCGGGGGAGTTGATGGAGATCTTCTCGGCGCCGCAGGACAGCACCTCCTCGGCGTCCGACACGGTGCGGATGCCGCCGGCAACGCAGAATGGAATGTCGAGGATGCGCGCGACCCGTCTGATCCACGAGCGGTCCACCGACCGCCCCTGCGGGCTCGCGGTGATGTCGTAGAACACGAGCTCATCGGCGCCTTCGTCCCGGTAACGCGCCGCGAGGTCCATGATCTCGCCGACGATGCGGTGATCCCGAAAGCGAACCCCCTTGACCACCTGCCCGTCGCGCACGTCGAGACAGGGAATTATGCGTTTGGCAAGAATGGTGCGAGCTCCTCGATCGGGATGCGTTGCTCGAGCAGCGCCTTGCCGCTGATCGCCGCCGCCGCGCCGCATTCGGCCAACGCGCGCAGGTCGCGGGCATCGCGGATGCCGCCGGAGGCCTGCCAGGCGATCTCGGGGTGGCGCCGCGCCGCTCCGGCATACAGGGCGACGTTCGGGCCGCTCAGTGCCCCATCGCGGCTCACGTCGGTGCAGAGTACATGCGCGAGCCCCGCATCGAGGAATCCGGCGACCGCATCCCACAGGGGCAGGGTGGATTGCCGGACCCATCCGTGCGTGGCGATGCAAGGCGTGCGCGCATCATCGAACCGCACATCGAACGCGAGCGCGATGCGGTCGCTTCCGAAGTGCCGAAGCCAGCGCCGCACCTCCTCCGGCTCGGTCCACGCGGCGCTGCCGACGACCGCCCGCGCCGCGCCGAGGGCGAGCACGTCCTGCACCGCCGCGAAGTTGCGCAGGCCGCCGCCCACCTGCAGATGGATGCCCGGCTCCGCGGCGAGCGCCGCGATGACCGTGCGGTTGCCGCCGCTGCCGTCACGCGCGCCGTCCAAGTCGACGATGTGCAGCCAATCGGCGCCGTATCCGCGGTAGCGCGCGAGCAATTCCACGGGTTCGGCCTCATAGCGCGTCTCGGCCGCGAAGTCGCCTCTTAGAAGACGTACGCAGCGCCCCCCGCGCAGGTCGATGGCGGGTATCAGCCGCATTGCGCATCCCGCACCGATGCGGCACCGAGCTTGAGGAAGTTTCCGAGCAGCCGCGCGCCGAGGCCCGCGGAGCGCTCGGGGTGAAACTGCGCGCCGAAAAAATTTCGCCATGCAACGCAGGCCGAGAAGCCCTCGCCGTAGCGGCAGCTCGCGACCGTGGCCTCGTTCACGGGCAGCGCGTAGCTGTGCACGAAGTAGGCGTATTCCGCGCCGCCCATGCCCGCGAGCAGCGCGCAGCCGCGCTCCACGGTCAGCGTGTTCCAGCCCATATGGGGAACGGGCCGCCCCGGCGCCTCCACGAAACGCGACGCGGCGCCGGGGATGATTCCCAGGCAGCGGGTGGCGCCTTCGGCCGAGGCCTCGTGCAGCAGCTGCATGCCGAGGCAGATGCCGAGCACCGGCTGGCGCAGGGTCGGAATCAGCGCATCGAGCCCGCTGCTCCGCAAACGCGTCATCGCATCCGCGGCGGCGCCGACGCCGGGAAGGATCACGTGAGTCGCCGCCCGGATGCGTGCGGCGTCCGCGGACACTTCGGAGCTCGAGCCGAGCCGCTCCAGGGCGAACTGCAGGGAGGCGATGTTCGCGCCGCCGCTGGCGACGATGACGACGCTCATGGGACGCACGGCCCCGAGCCCGCGGCCGGTCTCACAAAACACCCTTGGTGCTGGGGAGCTCGACACCCTCGCGTCGGATCGCCTGCCTGAGGCTCCTTCCGACGCCCTTGAAGCACGCTTCGATCATGTGGTGCGCGTTCTCGCCGCGCACGCGGATGTGCAGCGATGCGCCCAGCGCTTCGGCCAGCGAGCGGAAAAAATGCGGCACGAGCTCGGTGGGCAGCTCGCCGACGCGCTCGCGGTCGAAGCGGCCTTCCCATGCGAAATACGGCCGCCCGGAAAGGTCCATGGCGATCTCGGCGAGCGCCTCGTCCATCGGCAGCAGGAACCCGTAGCGAGCGATGCCATGCTTGTCTCCCAGCGCCTCGCGCAACGCGGCGCCGAGCGTGAGCGCGCAGTCCTCCACGGTGTGGTGTTCGTCCACGTGCAGGTCGCCCTGGCATTGCAATTCGAGCGCGAAGCCCCCGTGTCTGGCGATCTGTTCCAGCATGTGGTCGAAGAAGCCCAGGCCCGTGGCGATCCGGCTCGGCCCCTCGCGCGACAGATCCACATCGACGGTTACGAGGGTTTCCTTGGTCCGCCGCTCGATCCTGGCGCGGCGCGCGCTGCCGAGGATTCGCGCCGCA
This sequence comes from uncultured Gammaproteobacteria bacterium, assembly GCA_963736185.1. Classification (GTDB taxonomy): domain Bacteria; phylum Pseudomonadota; class Gammaproteobacteria; order Steroidobacterales; family Steroidobacteraceae; genus Bog-1198. The sequence goes on along the minus strand of CAVTNZ010000083.1, from coordinate 42,435 downwards.
ATCGAAGGCCATGTCGTCCCCGCGGGCCCGTCGACGAGCACGCGCAACCCCACGATGCCGAGCTTGTCCGCGAACTCGAGGTCGGTGTCGCGGTCGCCGACCATGAAGCTGCGCGCGGCGTCGACCGGGTGGCTGCGGACCCATTCCTCCACCATGCCGATCTTGGGCTTGCGGCATTCGCAGTTCTCGTGCGGGTAGTGCGGGCACACGAACACGGCGTCGAAGACCACTCCCTGGGAGGCGAACAGGTCGAGCACGAAGCGGTGCGCGGCGTCGAAGTCCTCCGTCGGCAGACTCGGGGTGCCGAGTCCATCCTGATTGGTGACCATCACCAGCTTGAATCCCGCACGCGTCAGGTCGATCAGCGCGGGGATCACGCCGGGCAGCAAACTGACCTTGTCCAGCCGGTCGATCTTCTCGTCCGGGGGCTCCTCGATCAAGGTGCCGTCCCGATCCACGAACAGGACTCTCTCGCCGCTCATGCCGCCTCCAGGCTCGATAACAACGCGTCGTTCTGGGCCCGGGTGCCGACGGTGATCCTGAACGAGCGCGGGAGGGCGCGATGCGAGCGCATGTCGCGCACGATGGTGCCCCCGGCCATGCTCGCGCGCAGAAACGCATCGGGATCGGCGCTGTCGATCAGCAGGAAGTTGGCGTCGCTCGGCCACACCCGGGTGACCGCCCGGATGGCGCCCAGACCCTTGCGCAGATACTCCCGCTCCTCGAGCAGCGCACGTATCCGGGCGTGGGTCGCGGCGAGCTCGCCCGGGTCGAGCGCCGACAGCGCCGCCTCGATGGTCGGTTGGGCGAGCGAGTAGGGGGGAATGATGCGCTTCGCGAGCTCGATGAGGTCGGGCGCGGCGATCAGCGCTCCGATGCGCGCGCCCGCGAGCGCATGCGCCTTCGAGAGGGTGCGCAGGATGGCGATGTTGGGAAAACGACCGAGCCACCCCGTGAGGCTCGCGCGGGCGGACCATTCGATGTAGGCCTCGTCGATCACCACGACCGCCTTGCCGTCGAGCGCGCGGCACACGCGTTCGACGGCCTCGGGCGCGAACGAGTTTCCGGTCGGGTTGTTGGGCGAGCACAGATACACCAGCTTCACATCGGGACGCCAGGCGCCGAGCAGCCGGTCCGGGTCGAGATCCCAGCCGCGATCGCGATCCAGGGCAATCTCCACCACGGCGGCGCCCTGAATGTGCGCGGCCACCTGGTACATGCCGAAGGAGGGCGCGCACTGCAGGATCGAATCCTGTCCCGCGCGCAGGAAGATGCGCGACAGCAGGTCGATGGCTTCGTCGCTGCCGCGTGCCACCAGGAGCGAGGACGCAGCCACTCCGTACACGCGCGCGAGCCGCTCGACCAGCGCGGCGGGCTGCGGTTCCGGATAACGGTTGAGGCCCGCGGCCGTGCCGTCGCCCGCCGGTCGCCACGGCGCCTCGTTGGCGTGCAGGCGGGTCATCGAGGGCAGCCAGGCCGCGTGCGAGTACGCCTTGATGCCGACGATATCCGGACGGGCGAGGGCGAGCACCGAGCTCATGCACCGGCTCCCGCGAGCGCGGCGACACGGACATCGACGGCGGCCGCATGCGCGTCGAGTCCCTCGAGGCGCGCCAGGATCCGCGCGGTGTCGGCGAGGCCCCGAAGTCCCGCGGGCGAGAGCTCCTGCACGGTGATGCGTTTCTGGAAATCCTCCACCGACAGTCCGCTGTGAGCCCTCGCATGGCCGTAGGTGGGCAGGGTGTGATTCGGGCCGCTGCAGTAGTCGCCCATGGATTCCGGCGACCAGCTCCCAAGGAACACGGCGCCCGCGCAGCTCACCTTCGCGAGCCATGCGCGCGGCTCGCGGACTTCGAGCAGCAGGTGCTCGGGCGCGTAGTCGTTCGCGATGCCGAGCGCGGCATCGAGCGAGTCGACGATCAACAGCCGGATTTCGGCGACCGACGAGTCGAGGATGCGCTGGCGCGACAGCGCGCGCACCTGGCTCATCACGGCGCGCCGCACCGCATCGGCAAGCGGCGCCGAGGTCGTCACCAGCAGCGCCTGCGCATCCGGGCCGTGTTCGGCCTGGGCCAGAAGATCGGCGGCGACGAACTCGGCGTTCGCGTGCTCGTCCGCGATCACCAGCACCTCGGTCACGCCGGCGGGCAGGTCCGCGGCGGCGCCTGCGGGGTCGGCCGCCACCAGCGACTTCGCCGCCGCCACCCAGGAATTGCCGGGTCCGAACAGCTTGTCGCATTTCGGGATCGTCCCGGTGCCATAGGCCATGGCGGCGATGGCCTGTGCGCCGCCCACCTTGAAGATGCGCTCGATGCCGGCTCTTCGCGCCGCGGTGAGCACGGCGGAATCGGCCCTGCCTTCGCGGTTCGGCGCGGTGCAGAGCACCCGTTGCGGACAGCCGGCGATCGCGGCCGGCACGGCCAGCATGATGGCGGTCGAGGGGAGCGGCGCGGATCCCGCGGGGACGTACAGGCCGACCGCGCGCACCGGGACGTGAATGCGCTCGCAGATCACGCCCGGCGCGGTCTCGAGGCGCAGCGGCACGGGCCGCTGCGCCTCGTGGAAGCGGCGTACCGTCCCGATGGCCGTGTCGATCGCCGCATGCTGGGCGCGGTCGAGCGCACGCTCGGCATCCGCGAACTCATGCGCCGAGACCTCCAGGGTCCCGATCTCGACACCGTCGAAACGCCGGGTCAGCTCGCGCAGGGCCGCATCGCCGTCGCGGCGCACGGCATCCACGATCGCGCGCACGTCGCTCGCGGTGCGCGCCGCGTCGCGCTGCGCGGGGCGCTCGAGCACCCGTATGCGCTCTTCCTTCGACAGTGAATTCCAGTGCAGGATACGCATGGCAGCGGCGCCGTCTACGCCAGCATCTTCTCGACGGGGAGCACCAGCACGGAACTCGCGCCAGCACCCTTCAGCTGCTCCAGCGTCTCCCAGAAGACGTTCTCGCGGCACACCACGTGCACCGCCACCCGGTCCCCCAGCCCCTCGAGCGGGATCACCGTCGGCGCCTCGCTCCCGGGCAGAAGTTTCGCGATCGCGGGCAGCGCGGAACGCGAGACGTGCAGCATGATGTACTTGCTGCCTCTGACCTGCTCGACGCCGTCGATGCGCATGAACAGGCGGCGGGTCCAGTCCTGCTTCTGCGCGGGGATCGGCACCGGTGTGCGGATGAGCACCGCCTGGCTCTCGAGCACGACTTCGGCCTGGCGCAGATGGTTGGCGGCAAGCGTGGACCCCGTGGAAACGAGATCGCAGATCACATCGGCCCGACCCAGGCGCGGCGCGATCTCGACCGACCCCGAAAGAACCACGACCTCCGCGCGGACGCCGCGCTCGCCGAGGAAGCGCGCCAGAATGTTCGGGTAGGTGGTGGCGATGCGCCTGCCCTGCAGCGAGGCGGTGCCCCGGTAGTCGAAGCCGTCGGGCACCGCGATGCACAGCTTGCAGCGCCCGAAGTCGAGCGTTCGCACGATCTCGAACAGGGGGGCGATGCCGCGCGCGCCGAAGCTCAGCCGTTTTTCCTCGACCACATTCAAACCCACCACGCCGAGATCGCAGACATCCTCCTGCACGAGATCCGGAATGTCGTCGTCGCGCACGAACAGCACGTCGAGCGGCATGTTCTCGCCGTAGCACATCAGCTGGTCCTTGCCCCGGCTGTACTTCAGTCCGCAACGCGACAACAGGTCGAGCGAGGAGTCGGTCAGCCGGCCGCTCTTTTGCACCGCGATCTTCAGGCGCACGCCGTCCTCGTCCCGGGAACTCATGCGTTGATCTTGAGACGGTCGGTCACGGCGCGGTATCCGCCGTTCCCCGACATGAGGTAGCGGGCGACGCGCCCGATGGTCGTGACGCTCACGCCCGTCTGCCGATGGATGTCCCGGTACGGCATGCCGCGCTCGAGCAGTTCGACGACGGCCCATCGATCGGCCATCGCCTGCAGCTCGGTGGGGGTGCACAGGTCGCGGAAGAAGCTGCGGCACTCCTCGACGCTCTTCAAGGCGAGGATCGCCGTGAACAAGGCGCGCTCGTGCTGCTGTTCCTGGCGCAATGTGACCGGCCGGTTGGTTTTCATCTCGTCCGCCAATGTATTAACACATTAATACATTAGCGCATTGGAGCAAGGCGCGCAACCCATAGGACGCTTGACGGGAGGGGGCGGTGTGCATAACATTCGCGGGCCTATCTAGACCGGCTGAGGGAAAGGCCCTTAGAAGCCGGGGCAACCACCGAGGAGCCTCCCGCGAGATTCCGAGGAACGGTGCCAACTCCTGCGGAGCCCGGGCGAATGCCGGTGCGGCTCCGATAGATGGGCGGCGGGTTGAACGGCGCTCTTCCGAGCCGCCGCAACGGCCAAAGAGCGCTGCCGCTCCCCAGGGGTTATGTCAACCTGTGAGGAGAGCGAACAAGGTGCCCGACGATCTACCGAGAAAATCATCCACCCCCGCAGCCGCCCCCGCGCGCGACGAGGTGCTGGATCTGCCGCGTCCGTGGCGGCTGCATCATGGCGACGAGCTGGCGCAGGCTCACATCGCGTACCGGCTGACCGGCCCCGCGCGCGCGCCGGTCATCGCGGTGCTCGGCGGCATCTCCGCCCACCGCATCGTCGCCGGCAAGGAGGGCTGGTGGCCCGATCTGGTCGGTCCCGGCCACGGCATCGATACCCGGCAGTTCAGGGTGCTGGGGATCGACTACCTCGGCGGCCGCGGCGGCAGCTCCGCGCCCGAGGCCGACCGAAAATTCCCGCCCCTGAGCTCCTACGACCAGGCGGCCGCCCTGGAATGCATCGTCCGGCACACCGGCATAGGGCGGCTGCACGCCATCGTCGGCGCATCCTATGGCGGCATGGTGGCGCTCGCTTTCGCCGAGCGTCATGCCGCCCTCGTGGAGCGGATCGTCGTGCTGAGCGCCGCGGACAGGGCGCAGGTGCTGTCCACCGCGTGGCGCAGCGTGCAGCGCCAGATCGTGCGCGAAGCCATCGCGCGCGGCGACGGTCCCGCCGGATTGAAGCTCGCGCGGGCGCTCGCCATGGCGACCTATCGGAGCGCCGTGGAGTTCGAGCTCAGGTTCGGCGGGGCGCCGGTGCGGCAGGAGGATCGCTTCCGATTCCCCATCGAGGATTACCTGTTTGCGCGCGGCGACGACTACGTGCAGAAATACCGCGCGGAGACCTTTTTGGCGTTGAGCGAATCCATCGATCTGCACCGGATGGATGCCACGCTGGTGCGGACCCCCGCGACGCTGATCGCGGTGCGCGAAGATCAGCTGGTCCCCTTCGCCGACATGCAGGGTCTCGCCGCGCGGCTCAACGGGCCGCGCCAGCTCATCGAGATCAACTCCATTTTCGGTCACGACGCATTTCTCAAAGAGGGCGCGGCGCTGACCCCGATCATCAAACGAGCCGTTTCGGAGCCACTGTTATGACGAGCAGACAAAAACCCCGCAAACCTTCGGCCACCCGCTCGGTGCGGGCGGGACTCGAATCGGACGCCCAGCACGGCTCGGTCGTGCCGCCGATCTATCTCTCCAGCAACTTCGCCTTCGAGGGCTACCGCAAGCCGCGCAAGTACGATTACACGCGATCCGGCAATCCCACCCGAGATCAGCTCGCGCAGGCGCTGGCGGACCTGGAGGGGGGCGTGGGGGCGGTGGTGACCTGCACGGGTCTCGCCGCGATCACCTTGATCCTGGCCACCCTGCCGCAGGGCGCACGCGTGGTCGCGCCGCACGACTGCTATGGAGGCACGTACCGGCTGTTGGCGGCGCTCATGGGGCAGGGCAAGCTCGTGATCGACTTCGTCGATCAAACCGACCCGGCGGCGGTCGCGGCGGCGCTCGCCGCGAAGCCGCAGCTGGTATGGATCGAGACGCCCAGCAATCCATTGCTGAGGATCGTCGACATTCGTGCCGTGGCCGACGCGGCGCACGCCCACGGCGCCCTGGTGGTCGCGGACAACACCTTCCTCTCGCCGGTGTGGCAGCAGCCGATCGCGCTCGGCGCGGATGTCGTGATGCATTCGACCACGAAATACCTGAACGGCCACAGCGATGTGGTGGGCGGAGCGGTCATCGCCTCGACGCCGGAGCTTGCGGAGCGCTTCGGCTGGTGGGCCAACGTCATCGGCGTCACGGGCGCCCCGTTCGACAGCTTTCTATGCCTGCGCGGGGTGCGGACGCTGCACGCGCGGATGCGCGCCCACGAGGAGAACACCGCCGCCGTGGTCGGGCTGCTGAGCGATCACGCGGCTGTATCGCGGGTGTACTACCCCGGATTGCCCGATCATCCGGGCCACGCGCTCGCACGCCGCCAGCAATCGAGCTTCGGCGCCATGCTGAGCTTCGAGCTCGCCGGCGGCGAGGCCGCGGTCGCCGCGTTTCTCGACGGATTGAGCTGCTTCACGCTCGCCGAGTCGCTGGGGGGTGTCGAGAGCCTGATCGCGCACCCCTCGAGCATGACGCACGCCGGAATGGACGAGGCGGCGCGGCAGCGCGCCGGCATCGGCGAGGGATTGTTGCGGGTGTCGGTGGGCATCGAGGATGCCGGCGACCTCGTCGCGGATCTGTCGGCCGGGCTGGAGCGGGCCGCTACAGCGCAGCCAGCACCGCATCTGCGGCGGCACGCGTCCTGACGGAGGCGGCGCCGGGGGCGGCGAGGTCCGCGGTCAGCACGCCCGCGGTCACCGCACCGGATACCGCGGCCTCCACGGCCCGCGCTTCGGTCTCGAGACCGAGCGCGTAGCGAAGCAGCAGGGCGGCGCTCAATATGGCGGCATAGGGATTGGCGATGCCGCGGCCCGCGATGTCGGGCGCCGAGCCGTGGATCGGCTCGAACAATCCGCCGCGCCCTTCGGCACCGAGCGACGCGGAGGGCAGAAGCCCCATGGAACCCGCGAGCATCGAGGCCTCATCGGTGAGGATGTCGCCGAACATGTTCTCCATCACCATCACGTCGAAATCGCGCGGGCGCCTGATGAGATGCATGGCTGCGGAGTCGACCAGCATGTGCTCGTAGGCGATGTCGGAGAACTCGGCGGGCATGATCCGGTCGACCACCGAGCGCCAGAGGCGCGATGTCTCCAGCACATTCGCCTTGTCGACGGAGGTCAGCTTGCGCCGCCTCGCGCGCGCCAGCCCCGCGGCGGCGCGCACCACGCGCTCGATCTCGGTCACGCTGTATCGGCAAACGTCGTACGCCTCGGTGGCGGTGCGCTGTTTGTCCCCGAAATAGATTCCACCGGTGAGCTCGCGCACCACCATGATATCGACGCCTCGAAGGACCTCCGGCTTGATCGGGGAGGCCTCGAGCACGGCCGGATGAGGCACGACGGGGCGCAGGTTGGCGAACAGCCCGAGTTCCTTGCGCAGCTGCAGCAGCCCCTGCTCGGGACGCACCTTGAGGTTCGGCGCCGACCACTTCGGGCCCCCCACGGCGCCCAGCAGGATGGCGTCGGCGCGCCGGCACAGCTCGAGCGTGGCGCCCGGCAGGGCTTCGCCGGTGGCGTCGATCGCGGCGCCGCCGATCAGCGCCGATTCGAATCGAAACGAGTGTCCGTGCCGCTCGGCGATGCGCGACAGCACGCGCGCGGCCTCCGCGGTCACCTCCGGCCCGATGCCGTCGCCGCCCAGAACCGCGATCAGCGCTTGCATCTCGTGTCCTTCCTTGGCGCCCGATCAGGCGCCGGCCGGGTGTGCGGCTTCGTAGCGCTCGATATCGGCGAGTTTGCTTTGCAAATAGCCGAGCTCGTCCACCCCGTTCAACAGGCAATGGCGCGCGAATGCCTCGATCGGAAAGGGCACGGACACGCCGGTCGGCAGGGCGAGGGTCGCGGCGTCCAGGTCGATGGTGACCTCGGCTCCCGGATGCCCGATCAGCCATGCCGCGGTGGCATCGTCCACGATCACGGGCAGAAGGCCGTTCTTCAGGGCGTTGCTGCGGAAAATATCCGCGATCTCCGTGCTGATCACGGCCCGGATGCCGTAATCGACCAACGCCCAGGGTGCATGCTCGCGCGAGGAGCCGCAGCCGAAGTTGCGCCCGGCGACCAGCACCTGACAGCCCTTGGCGGCCGGTTGGTTCAGGATGAAGCCGGGATTCGGCGACCCGTCGGGAAGATAGCGCCAGTCGGCGAACAGCCGCTCCCCCAGCCCCTCCTTGGTGGTCGTGGTCAGGAATCTCGCCGGGATGATCTGATCGGTGTCCACGTTCGCGAGGGGGACGACGACGGTGCGCGACGAGACGATTTTGAGCGGTTCCATCACAGGAACTCCCGCGGATCGGTGATCCGCCCGCGCACGGCGCTCGCCGCGGCGGTGAGCGGACTCGCGAGCAGTGTTCGGGCGCCGACACCCTGCCGGCCCTCGAAATTTCGGTTGCTCGTGCTCAGCGAATACTGACCCGCCGCGACCGTGTCGCCGTTCATGCCGAGGCACATGGAGCAGCCCGATTCGCGCCAGTCGGCGCCGGCCGCGCGGAACACGTCCGCGAACCCCGCCGCTTCGGCGTCGCGCTTGATCTTCTGTGAACCCGGCACGATCAACAGGTGCACGCCCGACGCCACCTTGCGTCCCCTGAGCACGCTGGCCGCGGCCTCGAGGTCCTCCAGGCGTCCGTTCGTGCAGCTGCCGATGAACACCGTATTGACGGGCTTGCCGAGCATGGCGTCGCCGCCCCGGAATCCCATGTAGCCAAGCGCCTTGTCGTGAATGGCGTCGCCGGACTTCGGAATGGCACCGCCGATCGGCACCACCATCCCGGGGTTGGTGCCGTACGTGATCATCGGCTCGAGCGCAGCCGCATCGATGTCGACCGACAGGTCAAAGGTTGCACCCGGGTCGCTCACGAGCCCCCGCCAGCGCGCGATGCTTTCCTCCCAGCGCGCGCCTTGGGGGGCGCGCGGCCTTCCCGCGAGATAGGCGAACGTCACCTCGTCCGGCGCCACCATTCCCGCGCGCGCGCCGGCCTCGATGGACATGTTGCAGATGGTCATGCGCTCGTCCATCGACAGGCCCCGAATGGTGGAGCCGCGGTACTCGAACACATGGCCGGTACCGCCGGACACGCCGACCTTGCCGATGATGGCGAGAATCAGGTCCTTGGCGGTGACTCCCGCCGGCAGTTTCCCCTCCACGTTGACGGAGAAGGATTTGGGTTTGCGTTGCAGCAGGCACTGCGTCGCGAGCACGTGGCCGACCTCGGTGCTGCCGATGCCGAAGGCGAGGGCGCCGAACGCGCCATGCGTGCTCGTGTGGCTGTCGCCGCACACGATGGTCATGCCCGGCCGGCTGGCGCCGAGCTCCGGGCTGATCACATGGACGATGCCGCGGCGTGCGTCGCGCATGCCGAACAGCTCCACGCCGAATTCGGCGGCGTTTTGCTCCAGCTGCCTCACCTGCCTGGCCGCCGCGTCCACCTTGATGGGTACGTTGCCGAACACCTGGTCGGTGGTGGTCGGAGTGGAGTGATCCATGGTGGCGAGCGTGCGGTCGGTGCGCCGCACAGGCAGCCTCAACGACCGCAGAACGCTGAATGCCTGCGGGGAGGTGACCTCGTGGACGAGGTGCAGGTCGATGTACAGCACCGCCGGAGTGGATGCCGTCTCCGGCACCACTTCATGCGCTTTCCAGACCTTGTCGAACAGCGTGCTCGCCGTCATGGCGCAACTCCTCAGATGCCCGGGCCTGCCCGATCCGCCGCGCGTATCAGGCTCTGCCCGATTCCAGCCAGGGCATGCGTGCGCGCAGCTGGGCTCCGACCTTCTCGATCGAGTGGCCGAGATCCGCCTTCAACAGCTTCGAGTACTTGCGCCGGCCGTTCTTGGTCTCGGCGATCCATTGGCGTGCGAATTTGCCCTGCTGGATCTCGCCGAGGATCTTCTTCATCTCCTTCTTGGTGGCCTTGTTCACGACCCGCGGTCCGCGGGTGAGGTCACCGTACTTGGCGGTCTCCGAGATGAAGCGGTGCATCTTGGTGATGCCGCCCTCGTGCAGCAGATCCACGATGAGCTTGAGCTCGTGCAGGCACTCGTAGTAGGCGACCGCGGGCTGATAACCGGCCTCGACCAGGGTCTCGTAGCCCTTCACCACGAGTTCCGTGGCGCCGCCGCAGAGCACCGCCTGCTCGCCGAACAGATCCGTCTCCGTCTCCTCGGCGAAAGTGGTCTCGAGGACGCCGCCGCGCGTGCCGCCGATGCCGTCGGCGTAGGCGAGCGCAATGGCCTTCGCGTTCTTCGTGGCGTTCTGCGCAACCGCGATCAGGCACGGCACCCCGCGACCCTGCTGATACTGGCGGCGCACCAGATCGCCGGGCCCCTTGGGCGCGATCAGCACGACGTTGAGGTCCTTGCGCGGCTTGATCTGCTTGAAGTGCACGTTGAATCCGTGCGCGAACAACAGGGTGGCGCCCGGCTCGATCAGCCCCTTGAGCTCCTGATACAGCGCCTTTTGCGTCATGTCGGGAACCAGCATGGCGACGAGGCGCGCGCCCTTCACGGCCGACGCGGGATCCGTCACCTTCAATCCATCCTTCTTGGCCTTGTTCCAGCTGTCGCCCTTGCGCACCCCGACGACCACGTCGTAGCCGCTGTCGCGCAGATTGAGCGCGTGCGCCCGGCCTTGGCTTCCGTAACCGAGTACAGCGATGCGCGCTCCGCGCAGGGCCTTTTTATCTACGTCTTTTTGCGAATACAAGCGCATGGGGTGCTCCGTGAAAGTAGCCGCAAATAGCAACACAGAATCTCTTATCATGCAAGGACAGTCGCGGCCGTCGCCGCGGTTCGAGAACGAAGGATCAGCCCATGACCATCGAGACGCACGCCGCCGTTCCGCTATGGCTCCTGTACGAGGAGGAAGTGGACGCTTGGCGCAAGGGCCAGAGCGCGCAAACCGCCGGCTGGCTCGGCACCCACCATTTCAAGGGCGAGAAGCATCGCGTGGTGCTGGTGCCGGATGCGGGCGGCGGACTCGCCATGGCCGTCGGCGGGCTGGGCAAGCGGCAGGGCGCGCTGTCGCTCTGGCATGCCGCCGGATTCGCCGAGCGGCTGCCGCCGGGCAGCTATCGTCTCGCGCAAACCTTCGGCGACGCGGAAGCCACCCAGATCGCGCTCGGATTCGCCTATGGAGCCTATCGTTTCGAGCGCTATCGTGCGGGCCGGGCGGAGAGCGCGGCGGTGCTCGATCCTCCGGCGAACGCGGACCTTGACTTCGTCGTCTCGGCGAACGAGGCGCTGACGCTGGCGCGCGACTTGATCAATACCCCGGCCTCCGATCTGGGGCCGGCGGAGCTGGCGGGCGCCGCGCGGGTGCTCGCCGGGCGCCACGGAGCGCAGTTTCGCGAGTGGGTGGGCGACGAGCTGCTCGCCGGCAACTTCCCGGCCATCCACGCGGTCGGGCGCGCCAGCGCGCAGGCGCCGCGGCTGATCGAGCTTCGCTGGACCCCGCCCGGCGCGCGAGAGGCCGCCGCGTTGCCGCGGCTCGTGCTGATCGGAAAAGGCGTGTGCTTCGATTCGGGGGGTCTGGACATCAAGCCGGGCTCGGGGATGGCCCTGATGAAGAAGGACATGGGCGGGGCGGCCGTCGCCCTCGGACTGGCCCACATGCTGATGGGCGCCGGCATTCGGGCGCAGCTGCGGATCCTCGTGCCGGCGGTCGAAAACGCCATCAGCGGGAACGCCTACCGTCCCGGCGACGTGTTGGCGACGCGCAAGGGGCTCACCGTCGAGGTCGGCAACACCGATGCCGAGGGCCGGCTCGTGCTGTGCGACGCGCTGGCGCTCGCCGACGCCGATCAACCGGATCTGATCATCGACTTCGCCACGTTGACGGGCGCCGCGCGCGTTGCCCTGGGGCCGGAACTCCCGGCGCTGTTCGGCACCGACGAGCGGGTGATCGCGGATCTCGCGCAGGCCGCCGCCGTGGAACACGATCCGCTTTGGCCGATGCCGCTCTGGATGGGCTACGACGACGAACTCGGCAGCAAGATCGCGGACCTCAACAACGTCGCCGCGTCGGGTCTGGCGGGAGCCATATTCGGCGCCTTGTTCCTGAAGCGCTTCGTGACCGCCACGGCCCATTGGCTGCATCTCGACTTGTATGGTTGGAATTCCAAGGAGCGTCCCGGCCGGGGAGTCGGGGCCGAGGCGCACGCCGTCCGCGGCGTCTACCGCTATTTACTGCAACGCTACGGCAGGGTGTGATTATGAAAAAGAAGACGAAGGCCCCCCGCAACACGCTCAAGACGGGTTCGCCCGATCCCCGCCGCTATTCCCGGCTCGTGGTCGACGGCATCAAGCAGGCCCCCGCGCGGGCGATGCTCCACGCGGTCGGATTCGGCGAGTCCGATTTCGACAAGCCGCAGGTTGGAATCGCGTCCACCTGGAGCAACCTGACCCCCTGCAACATGCACATCGACGGGCTGGCGCGGCTCGCGGCGCAGGGCGTCGAAGGGCAGGGAGCCAAGGCGGTGACCTTCTGCACCATCACCGTCTCGGATGGCATCTCCATGGGGACGCCCGGAATGCGCTACTCGCTGGTATCGCGTGAAGTGATCGCCGATTCGATCGAGACCGTGGTCGGCGCGCAGGGCTTCGACGGCGTGGTGGCGTTCGGCGGCTGCGACAAGAACATGCCCGGCTGCCTCATGGCCCTCGCGCGGCTCGACCGCCCGTCGGTTTTCGTATACGGCGGCACGATCCTACCCGGCGCCGAACGGCGGGACATCGTCTCGGTGTTCGAGGCCATCGGCGGCTATGCGAAGGGCACGGTGTCGGAGACCCAGCTCAAGTTCATCGAGCGCACCGCGATTCCCGGTCCGGGATCGTGCGCCGGCATGTATACGGCGAACACCATGGCGTCCGCGATCGAGGCGCTCGGCATGAGCCTCCCCGGCAGTTCCGCGCAGGACGCCATTTCCGACGAAAAGCGCGCGGATTCCACCCGCGCGGGCGCCGCGGTGGTGGAGCTCATCAAGCGCGGCATCCGCCCGCGCCACATCATGACTCGCAAGGCGTTCGAGAATGCCATCACCGTGAGCATCGCCCTGGGCGGATCCACCAACGCCGTGCTGCACCTGCTGGCGATCGCCTCGTCGGCTAATGTCAAATTGGGGCTCGACGACTTCACCCGCATCGGCCGTCGCGTGCCGGTGCTCGCGGATCTTCGGCCGAGCGGCCGCTATTCGATGTCGGAACTGGTGGCGATCGGCGGCATTCAGCCGCTTATGAAAATGCTGCTCGATGCGGGACTGCTGCACGGCGAATGCCTGACGGTGACCGGCGCCACGCTCGCGCAGAATCTCGCGGGCGTGGCCCCTTATGATGCTGGGCAGCAAATCGTGCACCCGCTGTCCGAGCCCATCAAGAAGGACAGCCACCTCGTCGTGCTTTACGGAAATCTCGCGCCGGAGGGGGCGGTTGCAAAAATTACAGGCAAAGAAGGGCTCAAGTTCACCGGTACCGCGCGGGTATTCGACTCGGAGGAGGATTCGCTGCAGGGAATTCTGGGAGGCAGGGTCAAATCGGGTGACGTGGTGGTGATCCGCTACGAGGGTCCGAAGGGCGGACCGGGGATGCGCGAAATGTTAAGTCCGACCGGAGCCATCATCGGCAAGGGGCTGGGAAGCGAAGTGGCATTGATCACCGATGGACGCTTCTCCGGGGGCAGCCATGGATTCGTGGTCGGTCACGTGTCTCCGGAGGCTGCGCTCGGCGGCCCGATGGCGCTGGTGAAGAACGGCGACGAGATCACGATTGATGCAGAGCGTCGAGAAATCAGCCTTCACGTTAGCGCCGCTGAATTAAGGCGCCGCCGCAAGACCTGGAAGCCGCCCAAGCCGTATGCGCGGCGCGGAGCGCTGGCGAAATATGCCAAGCAGGTAAGCAGTGCGTCGTTGGGCGCGGTGACGGACCAGGAATGAGCATAGTCCGCCCTGCAAGTCCTGCTTGCAGTGCGGGCGGCAGATGTGTCAGTCTCTTTACTTGCCGTGGGACTTGAAGGGACGCCGCTTTATGGGAAGGGAAGCGGCAAGCGGTTCGCGCGTTTCGTCCGCACATGGCAGGCGCATCGGAATTTAGCTAGGGGCAGGGTCGAAACAGACTTATGTATACATATGAGCAGCCGTCGATTTTCTCGGGCACGCGGGGCATCGCCCTCATCGCCGTCATCATTCTGCATATTTTCGTAGGTTGGGCGTTCTACACCGGTCTGGCCGGCAAGCTGATGCAGAAAGTCGTTCCCCCCGTCGAAATCGCCCAGATCGACAAGCCCAAAGAAGTCGACAAGCCGCCACCCCCGCCCCCGAAACTGGAAGAGATCAAGCCTTTCGTTCCCCCGCCGGAATTCGTCGACATCCAGGCGCCGCAGCAACAGACGAACGCGATCTCGCAGACGACCCAGGTGCAGCACGTTGCCGCACCCACCGCGCCGCCGCCCGTGCAGCACCAGATGACGCGTGCGGGCCCGGATCCTCGTCACCCGTTTCCCAACAGCGAGGACTATTATCCGGATGCGTCCAAGCGCGCCGGGGAGGAGGGGCGTTGCATCGTTGAGCTTTCCGTCGCAGTGGACGGCAAGGTCGCGGACGCCAAAATCCAGCAGAGCTCGGGCTTTCCCCGGTTGGACGAGGCCTGCCTCAAGCTCGTGCACAACGGCCGGCTGAAGCCCGCCACCGAGGACGGCAAGCCGATCGCGAGCAATGTGTCGATCCCGATCGTGTGGAAACTCACCAAATAGATTTCGAACCTCAGATGTAATTTCGCTTGTTGGAACTGTTACTACGCTCAATCAAAATGTAGAGGGAATCGGTCAATGCAAGAGACAGCTGTTGAAAACCCATATGGCCTTGGTGCCCTGATCCAGAATGGCAATATCGTTTCGCGATCGATTCTCGCCATTCTGTTGATCATGTCGCTCCTGACGTGGTTCATCATGATCACCAAGTTCTTCGACCAACGTAAGACGCGCCTGCAGGCGATCGCGGCGGAGAAGGAATTCTGGGCGTCTTCGAGCCTGACGGATGCCATCTCCAAGCTGAAGGGCACCTCCAATCCGTTCCGCGCGCTGGCGGAGACCGGCAAGCAGGCCTACGAGTATCACGAGACCAACAAGACGCGTCTGTCGGGCGCGATCGGCACGAGCGAATGGATCACCGAGTCGCTGCAGCGCACGGCCGACATGGTCGTGAGCCGCATGCAGGCCGGCTTGCCGGTTCTCGCCTCGGTCGGCGCCACCGCGCCGTTCGTCGGACTGCTCGGCACCGTCATCGGCATCTACAACGCGTTGATCGCCATCGGCGTCGCGGGACAGGCGTCCATCGACAAGGTCGCGGGACCCGTCGGCGAGGCCTTGATCATGACCGCCATCGGTCTGTTCGTCGCGGTGCCGGCCGTGTTGGGATACAACATTCTTCTCCGCCGCAACAAGCAGGTGCAGGAGCGTGTCAGCCACTTCACCCACGAGCTGCATGCGTACCTGATCGCGGGCGCGAAAATGGGTCTCGGCATGGACAAGGGACCCTCTCCCGCCGTGAAGCCCGCCCCGGTCGCGGCTCGCTGAGGTAACCCGCCATGGCGATGAACATCGGCGGAAATGAAGAGGCCGAAGCGATGTCCGACATCAACGTCACGCCCCTCGTGGACGTGATGTTGGTGCTCCTCATCATCTTCATCATCACGATTCGGGTCATCATTCAGCAGGTGCCGGTGCAGCTGCCGAAGGCGACCAATCTGCCGACTCAGACCAAGCCGGAGAACATCACCATCGCGATCGACAAGGATGGCGACATCTTCTGGAACACCCAGAAGATGTCAGGCGTCGATGACTTGAAGCAGCGGCTTCGAGTGGCGGCTCGGGAGGAGCCGCAGCCGGAGGTTCACATCCGCGGCGACGCCAATGTGCGTTACCAGTTCGTGGGCCAGGTGCTGGTCGCGACCCAGCAGATCGGCATCCGCAAGGTGGCGTTCATTACGACCCCGGACCATTTCGGTCCTGGAACGTAGATCAAAGGTACCCAGGAGAGATCACGATGGCGATGGCAGTAGGCGGTAACGAGGGCAATTCCTATTCGGATATCAACATGACGCCGCTGATCGACGTCATGCTGGTGCTCCTCATTATCTTCATCATCACGATTCCCTCGCAGACCCATGCGGTGAAGATCGACAATCCGTTGCCGCCCCCGCCGAACCAGCCGCCGCCGCCGCCGCCCGAGGTGATCGATCTGGCCATCGACTTCGACGGCACGCTGCTCTGGAACAAGACGCCGGTCGATCGCGCCACGATGGACAACTACATCTCGGAGGAGGCGACCAAGAGTCCCCAGCCCGAGGTGCACATCACGGTCGACAAATTTGCGAAATACGAAATCGTCGCGCAGACGCTTGCCGACCTGCAGCATCGAGGTCTCAAGAAGATCGGATTCGTCAATAACGATTATTTTTGAACAGGTCCCGGCGGGTGTCACGGCGCGTCAACCCGACCTGCTGCGGGTTCACGCGCCGTTTGTTTGGCCGCCCACGCGAAACACAAATCCAAAATTGCAAGTTGTGAAGGTGTGATCATGATTCATTCGATGAACAATAACGCCAGGTCCGGATCGAATTCGCTTGAGCGCGTGCGAAGCTTGC
The DNA here is from genome assembly GCA_963736185.1 of uncultured Gammaproteobacteria bacterium. Lineage (GTDB taxonomy): Bacteria > Pseudomonadota > Gammaproteobacteria > Steroidobacterales > Steroidobacteraceae > Bog-1198. The sequence goes on along the minus strand of CAVTNZ010000083.1, from coordinate 25,813 downwards.
CCGGTTTCGCTCTCGCCGCGCTGATGATGGCCGCGTGTTGCGTGCTGATTCCGCGGGTGTCCGGGGCGGCCGAGGCCAAGAAGCAGGAAATCAGCCGCGTCATCGCCAAGGAAATGACCGCCGCGCAAAAGGCGCTGCAGGCGCAGCAGTGGCAGGAAGCGCTCAAGAACCTCGATGAAGCCGAGACGAAGTCCGGCCTCACCCCGTTCGACAAGAAGACCATTTACAACTTCAAGGGCTTCGCCGACATCAAGCTCAACAACCTCAAGGCCGCGCAGGTGGAGTTCGAGAAGGCGCTGGCATCGGGTGACGCGACCCCCGAGGAGACCACGCAATGGACCAAGACGTTGTTCGGTATCGCCGCAAGCACGCAGCAGTATCAAAAGACCATCGATTACGGCAAGACCCTGGTCGATAAGGGCGCGGCGACCAATGACAATCTCGCCATCATCGCCCAGAGCTACTATCTGTTGAAGGATTGCAAGGACTCGGCCATCTGGGCCGACAAGGCCATCGCGGCCGCGCGTAAAGCCGGCGAGACGCCGAAGGAAAACCTCTACCTGTTCAAGCTGCAATGCGCCTCGGATGCGGGCGATACCGCGGCAATGGACACGGTGCTCATGGATCTTATCAAGCTGACCAACAAGACCACCTACTGGAACACGCTGCTGCGCATCGAGCGGCAGGACGAGCGCGACGATCACAACACGCTCATGATTTATCGCATCATGTACAACACCAACTCGATGAATGCCGATACCGACTACATCGAGATGGCGCAGCTCCTCGGCGACGCCGCGCTGCCGGGCGAGGCGGCGGCGGTGCTCGACAAGGCGATGTCGAGCGGCATCATCAAGGACGAACACAAGGAACGCACCACCCGCCTGCTGGCCTCCCTCAAGACCCGCGCCGAGTCGGACAGAAAGAACCTCCCGCAGGAAGTCACCGAGGCGAACAAAAGCCCTGCGGGCGAGCTCCTGGTGAAGCTCGGCGAGGTGTACTACGGCTTCGGCGATTATCAAAAGGCCGTCGATGCCATCAATCAGGGAATCCAGAAGGGCCAGGTGAAGCATCTCGACGAGGCTTATGTGTATCTCGGCCTTTCGGACGTGCAGCTCAAGAACAACGCGGAAGCCAAGAAGGCGTTTGCGAAGCTCAAGGACGTTCCCAACATCAGCCCGCGCGTGTTGAAGCTCTGGACGCTGTACGCGTCCACGCTTGCCGGCTGAGGGCGGCCAACAGTGAGGAGAATGCGATGACCATCAAAGCCGGCGACAAGATGCCCGAGGGCAAGTTCACGCGCATGACCAAGGATGGTCCTCAGAAGCTGACCACGGACGAGTTGTTCAAGGGCAAGACCGTGGTGCTGTTTTCGGTCCCGGGAGCGTTCACGCCGACCTGCGATGCCAAGCATTTGCCGGGTTTCGTCGAATTGGCCGACCAGATCAAGGCGAAGGGCGTCGACACCATCGCCTGCACGGCGGTGAACGACGTTTTCGTGATGAACGCCTGGGGGAAGGCCGGCGGCGTGGGCGACAAGATCCTGATGCTGGCCGACGGCAACGCCGAGTATGCGAAGGCGCTCGGTCTCGAGCTGAACGCCACGGGCTTCGGGATGGGCATACGCGGACAGCGCTTCGCCATCATCGTCAAGAATGGCGTCGCGACCCATGTCGATGTGGAGGCGCCCGGTGAGTTCAAGGTGTCGGCCGCGGATTACGTTCTGAAACAGCTATAACGCGCACGGACGCCTTGCTCGCTCTTCGGACCTCGCCGCCGGTGTTCTCGGCGGCGCAAGCCGAGCGCATTCTGCGCGATCTCTACGGGCTTCTGGGAACGGTGCGCACGCTCTCCGGCGAGCGCGACTGCAATTTTCACCTGAGCACACCGGACGGCCGCGGTTACGTTCTGAAGATCATCGACCGCGAGGCCGGCGCCGGGACGGTCGATTGCCAGGTGAGCGTGCTGCGCCATCTGGCTGCCCAGGATGCCGCGCTGCCGGTTCCGCGCGTGTTTCCGACCAGCCTTGGCGAGGATACGGGTAGCGTCGCGGGGCTGGACGGCGTCGCATACGCCACCTGTCTGATTGGATTCCTGCCGGGCCGGCTGCTCGCCGCGGAGCCGGCACGGCGCAAAGTGCTTGGAAACCTCGGGGATACGCTGGCGCGCCTGGATCGCGCCTTGCAGGGATTCTTCCATCCCGCGCTGGGACAGCGCCTCGCGTGGGATGTGCGCCGCCTTCCCGAGCTTGCGCAGCACGTGCAATATGTCGAATCCTCCCCGGTGCGCGACGACATCGAAAGCGTCGTGGATGCATTTCGGGATCGCATCCCGACGCTCGGCGCGCTGCGCAGCCAGGCCGTTCATGGCGACTGCCACGGGCAGAATGTGCTGATCGACGCTTCCGCCGGCACCGTCAGCGGCATTCTGGATTTCGGCGACATGATCCATGCGCCGCGGATTCTCGAGCCCGCCGTGACCATGTCCGAACTGCTCACCGAGGGTCTCGCGCCGCTCGCGGCGGTCTGCGCCGTGATCGAGGCATACGCTCTGCGTCAGCCGCTCGAGGGCGCCGAGATCGATGCGCTCTACGATCTGATCGCGGCACGCCACGCCGCGACCCTCCTGGTGCATGCCTGGCGCGCCCGTCACGACCCCGCGGGGGCGCGCGTGCTCGATCGGTCCGCCGTGACCGCCGCGCGATCGTTGCGCACGCTGCTCGCGGCGGGGAGCGCGTCGTTGACCCGGGAGTGGCACGGCGCCGCCGGCACGCGCACCGAGAGCTGGGCCGGGCCCGGCGCGTCGGCGGATCTGTCGCGTCGGCACCGATTGATGGGCAGGGGCTCGGAGCTGTTCTACGAGAAGCCGCTGCACCTGGTCCGCGGCGCCGGAGTCTGGCTCTTCGATCCGCAGGGCCACGCCTACCTCGACGTGTACAACAATGTGCCCCACGTCGGGCACGCGCATCCCGCCGTCGTGCGTGCGGTGCAGAGCCAGGTGGCCATCCTCGCGACTCACACGCGGTATCTGCACTCCGGAATTCTCGAATACGCCGAGCGGCTGTTGGCGAGGTTTCCGGCGCGCCTGGATGCCTGCATATTCGTGAATTCGGGGAGCGAAGCGAATGACGTTGCGTGGAGAATGGCCCAATTCGCGACCGGGCACGGCGGAGCTCTGGTCATGCAGAACGCCTATCACGGCATCACGCACGCCGTGGCTGCGCTCACGCCGGGCGTCGGACAGCCGCGTGAGCCTCACGTGGTCACGATCGCCGCTCCGCGGCCCGGGCTGCAGACCCACGAGACGTCGGGCGACGCGCAGGTCGCAGCGGCCCGGCACGATGTGGATGCGGCGGTCCGAACCCTGGCTGAGCGGGGCTTCGAGCCCGCGGCGTTCTACCTCGATACGGCCCTGACCAGCTCCGGGGTGTACGATCCGCCGCCCGCCTGGGGCGCCGCCGTATCGGAGCGGGTTCGCGCCGCGGGCGGTCTCATCGTGGCGGACGAGGTTCAATATGGAATGGGCCGTCCGGGCTCACATTTCTGGGGCTTCGAGCGCCGCGGTCTCGATCCCGATATCGTCACCTTGGGAAAACCCGTGGCCAACGGCTACCCCATGGGGGTGGTGATCGCAGGCCGCGAGCTGATCGAAGCCTTTCAGGCCCGATTCGGCTTCTTTTCGACCTTCGGCGGCAGCGCCGTGGCGGCCGCGGCGGGTCTCGCGGTACTGGATGTGCTCGATCGCGAGGAGCTGCCGGCGAACGCCGCGGAAACGGGTGCCTATTTCCGCCGGCAGCTGGAAGCGCTCGCGGCCCGTCATGCGGCTCTCGGCGAGCTGCGCGGCGCCGGCCTGCTATACGGCCTGCAGGTGAACGCGGTGGGCGGCCTCTCGGCGCGTCAGGGCGCGAAACGGATCATCAATTCGCTGGCCTCGCGGTCGCGGGTGCTGATCGGCTACGAGGGGCCCGAGGCGGACATCTTGAAGCTTCGGCCGCCCATGCCGTTTGGGCGGGAGCATGTGGATAGGGTGGTGGAGGCGATTGATGCTGCTGTTCGGGGGATCACCGCTTAGGGGGAAGGGCGTGGCCCGCGTAGGCGGGCTCACGCGAGGCTGAGGTGCCGGGTCAGCCGACCAGGCGCTCCAGTTCGGGGACGATCTGGAAGAGGTCTCCGACCAGCCCCACGTCGGCGACTTCGAAGATCGGCGCCTCGCCATCCTTGTTGATGGCCACGATGGTGCGGGCGTCCTTGATGCCGGTGAGGTGCTGGATGGCGCCCGAGATGCCGATCGCGATGTACATTTCGGGGGCGATGATCTTGCCGGTCTGGCCCACCTGCATCTCATTGGGAGCATAGCCGGCGTCGACCGCGGCGCGCGATGCGCCCACCGCCGCGCCGATCTTGTCGGCAAAGCTGAACAGGAGCTTGAAGTTTTCGGCACTGCCCAGGGCGCGGCCGCCCGATACGACCTTCGAAGCGGTCTGCAGATCGGGGCGGTCCGTCGATCCCGATTTCGCGCCGATGTAGCGGGTGTGGGTGGGAAGCGGGGCGTTCACGGTCTTCGACTCGATCGACGCCGATCCGCCCGTGCCGGCGGCCTCGAACGAGGCGACGCGCACCGTGGCGACGAGCTTGCGCGCTGGATCGACCTCCACCGTCACGATGGCGTTGCCGGCGTAGATGGGCCGACGAAAGCGATGCGCGCCCTCGACCGCCATCAGGTCGCTGATCTGCGGGACGCCGAGCAGCGCGGCGATGCGCGGCATCAGGTCCTTGCCGAAGCTGGTGGAGGGGCCGAACAGGTGGCTGTGGTCCTGCGCCAATGCGACGATCTGAGGCGCGAAGGTGGCCGCAAGCGGATGCTCATTTTCCGGACGGTCGACGCGGATCACCGATTTGACGCCGGCTATGTCAGCCGCCTGCGCCGCGACCGCCGCCGTGTCGGCGCCCAGCAGCGCAATGGAGATTTCCGCGCCGGGGATGGCCTTTGCGCACGTGACGCATTTGGCCGTGGCGGGATTCAGTGTCTTTCCGTCGTGTTCGCCGACAATCAGTATCTTGCTCATTAGATCAAGCCCTTCTTCTTGAGTACGTCGACCAGTTCGGCCACATCCTTCACCATGATCCCTTTTTGACGCTGGGGCGGCGGATCGGTCTTCACCGGCTTGATGAGCTGCCCGGCGCTGACACCGAGCGCATCGAGCGTCGTGACATCGAGGGGCTTCTTCTTCGCCTTCATGATGTCGGGCAGCTTCACGTAGCGCGGCTCGTTGAGCCTCAGGTCCACGGTGATCACCGCCGGCAGATCCACCTCGATCGTCTCGAGACCCGCGTCCACCTCCCGGGTCACCCGCACCTTGGCGCCATCGATCTCGACCTTCGAGGCATAGGTCGCCTGCGGCCGATCCCAGATCGCGGCCAGCATCTGGCCCGTCTGGTTCGCGTCGTCGTCGATCGCCTGTTTGCCGAGAAAGATCAGGTCCGGGTTCTCTTTCTTCGCGACCGCGAGCAGCGTATGCGCAGCGGTCAGGGGCTCGACCGCGACATCGGTCTGCACCAGGATCGCGCGGTCCGCGCCCATCGCGAGGGCGGTCCGAAGCTGCTGCTGGGTGTCGGATACGCCGATGCTGACGGCGAGCACTTCGACATTGCCCACGCGCTCCTTGATGCGCAGCGCCTCTTCGAGCGCGATCTCGTCGAATGGATTCACGCTCATCTTGACGCCGTCGAGCATCACGCCGCTGCCGTCCGGCTTCACCCGCACGCGCACGTTGTAGTCGACGACGCGCTTGATACACACCATGATCTTCTGCATTTGAGACTCCTTAAGCAGCCCGTTCCGGCGCGCCCTTGCTTTGCGCCTCGGCTTGTTGTTCAACGAAAGAATGGCTGATCTTCGATGCGCACTGCCTCAGCCGGGGCACAAACCGCTCGATGCCCGCCCTCTGGGCGAGGGCATTGGCGGCAAATCGGACGGTCAAACAGGCGAGTACGCGATCCTCCGAGAGGACCGGGACGCTCACGCTGATCTCCTCGACCAGCCGCCGGGTTCGCGACGTGGCGGCGTAGCCCGCGGAGCGGATCTCGGACAGCATTCGCGTGAGCTCCGTGCGCGGCGCGCGTGCCAGCCGGTCCTCCTCCCTGCCGGATCTCGCAAAAATATCGATGAGCGTGTCGCGCTGGGGCGGGGCGCAAAAGCTCAAATAAACGCGTCCCGGCGCCGTGGACAGCATGGGCATCCGGTGTCCCGCGGCGTGGCGTTCGTCCAGAAGGGCGCTGGCGCTGGTCTCCCGCACGATCATCGAGTTTCCGAGCGCGGTGGATATCGACACCGGCCACGCGATATCGCGGCCGAGATCACCGATCAACGGCTTCGCCAGCTGGGTCACCCAGGCATCTTCGTCGAAGCCGCCGGAGAGCGCGCGCACCATGACGGTCAATCGGTAGCGGTCGTCGCCGGCATCGCGGAACACGAATCCGGCGCCGCTCAAGGTCTCGAGAATCCGATACACCGTGGTGCGGGGCAGGCGGATCTCCTGCGCCACCTCCGAGACGGTCGCGCCGTCCCGGGAGTTGAGCACCGTCAGCGCGTCAAGGCCGCGAACGAGCGCACGGATGGGGCGTGTGGATTCCATGAAACCTCGAAAAGTGAACTTCGTATTTTAGGGGGCGGCCCTTTACTTGTCCACCTTGCGGTCAGTCGATAGACTCGCGCCGATGCTTCGCTATTTTCTAAAGCGCTTGGGGGGCGCGGTTCCGACGCTGTTCATCATCGTGACGCTGTCGTTTCTGCTCATCCGCATCGCCCCGGGCGGCCCGTTCGACCAGGAAAAAACGCTGCCGCCGCAGATTCTGGCGAACCTCGAGAGCGCGTATGGGCTCGATCAGCCGCTGTGGGTTCAATATACGCGTTACCTGCGCTCGCTGCTGCATGGGGACTTCGGACCCTCGTTCCGATACCAGGACTTCACGGTCACCGAGCTCATTCGGCAGGGTTTGCCGGTGACCGCGCAGATCGGCATCGCGGCGTTGATCCTCGCGCTGACGCTGGGGACGCTCACCGGCGTGATCGCGGCGCTCCGTCAGAACCGGCCGGCCGATTACACCGTCATGACGCTCGCGGTCGCCGGCATCGCGGTGCCATCCTTCGTCGTGCTGCCGCTTCTCGGCCTGCTGTTCGGCATCGGCCTGCGCTGGCTGCCGGTGGCGGGATGGGAACCCGGTTCGATCCGGCATTTGATCCTGCCGATCGTCGCGCTGACGCTGCCGCCGCTGGCCTATGTCGCGCGGCTCATGCGCGGCAGCCTGCTGGAGGTAATGCAGCGGCCGTTCATACGCACGGCCTTCGCGATGGGATTACCGCTGCGCACCGTCATCCTGCGCCATGCGCTGCGCCCGGCGCTGATCCCGGTGGCGGGGTATCTCGCGCCAGCCGTCGCGTCGATCATGACCGGCTCATTGGTGGTGGAGTCGATCGCCGGATTGCCCGGGGTGGGCCGCTATCTGGTCCAGGGGGCGCTCAACCGGGATTACACCCTGGTGCTCGGAATGGTGATCCTCTACTCCACTGTCCTCATCGGCATGGGACTGGTGGTCGATCTTTTATACGCGTGGCTCGATCCGCGTGTCAGGTTCGACCGGTGACCGGAAGGATTTGGGGAATGGACAGGCGGCGCCTGCTCGCGAATCCGGGTGCCCGGATCTCGCTCGGCATCATCGCGGCGCTGGTGCTGTTGGCGGTGATCGGTCCCTGGCTGAATCCCAACCGGGTCGAGACGCTCGACTGGTCGTATATCGCCGCTGACCCTGGTATCGCCCATTCCCATTGGTTCGGTACCGACCGGCTTGGCCGGGATCTCTACATGCGCACGCTGGTCGGTGCTCGCGTCTCCATGATGGTGGGAATCGTGGCGAGCGCCGTGAGCCTGAGTCTCGGGCTGATGTACGGCGCGATCGCCGGCTACGTGGGCGGCCGCACCGACGACGTGATGATGCGAGTCGTGGAGATTCTCGGCGGACTTCCGCTGATTTTCTTCGTGATTTTCCTGACCGTGGTATTCGGCCGCAACGAGTATCTGCTCTTCCTGTCGATCGGCGCCGTCGGCTGGTTGACGCTCGCGCGAATCGTGCGCGGGCAGACCTTGAGCATAAGACGCCAGGAATACATCGAGGCCGCAATCGCGTCGGGAGCCGGCACCGCGCGCATCATCTGCAAACACGTGCTGCCGAACGTCATCGGGCCGGTGATCGTATACGCGACGCTGACCGTCCCCCAGATCATCCTCCTCGAAAGCTTCCTGAGCTTTCTCGGGCTTGGGATCCAGGAGCCTCGCGCGAGTCTCGGTACCCTGATCGCGCAGGGCGCCGGAGAGATGGAGGCGGCGCCGTGGATGTTGCTGGCACCCGGCGTGTTTCTGACGACGCTGCTCGTTTGTCTGAATATTTTTGGCGACCGGCTGCGCGACTCGTTCGATGCCGGAATGCGCCGATGACGGCGGAGCGCGCGCCGGTCCCGACGCTGCGCACCGCGGCCCTGGGCGTGGGCTATCCGTCCGTCGGGGGCACGGCGGCCGCGGTACGGGGGGTGTCGCTGGCGGTGGACGCGAACGAATGCCTCGGGGTCGTCGGCGAGTCCGGTTCCGGCAAGACACAGCTTTTCATGGCCGTGATGGGTCTTCTGCCGGGCGGCGCGCAAGTGACGGGCAGCGCATTGTTCCAAGATGAGGAAATCCTCGGGCTCCCGCCGGGGAAGCTCAACCGGATCCGCGGCTCGAGGCTCACCATGGTGTTTCAGGATCCGATGACCTCGCTCACCCCGCACCTCAAGATCGGCGTGCAGCTCGCCGAGGTTCTGGTGCATCACCGGGGTGCCTCCTGGCGTGACGCGGAGCGCGCGGCGCTGCGTGCGCTCGATCGGGTGCGCATCCCGGATCCGCGGCGGCGACTCGGGCAGTACCCGCATCAGCTTTCCGGCGGCATGCGTCAGCGCGTGTTGATCGGCATGAGCCTGCTCTGCGAACCCGCGCTCGTCATCGCCGATGAGCCGACGAGCGCGCTCGATGTGAGCGTGCAGGCCCGCATACTCGAGTTGTTGCGCGAGGTTCGGGCGCAGACGGGGATTTCCATCGTGCTCATCAGCCATGATCTCGCGGTGGTCGCTAGCCTCGCGGATCGCGTCGCCGTGATGTACGCGGGCAGAGTCGTGGAGAGTGCGCCTGCGGAGGAGCTGATGCACAACCCGCGCCATCCCTACACGGGTCTGCTGATGCAATGCGTGCCCGACCTTCGCCGGGCTAGAACCGAACGCATGCCGTTCGTTCCCGGTCAGGCGCCGGGCGCCGCCGAGCCGGATCGCGGCTGCGCGTTCGCGGCGCGTTGTCCGCGCTCGACGGAGCGCTGCAATCACGAACGTCCGGCGTTGGTCAACGTGGGTCCGAGGGCCGAGGTTGCATGTCATCATCCCCTGACATGAGCTTGCTCGATGTGCGCGGGCTCGGTGTGGACTATCGCGGCGTTCGCGCGCTCGGCGCGGTGAGTTTCGAGATCCGCGCGGGTGAGACGCTCGGTCTGGTCGGGGAGTCGGGATCCGGCAAATCGACCCTGGCGCGGGCTGTTCTGCGATTGATCCGCGCCTCGCGCGGTCAGGTGCTCTGGCGGGGGGTGGATCTTTTGCACTGCGATACCGCGACGCTGCGCCGCCACCGGCGCGAACTGCAGATCGTCTTCCAGGATCCGGTCGCAAGCCTCAATCCGCGGATGACGGTCGCCGGCACGCTGGCGGAACCCCTGCTCATTTTCGAACGCGCCCTGACCGCGGGCGAACGGCGGTTGCGTATCATGCGGATGCTGGAGCGCGTCGGGCTCGCGGAATCGATGCTCAACCGCTACCCCGACGAATTGAGCGGCGGCCAGTGTCAGCGCATCGGGATAGCCCGGGCGATGATGCTTCATCCCAAACTGCTGGTATGCGACGAACCGGTGAGCTCGCTGGATGTGTCGATCCAGGGACAGATAGTGAACCTCCTGGCGGATTTGCAGCGGGAGTTCGGCACGGCGATGTTGTTCATCAGCCATAACCTGGCCGTGGTCCGGCACATCAGTGACCGCGTTGCGGTGATCCACGACGGCAATTTGATCGAGACCGCATCGTGCGATGCGCTTTTCGTCTCGCCCGCGCATCCCTATACGCGCGCACTGCTGGCGGCGGTTCCGGCTCCCTTCGGTCGGGGACGGGCGTGACGGCGGTGATCGCTTGACCGCACGACTGATCCAAGTCCTGGAGTCGGGCCTCACGGTCCTCGTGCCCAATACCGAGCTGGCCGCCGCGCTCACGGACGCGGTCGAGCGCTCACACCGGGCTACGGGACGACGGATTTGGCCGACACCCCGCATACTCGACTTCGGCGGCTGGCTGAGGGACCGGCACGTTCGCCGCCAGCTCGTCGATTCGACATTGCCGCGCTGCTTGAGCGAGGCGGAGGAGCGCGAGCTGTGGCGCGACGTGGTTCTTGGCGGCGACCACGGCCAGCGATTTCTCGAGCCGTCCGGCGCGGCACGCGCGGCGCGCCGTGCGCGCCGGGCGATCCATGAATACGGGATTTCCATGGTGGCCGTCGCCGCCGATGGAGGAGAGGAAGCCTCGATTTTCGCGGAGTGGAACGCCGGATTCGAGCGGCGCTGCCGTGATCTGAATTGCGTCGGTGTTGACGACCTGCTCGGCAGCACCGTCGAGGAGCGCGGTGCGTCGGCGGCATTCGGTCCCGGAAGCGGCGCGGATGTCACCTGGATTGAAAGTCCTCTGTGGCGTCCGGTGGCCCGCGCATGGCTGGAGCGACATGCCGGCGAGCCTTTGGCGCCGCTGCATGCCGCGCGCGCAGCGGCGCACCCGGCGGCGCAGATTCTCCGCGCGGAATCGCCGGCCGTGGAACTGGCATCGATCGCCGAGTGGGCGCGCGCCCACCTCGCCATGCACGACGATTTTCGTGCTTGGATCTGCGTGCCGGATCTCGTTCAGCGGCGCGCGGAACTCGAGGACGCCTTCGACGCCGCATTGGCGCCGCGCCGGTTCGCGCTGCAGGATGCGGACCCGGGCGCTCCCTATGCCGTTGCCGGTGGCACGCCGCTCGCCGACTACGCGCCGGTCAGATCGGCGCTGGAGCTGCTTGCCGCGGCCGGCGGCCGCATTCCGTTCGCCCGGTTCAGCGCGCTGCTGCGGGCGCCGGAGCTATGCGAATCCCCGTCCGAGGCGAGCGCTGCGGCGTGCCTCGATGTGGCCCTGCGCTCCTGCGCTCCGGCCGAGGCATCCCTGGTCGAGTGGCTGAAGCTGGCGGAGAGGGTCGCGCGCGCCGGATCGCTTCGGCCGGTCACGGCGCTGTCCCGCATCGCGACGGCTCTGCAGCCTCTCGCCGAGCTCAAGGGGAGCCATCCCATGAGCCGATGGCTGTCGATTTGGATCACCGCCTTCGAGAGCGGTCCATGGAATTTCCGGCACCGATGGTCGAGCGGGGAGTATCAGTCCGCGGAGCGGTTTCGGGAGCTGTTGGCGACGCTCGCGTTGGGCGATGCGAGCTTCGGCACCCAGACCCGGACGTTGGCGGAAAGCATCCTGCGCCGCGCTGCGCGCGACACGCAATTTCAGGTGCAGACCGGAGTTCCGCCGGTCTGGGTGAGCGGGCAATGGATGGATCCGTGGCTCTCCTACGACGGGCTTTGGGTGGCCTCCTGCGATGAGACGCATTGGCCCCCTCCCGTGGAACCCCTGCCGTTGTTGCCGGTACGCCTGCAGCGGCAACACGGGGTGATTGCGGCGTCCATGGAGTCGCAGCTGCGGTTCGCCGAGAATCTTCAGCGGCGCTGGCTCGAACGCGCAAGCCGCTGCGCGTTCAGCTGCGCGGACGCGGAGGATGGACGCCGCGCCGCGCCCAGTCCGCTGCTCGCCACGTCGCTCGCGCAGAGGGACATGGAGACCGGCGTGGTGCCCGTCGCGAGCGCACCTTCGCCGTCCCACCCGCACTGGCGAACGCAGCTCGAGCGCGGCCCGACGATCGAGCGGCTGGACGACGAATGGGCGCCCGCGTTCGGCGCGGGGGAAAGAACGAGGGGCGTCTCCACCCTGAAGGCGCAGTCGCGATGCGCGTTTCGCGGGCTCGCCGAGACCCGCCTCCGTGCCGAACCGCTGGAGAATCCCGTACCGGGGTTCAACGAGCGCGAGCGCGGCGAGATGGTGCACGATTCGCTGCAACAGATCTGGTCAGCGCTGGGCGGCTCCGCCGGACTCGCCGAGCAGCGCGCGCGCCCGCAGGAGCTGTCGCAACTGATCGCGCAAAGCGCCGGACGGGCCATTGCCACGCTCTGCGCGCGCCGCGACCCCGGTCCGCGCTGGCGGGAGCGGGAGCGGGAGCGGTTGCTGAAACTGATCGGCCGCTGGCTCGATCTCGAGGGTCAGCGCGACTCTTTCGAGGTCGAGCGGTTGGAAGCGGGAAGCGAGGTCGCGCGTCATGCCGGGCTGGACTTCTCGGTTCGCATCGACCGAATCGACCGGCTGCCCGACGGTTCGCGGGTGTTGATCGACTACAAGACCGGTGCCGCCGGCCGGGATTGGCATGGCGAGCGCCCCGACAATCCGCAGCTGCCGCTCTATGCGCTGCTGCACGCCCGGTCGCTGGTCGCCGTGGCCTACGGGAGGATCAACGCGGCCGAATGCAACTTCGTCGCGGAGGCCGAACGCGGCGGGATCTTTCCGGGCAGACGCGCCACCCGCATGGAAGGGCTGGGGAGCCTGGCTGAGCTGATGGCACGCTGGTCGGAGCGGATCGACCGTCTGGCGCGCGAATTTCGCGACGGCCGCGCGGCGGTCGATCCGCTCACGACGGCGTGCCGCAGCTGTCACCTGCACGCGCTCTGCAGGGTTCCCTCGACATTGGACCTTGCCGAGGCGCTCGAAGAGCCTGCGGAGGATGCGTGATCCGGAGGGGGCCGATCGATTCGGCCGCGCGTTCGCATGCCGTCGACCACCTGGGCTCGGTGCTGGTGCAGGCGCCGGCCGGTAGCGGGAAAACCACGCTGTTGACGCAGCGCTACCTGAGGCTTCTCGCGATCGTCGACGCGCCGGAGCGCATTCTGGCGCTCACTTTCACACGCATGGCCGCCGAAGAGATGCGCCGGCGCGTGATAGGTGCGCTCGGCTCGGCCGCGCTTGCGGAGCGTCCGCCGGGCTACAACCCGGACACCTGGGAGCTGGCGGTGAGAGCGCGCGCGCACCTCGAGTCGCTTCGCATCGATGTCGAGCGCCAACCCTCCCGCCTGCGCATCGAGACCATCGATTCCTTCAATGCCTGGCTGGCCGCGCAGTTGCCGATTGCCTCGGGCGCGGGCGGCCGGCTCAATCTGCTCGACGACGCTCTTCCGTCATACCAGGAGGCCGCCAGGCGCGCCCTAATGCACGAGGGGACGGATGCGTTTGGCGCGGCGGTGGAGCGTACGCTCGCGGTGAGCGATCAACGCTGGCGACAGCTGGTCGGCCTCATCGCCGACATGCTCTCGGGCCGCGACCGCTGGCTTGCGCTGCTGGCGGGACCCCTGGGAGCGGCGAGTGCGCTCGATGCGGCGCAGCTCGACCGGGTGAGGAGCCATTTCGACGAGGACCTCGCCCTGCTGGTCACGCGCAAGCTTCAAGGCGCGCTGGAAGTGCTCGGAGGGGAGGCGCTCGCGAGCCTTCCGGTCCTGATGCGAAAGGCCGCGGGGCGCCTGGCTGCGGAACGGCCGGAGTGGTCGGTCTGGCTCGCCGCATCCGCGCCGCTTGCCGCGGACGCGTCGGACCTGCCGCGCTGGCGAAGCGTGGCGGATCTATTCCTGACCGGGGACGGGAAGGTGCGCAAGCGCTTCAACAGGACGCAGGGATTCCCGCCGGATTGCGAGGAATTGAAACCCATGAACGATTTGCTGGCCGAATTCGGGCGCCGTCCGGGTGCGGCCTGCGCCCTCGAAGGCGTTTACGGATTGCCCGAGCCGCGCTACGGGGACGATGATTGGGGCCGCGTGCGTGACGCGGCCCAGGTGCTCGTGCTCGCCGCCGCGGAGCTGGAGCAGGTGTTTCGCGAACAGGGCGCCGTGGATTTTCCCGCCGTATCGCTGGCGGCACTGCGCGCGCTCGGGTCCGACCAGGCGCCGACGGATCTCGGCTTGCATCTGGACTACCGGTTGCAGCATCTGCTGCTCGATGAGTTTCAGGATACCTCGGGCGCGCAACTCGAGCTCGTGCGCATGTTGACCTCGGGCTGGCAGCACGGGGACGGGCGCAGCGTCTTCTGTGTAGGCGACCCGATGCAGTCGATCTATGGCTTCCGCCAGGCGGAGGTTCGGGCGTTCCTGGAGCTCGCAGAGCTCGGCATCGGCGAACTGAGGTTCGAGCTGCGCCGGTTGTCGAGCAATTTCCGATCGACTCCGGCCCTGGTGCACTGGACCAATGCCTGCTTCGAGCGGATCATGCCGCGGACCGATGACCGGCAGCGCGGCGCCATCGCATTCCGGCCGAGCATTTCGGAAGTCGATGCGCCCCTCGACGGACGGGCGGTCACGCTGCGCGGGTTCATGAGCGCCGCCGCCGAGGCGAAGGCGGTCGCCGAACTCATCGAGGCACGGCGAGCCGAGCACCCCGGATGGCGAATGGCCATCCTGGTGCGTGCGCGTTCACATGCGCGCGACATCGCGCTCGCCCTGCGGGCTCGCGGCATCGCATTTCGGGCGGTGGACATCGAGCCTTTGCAGGACCGGGCCGTGGTGCGGGATCTGGTCACGCTGATCTGCGCGCTCGGCCATCTGGGCGATCGAACCGCCTGGCTTGCGGTCCTGCGCGCGCCTTGGGCGGGGCTCACGCTCGAGGATCTGCTGACGATCTCGCGCGCGGGGCCGATCGTCTGGGACGCGCTGTGCGACGACGGCGTGCTCGACGGATTGAGTGCCGATGGCGCCACGCGCTGCAGGCGCCTCCGGAGGATATTCGAGGACGCATTTCGTGTTCGCAGCCACACCGCGCTGCCGAGGTGGGTGGAGCGCACCTGGCTCGCGCTCGGCGGAGCGGCGTGCGCCATGGAGCAGCGCGAGCTCGCCCACGTGCGCACCGTGTTCTCCCGGCTGCGCGACCTCGGCGAGCACGGCCTGCCGGATTCCGCCGATCTGGCGCGGCGGTTCGCGGATCTCTATGCGGAAGGCGGCGCCGAGTGCGCCGTGGAGATCATGACCATCCACAAATCCAAGGGTCTGGAATTCGACCTGGTGGTCGTGCCCGCGCTCAACCGGCATGCGCGGCAAAACGGCAGCCAGCTGCTGTTGGCCCATCAATTCGCGCGTACCGAACGGGACGGCATGGTCATGGCGGCGCGACCGCCCGTGGGCGCCGGCGCCGACCGATTGTTCGAATTCCTGCGGGCGCAGGCCAGGGATGCCGCCGCGCTCGAATCGCAGCGGCTCCTGTACGTCGCCTGCACGCGGGCAAAATCGGAGCTGCATTTGTATGCGGAGCTCGGATTGCGCGAGGATCCGGATGCCGCTTCCGGCGAGACGGTGGACGAGCCGCCGGAGATCCTTTCCCCGCATCCGGGAAGCTTATTGGCGGTGCTGTGGCCCGCGGTCGGCGAGCAGTTCGCGATCGATGCCTGGAGTCCGGATGGGGGCAACGGTGCGACGCCGCCCATGCGCGGTGGCCCGCTGCGCCGCGTGCCCGCCGATTGGTCCGCGGCCGCGGCGCCTGTCGCGGCATCAGGCATCGCGCCCGTGCCTTCGATCGACGACGCACGCGAGGAGACTCCGATATTCGATTGGGCGGGCGAGACCGCGCGGCGCGTGGGCAGCCTGGTGCATGCCGAGCTCCAGACCACGAATCTCGAGTCCCACGATGCGGCTGCCGTGCGCGCGCGCGCGCCGCACTTCAGGCGCTGGCTCGCCCTCAACGGAGTGCCGCCGGAGCGTCTTGGCGAGGCGACCGAGCGGGTACTCGCGGCATTGACCGCCGTGCACGGCGATCCGCGCGCACGCTGGATTCTAAAACGGGGCTACCGGGACGACTTTCGGGAACATGCGGTGTCGGGTCTCTGGCGGGGCGAAGTGGTGCGCGCGGTCTTCGACCGTAGCTTCATCGACGAGGACGGCGTGCGCTGGGTGATCGATTACAAGACCAGCCGGCATGCCGGCGGCGGGCTCGAGGATTTCCTTGCGCGCGAAGTCGAGCGATACCGCCCGCAGCTCGAGCGCTACGCCGCCCTGGCGCGCAGGCTCGGTCCCGAGCCGGTTCGCGTCGGGCTGTATTTCCCGCTGATGGGCGCGTGGCGTGCGTGGACCCCGGACGGGTGATCGAGATTGAAGTCATGTTACTCATAATCTTTTCGCGTGACCGGTGCCTGCCCTTTTGGAGGATGCCCTTTGGCGGCGTTGTCTTTGCCGGTGGCCGGAGGGGTTTGGGTGCCCACCGTATCGTGCGGCTCCGCTGTCGTCTCGGAGGGTTTGTTCACCGACTGGTCGATGGGCTTGCCGGGTTGTTGATAGCGGCCCTCGCGCCAATCGGCAGGCCGACCGATCGATTCGTCGGACGACCCCGTGCGGGACGATCCAGCGCGCCCGGTGTCTGACGGGTCATCTTGCTGCTGATTCTCGGTGTTGCGGGTGTTCACACAGATGTCCTCCGGAAGGTCTTCATAAACTCCAGCCATCGACGGCATGGTGGGCGAAGAGGGCCCGCTCGGGGAGTGGACAAACGCCCATCCGCCTGTCAGATGTCCGCCTTTGTTGCCTCATCCGGAGAACTTGGGTGCGGCGCGCCGCTTCAACGCGGTGTCGGACCCCGCACCACCTGCACGAGAGCGTCGGTATGCACGTGCTTCTCGAAAGCTTCCCGTATTTCCGGCGCGGTGATCGCGTAATACTTCTTCGATGCGATGACCGGCTCGTCGAGCGGCAGATCCATCTCGGCGCGTCCGAGGAGACCGTGCGCCACGGCTTCCTCGCTGGACTCGTTCAGCACGATCTGCCTGAGGATCAGCGCCTTGGCCTGATGCAATTCCCCGTCGGACACGTCGCGCGCGCGCATCTGATCGAGATCGCGCTCGACGAGGGCCCGTGCCTTGGAGACGTTCGCGGGTTGGCAACCATAGGTGACCGCGTAGCTGGCTCGGGTTTTGGACGCGTCGAGGCGCACGTCGACGGTGTAAACGTAGCCTGCGACCTGGCGCAGATCGTGATACAGGCGGGTCGCGTAGAAGCCGCCGCCGAGCACATGATTGCCGAGCTGCAGGGGATAGTAATCGGGCGAGAATCGATCCAGATCGAGCTGCTCGGCAAGAAATACCGAGTCCTGCACCGCCTGGGGATCCGACACGTCGACCGACGACGGCTTGTTGCGGGCCACCTGCGCCAGCGTCGTCGCGGGCTTGGGCCCGCTCGCGTGCCAGTCACCGAACCACTTCTCGATGACGGCCTTCGCGTCCTGCGCCGAAACATCGCCGATCACCACGATGGTGGTGAGGTCCGGCCGTACGGTGGCGGCGTAGAACGATCGCACTCCTTCCAGGGTGACGTTCGCGACGGTGGCCGGAGTGGCCTGCCGCAAAACGGGGTCGCCGGCCGGCAGCAACGCGACATCGAGCGCGCGCAAGGTTCGGTACTCAGGACTCTTCAGATTTCCGGCGAGGAACTCGGAGGTCTGTCGCTTGACCACGGCGAATGCCTTTTCGGGGAGCGCCGGATGCAGCTCGTTGTCGGCGAGCAGCTCGACGCCCCGCGAGAAATTGCCCTTGAGCACGCTCAGGGAGAACTCGTACCCCGCCGTCTCGTTGGCGGCGATGTCGTCGAGCGCCTTGTGGAACGCCAGCCGGTCGCGGGTGTCGCTGCCGTAGGAGAAGAGTGCGCTGAGCACGTCGGAAATGCCCTCCTGCCCCTTCGGAGTCTGAAGGCCGAAATCGTGCAGCACCGCGCCCAGCACCGATACGGTGGGGGTGGTGCGATCGGTCTTCACGATGAGCCTTAGGCCATTCGCCAGCCTCGTGTCGGAAACCTCGATGAAGTCGGCCGGAACCTTGAGCTGCGCCAGTTCCGAGGCGGCCCAGGCCGGCAACTGCACCGGCTTGGAGGGAGGGGAGGTCACCTGTTCCGCGCCGCCGAAGCCCTTGGTGGCGACCGGTTGGCCGGTCGGCACCGGCTTGAGAACGGCGGTGATCGAATTTTGATCGCTGAGGTAGGCCTTGGCCACGCGATTCACGTCGGCGGTGGTCACCCCTTTGAGGGCCTCGATGTCCTCGTCGGGCGTCGCTCTGCCCTCGGCGGCGAGCGCGTTCGACCATACGTTCGCGAGGCCCGGAATCGATGTGCGGTCGAATTCGGCGTCCGCCAATTCATGCCGCTTCGCCGCCTCGACCAGCTCCTCCGGAACGCCCCTCTCGGCGTAGCGCGTCAGGATGCCGCGCATTTCCTTGATGGCGCTCTCGGCGTCGGCGCCCGCCGGCAGCGCCACGACGCCGTACCCGACGCTCGCCTGGGTGTAGGGTTCGGCGACGCCGAACTCCGCCGCGAGCGCCTTGCCGGCGGGCACCAATGCGTAAAGATCCGCCCGCTGGCTGTTCAGAACGTCCGCCAGGATTTCGGCGGCGGCGAAGTCCGGCGAACTCGTCCCCGGAAACCGGTACGCAATGAACCCGAGCAGGTAGGGAAGATTGCTGTCCAGCGTGAAGGTCTCGGATTTCACGGGCTTCAAGTTCACCGCGGGATGGGCCGGAATGGCGTGATTGGGGATCGCGCCGAAGAGCCGCCGTATCTTGGCCAGGGTCTGGTCGGGGTCGACGTCGCCGACGACGATCAGTATGGCGTTTCCCGGCGCATACCAGCTGCGGTGGAACGACTGCAGCATCTCGCCCGTGGTGGCGTCGAACGATGCCTTCGTGCCGAGCGGATCGTGAGCGTACGGGGTTCCCGCGAACATATCCTGGTTCAACCGGTCGATGAACTTGTAGGTGGGGTTGGATAAATCCCGGGCGACCTCCTGCTCGATGGCGCCGCGTTCCTCGTCCCATTGCGCCGGCGAGTCGTCCACGCCCTTGAGGCATGCTGCCTGGGCCTCGAGCGCGACATCCAGGTCGGCCGCCGGTACGGTCGCGAAATACTGGGTGATGTTCTGCTGCGTGTCCGCGTTGTTCTGGCCGCCGAGCTCGGCGTAGATTGCCGCGGTCTGATCCGCGCTCATTCCCGTGCAGCCGCGAAACGCCATGTGCTCCTCGGCGTGCGCCATGCCGGGGAAACCGGCCGGAGTCTCGTTGCCGCCGACCATGAAATTCATCTCGACGGTGACGACCGGCGCGAGTGAGCTGCGCACGATGACCACACGCATGCCGTTGTCGAGTGTGGCCTTGACATAGGGGCCGGATTCGGCGGCGTGGGCTGGGGCGGGGCCCGGGGCTGGAGCCGGGGTCGGCCCCGAGGTCGAGTCCGAGGCCGGATCGCCGCGCGGAGCGGGAGTTGCGAAGGCCGCGCCGCCGAGCAGCCAGGAGAGCGCGAGCGTCGCGCCGACAAAAGCAATTCCCGCGCGCCGCGGCGCGCGCTCGATATCGTAGGTCATCGGCGAATTCTAGCGCGTCGAGAATCTCAACGCTTGTCCCCGCCCAAGGCGCCGAAACGCCGTTCCCGTCCGGCGAACGCCTCCAGCGCCCCGCGGAAACGGTGTTCGTCGAATTCGGGCCACAGGCAGTCGGCAAAATACAGCTCGGCGTAGGCGCATTCCCACAGCAAAAAGTCGCTCAGCCGCTGTTCGGACCCGGTGCGGATCAAAAGATCCACGTCACCCGCGGGATACGCGCAGTGATCGACCTCGTGCAGCAGCCGCTTGAAGCCGTCCGCGGTGAAATCGGCCTCGCGCGAGGCCCGCCGCGCCGCCTCGACGATGCTGTACTGGGAGGAATAGTCGACCGCGATTCGAAGATGCATGCCGGTGCCGGCGGCGCTCAGTCGCTCGCTCTGCTCGATCGAGCGCAACAAGCTGTCGTTCAGCCGGTCGCGCCGTCCGATTACGTTGAGGCGGATCGACTGTTCCACGCAGCGGCGCGTCTCGGTGAACAGGTATTGGCCGAAAAGGCGCATGAGCGCCGACACCTCGGTGGACGTTCACCCCGCCTGGGTGTGAGCTGGTCGCGGTGATAATTCCAACGATTCCGCCCCATTCACCTCCCTGGTCGCCGGTGTAAAGACACGTCAACTTGTTGGGAGTGTTGTTGTGATTGTAGCCGTTGAGCAGGTAGTTCCACGGGTTCGACAGCGCAGGAGAATCCATTACCCCAGTTGCTATCCCCGTTCGAGACCGTCTGTACCCGGCAGACTGTTGCAGTTCGCCAGGTAGCTCAGCGCGAGAGCGGTGACGATTATCGTGTTGTACTGGGTCCAGTCGCCCGTGATCGGAAACGCAGTCCTCAATTTGTACTGCGAATTGTTCACGGTAGCTGTTAGGTTTCCACCCGCAAACCCCATGAGTTTCTCACTGAGGGTCGTTGCCGACCCGTCGGTCACGCTCTCCATGCCGAAGTATGCCAGGTTGGAATCAGAGCCCCACCATTGGCCGTGGCGTTACTCGTGTAGTTCGGAACGATCGTCCCCGCCCAGAGCCCCACCACCCCCTGGATTCGTAGTTGCTGCGGTAGCTCGTGGGAGCCCACGGAGAGTTCGGCTTCACCTTGCTCAATCAGACGGGCAGATCGCTGCTCCCAGGCCATTGGAAGTAACCGTGGTATTTTGAGGTCCATCGCAATTGTTGCTCGAAGTTGAAGGCGTTGTAGAGGGGCCGCCTGAGATTGCAGCGAGGAAACGAGCCAGCTCGTGTCTCGACCCCCACCCGTTGCCGTTGCCGGGGACGGCGGCAGGCGGAGACCCGCTTCCGCCAGCCGGCCCAAGAAAGACAGAGTAGGCCGGGAAACTGTTGTACGTGGAATGGTAATTGTGCACAGCCAGGCCAGCTTCAGGTTGTTTGTGCACTGCCCGCCCGCGCTGCTCCACGCCGATTGAACGGCCGGCAACAGGAGGCAATCAGGACCGCAATAATGGCAATGACTACCAGGAGTTCGATGAGAGTGAACCCCAAGAGCGACCGACGACGAGACTTCGTCATAGCTGAGGACCCCATAGAAGGGAGGAAGCAAGCGCACGACTGTACGCCGATCGAACAAGAACGGCACGACCATCGCGAATTGAATGAGGCTACGACACCCACCAATGCGTCTTATACATCCCCTAGCGGGAATTGCAAGATGCCTCTGACAAAAAAGCATGCAAAGTTCTGACTTGTTGGATACTCTGGAGGGGAGCACGTCTTCTCGCGGGTTGACGGTTTGACCTCACATCCCGCCCGATCGCCTTCAATCGTGATGATGGGCATATCGACCGATCTTGCTTGCGGCCCGAAGAAGGACCCTTGAAGCAGTTCGTTAGCCAGGGCTCGAGGACAGACCATGAGGTGCCGGTACGATCCTGGCTCACATCCCTCATTCTCGCCATTCTGGTCCTCGCGGCGGTTGCCGGTGTTCAGCTTCAAAGGCGACGAACCTGGCGGAAGGAACTTGAAGAGGCCAAGGGGGCCATCGTCGACGGCAGGCATGGCCGAGCTCGGAGCTCTTGAGCCGACTGGCTCAAAGCTGGACCAATCAGGGCGAGGTTTTTCTCCTCCTGGGCCACTGCGAACTGGTTCGCGGGCGACCCGAGAGAGCGCTCAAGGCGTTCCGCAAGGTTCCGCAAGATAGCCCGTTCTTCGCCAAGGCAGCGGTTCTCGACGGGACTCTGTTGATCAACACGGGGCATTACCGCCGGCCGAAACGGTCCTGCTTCGGGCGATCACGCTCCCCGAGGCCTGGCCCATGTCCCCGATGTCACCGGACTCGAGCCGCGTTTATCGCTTCGAGGGGCGATTCGACGATGTCCGACGGCTCCTTCGTCGAACATGGTATCGCTGTGCCGATCCGGCTGGAGTGCTCCGAGAGCTCTGGCTTCTGGACCACTCGCCGATGCCCATCGAAGCATGGGGCAAAGCCCTCGAAGAAAGCCGACCCGGAGGACGACCGAGTCTGGCTGGGCCGGGCAAGAAATGCCCTGCTCGCGGGCCGCTTTGCCGACTCGGCGGGGTGGCTCGATCGCTGCCTGGATCGCGAGCCCGATGATCCGGCGGTCTGGCAGGCAAGCCTGGACCTTGCCCTGGCCGAGACGAGCCTCGCCCGTTTCTGGAAGGCCGCAGCCCATCTTTCCGCCGCAGGGGTGGAGGAGCGAGATTTCCACGTCCTCCGGTCATGGCTCGCGGAACGCCAGGGCAGTCGGCAAGCACAACTGCGCGAGCCAATCTGCTCGTCCAGGCCAACCCGGCCAACACCCGGGCTGCCGATCGCTTCGCCGCATTGATGATCGAGTCGGGACAGTCGGGCGAGGCCGAACGGCTGCACCGCCTGAAATCCCAGGCCGACTCGGCCAAGGATCGCGTTCGCAAGCTCATCCTCGACGAGACCCAGATGCTCTTTAAGTGCGCAGGAGCTTTCCCAGCTTTCCTCCACTCTGAACCCGCGATTTCGATGCCGCAGCGTGGTCGGTCCTCAGGGAGGCCAGATCCGGGGTGGGAGCGGAGCAGTGTGTCTTTTGCTGATCCCGGTTCCCTGCCCGTAGGCTTGTTGGCAAGGGCGACGTTTCTTGCCCGGTACGGAGCACCCGACGAACTGGCAACGCCAAGAGCCCGTCGCTCGCTGACCGGCTTGCCGAGTTCCGCCCCGAAGTGGCTCCCGAGCCAGGTAAACAAGCAACCGCGATAGCAGACCTGAGCGCGAAGACGGCTCTGCAAAGCAGCCGACTCCCACGTTCGGGACGATGCCGGGCCGGCCGGCTTGCGGTTCGTCTTCGACAACAGCGAAAGCACCGAACACCTCTTGCACGAGACGATGTGCGGAGGAATCGGCTTATCGATTACGACGGTGACGGCTGGCTGACGTCTCTGTGAGCAAGGGGGGCCGCTCAAGGCCATGCCGGCGCGCCTGGCCAAGGCGGCAGATCGGAAGGACCGGCTCTTCCGCAACCGCCGCGATGGCACTTTCAAGACGTCACCGAAGAAACCGGCCTGCAAGCACTGCTGCGGGACACGGCTTCGGCTTGGGAATTGCCGTGGGTGATTACGACAACGACGGATTTCCCGATCTCTTCCTGACCCGTCTCAGCACTTACGTCCTGCTGCACAATCGAGGCGGCCGGTCTTTCGAGGACGTCACGCCGATGGGGCTGGCCGGCCCGCGTGATAATCCGACCTCGGCGGCCTTCGCCGACCTGGATAACGACGGCCGTCTTGACCTCTATGTCTGCCACTACATGCTCTGAAACCCGAGCACCCGCGGCTCTGCCAGAATGACAAGGGTGAATACTTATACTGCGACCCCAGCAAGGTGGAAACCGGCCCCCGACCATGTCTTCCGGAACCTTGGCGACCGATTCACCGACATCACCGGTCCGGCCGGTTTCGTCGATCCCGGCGGGCGTGGGCTGGGCGTGGTTGCTGCCGATGTCAACGGCGATCATCTCGTTGATTTGTTCGTATCCAATGACGGCACCGCGAACTACCTGTTCCTCAATAAGGGAGGTGGGCGGTTCGAGGAATCGTGCGCTGACTTCGGGTGTCGCCGGCAACGCCGGCGGGGGATACCAGGCCGGAATGGGAGTGGCCTGCGGCGACCTTGACGGTGATGGTCTGCCGGACCTGATGGTGAACAACTTCTACGGTGAGGGCACGACACTCTACCGCAACCTGGGGCAAGACTTGTTCACGGACTCCGCGCTGCCACCGGCATCGGGCTAGCAACCCGCTATCTGCTGGGTTTCGGCATGGGTCTGGTCGACACAACCAACCAGGGCCGGCTCGACGTGATCATTACCAATGGTCATGTGAACGACGATCGCCCCTACTACCCTTACGCGATGCCCTCGCGGTTGTACGCCAACCGCCCCGGTAAGGAAGGTCTCAAGCTGGTTGACATCTCGGATCAGGCTGGACCGCCCTGGCAGGTTCCTCGCGTCGGCCGTGGTCTTGCAGTCGGAGACCTCGACAACGACGGCCGAATGGACTCACTGATCCTGCCCTTGAACGAACCTCTTGCGTTCTTTCACAACCTGACCGAACATCCCGGGCATTTCGTGACCTTCCGGCTGGAGGGAACCGAGTCCAACCGCGATGGAGTCGGTGCCAGGATCACGGTCGTGGCCGGCCCGCTTCGACAGATCACCCAGCGCGTGGGCGGGGCGAGCTACCAATCGGCTCACGATCCGAGACTCCATTTCGGCTCGGTGATCGATCACGCGTTGATTCCGTGGAAATCCGCTGGCCGTCGGGACGAATTGACCAGTGGCGTCACCTGGCCGCCGATTCCGGCTATTTGCTACGCGAAGGGCCCGGAGAGGCATCGCCCTTGCCAGGGTTCCAGAGCCGTCGTACTCACGGCCAGTGACCAGGCCTCTCCATGGGGCTGGCCGCCGGAGTTCTTGTCGTACCAGGCGTCTCCCCGAGCATGCTCGTCCCGAGCCTCCGCCCCGGAATAATCCACGTTGTGCCGGCAGTTTTTCAACTGGGACGGTTGATTCTCAGGAGCTGCCCGCTCATGTCTGACTGTTGTAACAAGGCATCGTGAATGCGTTGGCCGAGTACATCAAACGCGGGATCGTACGTGCAAACGATGATTTCGAGGATGGTCTCTGCTGACCTGGTGAAGACGAATGAAGTGGCGGCGGTTCAGGGTGACGAGAACCCGCTGTTGAGAGACGGCGAAGGCCAGAACGTCGGGGTCGGGAACGGCCCGACCGGCGTTGCCGCACTCGGAAGTCGCCACGTCGTGCCCCAGCCGCCGCAATGCCTCGACCACGGGTAAAGGGAAATTCTCGTTGGTGTAAATCCGGGCCATGGGATGACCTCTCCAAGCGGTTTCATTCGCGGCGATTTGCTGGTCGATCTCGCCGCGGTGAGTCCGCTCGAAGGCCCATGCGTTGGCAAGGTCTTCCGCTCTCAATGACGGATAGCACCCCAGCAACTGGGCTTCGCTGGACCCGAGTCTCCTGGCCTGAACCAACACCCAGACGGGAATCCGGGTCCGCACGATGCAGGATTCGCCCCCGCAGACCTGGACGTTGCTCTCGATCCCTGGGAATGCATCACCTAGATCCCGCACCACCCACTGCAAGAGCTGAGCCCTCTCGGCCCGGTTCAGCCTCGCGAGCAGATTTTCAACCTCCCGAAGCGTGCTCACAATGAATCATCCATTTCAGGATTATGGGAGTAGAGGGAGGGAGCCAGACCATCACCCTATCATCGGGCAAGGTCGACTGAACTGCAATCGAATTCGCATTACCTAGACCATGGGTCGACTGCGCCGCCGGGAAACTGAAGCCGCCCCGGACTTCTTATGGAGAGGTCCGGGGCGGCAATGGTAGAAGATTCCGGCGATAACCGACTTTCGCGTTTATTGCACTATCATTGGCCCGGTGGGCTTAACGGCCGTGTTCGGAATGGGAACGGGTGTGACCCCACTGGTATGGTCGCCGGAAATTCGGCCCCGCCGGCGGTCAGGCCGCGGGGCCGCTGTGGCGGTCACGTTCACCAATCAATCTCGTGGCACGTTTTCAAACAAACAGCAGTCGAACCCATTTCGGGATCGCTTTGGTGAGTCCACCTCGGATCTGGGGCTCTTACCTGATTCAGGAGAGCCAGATGGGGTGGTCAAGCTGCTCGGCTGTTAGCGACCAGTCGTCTCAGGCGGTCACCCGCCGTGCACGCCCGGCCT